>DWYV01000044.1 GCA_019118525.1 Candidatus Bariatricus faecipullorum
GTACCGGCCAGCCGGTACCCGTCCCCCTATACAATTGAGAAAAAAATTCAACAATTCCTATAGACAAAATCCAAGTATTATAGTAGTATTTAGTTAGTCAATACTAACAAAAGACAGAAAGAGCTAACCGAAAAACCGGAAGACGGATAAATGGATTTGTGGAAATCCGGAAGGGGATGAGGCAGGATGCAGAGTTGTCTGTGTGATTCTGTGGAAATGCTGGCCGCGAGACAGTGCGCGCCGGTGCTTACGGGAATTAAGCCGGCCAATATTCTGGTTGTGAAAAACAGAAAGGAAGAGGAGGTTCAGGCCTGTTTTGCGGGCACGGGGGTTTCCTGCAGGCTGATAGACGAGGAAGCGGGAAGAGCGGTCTGGTTTATCTACCGGGAAAACAAGCAGTATGAGATTATCCGGACCCGTTCCTGCGGCGGGTTTCTGGAGACGCTGGGTTATGCGGGAGAAGACCTGGAAGAGATGCTGGATAAGATGGCAGTCCGCTTCCGGGCATATCAGGCAGGAGAGGGCAGCTTCCCCCACGAGATGGGTATCTTTCTTGGATATCCGCTGGAAGATGTAAAAGGATTTATCGAACACGAAGGGAAGGATTATCTCTACCAGGGGTACTGGAAGGTATACGGGGACGTAGAGAAATGTAAGAAAATGTTTTCTGTTTATAACCGGGTAAAAGCCCAGGTTGTAGAAGAAATAGAAAAAGGAAAAGCGCTGTGGCAGGCGGCGGTAAGCATCCGCGTCCCGGCGTAGGAAAAGAAGGAGGCAGCACGATGAGTGAAATAATTGTAGCATACTGGTCAGGTACCGGAAACACGCAGATGATGGCAAAAAGCATTGTAAAAGGAATTCAGGACGCGGGGAAGGAGGCAAAAGCACTCCCCATGGAGGCAGTGTCCGCCTCTGAACTGAAGGACTGCCCGGTATTTGCCCTGGGGTGCCCAGCCATGGGTGCAGAGGAACTGGAAGAAGGCACAGTGGAACCCTTTGTTACAGAAGTAGAGGGATTCGCCACCGGAAAGAAGATTGCGCTTTTTGGTTCCTATGACTGGGGGGACGGCGAATGGATGCGGACCTGGCAGGAACGCATGGAAAACGCCGGTGCCCGGATTATCGACCGGGAAGGCCTGATTTGTCACGGCACGCCGGATGCAGAAGGCGAGGCCGAGTGCGAGGCCCTGGGAAAAGCGATTGCCCAGGAGGCCTGAAGTGAAACCGTATGAAACCGCAAGGTTTTCATAAACACAATAATATAATTTCATAGGGAGGCCGTCATCGGCTAAGGCGGCCTCCTGCATCAGAAAAAGGAGGAACAGCAGTGAGCGTTGTAATTATCGGAGGACACGACAGAATGGTCTGTCAGTATAAAAATATCTGTAAACAGTATAAATGCAGGGCAAAGGTATTCACCCACATGTCGGCTGACCTGAACAAACAGCTGGGTTCGCCGGATCTGTTCGTGCTGTTCACCAATACCGTTTCCCATAAGATGGTAAAATGTGCGCTGGACGAGGCAAAACGGAGCAACGCAAAAGTCATCCGGTGCCACACCAGCAGCGGTAACGCACTGAATGAAATTCTGAGTCAGGAAACGGGAATCGAATCATAAATCAGGAAAAAACGGGGAGAATGGAAGCATTCTCCCTTTTGCACGTCCCGCCGCGGGCAGAAAATCCCTTGCCAAATCAGCGAATCTGTGATTGAATGATAACTGAACAGGGAGGGAAAAAGAATGAACATTTTACCAGGAATTATGATTCCGTTTCTTGGAACGGCGCTGGGAGCGTCGTTTGTCTTCTTTTTAAAAAAAGAAATGAATGAATTTGTCCGGAAAACACTTCTCGGCTTTGCGTCCGGGGTCATGGTTGCGGCGTCCGTGTGGTCCCTTCTGATTCCGGCCATGGAGATGTCGGAACACATGGGAAAACTGGCCTTCATTCCGGCGGCGGCAGGATTTCTCGGCGGCATGCTGTTTCTGCTGATTATGGATAAGGTCATTCCCCATCTGCACCTGGACAGCGACTGCCCGGAGGGCCCAAAATGCGCGCTTTCCAAAACCAGCATGCTGCTCTTTGCAGTGACGCTCCACAATATACCGGAAGGAATGGCCGTGGGCGTAGTGCTGGCGGGGATGCAAAACAGCGATACCGGGATTACCATGATGAGCGCACTGGCTCTTTCCATTGGAATTGCTATCCAGAATATCCCGGAGGGAGCCATCATTTCCATGCCCCTGAAAGGAACCGGCATCAGCCGGGGCCGTGCCTTTGCGGACGGCGTCCTTTCCGGCGCGGTAGAGCCGGTGGGAGCCCTTCTGACCGTATGGCTGGCTTCCTATATCGAACCGGTGCTCCCCTATCTTCTGGCTTTTGCAGCCGGAGCCATGCTTTACGTGGTGGTGGAAGAACTGATTCCCGAATCCGCGGAAGGCGACCATACTAATGTGGCCACCCTGGGTTTTGCGGCAGGATTTGTGGTTATGATGATACTGGACGTGGCCCTGGGATAGAAATCGGAAGAATTCTATGGTATACTTATACCGGCACCGCCCTGGATGAAGCGGCGAAAGGATGCGGTGCGACCGAAGAGAAGTCCTGCCTGCGGGCAGGGGAAGGACAGGAGGAACAAAAAAGCATGCTAGAGCTTAAACATGTTTCCTTTGAGGTTCCGGAAAGCGGAAGTGACAAGGAAATTATCAAAGATATCAGTTTTACCATTCCGGACGGCAGATTTACCGTCATTACCGGACCGAACGGCGGAGGAAAATCCACCCTTGCCCGGCTGATTGCGGGAATTGAAAAGCCGACTTCCGGAAACATTTATCTGGACGGCCAGGACATCACAGAGGCCGGAATTACCGAGCGGGCCAAAATGGGCATCAGTTATGCCTTCCAGCAGCCGGTACGTTTTAAAGGCGTGACCGTGCTGGACCTGATTCGCCTGGCAAAGGGAGAAAACCTCTCCATCAACGGCGCCTGCGAGTACCTTTCCCAGGTCGGGCTGTGCGCGAAAGACTATATCCGCAGAGAAGTAAACGCCAGCCTTTCCGGCGGGGAACTGAAGCGGATTGAAATCGCCACGGTTCTGGCCAGAGGAACAAAGCTGTCCGTGTTCGATGAACCGGAAGCAGGAATCGACCTGTGGAGCTTCCAGAACCTGATTCAGGTGTTCGAAAAAATGCACCGGGAGATTCAGGGAAGTTCGATTCTGATTATTTCTCACCAGGAACGGATTCTGAATATTGCAGATGACATTCTGGTGATTACGGACGGAGAGGTAAGCAGACACGGAGCAAAAGAGGAGATACTGCCTTCTCTTCTGGGAAGTGCCAGCGCAGTAAATCTCTGCGAGGGAAGGAGAACAGATTAATGGACAGTATACAGAAAGAATTACTGGAGGCAGTGGCAGGACTCCATGAAGTGCCCCAGGGAGCATACAATATCCGCGCAAACGGGGTAAGCGCCGGAAGAAACAGCACAGAGCACATTCAGATAACCCCCAAGACAGATGTGCAGGGGATTGATATCCGGATTGCGGACGGCACCACCCACGAAAGCGTACACATCCCGGTTCTCTTAAGCCAGACCGGAATGGAAGAAATGGTGTACAATGATTTTTACATCGGCGACAACTGCGACGTGCTGATTGTGGCCGGCTGCGGTATCCACAATGCAGGAGACCAGCGGACACGCCACGACGGTATCCACCGCTTTTTTATAGGAAAGAATTCCCGCATCCGCTATGTGGAAAAACACTACGGTCAGGGCGAGGGCACGGGAGAACGTGTGATGAATCCCCAGACAGAGGTGGAACTGGGAGAAGGCAGCGAGATGGAGATGGAAACGGTGCAGATACGGGGCGTGGATTCCACTGAGCGGAGCACAAAGGCGAAACTGGCGGACGGCGCAAAGCTGACCGTCACAGAGCGCCTGATGACCCACGGAAAACAGCGGGCAGAAAGCCTTTTCGAGGTGGACCTGGACGGCACGGACTCCAGCACCAGCATCGTATCCCGTTCCGTGGCCCGGGACGATTCCTACCAGATGTTCCGTTCTGTCATTCACGGCAACGCCCGGTGCAGCGGCCACTCGGAGTGCGATTCCATTATCATGGATAACGCCAAAATCAGCGCCGTGCCGGAGATTACCGCAAATCATACCGATGCCGCTCTGATTCACGAGGCCGCAATCGGAAAGATTGCCGGCGACCAGATTATCAAACTGATGACGCTGGGACTGACAGAGCAGGAGGCAGAAGAGGAGATTGTGAACGGATTCCTGAAATAGAAAAGAACGAAAGGGGCTGTCGCATCAATGATTAGGAAATCATAGATGCGGCAGCATCTTTTTGCCCTTTTTGAGCCAAAATGTTCGTTTCATTTATTCTATTTCTGTAAAAAAGCAAACTTTAATAAACCTTTTTCCA
>DWYV01000045.1 GCA_019118525.1 Candidatus Bariatricus faecipullorum
CTTCCCCCGCCGGGGACGGGTACGGGCCGGTCCGTACCCGTCCCCGGCGGGGGAAGCCTGTCCCCGTTCAGCCACATTTTTCTCATTATATCCTGTACAGAAACAGATTTCAACTAAATCGGGATATCCGCCAGATTATTTTCTTTCACGGTTCAGTGGGTATCCTTCCAGCGGCCAAAGGACTCTGTCCGGCCTTTCATTGCCAGTGCGGTTCCCAGTACATTCACGATTCTTCCGGCCACGGTCACGGCATAGAACCGGCTGCACTCTCCGTTTTCGCATTCCCGGTTTGCCTTCTCCCAGTTTATAGAAATATAGGCCGCCACCGTCAGGGCCAGAAGGACCGGCAGGAAAAACCGTTCCTGCCAGAACCAGAAGACGCCCCCGGAAACCAGTGTGAACATTCCTGACGCAGCCAGAAGCCACCAACGTCTTTTCCCCGCTTCCCCGGCGCGGGAAAACAGAATCCATAATATCAAGACAAGCACTGCCGTCATGCCCCAGAAAAGCGCAAACCCGGCAGGTTCCGGTGCAGTCCCTGCAGTTTCGCCTCCCACAGCAGCCAGAATGCCGCACAGTTTCATCAGAAGCGGAGACAGAACTGCTGCCGCCAGGACAAATGCCGTCACCTGAACAGCCGCATTTGCCGAAAGTCCCAGCAGTGCGCACAGCACACAGAGAATCCCGAAAGGCAGAAGTTCCGGCAGTATATTTTCCACATCCGCCTTAAGGAACCATTTCCCCGCCGCCAGGGATACAGCAAGGTTCAGCAGAAGCGCGCCCTCCAGCATCAGCATAACCTGGAGATTCATCTGGCATTTTCCGATAATCTTCTTTGTCATGTCCTCCTTCAGTACCTGCCGGAGCCGCACTGCCCAGAAAGCCTGTTTTTCGTCCATAATGTCCTCGCTGATATCTGCCAGCACATATTCTTTTTTCACAATCAGACTGCAGATTTCTTCTGTCTGGCGGAGATTCTGCGTCTCTTTCCGTATCTCATCCAGACGGCGCTTCATGGCATCTTCCAGAGAAATCTGCCCTTTTTCTATTTCCAGAATTTCATTCACCGGAACCCCCAGCATGCGAAGCACCTTAATTTTTTTCAACAGCTCCACGTCCTCTTCGGAATACTCCCGATAATTATTTTCGCCTCTTTCCGGCTTTATCAGACCTTCCTTTTCATAGAACCGGATATTACTGCCGGAGATTCCCGTAAGCTGCTCTGCCTGACGAATCTTCATAATACCTCCCCCTTTTTTCTTTCATTGTAAACCTTAAAGTCTGTGAAAGGTCAAGCAGAAATAACAGAATTCTATCCAGAATACAGTTTCAACCGGGGGACAGACTCCCCCGGTTGAAGCAGATTAGAAATGTCAGAAATATTTCTGATTGAGTTTGTACACAGCCACGCTGAACCATACCAGCACGGCCATCAGCAGAATAAGGACAGCCCAGAATACCGCCAGTGGCACAGCCTGTACATAGGAATTGTAAATATCCATAACGCCATATATCAGCATCATCGCGCCAAGAATCAGCATCCTGGGAAATGCCGCCGCCATGTACGCGGCTTTGTCCTTGCATTTGTTCGGATTGTAACCCTTGGGCATCAGCACGGGGTTCCCGATGTCGCCTGTGGCTCTCATCTTAAACGCCGTATAAAAAACATAGATTCCACCGACCAGGCCGATGATTCCAAAAAGTCCGCCAAAATCATCCATACTCTCTTCTGTCCTCCCTTTACTTTACGCCAAGTATTTCTTTCACCGTTTCTTTCATCCCGTCCGGAGGGCATTCCCGCTTATGAAGAATTTCCGCGTGAAGCACATCCTTTACTGCCCGGGGAATCTCTGTCCCGGACACCTCATGCAGCTTCTCTATCAGAGCCTCTTCCTCCAGCCCGCCGTACGCCGGGTCGATAGCCGTCAGCACACTGCGGGCAAATTTATAGGGACTGGCCGTAGAGACAATCACCGTCTTTCTCGTGTCGCCGCTGTCCCGGCGGTAATCCCGGTAAACAGAGGCCGCCACCGCAGTATGGGTGTCCATCACGTAACCGGTGTTCCCGTAAATACTGCGAATGGTTTCCCCTGCCTGTTCCCCGGTGGCATATCCGGCAGCAAAATCCGACAGATTCGCCTTCATTTCCCCGGTGATGGCATAGGTGCCTTTCGTCCGCAGTTCCCCCATCAAATCACTGTCTTTTCTGGCGTCTTCCCCGGAAATCCGGTAAATCAGCCGTTCCAGGTTGCTGGAAATCAGAATATCCATGGAAGGGGAGGCAGTCAGCACAAAATCCCGGTTCTTATCGTACACGCCGCTCTGGAAAAAGTCGTACAGCACTTTATTTTCATTAGACGCGCAAATCAGTTTTGCAATGGGGAGTCCCATCTGCTTTGCGTAAAACGCCGCCAGAATGTTTCCGAAATTACCGGTGGGCACCGTTACATTTATCTCCTCACCCTCCGTAATCTCCTCATTCTGAAGCAGCTTTCCATAAGCATAGACATAATATACTATCTGGGGTACCAGTCTGCCGATATTGATGGAATTGGCAGAGGAAAACTGCCAGCCGGACTGCTCCAGTTCCGCCGCCAGCTCTTTGTCTTCAAACAAAGCCTTCACACCGCTCTGGGCCTGGTCAAAATTCCCGTGAATAGCCACCACGCTGGTATTGTCTCCCTTCTGGGTCACCATCTGGAGTCTCTGAATCTCGCTGACCCCGCCCTTCGGGTAAAACACAATGATTCTTGTCCCTTCTACATCTGCAAATCCGGCGAGAGCAGCTTTTCCTGTATCTCCGGAAGTGGCCGTCAGAATCACAATCTTATTTTTCACCTGATTCTTTCTGGCCGCCACCGTCATCAGATGGGGCAGAATGGAAAGCGCCATATCCTTAAAGGCAATAGTAGGCCCGTGGAAAAGCTCCAGGTAATAAGCATCCTCCACCTTCGCCAGAGGCGCGATAACCTCCGTGTCGAACCGGGAATCGTAAGCCTTTGCAATACAGTCCTTCAGTTCCTCTTCCGTGTAATCCGTCAGGAATTCCTTCATGATTACAAAAGCAGTTTCCTGGTAGCTCATATCCTTCAGCACATCCAGGGATACGGGAAGCTTCGGAATCTCCGTGGGCACATAAAGGCCCCCGTCTTCCGCCAGTCCCTTCAGCACTGCCTGGGAGGCAGTTACCGGTTCGCCGGTTCCCCTGGTGCTTTTATACCGTAAATTCATGCTCTTCCACCTTTCCAGTTTTTTCATTCCGCTTCATTATACCATGCAGGATTCCCCGGCGCAAGGAAGACTGCAGGGTACGCCCCTCTTCTACCAGGGCTGCATGGCTCCGCCTTCTTCGGCAGGACGGCAGTTTCTGGCAAACAGATTCAGACAGCCTTTCTGCTCCTTCAGCGGCGGACATACCCAGTTCTCCCGGCGCCTTGCAAGCTCTTCGTCCGAAACCAGAAGGGTCAGTTCGCCTTCCCGGGTATCCATGATAATCTCGTCCCCGTCCTCTACCAGAGCGATGACACCGCCGTCGTACGCTTCCGGGGACACATGTCCCACAATCGCTCCATAATTAAACCCGGAAAAACGGGCGTCGGAAACCAGCCCCACACTGGTGTGAAGACCATGTCCAATCAGGGCGTCAATGCTCAGCATCAGTTCCTTCATGCCCGGAGCCCCTTTGCATCCCTCGTACCGGATAACCAGAATATCGCCCGGCACAATCTTTCCTGCCTCAATCGCCTCAAATGCGGCCCGGTCTCCTTCAAACACCTTCGCTTTTCCTTTCATGTATTTCACGCTTTCCGGCACGCCCGTGGGACGGACGATAGCCCCGTTTGGCGAAAGGTTTCCACGCATTACCCGCAGTCCCGGCTCATGGAACAGCGGATTTTCCAGGCTGTGGATAACGTCTCCCGGCTCCGCTTTCACGGTATCCAGGTATTCACCCAGGGTGGCGCCGTTCATCATCCTGACATCTTTATGAAGTTTTCCCTCCAGCATTTTCAGCACAGCCGGAACTCCTCCTGCATAGTGAAAATCCACTACCGTATAGGGGCCGCTTGGTATTACGGCGTTGATGCAGGGAATCTCCTCTGCATACCGGTCAAAATCTTCCAGGGTAAGCGGAATTCCCAGTTCGTATGCCATGGTCAGAATATGCAGTACGGCATTGGTGGATCCTGCCACTGCCATATCAAACATAATGGCGTTTTCCAGTACTTCCTTTGTAATCAAATCGGACGGCTTACTTCCGGATTTCACCAGTTCTACCGCAAATTTTCCGGCCAGTCTCGCCTGCCGGAGTTTCTGGTTGTCGGACGCCGGAACCGTAGCCGTTCCCGGCATAACCAGATTCATTACTTCTCCCAGCATCTGCATGGTATTGGCCGTTCCCATGGACGGACAGGCGCCAAAAGACGGGCAGACTGCCTCTTCCATCTCGTACAGCTCTTCTTCGGAAGCGCCGGAAAAACGGGCCACGTCCAGGTCCGCCTCCACAATCGCCTTACCGCAGTAATGTCCCGGCTGCATGGAGCCGCCCGTTACCACCATGGAAGGAATATCCACCCGGGCCGCCGCCAGATAACAGCCGGCAATAATATTGTCGCAGGAAGCAATCATCACCAGTCCATCAAAATTATGTACCCTGGTGACGAACTCCACGGACATGGCCACGATGTCTCTTCCCACCTGCTCGTATTTCAGTTCTTCCGCCCCATTGGCAATGTTTCCACAGGTGGCCGGGATTCCGAATTCCACCGGCACGCCGCCGGCCTCCCAGATTCCCTGCTTCACCGCCTCTGCAATCTGCCGCAGATGGGCGCTTCCCGGAGACCCCTCCATATAGGAATTGGGCACTCCAATATGCGGTTTTGTACGGATGTCCTCGTCAGAATAACCGGCTGCCTTCATCATCACCCGCCGGTGTGCCGCCTCCGGTCCGTTCCAGTATGATTTCATGTCTGTTCTCCTCCTAAAGCCTTCTATTTTTCAGAATGCCATTCTGTTCCCGCGCCTGCTTCTCTTGCCCGGTCATAAATGGATTTTGCCG
Source organism: Candidatus Bariatricus faecipullorum (assembly GCA_019118525.1). Lineage (GTDB taxonomy): Bacteria > Bacillota > Clostridia > Lachnospirales > Lachnospiraceae > Allocoprococcus > Allocoprococcus faecipullorum. Next base: position 5,057 of record DWYV01000045.1, read on the forward strand.
CCAGCAGATCCTGGGTTCCGATACCGACGGTCTTAAAGACAATGATTTCTTCGTCGTTTTCTCTTCCGGTCACTTCTCCCAGCAGAACCTGACCCAGGTCTCCGGTAAAGTCTTCCCGGGTGATGATTCCCTTTTCCAGCGGAATCAGAATATCCCCGGCCTCGGAGAGCACCGCTTCCTCGGAGTCAAAATAAATTTTGGAAGCCCGGGTCAGGATAACCGGGTCCATCTCCTGCATATGCGGCTGATAGGAACCCACACAGCTTACCGTGGCTCCCGGTTTTACCTTTGTCCCGTCAAACACCGGACGTGAGGAAGGGGTTACCGTCACCAGCAGGTCTGCGTCCGCCACTGCATCGTCTGCGCTTTCGGCCGCCACTATCCGGGCGCCGTAGTCTTTCAGTTCTTCATTCATCTTTTCTGCAAAAGCCACCAGCCGTTCCCTGCTTAAGTCAAATACCTTCACTTCTTCCAGATCCCGCACCGCCACCATGGCTTCCAGCTGGGTGGCCGCCTGGCCGCCGGTTCCAATCAGGGCGCCCTTTTTACAGTCCTTTCTGGCCAGCACGTCAAAGGCCGCTCCCGTGGCGCCGCCTGTCCGAAGCTGCGTCACATAAGTCCCGTCCAGAACAGCGGAAACCATACCGTTTGTCCCATCAATCAGCAGAACCTGGGCCGGCGTGGTGGGCAGTCCCTTCTCAATGTTTCCCGGAAAAACGTTGACCACTTTCAGGGCCGCCGTATCCAGTTCCGCCACATAGGACGGCATGAACAAAAAGGACCCGTTATGGGCCGGAGCCTGAATATTGGTTCTGACCGGGGAATCACTTTTTCCCTGGGAAAACAGCCGGAAAGCTTTTTTGTCCGCCTCCACGGCGTCCCGCATGGTAAACACCCTGCGGATGTCGCTTTTTGATAATAACAGCATGGAAATAAAACCTCCTTTAGCACACTAATAGATAAAATTACTATATCGTCTTTCCAGAAATTTTACAATAGACTATAGTCTACAAATTTATAGAATTTTTCAATATTACAAAAATTCCCGGGCCTTTTATACCCGGGAATTTTCTGTAAAATTCTTCTATTTTTTGCTGTTTGTGTAATTCACAAGGCCGCCCGCCTTAATCAGCTTCTGCATGAATTCCGGAAACGCCTGTCCCTGGAACTCGGTTCCTTTTGTGCGGTTGTAGATTTTTCCGCTGTCAAAATCCACTTCCACTTCATCTCCGGCATCAATCCCCTTTGCCGCCTCCGGACATTCAATAATAGGAAGCCCGATGTTAATGGCATTCCGGTAGAAAATCCGGGCAAAGGTCTCTGCAATGACACAGCTTACACCTGCTGTCTTCAGACAGAGGGGCGCATGTTCCCGGGAGGAACCGCAGCCAAAATTTTTATTCGCCACAATCAGGTCCCCCGGCTGTACCTTTTTCACAAAATCCGGGTCGATATCTACCATGGCATGGCTTGCCAGTTCCTGCGGGTCAAAAGAATTCAGGTATCTTGCCGGAATGATAACATCCGTGTCTACATTGTCTCCATATTTAAATACATGACCGCATGCTTTCATTATTCTTCACCTGCTTTCTCTGGATTTGCAATATATCCTGCAATGGCACTGGCCGCCGCCACCTCGGGGGAAGCCAGGTAAATCAGGGATTCTGTATCTCCCATTCTGCCTACAAAATTCCGGTTCGTGGTGGATACACATTTTTCTCCCTTCGCCATAACACCCATGTGACCGCCCATGCAGGGTCCGCAGCTGGGCGTATTGAACGCGCATCCGGCGTCCACGAAAATCTCTGCCAGGCCTTCTTTGATACACTGTTTAAAAATCTTCTGGGTAGCGGGAATGACCATAACCCTTACATCCGGATGAACGGTGTGTCCTTTCAGAATGGCTGCTGCCCTTCTCATATCCTCCATCCGTCCGTTGGTGCAGGAACCGATAACCACCTGGTCAATCTTAATGGGCTCCATCGCCTCAATCTCATCGATGGTCTTCGCATTTCCCGGAAGATGGGGGAATGCCACGGTAGGACGGACCTCAGACAGATTCACTTCCACTACTTCATCATACTCGGCGTCCTCGTCCGCTTCATAAACCTTCCAGGACTTGGCGGAATGTTCTTTCATATAAGCCTCTGCCTTTTCGTCCACCGGGAAGATTCCGTTCTTGGCGCCTGCCTCAATAGCCATGTTGGCCATGGTAAACCGGTCGTCCATGGAAAGCGCTCCGATACCGTCTCCGGTAAACTCCATGGATTTATAGAGCGCGCCGTCCACGCCGATTTTTCCGATAATATGAAGGATAATATCCTTCCCGGTTACATATTTTCCGGGCTTTCCGGTCAGCACAAACCGGATAGCGGAGGGAACCTTAAACCACAGCTCACCGGTGGCCATCCCGGTGGCAATATCCGTGGTGCCGACACCCGTGGAGAATGCGCCCAGCGCACCATATGTGCAGGTGTGGGAATCCGCTCCGATGATACACTCTCCGGCAACTACCACGCCGGCCTCCGGCAGAATGGCATGCTCCACTCCGGATTTTCCCTGCTCAAAATACCACTTCAGTCCCTGTTCCTTCGCGAATTCCCGGATTGCCTTGGAATTCTCTGCGGATTTAATATCTTTATTTGGCGTAAAATGGTCCGGCACCAGCACAACCTTCTCCCGGTCAAACACCTGGTCCGCCATCTGGCGGAAAATCGGGAGAGCCATCGGTCCGGTAATATCATTTGCCATGACTACGTCCAGTTTTGCTTCGATTAACTGTCCTGCTTTTACTTCGTCCAGTCCTGCATGGGCAGCAAGAATCTTCTGCGTCATCGTCATTCCCATGATGATTTCCTCCTTCAGCTTTTATTTTCTGAGTGTTATTCTACCACACTTCACAATGACAGCGCAAGAAAGAAACAGAGAGAGGATAAGAAGAGTCAAGGCCGCCTTATCCCCGGTCTTTACCGTAAAAGTCCGCTGTTCCCCGGCCGGTCCTTCTCCCCCGGAAGTCCCAGGCGTCTCCTCCGGCTGAAAGGTCACGGTCTGGCCCTCATCCTCCAGGTCCGCGTGTTCTGCCACCTTCTCCTCATCCAGGTACATAGTCTCAAAAACAACAGTCTGGCGTCCTGCCATGGAGGAGGCGTCAAAGGGGAAGTAAAGTTCCACGGTCTCCTCTTCCTTTTCTGCCGTCAGAGTATACTCGGCCCGTACTTCTTTTTCGGAAACCAGTAGAGGTTCTCCGGTCTCTTTGTCCATCAGGACTCCCCGGATGACATAAGTTTTCCCCGGTTCCAGATTCCGGCAGGAAACCGCGTCGATAATAACCATGTTCTTTGCCGCCTCTGTCGTCTGCGTCTCCGTGTCCGCGGCCCTGGCCGAAGTCCCGATTTCCGGCAGGGGTCTGGCATCGTTGGTCAGGGTCCCCAGCGTAACCGTATGGTTTTCCCGGGAAATCACTATCTCAAAGGGCGGAATCAGCACCCGGTCCCGGTTGTTTTCGCAGGGCAGTTCTTCGATAAAATACGTGTCATAGGGAAGCGCGCCGCGCCCAGACTCCGGTTCCCCGCCTCCAAACCATACGCCGTCCCGGGCGGAGGTACCCGCATTGGTATTGCTGGTATGGGGATTCCAGGTATCTGCCGTGGAGGCGAACCCGTTTTCATCCGTCACGATAATGTGACTCTCCCCGGTGGTTTTCGAGGTAATCTGAAAGGGAATCCCGGCCAGACGCTTTAGCGTACCGTCCGCCGCCTTCGCCAGTTCCAGGTCTCCGCGAATCACTTCCTCTTCCACGCCCAGGCAGGAAAATACCGGCAGTCCGGTTCCCTCTCCCGGAAGCAGAGGCAGGACAAAGAGGTCCTCCCGGGGCAGGTAGCCTTCCGGAGCCGCCGTTTCTTCTATGGTCAGCGTACCATAGGGCAGAACCGTCTCTTCCCCGTACCGGTACAGTTCGTCGCCGCCGGACCGGTATTCGTCAGAATAGAATATCTTTCCATCTGCATCCGTGGTAAACTCCCAGGTTCGAAGCGGCGTCTCTCCTTCCGCGGCAGGGTCGGTTGTCAGAACGCAGTCATAATAGCGGACGGTAAACCTGGCGCCTGCAAAAGAGGCGCTTCCCTGGGGCAGGGTTTCCCCCGTCTCCCGGTCCACTTTTTCCAGCAGAAGCTCTGTTGTCACCCTTCCCGGCTCTTCCGTGCAGGTATAAACTGCGGTCTCCCCGGTTTTTACGGTAATGCTTCCCGTATCCGGATTCAGCAGGTATCCTCTGGGCGCTTTCACCTCCCGGATTTCATACTCTCCCGGTTCCAGGCCTTCCGCCCTGGCATATCCGTTTTCATCCGTCACCAGCCTGGCGGCCTCCTGCCCGGTACTTTTCTGATAAAGGGCATACTCCGCCCCTTCCAGCGTGTAATACCGTTTGTCCTGAGAAAATTCCGGCACAGCCGAAGATTTCTGAAGCTCCACATTTCCCGTATGGGTGATTTTAAACAGATACACCGTAGAAGGTGATTTGGGCACTATCTCCGATATCTGGTTTCCACGGGAAGGCTTTGTGGCCGAATGCCAGAACACGTTATCGGTGCTTTTGTTCCCCCAGAAAAATCCAATATGGCAGTCGGCGTCCTCCTCTTCCCAGGAAAGCGGTTCGAAGTAGATAATGTCGCCTTTCTGCGCCTGCCCGGAAGCCAGCAGTTCCTCCACGGTATTATAGTGATAATATTCCACCGCATTTTCCGTTATCCAGTGATACCAGTTGGAAGCGTTGATTTTCCCTCCGGTATACCCTCTTCCTCCAATGCCGGATAAATCCGCTCCGCATTTTTCCAGCACAAAGGCCACAAACCCGGTACAGTTCATCCCTCCGTTTCCCCCATACTCCCCGTTGGGCCGCATACAGTTTTCCGGCGTCAGGGGAGACGCATCATAGGGTGTACCAAGGTAATATCCGTCCTGCTCATGGGCAGAAAGCTCTGCCTGAATGGCTCCGGGCCTTACCCCCAGCTTCTCATCCAGCTTTACCAGCTCCGTATTCTTCTGTGTGTCTGCGGATTTCACAAGAGCTGCCGCCCGGCTTCCCGATATCAGACAGCATACTGCTGCCAGAACGGCAGCCATTCTTTTCCATAATCCTGATTTGCTTTTCATCAGTTCTCTCCTTTTCTGTTACGAAAAGAAGGACTTATAAGACGAGTACCCATATCATACGATACGGGTACCCAAAAGTCAATGCACGAAAATCTTATCTTTTTCTTAACAGTCCGCCCATCCCCGGGAGCAGGCAGTGCAGGCTGCGCCGCCCTTACACGAACAGCAGACCCATATGTTCAAGCCCCGCAAGCGGGGCCTGGCGCGGGATTCGGGACAGCTTCGGCTGATATCTTCCTTACCGAATCCCTGCGCATCCTAAGCGGAGCGTATATCAGGTGGGAATTGACACCGCCACTGATACTGATTTGCTGCTCACCGTCTATAGAAGCAGAAGGCATTTCCCCACCTGATATACCAGTACACTCATCATCCAGGCGGTCAGCAGCTGATACAGCACGAACAGCGCCGTGATTTTCCGGCTTCCCACCTCCCGGTTCATGGTGGCGATGGTGGCCGTGCAGGGAACATAAAGCAGGCAGAACACCATCATGGCATAGGCGTTGGCCGGGCCGAATCCCATACTGCCCAGAAGGCCAGCCAGGGATGACATGCCTGCGTCTCCGGTAATGTTTGCAATGCCGAAGAGCACGCTGCAGCTGGAAACCACCACTTCTTTTGCCGCGATTCCGGAAATCAGGGCTACCACAATCTGCCAGTATCCCAGACCGGCCGGCCTAAATACGGGAACAATCACCCGCCCGATTATAGCGCCGAAACTCCGGCCGATATCCGTGGTATATCCGCTGGGACCAAAGTTCAGCAGCACCCACATAATCACGGAAGCAAAAAAGATAACCGTCCCGGCCTTGGTCAGGTAATCCTTTACTTTCTCCCACACATAAATGCCAATCGTCCGGGCATTGGGGGCCTTATACTCCGGCAGTTCAATCAGAAGGGCGTGCTCTGCCCTGCTTTTGTCTATCCGGGACAGCACGAAAGCGGTTCCCACGGCCACGACTATGCCGAGCAGATACATGGAATAGCACACCAGCATGGCATAATTTCCAAAAAACATCGAGGAAAACAGCACATAGACCGGAAGTCTGGCACTGCAGGACATAAACGGCGTAATCAGAATGGTTTTCAGTCTGTCCCTGCGGTTTTCCAGCGCCCGGGACGCCATCACCGCGGGCACCGAACAGCCAAATCCCAGCAGAAGCGGAATAAAGGCACGTCCGGAAAGCCCCAGACTGCTCATCAAATCATCCATCACATAGGCCACCCGGGCCATATAGCCGCTGTCCTCCAGAAAGGCCAGGGCCAGAAACAGGATAAAAATATTAGGCAGAAATGTCAGAATGCCGCCCACCCCGGAAATAATCCCGTCCACAATCAGGGAAACCAGCATGGGACTGGTGCCTGCCGCTTCCAGGCCCTGGGATACCAGTGCGGAAAACTGTTCCAGTCCGAATTCAAAATACCCCTTCAGCCAGTCTCCTATGGTAAATGTAAGGAAAAACACCAGGGCCATAATGCCCAGGAAAATGGGCAGTCCCGTATATTTCCCGGTAAGCCACCTGTCAATCCGGTCTGTTTTTTCAGATTTTTCTTCTTTGTTTACCAGAGTCTCCCCGATAATTTCGTCGATAAAATCATATTTCTCATTGGTAATTTCTTTTTCCAGGCTCTCCGGAACCAGTTCTTCCAGCCGCTCCAGCGGATAATGTTCCAGCACGTCCTGGTCCCGTTCCAGATACTTCAGGGCATACCACCTGGGATTCTCCAGATCCGGGTAAGTCTTTTTCATCTCCGCCATCACTGCGTCTATTCTGTCCTCAATCTCATCACTGTACACCATGGCGTACTCTTTGTGATGGTCATGAACATGGTGGGACGGTCCCTCCCCGGGATGATGATGAATCAGCGGATCCTGAATCTCCCGGTCCTGGTGATGGGCCACGGCATGCATCAGAATCGACAGCCCGCTTTTCTTTCGGGCCGATACCGGAATCGTGGGAATTCCCAGCATCTCCGGCAGACGGTGCAGGTCGATTTCCATACCCCGCTCCTCTACAATGTCCATCATATTCAGGGCCAGCACTACCGGCTTTCCAAGTTCAATAAGCTGCAGAGTCAGATACAGGTTCCGTTCCAGGCAGGAAGCGTCCGCAACGTCCACGATTACGTCCACCTCATCGCTCAGAATGCATTCCCGGGACACCCGCTCCTCCATGGTATAAGAAGTCAGACTGTAAATCCCCGGCAAATCGATGAGCCGGAACTCCTGGCCGTCATAAACCGTCTTTCCCTCTTTTTTCTCCACGGTAACCCCCGGCCAGTTGGCCACCTTCAGATTGGCCCCGGTGTAGGCGTTAAAAAGCGTCGTCTTTCCACAGTTTGGATTCCCGATGAAGGCCACGTTGACTGGTTTACTCATTTTCATCGCCCTCCTTCACCAGAATATGCCGGGCTATCCGCTGTCCCAGGGCAAAACGGGTGCCCCGGAACCGGACCGTCATGGCTCCTTTTTTATCATTATTCAGAATCTGAACGCGGGCTCCCCGGGTCAGTCCCAGGGCTTCCAGCCTCCGTTCCAGTCCTCTTTCCAGTTCAATGTCCAGCACGGTATAGCTGTACCGGTTTTTTCCTTCTTTCAAGTTCATGGTGTCTCTCTCTCCTTTGTCCGGCGTACAAAAACTCTGTACCTTTCCTATTATATCGTTGTGAAAGTTCCGGCGCAATGCTTATTGAATTTTTTTCTCAGTACCGTTTACATCACGGACATGGCAGTATATAATAATCAAAAACAAAAAAGGAGCGTCACCCCTATGCAACAGCTTTATTTTTTTCTGCTTTTTTTCTTTTTTTACGCATTTATCGGCTGGTGCGCCGAGGTGGCCTTTGCCGCCTGGAAAAGCCGCCGTTTTGTAAACCGGGGGTTCCTGAACGGCCCTGTCTGCCCTATTTACGGTCTGGGCGTAAGTCTGGCTGTTCAGCTGCTGTCCCCTTACCAGTCCAGCATCCCGCTGCTGTTTGTGGTCAGCGTCATTCTCTGTACCGCGCTGGAGTGGTTTACCGGCTTTCTTCTGGAAAAACTTTTTCACAGCAAATGGTGGGACTACTCCCATCTGCCCCTGAATCTGAACGGCTATGTATGCCTCCCCTTTTCGCTTCTCTGGGGTGTGGCCTGCGTACTGATTGTGAAAATCATTCATCCCCTTGTATACCAGATGCTGGCCCTGATTCCGGTTCCTCTCGGCGCAGTTCTTCTGGTGATATTCTGTGCCGTTCTGGCGGCAGACCTTGCGGTAACCGCCTCCAGTATCCTGAAACTGAACCGGCAGCTGGAAAAACTGGAAGAAATTACTGCGGAACTGCATCAGATTTCCGACCATATCGGGGAATCCATATACGAACGGACGACAGCCGCCATCGAGAAGCAGGAAGAGTTAAAAGAAACCTTTGCCGCCCATAGGACAGAGGCTATGGAAACGGTGGAAAATGTCTCCGAAACCATGGAATCGGTATCCGCAGAAATGCGGGAAAGAATCGCAGGTCTCCGGGAAAAATCCCGGCAGCTTGCAGAGAATCTTCCTCCGGTACAGCTTCGTCTGCTGCGGGCTTTCCCGCGTATGGAAAACCAGCGGCACCGTCAGGCTCTGGAGGACTTAAGAAAACGATTAAAACAACTGGAAAAACGGCGGTAAAAACCCGCCGTTTTTCTTTACAGTACTTTTTTCAGGATTTTTTCCTTCCAGCTTCGGTAGGGAGGATAGCGAAGCGGGTTGTCCACACGGATGCATTTATCCAGAATACTCTGATAATGCGAAAACGTATCAAATCCCGCTTTTCCATGACAGGCCCCCATGCCGCTGTTTCCTACCCCGCCAAAAGGCAGGCGGGACGAAGCCAGCTGTATTACTGTATCGTTTATACAGACGCCGCCGGAAGTGACGCTTTGCAGAAGTTCTTCCACCCGCTCTTTTCTGCCCGTAAACAGATACAGAGCCAGCGGAGACGGCAACGGCGAAAGCATCCGGACAACCTCCTCCATATCGTAAAAAGTCAGCACCGGAAGTACCGGCCCGAAAATCTCCTCACGCATTACCGGAGAATCCCAGGAAACCTGGTCCAGCACGGTCGGCTCTATCTTCAGACGGTTCTTATCCATCCGGCCGCCGCAGACTGCCTGGCCGCTTCCAAACAGACGGGCCAGACGCCGGAAATGCTTCTCATTCACAATTCTGGGATAATCTTCGGATTCCAGGGGATGCTCCCCGTACATCCGGTGAATTTCCTTTTCTATCAGATGAAGCAGCTTTTTCTTCACCTTTTTCTGCACCAGCAGATAGTCCGGCGCCACACAGGTCTGTCCGGCGTTTAGAAATTTCCCCCACACAATCCGCCTGGCCGCCAGCTTCAGATTCGCCGTCTCATCCACAATGCAGGGGCTTTTTCCGCCAAGTTCCAGGCTCACCGGCGTCAGATGGGCCGAGGCTTTTTCCATCACCAGTTTTCCCACCGGAATACTTCCGGTAAAGAAAATGTAATCAAAATGTTCTTCCAGCAGTCCCTCGTTTTCCTTCCTGCCCCCTTCTGCCACCGCCACATAGCAGGGCGGAAACAGGGCGTCCGCCATACAGCGGATAATGTGGGACGTATGGGGCGCGTAGGCAGAAGGCTTCACTACGGCACAGTTTCCCGCCGCCAGCACAGATACCAGCGGCACCAGGCTTAGCTGGAAGGGATAGTTCCAGGGAGCCATCACCAGCACCACACCCCGGGGTCTGGGAAGAGAAAACGCCCGGCCCGGAAACTGGGCCAGGGACACCCCTGTCCTCCGGGGTCTGGCCCAGTTATCCAGGTGAGCCAGGCTGTATCGGATTTCCTCTTTTACAATACTGATTTCCGTCATAAAAGCCTCCGATGGAGATTTGCCCATGTCCAGAAACAAAGCCCTCTCAATCTCCCGTTCATGAGTCTCTATCCACCGGTATATCCTCCGCAGCTGCCGCTTTCGGAAGGAAAGGGAGCGGGTACTCCCGCTCCGGAAAAATTTTCTCTGTTTTTGAATCAGATTTCTGTAATCCATGGATTTCCTTTCCGCTTTAATGCTTTCTTTTGATTTTATCCAGATAGGGGATTTCTATCGGGTCAATGGGGTCAATCGGCTGCTCTTTTTTGATTTTTTTATTTCTCCAGTGCATGCGCAGCAATGCGCCGCACCGGTTGTACACCCAGAAGGACGCCACAAGAAGCTTGTTTACTTTTCCAATCTTTTCCTTGGTCGTTCCCGTATAGTATTCCCCTTCCGCACGAATGGGAAGTTTTTTCCTCACCTGCATAATCAGATCCAGTTCCGTTTTTACCGGCTCGGGAAATACTGTATAGGCCATGCCGGCACACTCCACCTTATGGGCGTCGCTTCCGCCAAATCCGGTTTTTTCATATTTGTCCGCCAGAAGTTTTGCCCCTCCGTTGGAGGCCGGCGGTTCACAGGCATTAAAGGTCTCCACAAAGTCAAATTTTGCAAGCAGGTCCGGATTTTTCCGAAAACACTTGGTATTCGTAAAACTCATGTACTTCTCCCCGCAGGGATGTGCCGGACCGCAGATACCGCCATGATGGTGCACAAAATCAATCAGAAGCGAAATCGGGAGTCCCCTCAGTTCCAGAAGCCGCATCTTGACACCCTGGGGCATGATAATCAGAATATGTCCTGCGTCCAGGGTATCGTACTCAATCCCTTTGAGCACCACAAAGTCGGTATACTTTTTGCCTTTCATACTCAGTTTCCAGTGACGGTATCCGTTATAGGTATCGTGGTCTGTTATCAGCATTCCGTCCAGTCCGCGCTCTTTCAGTTTCCGGATATAGTCCTCCAGAGAAACCTTGCTGTCAATAGAACCTTCTTTCACATGGCAATGCATATCGATTTTCATAACTGCTCACCTCGCTGTCTTCTGTCTATATTATACCCTTTTTTCTAAAAACCCGCAATTCTTAACGCAGTACCCCGCTGATAAAAATTGGCATTTTTTGAAAGACTCTATTTTCATTCCACAAGTTCTTATAAAAGAAAAAGGACAGGAAATTCTCCTGCCCCTCCCAGACTATGTAACTGTCGCTCTGTGCAAATTTATTCCTCTTCCTCATCTTCGTCATCATCCAAAAGCGCCCGCATCTGCTCCACTTCGGCCTCTTTGGAAATCTCTTCCTTCACCGCCTGGGCATGCCGGACTTCCTTCTTACCGATTTCCCGGGCTCTCAGCGTAAACTGGATTCCCATTCCCACCAGAGCCGCCGCCAGGGCTATCACATACCACAACCAGATAAGCCCGCTTCCCAGCAGACATTCCACACCGGAAGCAAGCAGCGCCCCGCCGAAAAGACCGGTTACAATGATGACCATCGGTTCAAACATCAGCATGGCGAGAATGGCAAGAATCAGTCCAATCGCGCCGCAGACCGCAATCATAATGGCGTTAGTCGGATTTATGGCCTGAACAGCCACACTGAATCCGCCCACCAGACAGAGAATAAATGCGCCAAACTTTTTCAGCACGCCGCCCAGTACTGCCAGAATCACTCCGGCTGCCAGGGAAACGATAAGAATCACATTTGTCTCCAGTCCCAGCATCCAGCCTGCTGCCATTCCTGCGCCCAGACCCACAGCCAGACCGGTCAGGACGTTCCATACCCGAACCAGCTTTAATCCCAGAACACAGACAAGCAGTCCCAGAACTGCAACGATAATGTATACTGCCTGTGTCATCGCGCCGTCAAACAGAAGCCCTGCCGCATCTGTTACGTATCCCATAGTGAATTCCTCCTTATTTTATCTTATTGTTCTCTCCCTCTGTGCAGCCCAGGCTGACGCCCGCGCTATGGCGATATTATAGCATAGACCTTCCTTTCTCTGCAAGAATAAATACGGAGCCGGCCGCCGGTTCTTCCTCACCGGACGACTTTCTTTTTCCTTTGACACGGCATGAAATGAGGAGTATCAGGGGCTGCTTACGCGTTTCCGGATACTCCTCATTTCTGCATTTCTTCTGTCATACTAAATTTACCTTTCTGGTGGTCCGTACCTTCCTTTCTTTAAGAGTATGAGTGTTCAGCTTATGTTTTCGGTGGTCCATACCTCTCTTTCTTAGAATTTACGCACTCGGTAAAAAATCTGTATTTTTACTTCGTTCATATTTTATGTCATTATAATATCATTTGGCTTCCATTTTGTCAATATAATTCTGCATTTCCATAAAATTTTCAGAGATTTATCCGGAAACTATGGTGGGGGACGGGTACCGGCCAGCCGTCCCAGTCCCCCACTACAATTCAGACACGATTACCTCCGTTTTCCATCCTCTCCCCGTCCAGTTCTTCCAGTATCCGGGCCGATTCCCGAATCTTCACCGGAGAAGTCTGCCAGATTTTATACTCATCCAGGCCCGGAAGCCCCATGGAAACTTCCTGACGGCGGAATCTCATTCTGCTTTCCCGTACCTTTTTCCCAGACATGTGAAATGCCCGGATACCGGTGTACTCTGCCAGCTCCCGGAGAATCCCCGGTGTAATTCCCGCCCCGGCCAGTATCTCTGTCCGCCCTCCGCTTCTTTCCTGAAGTTCTTTCAAAAGGTCCCTTCCGGCCCAGGCAGAAACCTGCTGGCCGCTGGTCAGTATCGTACAGATACCAAGCCCTGCAGCCTCTTCCAGAGTCTGGCAGGCATCCCGGCACATATCAAATGCCCGGTGCAGGGCAATCGGCGTTCCCCCTGCGGCCTGAATCAGTTCTTCCATCGTTTCCGTATCCAGGTTCCCCTCCGGCGTCAGGACTCCGGTTACAATGGCATCCGCTCCCAGTTCCGCAAACATCCGGCTTTCTTCCTTCATCTGCTCCACCTCATACCGGTTATAACAGAAATCTCCCCACCGGGGACGTAAAAGCACCCGGATTTTCAAATCCGTATATGCCCTCACCTGCTCAAACAGCTTTTTCCCCGGTGTGATTCCTCCGGTGACCAGGCTGGCGCAGAGCTCCGTTCTGTCCGCCCCGCCTTCCTGCGCCGCCAGAGCAGATTCCACGCTGTCCGTACAGACCTCCAGTGTCCATGTTTTCATCTTTTTCCTCCTTCTTCCTTTCCCGCCCGGGAATTTTCGTCTCACCGGACAGAACAGGAAAAGACCGCACCCAGGCGGTCTTTTCCAAAAAGGGATTATCTTTCTTTTCTTTATTTACAGAGCTTCTTAAACTCATCTGCCACAAACTGTACCTGTGTACCGATGATAACCTGGACAGAAGTTTTGCCTGGGCGGATAACACCGGCCACACCTGCGGATTTGATGACTTTCTCATCTACTTTCGTATAATCCACTACTTCCAGACGGAGTCTGGTGATACAGTTATCGATGGAAGCCACATTTTCTTTTCCTCCTACACCTTCCAAAACGATTCTTGCCACTTCTGTAAAATCATCATTGGAAAGCACAGCCTTTTTCTCGGCCTCCTGGTCATCGTCTTCACGTCCCGGAGTCTTTAAATCGAACTTCGTGATAGCTACCCGAAATACCACATAGAATACAATAAACGCCGCAATTCCAAGCGGAATAATCATCCAGGTTTTCTGTGCTGCCGGAAGGCTTGCAGAGAACAGAAGGTCTGTCGCTCCTGCAGAGAAGCTGAATCCTGCACGGAATCCGAGGAGTACGGTAATTACAGTGAAGATACCGTAAAGCAGTGCATAAATCACATACAGCACCGGTGCCAGGAACATGAATCCAAATTCGAAGGGTTCTGTTACACCACATACGAAAGCTGCGATAGCTGCAGATGCAACCAGACCGATTGCCACTTTCTTTTTATTACTTTTTGCAGTATGTACCATAGCCAGGGCAGCTCCTGGGATACCGAACATCATACACGGGAAGAATCCTGACATATACATACCAAGGCTCCAGCTTACATCTGCGGATGTTTCGCCTGCCCAGAAATGGGTCAGGTCGCCCAGACCGATGGTATCAAACCAGAATACATTGTTCAGCGCATGGTGCAGACCGAACGGAATCAGCAGCCGGTTCAGGAAAGCGTAGATACCTGCGCCTACTGCATCCAGACTTACGATTGCTTCGCCGATGGAAATCAGGCCTCCGAAAATCAGCGGCCATACAAACAGCAGTACTACGGATGCCAGAATAGAAACCACACCCGACACAATGGCGACACACCGTTTTCCACTGAAGAAGGAGAGCCAGTCCGGAAGTCTGGTTCCCTTAAATTTGTTGTAGCACATGGAACCGATGACACCTGCCAGAATACCGATGAACGGGTTGGCAATTTTGTCAAATGCCAGGGTCGCATCAGCATTTTCCGCGATGGACGGCATAATTACAGTTACGTTTGCTGTTGCCAGCAGGTTTGTAATCATCAGCCAGGAAGCCAGCGCGGCAAGTCCGCCTGTTCCATCGTTGTCCTCTGACATGCCAACTCCAATACCAATGGCGAACAGAATAGCCATGTTGTCAATCAGGGCACCGCCCGCCTTTACCAGATAATACCCTATCTGCTGTGCAATTCCGGTTACGTCGCCACCCTGCATGGTTGCCGGACAGAGCCAGTATCCAATTCCCATCAGAATACCACAGATGGGAAGACAGGCTACCGGAAGCATTAAAGATTTTCCTAATTTCTGTAAAAACTTCATACCTTTTCCTCCTCTTTACTCTCTTACTGTTACTAAATCCCTTTTTCTATTTTAATCCGGCGCACCGCCGGTTTAAAATCTTTTTTATTTTTCTTCTATTTCAATAAAATCTGCTCCCGCAGCCACGTTCCCGCCGCCAGCCGGAACAACCGAAGCAAACTGGTCTGTATTGCAGATTACAACCGGTATGATGGTATCATATCCCGCTTTCCGGATACGCTCCAGGTCCACACTCAGCAGCAGATCTCCTTTCCGGACCTTTTCTCCTGCCTTTACATGACCGGTAAATCCTTCTCCTTTGAGTTTCACGGTATCAAGCCCTACGTGAATCAGAATTTCCGCACCGTTTTCTGTCGTCATACTGACTGCGTGCAGGGTTTCAAACACCATGCCTACTGTTCCGTCTGCCGGAGCATAAATTTCTCCTTCCGCAGGAATTACGGCTGCTCCTTTTCCCAGAATCTCCTGACTGAAAGTAGGGTCGCTGACCTGGTCGAGAGACACTGCTTCCCCTTTCGCCGGGGAACCGATAACCAGTTTCTTTTTCTTTTTTAGAAAATTGAACATCACTTTTCCTCCTCTTCCTCTGCATGAGTTACTCTTCGTATGTGAATGGACAGGTACATAATTTCCTCTCCAGAAATCCGGGTTCCCGTTTCCTTTTCAATGTATTCCGCAATTTTCCTGCTGCACTCGTATTCTGCAGGATAGCGTTCCAACATCACAGCCGCAAGCTCTTCCTCCTCGTTGGGAAGCAGTTCCCTGCGGTACACTCTCTGGAGCAGAAACTTGACGTGAGTAACAAATCGTTCATAATGCAGAGAATTCTCATCAAATTCCACACGGAGTTCTTTCCTTGTTATCTCCAGAATTTCCTTAACCAGTCCGGGAAAATGCAGGGCATCCCGGATATCGGTTCCATATTCTGCATTGACAAAATGCAGAGCAATAAACCCGGCTTCATCTTCCGGCATTTCTATTCCCAGACGTTCCCGAATAATCTTCAGCGCATGTTTTCCAAGCTGATATTCCTGGCTGTAAAACCGTTTTATCTCCCAGAGCAGGGCATTTTCAATCTGGATGCCCTGACGAAGGCGTTCCAGCGCAAAATTGATATGATCTGTCAGCGTCACATAAATGCTCTGGTTCAGTTTTAGTTTCAGTGTCTCTCTGGCATATGTGATAATATCGCTGGAAATCTTCACATGTTCCAGAGGCATGTTCGCCAGCAGTTCTTTCAGCTGTTCGGCAATGCTCTGGCTGGTAATGCGGAAAATTTTCTCTATCCGGCTTTCATCTACGGGATTTCCCGGCTTCGTACCAAATCCAATTCCTCTTCCCATAACCACCAGCTCTCTGCCATTTTCATCAAAAGCCGATATAATATTATTATTAATGACCTTTTCAATAACCATAAAAACACTCTGTCTCTGCCTCTACGGCAGTCGAAATTCTATTTATATCCTGGGTATCACACAAAAAAACCAGGTCTTATAAGCAGAATACGTCCTGCTCATAAAATCTGGTTTTGCCTGCCTGACAGTAACAATCCGTTTGCTTTCTTGAACTGAATCCAGAATAGCAGAAACCGCGGGGAAAGTCAATCCGATTCCTGCGGTTTCTTTATTTTTTGGTAATAATGTTTATTATTTTTTTATTTTTTTGTGAACTATTGCCCATATACTTTACGTATTCTTTTCCTGTCTTTTACATTTCCAGCTTTTTCCCGTCCACATAGACTGCCCGGATATTCAGGTCTTTATCCAGCAGAATAAAATCAGCCGCTTTTCCGGGCGTGATGCTTCCGCACCGGTCATAGATGCCAATCTCTTTCGCCGGATTCATGGAAGCCGATGCCAGCGCGTCTTCCAGGGGAATTCCCATCTGCAGAACAGCCACCCGCAGGCAGCCCATCAGGTTTGTGGCGGAACCGGCGATGGTTCCGTCCTCCAGGGTAGCCCTGGCACCCCTGACATAGACATCCTGGCCCCCCAGCGTGTACTTTCCATCCGTCAGTCCGGTAGCCCGCATGCTGTCGCTGATTAGAATAACCCGCTCCGGTCCAAACAGGGCAAAGGTGGCCCGCACGACTGCCGGATGGATGTGAATCCCGTCGCAGATTAACTCCACGTGACAGTTTTCATTATCTGCCGCCGCTCCGATGACGCCGGGCTCCCGGTGTCCGAAAGGCGGCATGGCATTGTAAAGATGCGTGACATGGGAGGCGCCTCTTCGCAGCGCCTCGGAAGCCGTCTCAAAATCCGCCGTGGTATGGGCGAGGGAAATCACCGTCTCACCCTTCACTTCGCTGATAAACTCCATGGCTCCTTCCGTCTCCGGGGCAATGTCCACCAGACGAATCAGTCCGCCGCTCTCCTCCTGAAAGGTCCGGAACAGTCCTGCGTCGCAGGGACGGATGTTTTCTGCTGCCTGGGCCCCTTTCTTTTTTTCACTGATAAAGGGGCCTTCCATGTTAATGCCCACCAGTTTTGCAGTCCCTTCGTTTTTCCAGGCTGCTGCCATTTTCATTACCCGGTGAAGTTCTTCCTCCGGAATGGTCATGGTGGCCGGACAGATGGAGGTAATGCCGTTTTCTGCCTCGTAACGGGCCATTTTCCGAACTCCTTCTATCTCTCCATCACAGAAATCCGCTCCTACGCAGCCGTGAAAATGGATATCCACCAGACCGGGAACAGCCATGCAGCCTTCTCCATCCACAACAGGTTCTCCATCTTTTCCCGTCTCTGTAAATCTTCCTTCTTCTATGTACAGTTCTCCTGTTTCAAAGGTTTTGTCTTCCCTGAATATCTGTACGTTTTTTATAATCATGTGTCAGCCTTCTTTCTCTAACGCGGAATCCTGGACAGTGCAGCCGTATCCGCCACCAGAGTCACGTCCTGGTGCATCTGAAGAATGGAAGCAGGTACTTCCGGCGTCACTTCCCCGAAAAATGCTTTTGCCACGATTTCTGCCTTGTCTTCTCCGCTGACCACAACCAGAATCTTTTTTGCATGCATAATGGTTCCGATTCCCATGGTATAGGCCTGACGCGGCACTTCGTCGGCAGAGGCAAAGAACCGTTTGTTGGCCTCTATGGTGCTTTCCGCCAGGTCTACGCAGTGGGTGACCTTTGCAAAAGTCGCTGCCGGCTCGTTAAAACCGATATGTCCGTTGTGTCCCAGCCCCAGAAGCTGCAAATCAATGCCGCCCAGGCTGCGGATATGCTCTTCGTAAGCCCGGCATTCTTTTTCGGCATCGGGCTCGGTTCCGTCCGGAACCCGGGTGTTTTCCGGGCGGATATTTACTTTGTCAAAAAGATGCTGGTGCATGAAATAGTAGTAACTCTGTGGATTCTCTTTTCCGATTCCCCGGTATTCGTCCAGATTAACGGAAGATACGCCGGAAAAGTCCAGGCTCCCGTTCCGGTACCATTCTACCAGCTTCTCATAAGCGCCGACCGGTGTGGATCCAGTGGCAAGACCGAGCACGCAGTCCGGTTTTAGTGTTATCTGAGCAGCCAGAATTGCGGCTGCTTTTCTGCTCATATCGTTATAGTCCCCAGCTTGAATAATTCTCATATTATCTCCTCCTTTTTGAGAACATCGTAACAGACCCCCCGGGGATTGTCAATCCCGGCTTACTTATGATATGATGCAGAAAGGAGGTTGTATGTCATGGAAACAAGAGAGGAAATAAAAGAACAGAAAAACCCTATCACCGAAGGGGTTATCTGGAAACAGCTGCTGATTTTTTTCTTTCCCATTGCAGTGGGAACCCTGTTTCAGCAGCTTTATAATACCGTAGACGCCGTGGTCGTCGGCCGGTTTGTGGGGAAACAGGCGCTGGCGGCTGTGGGCGGTTCTGCGGCTGTGCTTGCCAACATGGTGGTGGGATTTTTTACCGGTCTTTCCGCCGGAGCAACTGTCATTATCTCCCAGTTTTTTGGGGCCCGGGACTGGAAACGGCTGGAACAGGGTATGCATACTGCCTATGCGTTTTCCCTGCTTTTCAGCATCCTGATTTCTATCGCCGGTTTTCTGCTTGCGCCCTGGCTTCTGGAGATTATGAAAACACCGGCAGACACCATGGCGGACTCGGTTCTGTATCTGCGAATTTATTTTCTGGGTCTGGTATTTACCCTGATTTATAATATCGGCGCCAGCATTTTACGGGCCATCGGGGACTCCCGCAGGCCGCTTTACTATCTGATTGTATGCTGTATTATCAATATCGTGCTGGATATTGTGATGGTCGTATTTTTCCACTGGGGCATCGCGGGCGCTGCCATCGCCACCATTATCGCCCAGGCAGTCAGCGCTGTTCTGGTTACCCGGGAACTGATGCGAAGCACTGTTATTCCGAAACTGCAGCTGAAAGCCATCCGGATTCACGGGGCCATGCTTCGGGAAGAATTCCGTCTGGGTCTGCCCGGCGGCATCCAGTCCCTGATGTACAGTCTGACCAATATTATCATCCAGACTTCTGTCAACGGTTTTGGCACGGATACTGCGGCTGCCTGGGCCGCTTATGGAAAGCTGGACGCTATTTTCTGGACTATTACCGGTGCCTTTGGGATTGCCATTACCACCTTCTCAGGTCAGAATTACGGAGCGGGCAAAAAGGACAGAGTCCGGAAAAGTCTGCGGGTCTGCCTGGGGCTTTCCCTCAGCACGGCCTCTGTTATTCTGACTTTCCTATTTATCGCCTGCCATCCGCTGTACCGGATTTTTACCACGGACCGGGAGGTAATCGAAATCGGCACCTACATGCTGCGGTTCATCGCACCCAGTTATCTTATCTACACGCTTGTGGAGATTTTCTCCGGCACCCTGCGGGGAATGGGAAACGTCCTCATTCCCACTCTGATTACCCTGGGCGGCGTCTGTCTCATCCGCCTTCCCTGGGTACTCTTTGTCGTTCCCGCCTACGGCCAGCTTTCCACTCTGCTTCTCAGCTATCCCGTAGCCTGGGCCGCCACTGCCCTGCTTCTGGTGCCTTACTATTTCTGGAAAATGAAAAAGTAGTCGGGGACGGGTACCGGCTCTGTCTCTTATACACATCT
>DWYV01000046.1 GCA_019118525.1 Candidatus Bariatricus faecipullorum
AGATGTGTATAAGAGACAGGGGTACAGGCCAGCCTGTACCCGTCCCCGACTACAATTCCCAAACTATTCTGACAGCCACGGCGCAGTAACCGACCGTGGGCATGCAGTGATTTTGGCGGGAATTCCCGCATAGAGAATTTCTCCGCCTTCCCCGCCTCCACCGGGGCCAAGCTCAATTACATAGTCTGCTTCTTTTAATACTTCCAGATTGTGTTCGACCAGGAACACGGAATTTCCTGCGTCTGTCATCTGGTGGAAAAGTGCCAGGATATGCCGGATATCTTTCATATGCAGGCCATCGGTGGGCTCATCCAGCACAAACACCTTCCCTTCGGTGTTCAGATAGGAGGCCAGTTTCATCCGCTGCAGTTCTCCGCCGGACAGGGTGGAGAGGGCCTGATTCAGGTGGAGATAGGAAAGTCCCACCCGTTCCAGGGGCCACAGCATGTCAGCCACTGCGGTTTTGTCAAACCACTGAATGGCGTCTCCCACGGACAAATCCATAACCTGGGCGATATTCAGTCCGTCCACCTGATACTGCAGGGCCTCGTCAGAATACCGCAGTCCGTGGCAGGCCTCACACTCTGTCTCAATGGAATCCATAAAGGCCATCTCCGACACGATAACGCCTTTCCCTCCGCAGACCGGACATTTTCCGGCGCCGTTAAAGGAAAACAGGCTGGCCTTCGCCCCGCTTCTCTTTGCAAAAATTTTCCGGATTTCATCTGCCGCCCCGACATAGGTGGCCGGCGTGGACCGCAGACTGATACCAATGTTTTTCTGGCTGATGTACACCACTTCCTCCGGGTACTCCCGGCGAAAACACTCCATCAGGGAGCTCTTCCCGGAGCCCGCCACACCGGCAATCACCGTCAGCACCCCCAGAGGCAGCTTTACACTGACGTCCTTCAGATTGTGAAACGTCTCATGTTCCAGGGAAAACCAGCCCCGGGGTGTCCGTACGTTTTCCTTCATTTTCGTGCGCTGGCGCAGAAACGCTCCCGTCGTAGTACTGCTCTTTAAAAGCTCCGGATAAGTCCCCTGAAACAGAATCTGTCCTCCCGCAGCGCCGGCGCCCGGGCCCATGTCCACCACATAGTCCGCCGCCTGAATCATTTCTTTGTGATGTTCCACAAGCAGAACGGTATTGCCCCCGTCCCGGAGTTTCTTTACCGCCCGGATAAGCCGCGCGATATCATGGCTGTGAAGCCCCACGCTTGGCTCATCCAGAATGTACAGAATATCCGAGAGGGAGGAGTTTAAATATTTGGCAATCTTGCAGCGCTGAGCCTCGCCGCCGGAAAGGGTACTCATTCCCCGGTCCAGGGACAGATAATCCAGGCCGATTTCCACCAGCGCCCGGATACGGGCCCCCAGCGTCCGCTTCAAATCCTCCGCCAGCGGAGACTGGATGGATTCCAGCCATTCCAGCAGCTCCCGCAGGGGAAGCGCCGTCACCTCCGCAATATTCTTCCCGTTAATCCGGCAGGACAGCACTTCCTGATTCAGCCTGGCCCCGTGACAGTCCGGGCATACCCCGTGACGGGTCATGGGTTCCAGAATCTGCCGGTGCAGCTTCCCCTCCTCAGAATTCAGAACACTCCGGTACATCCGGTGCACCAGCCCTTCGTATTTTGCCGTCTTCGGCCATCCCTCCGGCGGATTCTTCAGCTTAATCTGGGGCGAATAGAGAAACAGATTCAGTTCCTCCTCCGAATAATCCCGAATCTTTTTGTTCAAATCAAACAGCCCGCTGTTGGCATACCGGATCCACCGCCACTGTCCCGGCTCAAAAGCCACATAGTGAATCACACCCGGGTCGTTCAGGCACTTGTCAAAGTCCACCAGCTTATGAACGTCCAGCTCGGTAATCTCTCCCAGCCCGTCGCACCGGGGGCACCGCCCCTGGGGATGGTTAAAGGAAAAACGGTCCGAATACCCCACAAAGGGCTCTCCCACCCGGGAAAACAGAAGCCGGAGCAGGGTGTAAGTATCCGTATAGGTTCCCACTGTGGAACGCTGGTTAGGGGCCGGCTTTTTCTGGTCAATCACAATGGCCACCGGAAGATTCTCAATCCGTCTTACGTGAGGTCTGCCGTACTTCGGAAGATAATTCTGGACAAACCCCGGAAACGTATCATTCAGCTCCCGCCTGGACTGAGCCGCCACCGTGTCCAGCACAAGGGAAGATTTCCCGGAACCGGACACCCCGGTAAACACGGTCAGCCTGTATTTCGGAATATCCAGGGACACATGCTTCAGATTATTCTCATACGCATCTGTCACCCGGATGGTTTCACGCTCCATAATTCTGCTCCTTTCCGTCCAGACTGGCTATAATGATACGGTCCCGCCACTTCCCGGCCTCCTCCAGATGTCTGGCGGAAATCTGGTCGTCCGTAATAATCCGTGTCAGGGCGTCGACAGGGCACACCACCTGAAGGTAGCCGCCGCCAAACTTACTGCTGTCTGCCATAACATACACCTCTTTCGCAATCCGCAGAATGGCCTGTTTCATCCGCATCTGCGGGGTTCCGATGGACGTCATCCCCGCCTGAAAATTGATGCCGTGGGCGCCGATGAAGGCCTTGTCCACATGGAAACCGGAAATATTTTTCTCCGCCTCCTCGCCCATGGTGGCAGGCATCCTCCCGCCCACATAGCCCCCTACGATATAGAGCTCCACATTGGGCAGTCCCGCCAGCTCGTTTCCCGACAAAAGAGAATTCGTCACCACCGCTATCTGTTTCCCCGGATGTTCCCGGATATATTCCGCCAGATAAAACGTAGTGGTGGCGTCGTCTATCATAATGGTATCCCCGTCTTCAATCAGCCGGTATGCCTCCCGGGCAATGGCCTGCTTTTTTTCCACATTCTTTCCCAGCCAGCTTCCCTGCAGCCGCTCCGCCCGCCGGCCGGCTCCTTCCTTTGCAACCGCTCCGCCATGAGTCCTCCGAAGGGCGCCCTTCTTTTCCAGCTTCCGTATATCATTCCGGATGGTCACCTCCGAGCACCCCAGAAGGCTGCTCAGTTCCGATACTTTTACCTCTCCTTTTTCTTCCAGTCTGCGTAAAATAGCTGCGCTCCTGTCTGTAAACATAAACTAAACTATCCTTTCCTTTCCGGTTTTTCTGTGTCCTCTGTTCTACCGGAAATCACTTCTCTATATAATACCATACCCCCTTTTTCCCTGTCATTCAAGTAAAAAAGTGCAGGTTCTCTTTTTCCGGAGTTCCTGCACTTTCTTCCGTATTCTGTTTTTAGACG
This sequence comes from Candidatus Bariatricus faecipullorum, assembly GCA_019118525.1. Classification (GTDB taxonomy): domain Bacteria; phylum Bacillota; class Clostridia; order Lachnospirales; family Lachnospiraceae; genus Allocoprococcus; species Allocoprococcus faecipullorum. The sequence continues at coordinate 3,268 of DWYV01000046.1, forward strand.
ACCCTTGTCATGGGCAAATCATTATTAACGCCTTTGGAAATCAGAATCTGATGTAAATCAATGATACCATTGTGGAAAGTAGCCGCACAGGCCGCCAGATACAGCTCCCACATTCAGGTAAATTCAGTACCCATCTTCTTCTCGATTTCCTCCCGGTGGTCATTGAAATTCTTCCGCCAGCAGAGCAGCGTACGGTTGTAATGCCGCCGCAGACTTGGAATCATTCCGCAACCGCCAGGCAGTCACAAAAGGAGCAATAATTCTGCTTTCCATTTCCTTACATAATCTTCCGGAACAGTTCTTTTAAATCTTCTACGCCTGCATCCTTCGGATTTCCCGGCGCGCAGGCGTCTGCATATGCAGACTCTGCCAGAAACTGCAGGTCTTCTTCCTTAATGGCTTCCAGTTTTGTGGGGATTCCCACATCCTCTGAAAGCTGGCGCACTGCGTCCACGGCCGCTTTCCGGTACTCTTCCACAGACATGTCATCCACGCCTTTTACGCCCATGGCCTTCGCGATTTCTTTATATTTCTCTCCGGTGCAGTCTGCATTGTACTCCATTACAATCGGGAGCATCATGGCGCAGGCAACTCCGTGGGGTGTGTCGTACACAGCGCCCAGTGTATGAGCCATGGAGTGAGCAATCCCAAGTCCTACATTGGAGAATCCCATTCCGGCGATGTACTGTCCAAGGGCCATTCCTTCCCGGCCTTCCTTCTCATTGGCCACGGCGCCTCTTAAGGATCTGGAGATAATCTCAATGGCCTTGAGGTGGAACATATCCGTCATCTCCCAGGCAGCCTTTGTGGTGTATCCCTCGATGGCGTGCGTCAGCGCGTCCATTCCGGTGGCTGCCGTCAGCCCTTTCGGCATGGAGGTCATCATGTCCGGGTCTACCACAGCAATAACGGGCATGTCGTGGGGGTCTACACAGACAAATTTTCTCTTCTTCTCTACATCCGTAATGACGTAGTTAATGGTAACCTCAGCCGCTGTTCCTGCTGTGGTCGGCACTGCAATAATCGGCACACAGGGATTCTTGGTGGGAGCGGTTCCCTCCAGACTTCTCACATCTTCGAATTCCGGATTGGCTATGATGATGCCGATTGCCTTTGCGGTATCCATGGAAGAACCGCCGCCGATGGCGACGATATAGTCTGCCTGGGCATTTTTAAATGCCTGCACTCCATGCTGTACGTTTTCAATGGTCGGGTTTGCCTTGATGTCAGAATAGATTTCATAATCCAGTCCCGCGCCGTCCAGTACGTCCATTACTTTTGCGGTAACCCCGAATTTAATCAGGTCCGGGTCGGAACATACAAATGCTTTTTTGAACGCTCTTGCTTTTGCTTCTGTTGCGATTTCCTGAATGGCGCCTGCTCCATGATAGGAGGTTTCATTCAGCATAATTCTGTTTGCCATTTTCCTTCTTTTCCTTTGCTTTTCAGATTTTACCGGACATCCGGCTGTCTCTGTCTTTATTTTAACAATCCGCAGGAAAAATAGAAAGTTACAAAACAGGCAATGTGTCACGCCTCACAGAAGTTCCAGTTCCCGGAAGACCCGCTCCAGCTGGGCCGGCATGGCTTCCACAAGAGATTTCGCCATCTGCTCCGGCGTCCCCTTCCTCTGACCCAGCACCCAGCGGACCGTCATGTAGATAGACCCCTGACAGTACATTTCCAGAAGAAATTTCAGACTGTCATCCAGCTTTTTCCCGGTCTTCCCTTCTATCCGTTCTGTATAGAACTGCAGAATCAGGTGAAAATCATGGTCCCTCAGACTGTTCTGCTGGTCTGTTTTAAAGGCGGCCCGGAAAAAAAGTTTCTCATCCTGGATATAGTGAAATTTATTCACCAGACCTTCGTATACCGTCCGGCCCTCTCCCATGTGCTCAAACGATTCCAGAAGAATTTTGTCAAAATACCAGTTAATCAGGTCGTACTTATCCTGAAAATTCCGGTAAAACGTCTGTCTGGTCGTTCCGCACTGTTCCACAATTTCTTTCACCGTAATCTTCTCTACCGGTGCCCATTTCATACACTGCTTCATCGCTTCCGCGAGCCGGTATTTCATGGTTTCCTTTGTTTTTCCCGATTCCGCCATCCACTTCACTCCATTTTTTTAATCGTCCGGATACAGAAATGCCCCCATATAAGACGGATATCCTATATGGGGGCCACCTGTCACATTTTCAGTGATACATCCTATTTCTTATGCATTCTTCTGGGCAATCGCTGCCTGTGCTGCTGCAAGTCTTGCAATCGGCACACGGAACGGTGAGCAGGATACATAGTCAAGACCAATCTTGTTGCAGAATTCTACAGAAGACGGATCTCCACCATGCTCGCCACAGATACCTACATGCAGGCTCGGGTTCACCGGTTTTCCTAAGTTAATAGCCATTTCCATCAGTTTGCCCACACCGGTCTGGTCAAGTTTTGCGAACGGGTCGTTCTCAAAAATCTTGGCGTCATAGTAAGCATCCAGGAACTTACCAGCATCGTCACGGGAGAATCCGTAAGTCATCTGGGTCAGGTCGTTTGTACCGAAGCAGAAGAAGTCAGCTTCTTTTGCGATTTCGTCAGCTGTAAGAGCAGCTCTCGGAATCTCAATCATGGTACCAACTTCGTATTTCAGGTCGCTTCCTGCTGCTGCGATTTCAGCGTCAGCGGTCTCAACTACGAATTTCTTAACATATTTCAGTTCTTTTACATCGCCTACCAGCGGAATCATAATTTCCGGAACGATGTTCCAGTCCGGATGAGCTTTCTTCACATTGATAGCTGCGCGGATAACAGCCTTTGTCTGCATCTTGGCAATTTCCGGATAGGTAACTGCCAGACGGCATCCACGATGTCCCATCATCGGGTTGAACTCATGCAGGCCGTCGATGATAGCTTTAATCTGCTCAACTGTCTTGCCCTGTGCGTCTGCCAGTTTCTGAATGTCTTCTTCCTCAGTCGGAACGAATTCATGAAGCGGCGGGTCAAGGAAACGGATAGTAACCGGATTTCCTTCCAGAGCCTCATACAGTTTTTCGAAGTCTCCCTGCTGTACTGGAAGGATCTTCTCCAGAGCTTTTTCTCTTTCTTCTACTGTATCTGCACAAATCATTTCACGGAATGCATCGATTCTGTCGCCTTCGAAGAACATATGCTCTGTACGGCAGAGTCCGATACCTTCTGCACCCAGCTCGCGTGCTTTCTTAGCGTCATCCGGAGTATCTGCGTTTGTTCTTACCTTCATGGTTCTGTACTTGTCAGCCCAGCTCATGATTCTTCCGAACTCACCAGCGATAGTTGCATCTACAGTCTTGATGATACCATCATAGATGTTACCTGTAGAACCATCGATGGAAATCCAGTCGCCTTCATGATATTCTTTTCCGGCAAGTGTGAACTTCTTGTTCTCTTCATCCATAACGATGTCAGAGCATCCGGATACACAGCAGGTTCCCATACCACGTGCAACTACGGCAGCGTGAGATGTCATACCTCCACGAACGGTCAGGATACCCTGAGCGCTCTTCATACCGGTAATGTCTTCCGGAGAAGTTTCCAGACGAACCAGTACCACTTTTTCACCTCTTGCAGCCCATGCCTCAGCATCTTCTGCAGTGAATACGATTTTACCGCATGCAGCTCCCGGAGATGCTCCCAGAGCCTTTCCAACCGGAGTAGCAGCTTTCAGTGCAGCAGCGTCGAACTGCGGATGAAGCAGTGTATCCAGATTACGCGGGTCAATCATTGCAACAGCCTCTTCCTCTGTTCTCATGCCTTCGTCAACAAGGTCGCAGGCAATCTTCAGAGCAGCCTGAGCTGTTCTCTTACCATTACGTGTCTGCAGCATGTAAAGTTTTCCGTTTTCTACGGTAAACTCCATGTCCTGCATGTCTCTGTAATGAGTTTCCAGAATCTTGCAAACTTCTTTGAACTGTTTGAAAGCTTCCGGGAATTTTTCTTCCATTTCGGAAATATGCATCGGAGTACGAACGCCGGCAACTACGTCTTCGCCCTGTGCGTTGGTGAGGAATTCACCGAACAGGCCGTTTTCACCGGTAGCCGGGTCTCTTGTAAATGCAACACCAGTACCACAGTCATCACCCATGTTACCAAATGCCATCATCTGTACGTTAACAGCGGTTCCCCAGGAATACGGGATATCGTTGTCACGACGGTAAACATTTGCACGGGGGTTGTCCCATGAACGGAATACAGCTTTGATAGCTCCTACCAGCTGTTCCTTCGGATCTGACGGGAAATCAGAACCGATTTTTTCTTTATATTCAGCTTTGAACTGATTTGCAAGGTCTTTCAGGTCATCTGCATTCAGTTCTACGTCCTGAGTAACACCTTTTTCTGCTTTCATCTTGTCGATGAGCTCTTCGAAGTATTTCTTTCCTACTTCCATAACTACATCGGAATACATCTGGATGAATCTTCTGTAGCAGTCCCATGCCCAGCGCGGATTGCCGGATTTTGCAGCCAGAACTTCTACTACATCTTCATTCAGACCCAGGTTCAGGATAGTATCCATCATACCGGGCATGGAAGCTCTTGCACCGGAACGAACGGAAACCAGAAGCGGATTTTCTTTGTCTCCGAACTTCTTTCCTGTAATTCCTTCCAGTTTTGTGATGGCTTCCTGAATCTGCTCCATAATCTCGTCGTTAATCTGTCTGCCATCTTCATAATACCTTGTGCAGGCTTCTGTTGTAATTGTGAAGCCCTGCGGCACCGGAAGTCCCAGGGATGTCATTTCAGCAAGGTTTGCACCTTTTCCACCAAGCAGGTTTCTCATGGTTGCATTTCCTTCTGTAAACATGTAAACCCATTTTGTTGCCATTTTACAATTCCTCCTCGTATTTTGTGGTGTATATAAAACATGAAAAGCACGGCTTTACATTTTCTATAAAACCGTTGCTCCCCTTATCTTATAACCCTCTTACGCGCGGTTTTTCCGCACTAATATTGTAAATGTTTTAACATGGTTCGTCAAGGGTTATTTCAAGACTTCCTGCATTTTTACAGAAGGCCCCGTCATGTTCCACAAGCACCATGGAAGGGCGGTATGTCCGGATAAGTTCTTCTATCTGTATCCGGGAAATGACATCGATGTAATTCAGGGGTTCGTCCCACACATAAAGGTGGGCTTTCTCACAGAGACTTCTGGCCAGGAGCACTTTTTTCCGCTGTCCCATACTCAGCTCTTCCAGCCGTTTTTCAAACTGCTCCCGGGAAAAGTCCAGTTTTCTTAAAATGGCCAGAAACAGACTTCTGTCCACATCGTATTCTGCCGCATAATCCTGCAGATTTCCCGTCAGTCCGTCCGTATCCTGGGGCACCATGGAGATTTTAAGGCCCGGCGCCAGCCGGAAATCTCCGGTAAAGGAAGGCCGGTCTTTCCCACAGGCATCCCCGGCCAGCAGCTTCAGGATACTGGATTTGCCGCTCCCGTTTTTCCCCCGCAGGATGGTCTGTTCTCCCTGCCGGATGGTAAAATTCAAATCCCGGCAGACTTCCTTTTCTCCGTAAAACAGTGATACATGGGAAAATTCGGCCAGTATCTCCCGGTGAAAGGAAAGAGGATGAATTTTCAGGGTTTCCGCCGTCTCCACGTTTTTCAGCAGTCGGGATTTCCCTTCTATTTCCTTCTCCTGCCTCCGTTCCAGGACCTTTGCCCGCTTCATCATCTTTGCGGATTTATGACCGATATAGCCCCGGTCCGTTTTCTGGCCTCCGGCGCCTTTTCCTTTTTTGCTCTTCTCCACCCGGCCGGACCAGTCGCTGTTTCTTCCGGCGGCCTCCTGCAGCCTTCGGATATCTCTGGCAAGCTTCTGGTGCTCCGCCTGCTCAAAGGCGTCCTGCCGGCGCCGGTTTTCCCACCAGGTGGAGAAATTTCCCTTCTGCACTTCGATATCAGAGCGGTTGAGGGAAAGCACATGGTCAATGCAGGCATCCAGAAACATTCTGTCATGGGATACCAGGATAAATCCTTTCTTTTTCCGCAGGTAATCCGCCAGCAGCTCTCTTCCCTCTCTGTCCAGATGATTGGTCGGCTCATCTATCAGAAGGAAGGCATTTTCCCGCAGAAACATTCCTGCCAGCAGTATCCGGGTCTGTTCTCCCCGGGACAGGCTGTCATAAATGCGGTACAGTATCTCCCCATCCATTCCCATCAGCTGGATTTCCCGAAGCATCTCCCAGTCCTGGGCCAGCGGACAGATTTCCTCCAGTACCTCCAGGGTCATCCGGTCTTTTTTCTCCACCGGAAAGGGGAAATATTCAAATTCCAGCGAAGACTGTATCGTGCCCCGGTACTCGTATTCTCCCATCAGAAGTTTCAGAAACGTGGTTTTCCCTTTTCCATTTCTCCCGGTCAGTCCCAGCCGCCAGCTGCTGTCTATCTGAAAACTGACGTTCTCAAACACCGGTTCCGGACTGGTCTCGTAGGAAAAGGTTAGGTTTGCAACATTTATCAGTGACATAATTGCAGATACCTCCTTTTTACTGTAAGCGGTTGCCCGATGACCGTTGCCCGTCAAATGTCGGGCCGCCTGTGCAAGCAGGCTTGCCCCTTCGGCCGGCCATTCTCCGGGCGTATCGCGCAAAAAAACAGACCGCAGGAAAGTATCTTTTCCCGCAGTCTGTACCTTTTCCCTGCGAACTCACACTGTCTCCCCAGTGTGTTCCGGGCCGTACTGAAGATTTCTGCACAAAAAAGAATGTATACTTTCCTGCCGGGCATACACAAAACAAAGGCATCCTTTATTTCTACTGCCCTTTCATCATTAACAGGAAACTGTATACATCCTTTCACCTCATTTCTTCTGAATCTGGAAATGATTATATCAGAAAAAATCACAACAGTAAAGACGGATACCAATTTTAATAACTGATACCCGCCTTTACTTTGATTCTCCAATCATTCTTTTTTACCTCTTTCTTTGTTAGAATTAGATTTTTAAAAAATATTGGATTTTAAGTTTACGTTTTCGGTGGTCCGTACCTTCCTTTCATAAACTTTTTGTTTCCGGTACTTAGCGCCTTCTTTTTCCGGAAATCTTCAGAACACTTGTGTTCTAACTGTAATAACAGTGAGTGCCAACAGCTCGCGTCTGTTCTGCTTTTTCTCATCTGTTATTT
>DWYV01000047.1 GCA_019118525.1 Candidatus Bariatricus faecipullorum
ATAGTTTGGGAATTGTAGTCGGGGACGGGTACAGGCTGGCCTGTACCCGTCCCCAATGACCAATGAAAAATGAAATAATTTTCACTTTTTATTTTTTGTACAAAAAAGTGAAAATTATTTCATTTTTTTTGTCCGGAAGAATGCTTAGAATGGGTGACAAGTTTACTTAAGTGAAGTGTATGTAACCGGTGAAACACAAAAAGGAGGAATGGCTTTATGGAGAAAAGGTTACTGCAGGAAGCGGAGGCGCTTCAGGAGGAGCTGGTGAACTGGAGAAGAGGGTTGCATCAGATTCCGGAGCTGGATGTGCATCTTCCGGAAACCGTGAAATTTGTCACGGGAAAACTGAAGGAAATGGGAATTCCGTATGAGGTTTACGAGGACTGCTCCTGTGTGGTGGCGCAAATCGGAAAGGGCGGAAAGTGCTTTCTGCTTCGCAGCGACATGGACGGGCTTCCGCTTCAGGAGGAAACGGGTCTGGAATTTGCCTCCACAAACGGATGCATGCACGGCTGCGGCCATGATTTGCACGCCACGATTCTGCTGGGCGCGGCAAAGCTGCTAAAAAAACATGAGCAGGAGCTGAAGGGAACGGTAAAACTTCTGTTCCAGTCCGGCGAGGAGACGTTCCACGGCGCCAAAGCGGCGGTGGACGCCGGGGTGCTGGAAAATCCCCGCGTGGATGCGGCTTTTGCCATGCATGTGATGGCCGGAGTGGAAACGGGAACCATTCAGTACGGTCACCAGGCCATGGCATCGGTATACGGCTTTAAAATCATTCTGACCGGCCGGGGCGGGCACGGCTCCCAGCCGGAAGTCTGCATAGACCCCATCAATGCCGGAGTAGAGGTGTATCATGCCCTGCAGTCCCTGATAGCAAGGGAGTGCCCGCCGGGAGCGGAGGCGGCTCTGACCATAGGGCAGTTCCAGGCCGGAAACGCGGCAAATGTAATTCCCGAACGCTGCGTGCTGCAGGGAACGCTTCGGACTTTCGAAAAGGAAGTCCGGGAGCTCCTGATTCGCAGAATCGGAGAAATCGTTCCGGCTGTAGCGTCCGCCTACCGGTGTCAGTGCGAGACAGAGGTATTAAGCAGTACGCCCAGTGTCATCTGTGACGAAGCACTGACGGAGGAATGTCTGGAAAGTATCCGCAGCCTGGATGCGAATCTGCAGATTCAGGGAGGCGTCCATCTGATGGGCTCCGAGGATTTTGCGGAATTTACAGACCGTGTGCCGGGAACCTATTTTATTATCGGCGCAGGGGTAGAGGATAAGACAAAATGGAAGGGTCAGCACAATCCAAAGGTACTTTTTAATGAAAGCTGCCTGAAAGAAGGAGCGGCCATTTACGCGAAAGCAGCCATGGACTGGCTGGCAAACCATACAGAAGAGGTACATACCGAAGAGTAAGGAGGAGAGAACATGAGAGACATAATGGAGATTGCAAACGGAATTCCGATGTGGCTTGCCTGTGGAATCGCAGTGGCCCTGGTAATTATACAGGCACTGGTCTTTGCGAAAAACGCCTATCAGGCCGGGACAAAAATCGGACTTACGAAGAAACAGATGAATGGCGCCATGAAAAGCAGTGCCATCACTTCCATCGGGCCGTCCATCGTAATCCTGAGCGGAATGCTTTCCCTGCTAATCAGTGTGGGAGGACCGATGGCCTGGATGCGGCTTTCCTTTATCGGTTCCGTGATGTTTGAATCCATGGCGGCCGGGTTTGGAACCCAGGCGGTAGGGGTACAGCTTGGCGCGGACCAGATGACGGAGCTGGCCTTCTGCATGGCGGTATGGACCATGATTCTGGGGTCCATCGGCTGGATTATATTTGGAACCTTTTCCGCAAACCGGATGGACAAGGTACAGCATAAGCTCTCCGGCGGAAATCCGGCTCTGCTGACGGCAATTTCCGGAGCAGCCATTGTTGGTGCTTTCAGCGCCCTGTCCGGCCAGCATCTGTCGGCCATGAACAAAAATTCGCTGTCCTGTATTCTGGGAGCAGTGATTATGGGCGTTCTGCTGTGGATTGCAGACAGGAAGAAAGTAAAATGGCTGAATGAATGGGCGCTTACCTTTGCCATTCTCGGCGCGATGATTATTACAGCAGTTGTATAGGAGGGATAACCATGGATGAAAAACAGAAATTTTTTAACGAAGAATATATGCCCCGTATGAACCGGATTGGAAAAATCACCGGATTTCTGGGTGTGGTGGCATCCTTTGCCCCGGCCCTTGTACTGGCTGTAGTATACGGCATTCTGCCCCGCCCGGCGGCGCTGGTTACTTCCTTTATTTCCATTGCAAGCGCCGTGGGAGTACTGTGGTTTGTGGAACCGATTTCCTATTTCCCCGTGCTGGGTCCAGTGGGCACCTACATGGCCTTTCTTTCCGGAAATATTTCCAACATGCGTGTCCCCTGTGCCAGCATGGCCCAGGTGTCCGCAGGGGTGGAGCCGGGAACGGAGAAAGGGTCGGTTATCGCCACCCTTGGTATGGCCGTTTCTATTGTGATTAACACCTCTGTGCTGACTGTGGGGGTTATTCTGGGAAGCTCTGTGCTGTCCATGATGCCGGAAACAGTGACCGAGGCGCTGAACTATCTGCTGCCCGCTCTTTTCGGAGCCCTGCTGATGCAGTTTGGCATGAAGCAGAAAAAACTGGCCGTGACAGTGCTGATTTATGCCGTTCTTCTGAACGTTGCCATTAACGCGGGCATTTTCAACTGGCTTCCGGGAGCCAGCAACTACCTGGGAATTCTCACCAGCGTATTCCTGAGTATTGCAATCGCGATTGTGACATTTAAAAAGGCTCACAAAGGAGAATCTGAGGCAGAGAAATAGCAGAACGGAGGAATGGTATGGAAAAGCAGGAACTATTTTCCAGAATGGAAGAACTGGAACCGCTGTGCCGGGAAATTAGCACCAGCATATGGGAAAATCCGGAGACAGGGGGAAAGGAGCAGAAGTCCTCTGATTTTTTCAGGACGATGCTCTCCAGGGAAGGATTTGTTATTGTAAATGAAGAGAAACTGCCTTACGCTTTTTACGCGGAATACGGAAGCGGAAGTCCGGTTATCGGGGTGCTGGGAGAGTATGACGCTCTCCCGGGACTGTCCCAGAAATGTACGGCAAAAAAGGAGGCGGTTGTGGAAGGAGGCCCCGGACACGGGTGCGGCCACAATCTGCTGGGGGCCGCATCGGCCACTGCCGCAGTGGCGCTGAAACGGTTCCTGGAGGAAACCGGGCTTCCGGGAACCATCCGGTTCTACGGCTGCCCGGAGGAGGAGCTTCTGTCGGGAAAAGTAAAAATGGCATATTACCATATGTTCGACGGCTGCGACCTGGCGCTTAGCTGGCACCCCATGTCCGCCAATATGGTTTACGATGAGGGGTATCTGGCAAGCGCGTCGGTGAAATTTAAGTTTTACGGGAAAACGTCCCATGCGGCGGCGGCTCCCGAAAAGGGGCGGAGCGCTCTGGACGCAGTGGAACTGATGAGTGTGGGGGCCAATTATCTGCGGGAGCATGTGCCGGAGCAGGCGCGGATTCACTATACTACGGACAGCGGCGGATTTGCCCCGAATATTGTTCCCGACCGGGCGGGAGCCTGGTATTATGTCCGGGCGCCTTATATGGAGCAGGTAAAGGAAATTCTGCGGCGTCTCACTCTGGTTGCGGAGGGCGCCGCCATGATGACGGAGACCCGGGTGGAAACCAGGGTGGAGTACGGCTGCTGTGAGATGAAGGGAGAGCCTTCCTTTGGGGATGTGACCTGGCAGAATCTGCAGGAGGTTCCGCTTCCGGTCTATACCGAAGAGGAGAAGCAGTTTGCCCGGCAGCTGCAGGAAGCGGCCGGCGTGGAAACGGAAATGCCGCTTCGGGAGGATGTGCTGGACAGGATGGCCTGGAAGGAGGACCGCCTTACCGCTTCCTCCGACAGCGGGGATGTGAGCAGACTGATGCCCATGAATATGTTTACGGCGGTGTGCTGGCCGGATGGCGTGGCGCCCCATACCTGGCAGAGCTGTGCGGCGGCAGGAAGCACCATCGGGCAGAAAGGGGCCTTTTACGCGGCCCGGGTACTGGCAGGGACCGGATGGGATCTGTATCAGCATCCGGAGCTGGTGAAAAAAATCCGGGAAGAATTTCAGGCGGGTCAGCCCGGAGATTATCAGCCTATGTACGAGGAAAGGAAGGCAGAGTAAACTGCGGGAAATTGACAAGACGGAAGCACAAATGGTAAACTGGGCGTAAGATTTGGCAAAAGCAGGGAGTGGCAGAAGAGATGGGAATTTCAGTACAGGAATTGCTGGCGCAGGATTTTTTCAGAGATTTTTACGTCCTCGCCGGAAGCAGAGGACTGGGGAAGGAGATTCAGGGAATTACTGTTCTGGAGGCGCCGGATGCGTTTCACTGGACCCAGGGGAAGGAGATGGTGCTCTCTTCCGGGTATGTGATTGCGAAGGAGCCGGGATGCATAGCGCAGTCCTTCCGGGAAGGCAGTATGCAGAAATGTTCGGCCTTTGTAATCAAGCGGGACCGGTACCTGGAGCAGGTGCCGGAAGAGATGGTAAAGCTTTTTGACCAGTACGATGTTCCTCTGCTTTCCATGCCCTTTTCCGTGCCATGGATGGACATTATGTCAGAGGTAAATACGGTGGTGATGAACCGGACCATCCGGCGTTTTCGTATGAACAGCAGCGCTGTGTACCAGATTTCCAGCCTGACCTATAAGGAGCAGAAGATTCGGAAAATTCTCCAGGCTGTGGAGGCGGAAATGAAATTCCCGGCCTTTCTCTATGATTTTGCCGAGAAAAAGAGTTATTACAGCTCTGCGAATTTCCGCAGAATCGCAGATTCTTTTGGACTGTCGGACGAGGATTTCTGGGAGCCGTCCCGGCCTTATACCAAGCACCGGCTCTGTGATTATATCCAGATGACCCGGTACCGGCTGGTTGAGCAGCAGGCAGAAAATCTTCCCAGGGTCAGCTGGATTCGGATTCCTATCCGGGTAAATGAAAATGTGCAGGCGTATTTTGCGGTGATGGAGTCCCGTGAACTGCTGGATTATTACGACCAGTTTGCCATCCGCATTGCGTTTCTCAGTCTGCAGGGGCTGTATGAACAGATTGTGGTGGCTCAGGATATGGGGAATATCGGATTTGAGAACTTTGTACTTTATGTGCTGAATTCGGCCAGTGAAAATCCCAAAAAAGTAATGTTCCAGGCCAATCTTCAGGGACTTTCCACCAGCAGGAAATATGTTTATGTCATGTTCCGGCAGAAGCCCGGTCCGGAAAAGGTATCCGGATGCCGGGAAGGAATTCTTGGTACGTTCCGGAAAGGCAGCATGTCTAAATGCGGGAAGATAGCCATAACCGGTCAGAACGAAGGACTGATTTTTATCGAGGCCCCGGAGACCGGGACATACGAAAAGGAAGAAGTAACAGGCTATCTGCGGGAATTCCGGGAGCGGGTAAAAGAAAAATGTGACGGCCTGGAACTGGAATTCGGCATCCTTCTGGAGCCCGATACCCTGCTGAATCTCCGGGAGTGCTCCCGTAGATGCCGGAAAGCTCTGGAAATGGGAAGCCAGATGCAGCCCGGAGGCTGTTTCTGGGATTATGCACAGCTCGGCCCCCTGGCCTGGCTGGAAATTCCCGGAGAAGAACTGCAGCACATGCTGGAACGGTACAAAAATTTAATGAAAGAAAAAAAGAATGTGGAACTTCTCCGCACCCTGAAAGTCTATCTGGAAAACAACATGAATTTCAGCGCCACAGCAGATAAAATGTACGTGCATATCAATACCATCCGGAAACGGATAGATAAAATCAATGATTTACTGAACATCGACTGGGACAACAGTCTGGAACGGATGAATACCAGTCTTCTGCTCCAGTTTCTGGAGCTGGATTCGTCAGAATAGTTTGGGAATTGTAGACGGGGACGGGTACCGGCCAGCCGGTACCCGTCCCCGTCGGTTTCCTCTTGACTCTTTCTCCGAAGTCTGTTACTATAAACATAGGTTAGACATAACTAACCACATGTGAGTAAATCATGGAAACTCCTTTTGTCCTTCTTTCCTGAGCAGAAGGGCAAAAGGGGCCCATGGGAAAGGAAAGAAAAATGGGAAAAGCATATCTGGAAATTGAAAAAGTGACTGGAAGAGAAATCATCGACTCCCGGGGGAATCCGACTGTGGAGGCAGAGGTACATCTGGCGGATGGAACCGTGGCAAGAGGGGCCGCCCCAAGCGGCGCGTCTACCGGAGAATTCGAGGCCCTGGAGCTTCGGGACAATGACAAGGAACGGTTTGGCGGAAAAGGCGTGTCCAAAGCGGTGGAAAACATCAATACGGTTATCTGCGGGACGCTGGCAGGAATGGATGCTTCGAATACTTATGCGGTAGACAGGGCCATGATTCAGGTCGATGGGACAAAGGATAAATCCAGACTGGGAGCCAACGCAATTCTGGCAGTTTCCATTGCCTGCGTAAGAGCGGCGGCAAAATCTCTGGATATTCCGCTGTACCGGTTTCTGGGAGGAGTAAACGGCAACCAGCTTCCGGTGCCCATGATGAATATTTTAAATGGCGGCGCCCATGCGGCCAACACCGTGGACGTGCAGGAATTTATGATTATGCCTGCCGGCGCCCCCAGTTTTAAGGAAGGTCTGCGGTGGTGCACGGAAGTATTTCACGCCCTGCAGGCGCTGCTAAAAGAAAAAGGACTGGCAACCTCCGTGGGGGATGAGGGCGGTTTCGCTCCGGATCTGGAAGGTGATGAGGAAGCCATTGCGTATATTCTGGAGGCAGTAAAAAGAGCAGGATATGAACCGGGAAAGGACTTTGTCCTGGCCATGGATGCAGCCTCCAGTGAATGGAAGAGCGGGAAAAAGGGCGAGTACGTGCTGCCGAAGTGCGGAAAGAAATTCACCTCTGCAGAGCTGGTGGAACACTGGAAAGCGCTCTGCGAAAAGTACCCCATTTACTCTATCGAGGACGGACTGGACGAGGAAGACTGGGAAGGCTGGCAGCTGCTGACAAAAGAACTGGGACAGAAAGTGCAGCTTGTAGGCGATGACTTGTTTGTTACCAATACGGAGCGGCTGCAGAAGGGAATCCGCCTGGGCTGCGGGAACTCCATCCTCATTAAACTGAACCAGATTGGGACGGTGTCCGAGACACTGGAGGCGGTTAAGATGGCGCACAAAGCCGGCTATACCGCCATTTCCTCCCACCGCTCCGGGGAGACAGGAGATACCACCATTGCAGACCTGGCTGTAGCCCTGAACACCTGCCAGATTAAAACCGGCGCCCCCAGCAGAAGTGAGCGCGTGGAAAAATACAATCAGCTTCTCCGGATTGAGGAAGAACTGGGAGAGGCCGCAGTGTATCCGGGATTTGGCGCATTCAGCGTGAGATAGATAGGAAGAAAGGACAGAAAAACGGATGAGCATCAGACCGGCAGGAGAATATCTGACAGATTTTTTTGACCGGGGAGATATCCGGGACATGGCCGGATTTGTGCGTCAGATTCCCCGGGACATGGGGGAATTTGATGTACGTGAACAGCGTACCCGGTGCGGCATGGGATTTTTCAGCTGGCATATGGAATTTCACAAAGACGTGCAGGTGGAAAAGCAGGCCCGGTTCGCCAGGGATGAGGTGCAGTTCCTTTTTTTCCCGGAGCAGGGCATGGAGTGGGGCCTCAAAGACGGAAAAGAAGCGGTTGCCGTGGAGCCGGGAGAAATGTGCATGTACCTGGATTCCGGCCGGACTACCGTGGGAACCTATGAGAAAGACAAAAGCATCGATTGCCAGAGTCTGCAGATACCGGCGGCCCGTTTCCGGGAACTGGTAAGCGCCTATTTCGATGCCAGGGAGGAAGAAAAAATCCTCCGTCTCTGCAGGAAGATTACTAAAACCGGAATCAGTCCCCGGACGGCTGGCCTGATTCGGGAACTTCAGAAACTGTCCGGACATGAGGGAGGAACTGCCGGAATCCTTCTGGAAGGAAAATTTCTGGAGCTGATTTCCTTCTGCCTGGAGGAGTTTACAGATATCCGGAAGCCGGAGCCGGACATTGCCCGGACGGACCGGGAGGCTATTCTGGAGGTCCGCCGGAGAATTGACCGGAACTGTGTGGACCACTGCAGCCTGGAAGAGCTGGCCCATGAGGCGGGCTTGAGCGTCAGCAGCCTTTCCCGGGGATTCGCCCGGGAGACAGGCATCTCTCTTCATGCTTATGTTATCCGGCAGCGGCTTTCCCGGGCGGCCGTCCTGCTGGAAACGGGGGAAGTGAGCGTCAGTCAGGCGGCAGTGGCCAGCGGTTACACGAATATGAGCCATTTTTCGGCCTCGTTTAAAAAGCAGTACGGAGTCCTGCCAAGGGACTATGGAAAATAAGCAGAAAACTGTTAAAACCAGGCAGGTTTCTGGCAGAAACGGATAAGAAAAAGCGGGAAAATAAACGCACAGAATTCTTTCAAAATTCTGGCGTTTATTTTTTTGCGCAATATGCCCAGGGGGGAGTGGACTTCCCCTGCCTGAGACGAAAGAAATGGAGGTTTTGACATGTTTCAGAAAATTCTTGCCTATGCCGGCCCTTACAAAAGGAAAATATTTCTGGCCGCAGCTGTCATTTTTCTGGCAGTGCTTGGCAGTATCCTGCCCTTTGTGGCGGCCTGGCAGATTATCACCCCGCTTATCCAGGGCGAACGGCTCAGCCTGGCTTATATGGGCAGCCGGACCCTGCTGGTCCTGGCCGGCCTGGTACTCCATGCAGTTCTGTATATCCAGGGGCTGGTGCTGTCCCATGAGGCAGCTTACGGAACTCTGCTGCGTCTGCGGGAGTCCCTGCAGAAACGGATGGAGAACCTGCCGCTTGGAGTGATTCAGGAAAAGGGAACGGGAAGTATCCGGAGACTGTTTGTGGACGATGTGGAGAGCATGGAAATTCTGCTGGCCCACGCCCTTCCGGAGGGATTCGGTAACATGGTGATTCCCGTGGTGGTTTATCTGGCCCTGTTTTTCATAGACTGGAAGCTGGCCCTGACCAGCCTGGCTTCCCTGCCAGTGGGGCTGGCCGCCATGATGGCCATGTATTCCATTGGCATGAAGGATATGGAAAATTATTACCGGGCAGGGCAGGTAATGAACAATACCATCATTGAGTACATCAACGGGATGGAGGTAGTGAAGGTGTTCAACCGGGACGGGGAGTCCTATGAAAGGTTTGAAAAGGATATCCGTTCCTACCGGGATTTTACCCTGGCCTGGTACAAAGCCTGCTGGCCCTGGATGGCTCTCTATAACAGTGTCCTGCCCTGCACTCTGCTGCTGACCCTGCCCCTGGGTTCCTGGTTTGTGCTGAAAGGCTGGTCCACCCTGCCGGACCTGATTCTGGTAATGTGCCTATCCTTAAGTATCGGGATTCCTCTTTTAAAAGCGCTGAGTTTTCTGCCGTCCCTGCCCCAGATTCAGTACAAGATAACGGCTCTGGAGCAGATGCTGGACGCGCCGCCCCTGGAACAGACGGAGGACGCTTTCCATGGGAAAAATGGAAATCTGGTTTTCGAAAATGTGGGATTTGCCTATGAAAAAACGAAAGTTCTGGAAGGGATAAATCTGGAAATCAAAGAGGGACAGAAGACAGCTCTGGTGGGAGAGTCCGGCTCCGGAAAGAGCACACTGGCAAAACTGGCGGTTCATTATTATGACGTGGGGGAAGGGCGGATTACCCTGGGCGGTCAGGATATCCGGCAGATGAGCCTGGAGGCCCTGAATGGGGAAATTGCCTATGTGGGGCAGGAGCAGTATCTGTTTAACACCAGTCTGCTGGAAAATATCCGGATGGGAAAGCCGGAGGCCTCCGATGAAGAGGTGATGGAAGCTGCCAGAAGGGCCCAGTGTATGGAATTTTTGAAAACCTTTCCGGAAGGTATTTACACGAAAGCCGGAGAAGGAGGAAAGCAGCTTTCCGGCGGACAGCGCCAGCGGATTGCCATCGCCCGTGCCATTTTAAAGGACGCCCGGGTTATTATCCTGGACGAGGCTACCGCATTTACGGACGCCGAGAATGAGGATAAGCTGGAAAAAGCCATTTCCCAGGTGGTGAAGGGGAAGACGCTTCTGGTGATTGCCCATCGCCTTCCCAGTGTGAAAAATGCGGATAAAATCTGTGTAATGGAGAAAGGCCGGCTGGTGGACAGTGGTACTCATGAGGAACTGCTGGAGCGATGCGGCGCCTACCGGAAACTTTGGAAGGCGTCTGTGGAAAGTGCCAGATGGCAGGTGACCGGAAGAAGGGAGGATTCAGATAATGTATAAACTGACACGCAGAATTTTACGGTTTTCCGGCCAGTACCGGAGCCGGATTCAGTGGGCGTTTCTCTGCTCTGTGCTGAAGACCATTTTTTCCAAAATGCCTATTGTTATGGCGTTTCTGACACTCTGGGGTTTTTATGAAGGAACGCTGACCTGGGGAGACTGTCTGAAAACGGGAGTGATTCTGGCAGTGTGTGTGCTGCTGGAGACCCTATGCCAGTTCGGCAGCGACTGTCTGCAGAGCGGGGCCGGCTATCTGATGATGGCGGAAAAACGGCTGGAGCTGGGGCGGCATCTGCGGAACATGCCCATGGGCTATTTTACGGAAGGAAATATGGGAAAAATCAGCTCTCTTCTCAGTACGGATATGATATTTGTGGAAGAAACGGCCATGAGTACCCTGGCCAGCATGATGAGCTACATTTTTTCGGCAGTCCTGCTGGTTCTTTTTGCTTTTTTTATCGACTGGCGGACAGGACTTGTCACGGCGGCAGTCAGTCTGCTTGTGGTAGTGCTTTCCGGACGGATGAACCGGCGGGCCATGGAAGAGTCGGATATCCGGCAGGAACAAAGCGAGAATCTGACCGGGGCGGTCCTTTCTTTTACGGAGGGCATTGGTGTTATCAAGAGCTACAATATGCTGGGAGAAAAGTCCCGGGAGCTGACAGAGAATTTCCGGCGTTCCAGGGACACTTCCCTGGGGTTTGAGGAGGCCATGACGCCCTGGATGCGGGGACTGAATCTGCTGTATGCCCTGGGGATGACGGCGGTGTTCGGACTGGCGGTGTACCTGCAGCAGACCGGGGAACTTGCCCTGCCTTATCTTCTGGGACTGCTGCTTTTTGTGTTTGACTTGTTCGGTCCTTTAAAAGCCCTTTATGGAGAGTCCACCCGGCTGACGGTGATGAACAGCTGTCTGGACCGGATAGAAGCGGTGTTTGCAGAAGCAGAACTGGCCGATGAGGGAAGGCAGCATCTGCCCGAAAGCGGGGCGGAGGAACTGTCCTTTTCTCACGTGACCTTTGCCTACGGGGAGAAGGATGTGCTAAAGGACGTCAGTTTTTCCGTGAAGCCTCACACCATGACAGCCCTGGTGGGGCCTTCGGGAGGAGGAAAGACCACCATTGCAAACCTGGCGGTCCGGTTCTGGGACGTAAAGGACGGAAGCATCCGCATCCGGGGCAGGGATATCCGGCAGGTGCCTCTGGCAGAATTGATGGACCATGTCAGCATGGTGTTTCAGCGGGTGTATCTTTTCCGGGATACCGTGTACCGCAATATCAGTATAGGACGGCCGGAAGCCACCAGGGAAGAAGTGATGGAAGCCGCCCGCAAAGCCAGGTGCTATGATTTTATTATGGAACTCCCCGACGGGTTCGACACCGTCATCGGGGAAGGGGGAGCGACCTTGTCTGGCGGAGAAAAACAGCGGATTTCCATTGCAAGATGTATCCTGAAAGACGCGGACCTGATTATTCTGGACGAGGCTACCGCAAGCGTGGATGTAGACAATGAAAGCTATATTCAGGAAGCTATCACTGAGCTGGTAAAAGGCAAAACCGTCCTGGTTATCGCCCACCGGCTGAACACCATCCAGGCTGCCGACCAGATACTGGTTGTAAAAGACGGGAGAATCGCCCAGCACGGAACCCATCCGGAACTGATGAAAGAACCCGGCGTTTACCGGGATTTCGTCACCCTCCGACAGAAAAATACCGGATGGAGTATTTGACAGAATAGTTTGGGAATTGTAGACGGGGACGGGTACCGGCTGGCCGGTACCCGTCCCCGTCTACAATTCCAGGTTCAAAAGCCATTGTTTTCTGTCAATTCCGCCGGCGTAGCCGGTGAGACTTCCGTCAGCGCCCTTGACCCGGTGGCAGGGAACGATGAGGGAAATGGGATTATGCCCTACGGCGTTTCCGACTGCCTGGGCGGACATGGAGGTGCGCCCCAGTTTCTGTGCCGCTTTCCGGGCAAGCTCCCCGTAGGTCGTGGTCTGGCCATAGGGAATTTCCAGGAGAAGATTCCAGATGAGCAGGCGGAAGGGGGAGCCTTCCAGGGCCAGGGGCGGGGTGAAATCCGGGTTTTTCCCGGAAAAATAGAGATCCAGCCACTGGCGGGTGCGGACGAATATTTCGGAAACTGCGGGGGCCGAAGCCTGCAGGTCGTCCTGCCAGGGCTTTTCTGTCCCATTCAGCGTAGAACCAAAATATTTCTGTCCGGCAAACCAGAGACCGGTAAGGCCGTCTTCGCATGCAGCCAGCACAATTTCCCCAAGGGGAGAGTCATAAGTAGCGGTATACTGCTGTTTCATTTTCCGTCAGTCTCCTTCCTATACGTCCATATGAATCCATTCTTTCTTCAGGCACCACACACCGGCCTGGATACTGCCCAGGCCCTCAGTATGCCCCTGCTTTATCTGTTCGTGGTACCGGAAAAGCCGGGACCAGCTCTTTATTATCCGCCGCTTCCATTCCGGGTAAAAGGCGGTTTTCATCACGGTTTCCTCCCGGAGTCCCTGAAGACGGAACTCCCGGTAAAAGGATTCCGTGTCCTCCTCATCTTCACCCAGATACCGGAGACAGAGAATCTGCGTCCAGTCCGCGGCCCGGAAAAACACCGCCTCATCCACGGGCACATCCAGCGTCAGCAGGTGTCCCTCCCCGGAGGCGTCAAAGCTGTACAGGTCCCCGTAAACCCAGTAGGGAAACGCGTCCTTTCGGGGCAGAGCCACATACTGCCCGGCTTCCTTTACAAACCACTGATAGGCGGTCAGAAAAATCCAGGCGCTTTCCCCGTATTTTTTCTGTACATATTCTTTCCGGGAATAGCATACCCCCTTCCGGCACAGAAGGGAATACACCGTATCCGACTGAAAGGTGTACATAGGTCTTGTGCTTATTCCGGCGTGATTACCTTTCGTATCCATTCTTTTCGTATCTCCCATATCGTTCCATATTCCAGGTCATTGCCCGGTAAAATCCGGCTGTCAAAAAGACGCATCCAGCTTTCCTGAATTTCCCGTTTTATCTGAGGATAAAACCGGGAGAGAAAAGCCTGGGCATCGCTGATGCGGTAGGCCTCCAGCAGTTCCTGGTGCCGGGCCTGGTCGGCCTCATCCAGGGGGATGTAGGAATAATTCAGAATCATCCCCCATTTTGCAATGTTGATATGCGTAATCCGGGAAGGCGGAAGCGCCAGTTCCAGAATCACGGTATGCGCATCCGGAAGCATGGTGCCGTCCCGGGAAAACGATACCCAGACCGGATAGTCCACATCCTCCGGCCGGTTTCCGGCATCCGGCCCGTGGGCCGCCAGCCAGTCGTAGGCCGCAAGCACCAGGGGCGCCTGCTCCTGCAGGTCCAGCTGTATATATTCCCGCCGGGCTGTGTAGCGGCCGGTTTCCTGAAGCATGTTCCACACATTTTCATGCTGTCTGGTCCAGACTGTCTGCGTGTCCATCTGTCCACCTCCCTTTTCCTGGTTTTATTTTAGCATAAGGCGGGGAAAAAGAACAGTTAACCCGGAGGTATAAACGGCATAACAAAACGAGACTTCTGCTTTGGAAAAAATTTTTTTAAAATAAAAACAGAAAGAAGATGAAAGGTTATGACAAAACTGTCCGAAAAAGAACTGTTCGAAACGGCTCCTGTTCCAAGAGCAGTAGCCACCCTGGCTATCCCGACCATCATCAGCCAGGTAGTCACCATGATTTACAATCTGGCAGATACCTTTTTTATTGGCCAGATAGGAAATCCCTATATGGTTGCCGCTGTTTCTCTGGTATCTCCCTGGTTCAATCTGCTGACGGCCCTGGGAAATCTCTTCGGCCTGGGCGGAAGCAGTCTGATATCCCGGCTGCTGGGAGCAAAGCAGGAGAAAGACATTAAATATGTTTCTGCGTTCAGCATCTGGGGCGGCGCCGCGGTTACGCTTCTGTTTTCCATCGGAACGTACCTGGCCCGGCGGCCTCTTCTGACCTTCCTGGGCGCAAGCCCGGATACATACGGCTTCGCGGAAAGCTACCTGTTCTGGGTTGTGGTGCTGGGTGGAGTACCTACCATGGTCAGCCTGACCATGGGACATCTGCTGCGAAGCGAGGGACATGCCCGTCCGGCAAGCGCCGGAATGATGTTCGGCGGAATTCTGAACGTCGTACTGGACCCGGTTCTGATCTTCGGTTTTGATATGGGCGTGGCCGGAGCGGCCATAGCCACCGCTTTTTCCAATGCCGCTTCCGTTGTATTTTTTGTCATTCAGTATATCCGGCTGGGAAAAAAAAGCGCGGTCTCTTTGCATCCCCGGTATTTTACCTTCCGGTTTGTAGGACAGATTTTTTCCGTGGGTCTGGCTTCCGCTCTGGCAACGGCCCTGGGAAATGCCTCCAATATGGTCATCGTCCGGCTGGCGTCCGGATACGGGGACATTCCCGTGGCGGCCTACGGCATTGTCAAACGGATTGACCAGGTGCCCCTGAATGTGTCTATGGGACTGTGCCAGGGCTTTATGCCGCTAGTAGGATACAATTACGCCTCAGGAGATTACAAACGGATGCGGGCGGTTTCCTTCTTCTCCTGGAAAACGGCCCTGGTGATGTCGGCCTGCTTCGTGGCCTGCTTCGCCATCTTTGCCCCGCAGATTCTGCATCTGTTTATCCCGGAAGCAGAGACCAGCGCGCTGGGCGCGTCTTTTCTCAGGATAGCCTGTCTGGCCGTTCCCCTGACCTCGGTAAACTTTCTTATCAGTTATACCCTGCAGGCCATGGGAAAAGGCGTCCAGTCAGCGGCACTGACATTTGGCAGGCAGGGACTTCTGAACATCCCCCTGCTGATACTGATGAACCTTGTGGTGGGGCTGTATGGCATGATATGGACCCAGCTTGTAGTAGAAGTGATTATGCTGCCGGTTTCCCTGGGCATGTATCTTCTGACCTGGAAACGGCTGAGAACGCCCGCCGGAAAGACGGCAGAAAAATAAACACAGCAGGAGGAACAAAATGAAAGTATTACTGGTAAATGGAAGTCCCCATGAAAAAGGATGTACCCGTGCGGCCCTGGATGAGGTGGAAAGAGCCCTTCAGGCAAACGGAGTGGAAACGGCTCATTTCTGGATTGGAAACCAGCCACTGACGGGCTGTACCGGCTGTGGCTACTGCGCCCGGAAAGGGAAATGCCGGTACGACGACCGGGTCAACGAATTTCTGGAAGAAGCAGAAGCGTATGATGGCTTTGTGTTCGGCTCTCCCGTGCATTTCGCATCGGTGGCCGCCTCCATGAAAGCCTTCATGGACCGGGCTTTCTTCGTGGACCATATGGCAGGGCTTAACCGGTTTACCCTGAAACCGGGAGCGGCAGTGGTATCGGCAAGGCGTGCGGGAACCACGGCGGTGCTGGATGTCCTGCAGAAATACCTGGTTTACGCCCAGATGCCGGTGGTATCTTCCCGGTACTGGAACATGGTACACGGACAGACGCCGGAACAGGTTCTGGAAGATATCGAAGGAATTCAGATAATGCGGGTGCTGGGGAAAAACATGGCCTGGCTTCTGCAGTGCCTGGAAGCCGGGAAAAAGGCCGGAGTGGAAGCGCCGGAACCGGAGACCAGAATCAGTACCAATTTTGTCCGGTAAGGAGGAGATACGATGGCAAAAACATGGCTGGTAACAGGCTGTTCCAGCGGCCTGGGAAAAGCAGTCGCCCTGGAGGCCCTGAAACGGGGTGAAAAAGTGGCGGCAACCGCCCGGAATCCGGAGACACTGCGGGAAATGGAAGAGAAATATCCGGGGCAGGCTCTGGCCCTCCGGCTGGACCTGGAGGACAAAGAGAGCATGGAAGCTGCCGTGAAAGAAACCTGCCGCAGACTGGGAGCCATCGACGTACTGGTGAACAATGCGGGCCACGGCTACCGGGCGGCAGTGGAAGAAAGCGAGCCGGACCAGGTGGCGGAACTGTTTCAGACGAATTTTTTCGGTCCTGCAGAACTGATAAAACTGGTGCTCCCCGGAATGCGGGAGCGAAAATCCGGTCTCCTGGTCAATGTGACTTCCATCGGAGCCGTGCGGGGAGCCCTGGGAAACGGGTACTATTCCGCGGCCAAGGGAGCCCTGGAACTTCTGTCAGAAGCCCTGGCAAAAGAGGTCGGGCATCTGGGAATCCAGGTGATGCTGGCAGAACCGGGAGCTTTGCGCACCGGCTTTTACGATGACAGACTCAAAGAAAGTAAACTCCAGATTGCAGATTACGATGTGCTGGCCGGAAGCTACCGGAAGGCACGGACGGGAAGCCGTCATGACCAGCCGGGAAGCCCGGAGATGGCCGGAAAAGTCCTGGTGGAGACCATTCTTCGCGGGGACCGGCCCTTCCGCCTCCTTCTGGGAAGCGACGCCGTGAAAGCGGCGGAGCAGACTCTGGAAGAGAGGCTGCAGGAGCTCCGGGACTGGCAGGACGTAAGCAGGCAGTCTGATTACATAGAAAACTGAGAAAAGAAAGGAAGATGTTTTATGGAATTCGCAACACTGAATAACGGAGTAAAAATGCCCATGGCAGGAATCGGAACCTTCCTGTTAAGCCCGGACGAGGCAGAAGCCTCTGTGCTGAGTGCCCTGGAGGCGGGCTACCGCCTGATTGACACCGCAAATGCCTATGTCAATGAAAAGGCCGTAGGGCGGGCCATGAAAAAATCCGGCGTACCCCGGGAGGAAATTTTCCTGGAGACCAAGCTCTGGCCTTCTTTCTATGAGCAGGAAGACGCAGTAGAAAAGACGCTGGAACGTCTGGACACCGATTATATCGACCTGCTTCTGATTCACCAGCCGGCAGGAAATTATATGGCAGGCTACCGTCTGATGGAAAAGGCATACAAGGAAGGAAAGGTAAAAGCCATCGGGCTGTCCAACTTCGATGAAGAAAAGATTCAGGAAATCCTGGATAACTGCGAAGTAAAACCGGCCGTTCTTCAGACGGAGGTACATCCCTGTTCCCAGGAGAAAGAACTGAAAAAATTCCTGGCAAAAGAAGGCATTGTGATTCAGGCATGGTATCCGCTGGGACACGGGGACAAGGCCCTGCTTCAGGACCAGGTATTTACCGCGCTTGCAGAAAAATACGGAAAAAGCAATGCACAGATTATTCTCCGGTGGCATATTCAGGACGGCAACATTGTCATTCCGGGTTCCAAAAATCCGGACCATATCAAAGCCAACTTCGACCTGTTTGATTTCGAACTGAGCGAAGAAGAGATGAAGCAGATTGCCGCCATGGACCAGAAGAAACGCTACTACACCAGCACGCCGGAAATGCTGAAAAAATATGCGGAGATGGTACCGCCGGTAGATGGGCAGAAATAAAATAAGTATGTGCGGAAGTTATAGGGGCATTCGCGGAAGGCATTGTACTTTCCGGTAATGCCTCTTTATAATAGACAGTAGAAACGGGGTGAAAGAATGCTTTACAAAGAGTTTCAGGGAATCCGCCTTTCCCGCCTGGGAATGGGAAATATGCGGCTTCCTGTAAAGAACGAAAAAATTGACCGGGTAAAGGCCCGGGAAATCATTGACTACGCGATGAAGCAGGGAATCAATTACTATGATACGGCCTATGTTTACCACCAGGGCGAGTCGGAATCCTTTCTGGGCGAGGCACTGAAAAACTATCCCAGGGACAGCTATTACCTGGCCACCAAGTTTTATGTGGACGCCAATCCCAGCATAGAAGAAGTTTTTGAGGAACAGCTGAAACGTCTGGGAACGGACTACATTGATTTTTATCTGCTTCACTGTGTCAATGAGGAAACCATTGACAAGTATATGGATGAAAACCGTCACTACCTGGATTATCTGAAGGAGCAGAAGGAAAAGGGACGCATTCGTCACATCGGTTTTTCCTCTCACGGGAAACCGGAAACGCTGGAACGGTTCCTGAACTGGTCTGACTGCTTTGAATTTGTTCAGATTCAGCTCAACTATCTGGACTGGAGCCTGCAGAACGCAAAGAGACAGTATGAAATCATCACGGAACACGGCCTTCCGGTATGGGTTATGGAGCCGGTGCGCGGCGGAAAGCTGGCTTCTCTCGGCGAAAAGTACGATGCCATGCTGAAAAAGGAAAAGCCCGAATGGTCCATTCCTGCCTGGGCCTTCCAGTGGCTGATGGGGCTTGACAACGTAACCATGATATTAAGCGGAATGACCACCATGGAGCAGATTCAGGACAATGTGGCCACCTTCCAGAAGGCAGAACCCCTGACCGAAGAGCAGACCATGCTTCTGCAGAATGTGGCCGCCGGATACGAGTCCAGCCTGGCAGTGCCCTGCACAGCCTGCCGGTACTGCTGTGACGGCTGCCCGGAGAAGATAAACATTCCTGTGTGGATGAACCTGTACAACGAACTGTCCCTGACAAAAGACAGAGACAGATGGGAGCAGGCCATGAAACAGGAAAACGGGCCGGAAGTCTGTATCGGCTGCGGGCAGTGCACGACCCACTGTCCCCAGAACATCGATGTGCCCGGTTACCTGAAAAAACTGGCAGAAGGCCGGGTTTTCAGTGAATCATAAAGAAGGAGGTATGCAAAATGAGTAAAAAGCTGGTAGCTTATTTTTCCGCCAGCGGCGTCACCGGAAGCGTGGCCAAAACCCTGGCAGAGGCAGCAGGTGCTGACCTTTATGAAATCCGTCCGGAGGTTCCCTATACCAGGGCCGACTTAAACTGGATGGACAAAAAGGCCCGGAGCAGTGTGGAGATGAACGACCCCTCCTACCGCCCGGCTCTTGCCGATAAAGACGCAAAGGTGGAAGATTACGATGTTATCTTTTTAGGCTTTCCCATCTGGTGGTACGTGGCTCCCACGATTATCAACACATTCCTGGAAAGCTATGATTTCTCCGGAAAGAAGATTATTCTTTTCGCCACTTCCGGCGGAAGCGGCTTTGGAAAGACCGTGGAGCGGTTAAAAGGAAGCTGTCCGGGTGCCGTCCTGATGGAAGGAAGAATGATGAACGGCGGACTTTCGGAAAAGACACTGTCAGACTGGGTGGACAGCCTGGGCGTATAGAACCGGAAGCCTGGTATCGCTTAAGATTCGGCGGGCAGGGATTTTCCGTAAAACCGGTATTGACAGAAAATACATAGTATGCTAGCATAGAAATGTTTGCCCGGAGGGCGAATCATTCGCAGGAAATGAGGAGCTGGATAAGGCACGGACTGAAATGTCTGTTCCTTGTCCGCTCCTTTTTTGTTTTCCGGAAATCCTCCGGCAGAAACCAGATAGTATTTCTAAGAAGAGGAGAAGTTTCGACATGGATTTTCTGAATGGAAACATCAAAACGCTTTATTTCAAGTATCTTGCGGCAGCTTTCGGAAGCGCCCTGATTACCTCCATTTACTCCATCGTGGACATGGCCATGGTGGGCCAGTATCACGGACCGGAAGGAGCGGCGGCCCTGGCCGTGGTGGCTCCGGTATGGAACATTATTTACAGCCTGGGTCTTCTGATGGGAATCGGCGGTTCCGTGCTTTTTGGCACCATCCGCGGAAAAGAGGAGCAGGGAGTCAAAAGGTCCAACGAATATTTTACCCTGTCTATTGCGGGAGCGGTAGTTCTGGCCCTGGCGGCCTGGATTCTGATTGCCTGCTTTGACAGACCGCTTCTGATATTTTTCGGGGCAGAGGGACATACGCTGACCCTGGCCAGGGAGTACGTGCTTCCCATTAAGTTTGTCATTCCCTGCTTCCTGTTTACACAGACGCTGGCGGCCTGGCTGAGAAATGACGGAAATCCGGGGCGTGCCACGGCCGGAGTTCTCTCAGGTGGAATTTTTAACATCTTCGGGGATTATTTCTTCGTATTTGTCTGTGACATGGGAGCCTTCGGGGCCGGTCTTGCCACGGCAATAGGAACCGTCATTTCCATTCTGGTTATGGCGTCCCATTTTCTTTCAAAGAAGAATACCCTCCGTCTGGTGCGGCCGTCCCGTCCCGTACGGCAGATGAAGGACATCTGCGTGACCGGATTTTCTACCTTTTTTATTGACATTGCCATGGGGATTCTGACGATTCTGTTTAACCGTCAGATTATGACTTACCTGGGCACCAGCGCCCTTTCCGTATACGGCGTAATTGTAAATGTCAGCACCTTTGTGCAGTGCTGTGCCTACAGCGTAGGGCAGGCTTCCCAGCCGATTTTCTCGACAAACTTCGGAGCCGGGAAGGGAGAACGGATTCGGGAAACTTTAAAATACGCCCTGGGAACGACCACCTTTTTCGGTATTTTCTGGGTGCTGCTGTGTATGGCCATTCCCAACCAGTTTATCCGGATATTCATGAACCCAACGGAAGAAGTGCTGCGGATTGCACCGGGAATCATCCGCTGTTACGGACTTTCCTTCCTGCTGCTTCCTCTGAATATCTTCTCCACGTACTATTTCCAGGCGGTGATGAAACCCCAGGCCACCTTCGTGGTTTCCATTTCCCGGGGACTGGTTATCAGCGGAATTCTGATTCTTCTGCTTCCGGCGACGGCAGGAGCGGATTCCATCTGGCTGGCCATGCCCTTTACCGAACTGGTTACCGCGGTCTACGTGGTCAGCATGATAGTACGGTATACCAGAAGACTTCCCGGCCAGGGAAAGAGAAAAGAAGTTCTGAAGGAGGCGCAGGGGCTGTCCTAGTCTGCGCAGTTTCCGGATAAAAAAAGCCCGCGGCTTTTCTGGCCGCGGGTGTTTTCTGCCGTCAGGCAGTTTATTTTACATAATAGATATAATTTTCTTTCCTCGGTTTTGCCTGGGGCAGGTCTCCTTCCGGGTAACCCAGAATGCAGTGGCCGATTCCCTCGTAATCACCTTCAATACCCCATTCTTTCAGGAGGGCCTTTCCTTCCTCTGATTCAAACTCTTCTTTGGCCCGGTGAATCCAGCAGCTTCCCAGACCCATGGCGTGGGCAGCATTCATCAGATTTCCCATCACCAGACTGCCGTCGTAGAGATAAGTGGGGCGGTTTTTGTCCGCCAGAACAACCAGAACGACCGGAGCGCCGTAGAAGGGGTCTGCATCATTTCCCATTACAGAGGCATTCATCCGGGAGAGTTTGTCCCGGGTTTCCTTATCTGTTACCGCCACAATAATGGGAGACTGTCCACCCATTCCCGTGGGGGCATAAGTTCCGGCCTTCAGAATCTCGTCCAGTACGTCCTGGTCCGGCATATCCGGTTTGTAACTCCGCACACTGCGGCGGGTAGTCATTGTTTCAATTACCTGATTCATAACCTGTTTCTCCTTTCCGGTTTTTACCATATCTGACTGCATTATATACCCAGGCAGACCGTTTCGTCAAAGGGGTGAAAAAACCAGGAGAACATTTCCCAAACAGCATAGGCGAAGCAGGGAGCATATGCTATAATTGAAGGAGCGTAAGAGAAGGAGGAGAGCAGATATGGCAGGTCAGGCGATTGTGACACTGAAAAAAGGAGAAGGAAGACTGATGAAGTCCGGAGGGGCCTGGATTTTTGATAATGAAATAGATTCGGTCCTGGGAGATTTTGAGGATGGGGATATCGTGATTGTTCATGATTTTGACGGCTATGGACTGGGACGGGGGTTTATCAACCGGCATTCCAAAATCCGTATCCGGATGATGACCAGACACCAGGACCAGGAGATAGACGAAGCGTTTCTTAGAATGCGGGTAAAAAATGCCTGGGATTACCGGAAGAAAACAGTGGATACGGCAAGCTGCCGGGTGATTTTCGGGGAAGCGGATTTCCTTCCGGGCCTGGTAGTGGACAAGTTTGAAGACGTGCTGGTAGTGCAGTCCCTGGCACTGGGGATTGACCGGCTGAAGCAGGAGATTATCCGGCTTTTGATAGAGGAGATGGAAAAAGACGGCATCCATATCCGGGGCGTCTATGAGCGGAGCGACGCGAAAGTGCGGAAGCAGGAGGGCATGGAGCTCTATAAAGGATTCATCGGACCGGAGTTTGATACGGAAGTAGCCATTGTGGAAAACGGGGTGAAATATCTGGTGGACGTAAAGGACGGACAGAAAACCGGATTTTTTCTGGACCAGAAGTATAACCGGAAGGCCATCTGGCCTCTCTGCCGGGACGCAAAGGTGCTGGACTGCTTTACCCACACCGGTTCTTTTGCCCTCAATGCAGGAATGGCAGGAGCCAGAAGCGTGCTGGGAGTGGATGCTTCCGAACTGGGCGTGGAGCAGGCGCGGAAAAACGCGGCCCTGAACCATCTGGAAGACAGAGTGACGTTTCAGTGTGCGGATGTGTTTGAACTGCTTCCTGAACTGGAGGAAAAAGGAGAAAAATTTGACGTGGTAATCCTGGACCCGCCGGCCTTTACCAAGTCCAGAAGTTCCGTGAAAAATGCGGTAAAAGGATACCGGGAAATCAATCTGCGGGGCATGAAACTGTTAAAAGACGGCGGTTATCTTGCTACCTGCTCCTGCTCTCATTTTATGACGCCGGAACTGTTTACACAGACTATCGGCCAGGCGGCCAGAAATGTGCATAAGCGTCTGCGCCAGGTGGAATTCCGCACCCAGGCCCCGGACCATCCGGTACTCTGGGCGGCAGATGAGTCGTATTATTTAAAATTCTATATTTTTCAGGTGTGTGACGAGAAGTAGGGGACGCTGGTCCAAAGATTTTATGTTATCAAAAAAGTAACCGCAAACCTTTGCCGAGGGCGGTTACTTTTTTGTGTGATTAATATACGTCTTCATCGCCTGACCAGCGCCGGAATCATTTCAGTGCAGACTCCGGCCGCGGTGCTATTCCTTTATACTCCCGGTTTCCTGATGTGCAAACTGGGAGTTATAAAGTTTTTCATATACGCCTTTTTTCGCCAGAAGTTCCTCGTGAGTGCCCTGCTCCATAATATCGCCGTGCTCCACCACCAGAATCAGGTCGGCGCTTCGGATAGTGGAAAGCCTGTGGGCGATAACAAAGGAAGTCCGTCCTTCCATGACGGTGTGCATGGCCTCCTGAAGCCGCCGTTCCAGCCGGGTATCCACGGAAGAGGTAGCCTCGTCCAGAATCAGGATTTTCGGGTCTTTTAAAATCGCCCGGGCAATCGTCAGAAGCTGTTTTTCGCCCTGGGAGATGTTATTGGCCTCTTCGTTGACGGGAGAGTCGTAGCCGTGGCTCAGGGTGCGGATATAATGATGGACATTGGCCATCTTTGCGGCATCGATGACTTCGTCCTTCCGGGCGTTCAGACGTCCGTACCGGATGTTGTCATAAATACTGCCGGAGAAAAGCCAGGTATCCTGAAGCACCAGGGAGAAGAGTTTCCGCAGGTCCTCCCGCTTCATATCCCGGATATCCGTACCGTCAATCTTAATAGAGCCGCCGTTTACATCGTAAAACCGTAAAAGCAGGTTCATCAGGGTGGTTTTCCCGGCTCCGGTGGGGCCTACGATGGCAATCATCTGCCCCGGCTCGGCCCGGAAATTCACATCGTGCATCAGAAGGTCTTCCCCGTATCCGAACTGGACGTGGCGGAAGCTGACTTGTCCTTTTACGGTTTCCGGGTTGACCGGAATGCCGTCAAAATCCTCTTCCTCTTCGGAAAGGAGCTGGAAAATCCGTCCCATGGCGGAAAAAGCGGCCTGCACCTGGGCAGAAAGCTGGGACACCTGGGACAGCGGGTCGTTAATCTGCCAGATGTACCGGATAAAAGCCTGCAGTTCCCCTACTGTAATCGTGCCGCTGATGGCGAAAAAGCAGCCCATGACCGCGACGCCGCCGATGGTCAGATAGGTAATCAGGGACACAAAGGGAGAAATCAGGGAGGACATAAACTGAGCCCGGAAAGCGGAGTCCGCCATCCGGTTATTGACATCCTGAAATTTCCGGATGGAATCCTCCTGTTTGTTAAACAGAAGAATCTCGTTAAATCCACCGTAGAGTTCGGTGATGGTACCGTTCAGTTCTCCCACGGTTTTCTGCTGGAGGTCAAAGAGCTTCTGGGAACGTCCCACGAATATCTTTGTCACCAGGATGGACAGCGGGATAATTATCAGGGCCGTCAGGGTCATCCAGACATTGACATAAAGCATCATGCTGATGGCAAAGAAAAAGGTCAGCACGGCGGAAAAGACCCTTGTCAGTGTCTGCTGGAGGGCATTTCCCAGGGTGTCCACGTCGTTGGTGACCGTGCTTAAAATGTCCCCATAGGCCCGCTCGTCAAAGTAGCGCACCGGAAGCCGCTGGATTTTTTTCTGCAGGGCGTTCCGGATATCGTGCATGGTCTGCTGGATGGCGTCAGTCAGCAGGAAAGAAGTCAGAAGCTGGGAGATGGTTTTGATGATATAGAGCATCATCAGAATTCCCATAATCCGGTACAGCACTTCAAAATGCACATGCGCCCCCGGAACGCCTTTCAGAATATCCTTGGCGTCTGCGGTGAGCTGGGTGGTAATCCGCCCCTCTGTCATCGGGTTCAGGGCGTAGGTCAGATTGGAGACCACCACCATCAGAAGAGCCACAGAGAGCCGGAGCCGGTAGGGCTTTACAAACTTCATCAGTTCCTTCAGGCACCGCCCGAAGCTTAGTTTTTTAGACTTCATACTGCAGCTCCTCCTCACTTAACTGGGAAGCGGCTATCTCATGGTAGAGAGGGCAGGTCTTTAACAGTTCCCGGTGGGTGCCTCTTCCCGCGATTTTTCCTTCATTTAACACAATAATCTGGTCCGCATCCATAATGGTAGAAACCCGCTGTGCCACAATCAGGACAATGGCGCCGGTGATTTCTTTTTTCAACGCCCTTCTGAGCCGGGCGTCCGTCTGGAAGTCCAGGGCAGAGAAGGAGTCGTCGTAAATATAGACCTCCGGTTTGCGGATAATGGCGCGGGCAATGGAAAGCCGCTGTTTCTGGCCGCCGGAAACGTTGGTGGCGCCTTCCGTAATGGGTTCCTCAAACTGAAGTGGTTTCTTCATAATAAAATCATAGGCCTGGGCAGTTTTTGCCGCGTGGATGACTTCCTCCATGGTAGCGCCCGGTTTCCCGAAGCGGATATTGTCGGCAATGGTTCCGGAAAAAAGATTGGCCTTCTGAGGTACGAAACCGATTTTATCGCGGAGGACGGCAAGGTCCATCCGGGAGATATCCTGGCCGTCCAGCCGGATCTGCCCGGCACTGACATCGTAAAACCGGGGAATCAGGTGAATCAGGGTACTTTTCCCCGAACCGGTACTGCCGATGAAGGCCACAGTTTCCCCGGCTCTGGCAGTGAAGGAAATATCCTTCAGGACAGCTTCTTCCCCGTCCGGATAGGCAAAGTCCACATGGTCAAATACCAGGCTGTGTTCGGATGACGGCTCTTGTTCTTCCGGGTGGTTCTGGACGGACCCCTCGGTTTCCAGCACCGCCAGAATT
The DNA here is from genome assembly GCA_019118525.1 of Candidatus Bariatricus faecipullorum. Classification (GTDB taxonomy): domain Bacteria; phylum Bacillota; class Clostridia; order Lachnospirales; family Lachnospiraceae; genus Allocoprococcus; species Allocoprococcus faecipullorum. Next base: position 25,725 of record DWYV01000047.1, read on the forward strand.
CGTTTGGCGGAAATGTTTGCCCGGGGGTACATCATAAACACCATGCAGAAGAGCATGACAGAGAACATGGCATGGAACAGGTATTCCATAAATGCCACCAGTTTTCCCACTTCCAGGGTCTGATTGTCAATCATAACCGCCGCGGCAAGATAGATGCCAAGACCGGCCAGGTTCATCAGGAAGAAAAATATAGGATCCGTGGCGGACATCAGTTTAAACAGACGACGGGACTGCCCGGTAAAAAAGGTATTTTCTTTGTCAAACCGCTCCGATTCGTAGCTGTCGTTGTTAAAAGAACGGATAACCCGTACGCCGGTCAGGTTTTCCCGGAAAATCCGGTTGATAGAATCCAGGGAACGCTGCTGGCGCTCACTGATGGGACCGGAAATTTTTGCCACGATAATGACGCCCAGTATAATAATGGGCACGGTGGAAGCGATAATCAGGGAGAGCCGGAGGGAGGCCCGGATGGTCAGGGTAAAGCTTACGATAATCATCACCGGCGTCATCAGTGCCGTCCGCAGAATGATATTCAGAAACTGCAGAATCTGAAAAGCGTCGTTGTTGGTACGGGTAATCAGGGAGGATACCCCGAACTGGTTCATCTCATGATGGGAGAGACTCTGTACCCGGATAAACACATCGTTTCGGATATCCCGGGTGACCAGGGTGGAAATCCGGGCGCAGCAGTAGCCAAGGATAATGGTCCCGCATACTCCGAGTATGGAAATCACCGCAATGACGCCGCCCATCTTCAGCAGATAGCCGGTATCCCCTGTCATAACACCATTGTCAATCATCTCGGATACGATGGTAGGAATTCCCAGCTCCGCCAGGGCGAACCCGAAGACAGAACAGATGTTGATGGCAAGCAGCAGTTTGTAACGTTTCAGATAGTGAAGAATCAGCTTCACCATTCTCACCTCTCAATTCCTCAAAAATTTCGTGAAAACGCCTGCCTGAACCGGATACCGGTTGACAGACAGACGCTCTTTTTTTTACAATAAACTATAAAGCGGCTTTATAGTCAAGAGGAGAATGAGAAATGGGGAAAACAGAAGAAAAAGGAATGACGGCAGCTCAGTTCGCGAAGCTGAATAATATCAGCAAAAGCGCGCTCTTGTATTATGATTCCATCGGGCTGTTTCCACCGGCAGGAAAAAGTGAGAACGGTTACCGCTACTATACCTACCGGCAGAGTCAGACGCTGGAGATGATACTGACTCTCCGGGAACTGAATATGTCCACCGAAGAGATAAAGGCCTTTATGAGAAGTCCTTCCGAAGAGGCGCTGATTGGGATTTTTGATGAGAAGATTTCGGAAATTGACCGCTCTGTAAAACGGTTAAAAGAGATAAAAAAATTGCTTAAGTCCAGAAAAAAGATACTTGAGGAGATGAAAGGAAGGGATTTGCGTCAGATTGACCGGGTGTTCTGTGAGGAAGAATACCTGCTGATGAGTCTGGTGGAAAATGCCTGGACCCAGGAAAACGAGACGCTGCAGGTGATAGAGCATGCACGAAAATATCACAGACACCGGATGTATAACCATGCCTTTGGAACCCTGCTGGATGAGCAGGCTCTTCTGGAAGGGCGGTTCGAGGAATATGCCGGATATTATACCAAGGTGGAAAAACCGCCCCGGAATACTCCGTATTTTGTCAAACCGGCGGGAGTTTATCTGCGGGCATTTTCCCAGGGAAGCTGGCACAACCTTCCGGAGACCTACCGCAGAATCATGGACTATGCCAGGGAAAACGGGATTCGTTTTACCGGGTATGCCTACGAGGAAGGACTGAACGAACTGGCAGTATCCGGAGAAGACGAGTTTGTTACACAGATAATGGTGCAGATTCAGGAATGAGAGGGGGATTTTTTGGAAAAATTAACAGAAAGAAACCCTGTTTCCGTGCAGGTCACTGGCGCAGGGCCGGAAGGAGGAGTTGCATGCAGAAAGAAGAACAGAAAATCAGGATGGAGAGGGAGGATGTGGAAGGCTTCCGAAACTGGCTGACAGAACGGGAGTGTGCAAAGCATACGATACAGAAATATGTGACGGACGTCCATACCTTCTTCCGTTTTCTGGGAAAGGAGAGCCAGGTGGACAAGGGCAGGATGCTGGAATACCGGGAATGGCTGCTGCTTCATTATGCGGGAGCAAGCGTGAATTCCATGCTGGCGGCTTTGAATCAGTTTCTGGAATACCTGGGACAGGACCGGCTGAAACTGAAGCGTCTGCGGATACAGAAAAAACTCTACCAGGAAGAGACAAAGTACCTCTCCAGAAAAGAATATTTTCGGCTGGTGGACACTGCCCGCAGAAAGGGCAGGGAACAGCTTGCCCTGATTATGGAAACGATTGGTTCTACCGGGATTCGAATCAGTGAGCTGTCTTATTTTACGGCGGATGGCGTCCGGGCCGGGAAAATCCATGTATGGAACAAGGGAAAATACCGGGTCGTGCTGCTGCCGGAACATCTGAGGAAACGGCTGAAAGTCTTTCTGAAAAAGGAAGGGCGTACGTCCGGACCGGTCTTCTGTACCAGAAACGGAAAACCAAAGGACAGAAGCAATATCTGGAGAGAGATGAAAGTACTTTCCAGAGAGGCAGGGGTAGAGCCGGAGAAAGTTTTTCCACACAATCTCAGGCACCTGTTTGCAAGAATTTTTTATCGTGTCACCGGAAACCTGACAAATCTTGCAGGAATACTGGGGCACAGCAGCCTGGAAGCAACAAGGGTATATACTGCTGACGGGCTGGAGCAGTGGATGAGAGACATCGGGAGAGTGCAGCTTTTGGGCAAAAAAATAACAACATAATATTAGTTATGTTGTAAACGTAGTTCCCAGAATATGCCAATTTACATAAACTACACTGTTCATATTACACTATTCTAAAATTCAAGTCAATAGAAGGGAAATGAAATTTTTACTGACAATTGTGAATTTTTAAATGGTGCTTGTTTTCGAGCACGCAAAAAAGACTGATAAGCAGAAATGGGAAAAATTATCTGCATATTTTATCAGATTCTATAATCA
>DWYV01000048.1 GCA_019118525.1 Candidatus Bariatricus faecipullorum
AGATGTGTATAAGAGACAGAGACCAGACATGTAAGAAATTTTGCCATAAAACGATTCGATAATTTAATTTTTTTTGTTGAATTTTTTCCTGGAACACGTGTTATAATACGGGTGTAACAAAGTAAACGATACGGGCGAAAGACAGAAAAAAGTCCGCAAAAAGTTATCAGTGAATAGGAGGAAAAGATAAATGAATACTTTAAAAGCTGAAAAACGGGACATGACAGTAAAGGCCAAAAAGCTCAGACGGGAAGGCTATGTTACAGGAAACGTATTTGGAAAAGAAATGGAAGGCTCCATGCCGCTTAAGATTGCAAAGCAGGACGCTGAGAAGCTGATGAAGAGCCGGGGAAAAGGAAGCCGGATTCTGCTGGACGTGGAAGGAAAGATTATGAACGTCCTGGTGAAAGAAATCGATTATGACGCCATGAAAAACCAGATTCTGGAAATGGACTTCCAGGCACTTGTAAAAGGCGAGAAAGTAAATTCTGTGGCAGAAGTTGTACTGCTGAACCACGAAAGCGTGACAGACGGCGTAATTCAGCTCTATCTGACGGAAATTCCGTACCGGGCTGTTCCGGAAGCACTTGTGGAGAAAGTGGAGATTGACGTCAGCCAGATGAGAGCAGGCGACTATGTCCTCGTAAAAGACCTGGATATCGCAAAGAACAAAGACATCGAGATTGGTCTGGACATGGAGACACCGGTTATGGATATTATGGAAGTCCGCACAGCACCTGAGGAAGAGGAAGCAGAGGAAGCTGCGGAAGAATAAAAAAAGACAGCGTGGAAGGCAGAAATGCTTTTTGCGCTGTCTTTTTATGCTCTTTTTTACAAATAATCTTCTTTATCTGTTATTCTGCGCTTTATAGTCCAGTCCCCACTGTTCCATTGCCCTGATAATCGGGCGCATGGATTCACCCAGTTCACTCAAAGAATACTCTACTCTCGGAGGAACTTCCGGATAAACCGTCCGGGTAACGATTCCGTCTCCCTCCATGGAACGCAGGCTGTCAGTCAGTACCTTTTGACTGATTCCCTCTAAATTTTTACGCAGTTCATTAAAACGCCATGGGCGTACAAGAAGATTTCTTAAAATCAGAAGTTTCCATTTACTTCCTATCATTTGTACGGTTGTGGCAACCGGGCAGGCCGGCAGTTCCTCTTTTTTCAGCATATCGGTACCTCCAGAATCCTCTGTTAGTTTATATTTGAGTATTACATTTAAATTGTAGTGTTATATATCAGTAAAAGCAAGTGCGAAGCACAGAGAAAAAATTTTTTCCCCTCTATGCCCGAAACAGCGAAAAAGTCACAAAAAGGTAACCTGAGTTATAAAAAAGTGCGTACTTGTGGGGCAGACAAAAATCCGTACAATGATAAGTACAGAGAGCGAAACAGCACTCTGAATACGGAAATGGAGGTGAAAAATGATTCCCAAAACGATGAAAGCAGTTGTTTTGACAGAGCCTACACCTGCTGACAAAGTTGTGCTGTCCGAAGTATGTATCTCGCAGGTCCGTTCCGGATGGGTACTGGTAAAGGTAAAAGCCTTTGGACTCAATCATTCAGAACAGATTCTGCGGCTAAGTGAAATAAAAGCAGACTACATCAGCAAACCCATCATTCCCGGGATTGAATGTGTGGGAGAGATTGTCGATTCCTCCGACAGTCCTTTTCACAAAGGTGAGAAAGTTGCCGCGCTTATGGGAGGGATGGGCAGAAGCTTTAATGGAAGCTATGCAGAGTATGCGTTACTTCCGGTGAACCATGTGTTTCCCGTGAAGACAGACTTATCCTGGACAGAAATGGCGGCTGTGCCGGAGACCTGGTTTACCGCATGGGGGTCGCTCTTTGAATGTTTAAATCTAAAAGAGAGTGATGCGCTCCTGGTTCGTGGAGGAACCTGCGCGCTTGGATATGCGGCGATACAGATTGCCAGAACCATAGGGTGTAAGGTCATCACCACCACCCATAAAGAAAGTAAACTGCCATTGCTGAAAGAGGCAGACAGGGTCCTTCTCGATACCGGGACACTTGCAGGAACGCTGAAGGGGGTTACAAAGGCGCTGGATATTGTCGGTCCCGGAACACTCCGTGATACACTGCGCTGCGTGGAAAAAGGCGGTATTGTCTGCAATACGGGGATTCTCGGCGGCGTCTATACCCTCAGTGATTTTGATCCCATTAAAGAAATCCCCAACGGCGTGTATCTGACCGGATTTTTCTCGAACTTTCCGGCACAGCGCACCATTGGGGATATTTTTTCCTTTATTGACCGTCACCACATCAAACCTGCCATCGGGGCTGTCTATTCCTTTCAGAATATTGCGAAGGCACTTTCCGGTATGGACAGTCATAAAGTGGACGGGAAAACGGTAGTCTGTTTCTGACAGTGCCGAAAGATTCTCCTCTTTCAAAATACGACACTTTGACGAAGTTTGAAATCCTGCTGAGGAAGAATCGCAATACCCAGTTCCTGCTTCATGGCGCTGGCAATTCCGTTTTCCACACTTTTGGAGGCAATCCTGTAAGCACAGTCAAGAGGAATCACCCTTGTACGAAGGCAGGAAATAAAAGTTTCAATCATACCGCTCAGTACGGAATCCGTCAGAAGATATTCTTTTGATGTTTCCGGATACTGCCTCCAGCCGATATCTTTGCGAAGTTTGTCTTTCATAATCTGACGATACTGTGAGGCAAACTCCTGACCCCGGTACTGACAGAGAAGAGGCTCTAAAAAAGTTTCGTTTTCGTCATATAACTTTCTCATGGCGGTCAGGAAAGCACCGTAATCATATACGCTGTCAAAATAGAGATAGAAGGTCGCCCGGTGGATTCCAGTGGCCTCCGTGATATTTTTTACTGTGATTCTGGAGATGGTCTTTTGCATATACAGGCTCCAGAATGCATGAATAATTGCTGCCCTTGTTTTACGGCGGGCATTATCATAGGTTCCCATTGGGGTTGTTCCTTTCTGCGAAAGAGATTATATCCGGTGGGGAGATGACAGCCGAAGCTGACCCGAATCTCGTGCCAGGACCCGCAAGCAGGTCTTGGATATTATTATAGCGACATCATGTCGTATTTCCAAGAAATCTGAGAAATGTAGAGGCTACACTTACATTTATAAATCGGTCTTAGACCAGAAAATAAGAAGGAATTGTATTATGTCTTTGAAGAATCTGTTTCACAAAGAGGAAAACGAAAAAGCTGCTTCTGCCTGCGGAACAGCGTGCGGAGCCGGCGCCAAGAAATAAGTCCGTTTACATATCCCTGCGGGAACTCCTGCCTGCAGGGATATTTTTATCATAATAGTAAAACGCTCCGCGGGATGCGAATCCCGCAGAATCAAAGAATTCAGAAGAAAGGAAAAAGATATGGAATATTTTGCAAATGCTCGAAATGTGAACTGCTGCGCTTCTGCAGGGACTGTCCCGCTGTTGCAGCCGGATATTACGGCAATATGTATGCGCCGGACCCGGAGTGCTGGAAAGAAATAGAAGAATGAAGGAGGATATCATAATGGACGCACAGACTTGTCTGAAAAAATTAGGTTATGTAGGGGTTCTGTCTTTTGCCACTGTGGATGGCGGGGAAAATCCGCAGGTGCGAAATATCAGCGCGATTCACTATGAACCGGATTCGATTTATTTTTTATAGCCAGAGGAGAGGACTTCTGCAGGGAACTTCTGGAAACAGAAAAAGTGCAGGTGCTTGGTTATACCATGTATAAAGAGATGATTCGTCTGACCGGGACGGTAAAACCGGCTCCTGCAGAGGAGCAGGAGGAATGGCGGGATTTGATTTTTGAAGAACAGCCTTATCTTGCGAATGTTTATCCTGGAGACACCCGCAGTATCGGCATAATTTACTGTATAAGAGATATGTCCATCGAATATTTTAATCTGGGAGTGAATCCGGAACACACCATGTGTGTGGCTGACGGGCCGGATTTCCCCGACAGCTTTAAGCCTCTGGCAGCGGCCATGGCAAAGGCGCTGGGCGAGCTTCGGCAGCGCAGCGATGTCAAGTGGACTTATATCAGCCCTGCCGGTGATTTTCAGGCAGACGGGGAACGCACCGGCAGATATATTCTGGGAGGCGAGGAACTGACCCTTAATTCGAGGGGAGAAAGCATTATCTGCAGGCAGGGCCGCCACAACGGTGGTCCTGCCTGCTTATATCCGGCTTCCAGCCGTAATGCCAATGTACCGTCGATGACGCATTATAATTTTTGGTTTCGCGTCGCTTTCTATTTGAATCACTGAGAATCTCAGCAAAAAAAATTAGCACTCACCTCTTTACAATGCTAACAACATGTGTTATAGTCTTTATAGAACAGATGAGGAGCTGTTCTGATTTTTTGAAGAATATTTTATAAAAGACCCCTGAGAGGAGGAGTGAAGATTGAATATCAATAAATTTACACAGAATTCGATGCTGGCCGTGCAGGAATGCGAGAAAGCGGCCATGGATTACGGCAATCAGGAAATTGAGCAGGAGCACCTGCTGTATGCCCTGCTGACCCAGGAGGACAGCCTGATTCTGAAACTGTTTGAAAAGATGGGTATTTCAAAGGAGACGGCCATCAACCGTGCAGAGGAAGCTCTGAGAAAGAGGCCGAAAGTGCAGGGAGGACAGCTCTATGTGGGTCAGAACCTGAACAATGTGCTGATTCACGCGGAGGATGAGGCAAAGCAGATGGGAGACGAGTATGTTTCCGTGGAGCATCTGTTTTTATCCCTGATAAAATATGCCAACCGGGAGATGAAGAGTTTCCTGAAAGAACTGGGCATTACCCGGGAGAAGTTCCTTCAGGTGCTTTCCACTGTCCGGGGAAACCAGAGAGTGACCAGCGATAATCCGGAGGCCACCTATGATACCCTGAACAAATACGGGGAAGACCTGGTGGAAAAGGCCCGGGAGCAGAAACTGGACCCGGTAATCGGACGGGATGCGGAGATTCGGAATGTTATCCGGATTCTTTCCCGGAAGACCAAGAACAACCCGGTTCTGATTGGAGAGCCCGGCGTCGGCAAGACTGCCGCGGTAGAAGGACTGGCCCAGCGGATTGTCCGGGGAGACGTGCCCGAGGCATTAAAGGATAAGAAAATTTTTGCCCTGGATATGGGGGCTCTGGTAGCAGGCGCCAAGTACCGGGGTGAATTTGAGGAGCGTCTGAAAGCAGTTCTCGAGGAAGTAAAAAACAGTGAAGGAAACATTATTCTTTTCATCGATGAGCTGCACACCATCGTGGGAGCCGGAAAAACGGAGGGCTCCATGGACGCCGGAAATATGTTAAAGCCCATGCTGGCCCGGGGCGAACTGCACTGTATCGGTGCGACGACGCTGGATGAATACCGGAAATATATTGAAAAAGATGCGGCCCTGGAACGGCGGTTCCAGCCGGTTATGGTGGATGAGCCTTCTGTGGAGGACGCCATTTCCATTCTCCGTGGGCTGAAGGAACGCTATGAAGTCTTCCACGGCGTGAAGATAACTGACAGCGCCCTGGTGGCTGCAGTTACGTTAAGCAACCGGTACATTTCCGACCGGTTCCTGCCGGATAAGGCCATTGACCTGGTGGACGAGGCCTGCGCTCTGATTAAGACAGAGCTGGACTCCATGCCCACCGAGATGGATGAACTGAACCGGAAGATTATGCAGCTGGAGATTGAAGAGGCCGCCCTGAAAAAGGAGGACGACCGGTTAAGCCAGGAGCGGCTGCAGAAATTACAGCAGGAACTGGCGGAGGAGCGGGAAAAATTTGCCGGTCTGAAAGCCCAGTGGGACAACGAGAAGAAATCCGTGGAATCCGTACAGAAGCTGCGGGAAGAGATAGAACAGTTAAACCGGGATATCGAGGACGCAAAGCGGCAGTATGACCTGAACCGTGCGGCAGAGCTGCAGTACGGCAGACTGCCTCAGCTGCAGAAGCAGTTAGAGGAAGAAGAGGAGAAGGTAAAGGATGAAGACCTGTCCCTGGTACACGAAAGTGTGACCGAGGATGAAATTGCCAGAATCATTTCCCGGTGGACGGGTATTCCGGTCGCCAAATTAAATGAAAGCGAGCGGAGCAAGACCCTTCATCTGGCAGAGGAGCTGCATAAACGGGTCATTGGCCAGGACGAGGGCGTTACCAAGGTAACCGAAGCCATCATCCGTTCCAAGGCGGGAATCAAGGACCCGTCCAAACCTATCGGTTCCTTCCTGTTCCTCGGTCCTACCGGTGTAGGAAAGACCGAGCTTGCCAAGGCGCTTGCGGAAAGTCTGTTTGACGATGAAAACAACATGGTACGGATTGATATGAGCG
>DWYV01000049.1 GCA_019118525.1 Candidatus Bariatricus faecipullorum
AGATGTGTATAAGAGACAGGCCTGTACCCGTCCCCCACTATCCCCCACTGCAATTATTCATAAAAAAAGGCTTGAAAAGGGAGGCGAAGTGGGTTACAATGGTCTCAAGTGGTAGAAAGTGGTGAAAAGTGGAACAAAGTGGGAGGAAAGTGGCAGCCCACTTTGAAAGAAGGTGAATCCTATGTTAACAGGCGAATTCAATCACAGTATTGATGCAAAAGGCAGGTTAATCATTCCTTCGAAATTACGTGAAAGTCTGGGAGAACACTTCATGATTACGAAAGGAATGGATGGCTGCTTATTTCTGTACCCTGATAACGAATGGAAAGCCTTCGAAGAAAAGCTGAACACCTTACCACTCACAAACAAAAAGGCCAGAGACTTTAAACGTTTCTTTGTGGGCAGCTCTGTCGACGGAGAACTGGACAAGCAGGGAAGAGTCCTGCTTCCTTCTTCTCTTCGCACATATGCCGGTCTGGAAAAGGAAGTTGTCCTTGCGGGAGTGCTGGACAAAGTGGAAATCTGGAACCGGGATGCATGGGAGGCCCATACTGCTGAGGTGGAGGAAAATATCGAGGATATTGCAAGTGACATGGAAGATTTGGGACTTAGCATCTAAAGAGCCTCTGGAATCAGGAGGTCAAAATGGCATTTGAACACAAATCAGTATTACTGAAAGAAACGGTGGAAGGACTTGGCATCCGGCCGGACGGCATCTATGTCGACGGCACACTGGGTGGAGGCGGACATGCTTATGAAGTATGTCGGCGTTTAAACAGCAAGGGGAGTTTTATAGGAATAGACCAGGACGCTGCGGCAATCGAGGCTGCCAGCGCCCGACTGCTCGGTTTCGGGGAGAAAGTCACAGTAATCCGGAGCAATTACTGTGATATGAAGCCGAGGCTCCATGAATTAGGCATTGACAAAGTCGATGGGATAATCCTCGACCTGGGCGTATCATCTTATCAGCTGGATACGGCAGAACGGGGTTTCTCCTATCGCACAGATGCTCCTTTGGACATGCGGATGGATACCCGTCAGGAAAAGACGGCAAAGGACATCGTCAATGGCTACAGTGAGACAGACCTTTTTCACATGATACGCGACTACGGGGAGGACCGTTTTGCAAAGAACATCGCAAAGCACATAGTAGCCGCCCGTGAGAAAGGTCCCATTGAAACCACCGGACAGCTGGCGGAGATTATCCGTCAGTCCATTCCGATGAAGATACAAAAGACCGGCGGCCATCCCGCCAAGCGGACGTTCCAGGCAATCCGGATTGAACTGAACCGGGAGCTGGAGGTCCTGGAGAATTCCCTGGATGACATGATAGACATGCTCAATCCGGGCGGAAGACTCTGTATCATCACCTTCCATTCACTGGAAGACAAAATCGTGAAGGCGAATTTCAGAAGAAATGAAAATCCCTGCACGTGTCCGAGTTCCTTTCCCGTATGCGTATGCGGAAAGGTCTCGAAGGGGAGAGTTATTACAAAAAAACCCATCCTTCCATCGGAGGAAGAGATGGAAGCGAACAGCCGCTCCAAAAGTGCGAAGCTTCGTATTTTTGAGCGGGCTTAGCAGCTTTTGAGGGAAGTATGACGGTCAGGAAACGTCTCCTGCGGATTTCTGCGGGAGAGGTGTTTCCTGAGAAGGAAAGCAAAAGGGGTTGACGCATATGGCAGCAGGACGTTCCGTGCGAACAGTGAAACGGCAGTCGTCCCGGTATATATATGGCAATACAGTCCGTAAGGCAGAAGCCTGGCCGCAGCCGTCCAGGCAGCCGGAGGCGCCGGTACGGAAAAAACAGGTCAGCCGTCAGGTGAGAAAGAACCGCCGCCAGGCTCTGCACATGAACCGGGCTTACGTGGTGTTTCTGGCACTGTCTGCAGTGCTGGCGCTGACAGCCTGCATCTGGTATCTTCAGATTCGGGCAGAACTGACCAGCCGCTCCGAGAACATCGGACAGATGCAGCAGGAGCTGGCACAGCTGAATGAGGAAAATACAAGCAGATACAATTCTATTATTGATTCGGTGAATCTGGAAGATGTAAAAAACCGGGCAATCAATGAACTTGGCATGGTGCCCGCAGGAACAGACCAGATTGTGACCTACCAGAATCCGGTGGGAGATTACATAAAACAGTATGCCCAGATACCGGAAAGCGGTATGCTGGCACAGTCTGAAACGACAGAGAACAGCAGGTGAAAACAGTGGCAACAAAGAGAAGACGAAAACGCTCTGTTCTGAAGCAGAAATTCACACTACGAATGCAGAAAAAGCTGGTAATGCTCTTTATGGCAGTTTTACTGGCTTTTACTATTCTTATCGGCAGAATTACCTATATCAATGCTTCAGATGGAGAGGATTATGCGAGAACAGTGCTGGACCAGCAGCAGTACACCAGCCAGACCATCCCCTTTAAACGGGGAGATATTACAGACCGCAACGGTACCAGGCTGGCAACCAGTGAACGGGTGTACAATGTTATCCTGGACGCCAAAGTGCTTCTGGACGATGAAGACAAGGCAGAAGAATATGTAAAAGCGACAGAAGATGCCCTGGAGTCGTATCTGGAAATCGACCCGGCGACGGTGGAGCAGGTGCTGGAAGAGAGCCCGGACAGCCGTTATACCATCCTGAAAAAGGATGTGGATTATGAGACGGCCATGACATATCAGGATGCCGTGGAGGACGATACCAGTATCCGTGGCGTCTGGCTGGAGGAAGATTATCTGAGAACCTATCCTTATGGAAACCTGGCCAGCACGATAACGGGATTTACCGTGGACGGCAATGTGGGAGCCGCCGGTCTGGAAGCAGAATACAATGGCGAGCTGAACGGCACAGACGGCCGGGAGTACGGATATCAGAACGCGGACACCGGAACCGAAACAACGGTGAAAGAGGCAGTCAACGGAAACAGTATCACCACGACCATTGACGCCAATCTGCAGTCCATCGTGGAGAAGCATATCCGGGCCTTTAACGATTCTCACAAAGACGAGGCACGGGACGGAGAAGGAAGCAAAAATACCGCAGTCATTATCATGGACCCGAACAACGGAGAAATTCTGGCGGAAGCGGTGTATCCGGATTATAATCTGAACAGTCCGAGAGATTTGTCGGCTTACTATTCAGAGGAGGAAATCAGCGCCATGTCCAGCGAGGACAAGCTGGCCGCCCTGAATTCTCTCTGGAATAATTTCTGCGTGAATACGACGTATGAGCCGGGGTCCACCGTAAAACCCTTTACCATTGCGGCTGCCCTGGAAACCGGGGTGCTGAAAGGGGACGAGACCTTTTACTGCGGCGGTTCCCTTCATGTAGGAGACTATGACATCCGCTGTATTTCCTATGACGAAGGCGGGCACGGCACCCAGAACCTGACCCAGGTGATGGAAAATTCCTGCAATGTGGCGCTGATGCAGATTGGCCTGCAGCTGGGAGCAGAAGAGTTTGGAAAATACCAGAACATTTTCGGGTTCGGAAGCTATACCGGTATCGACCTTCCCGGAGAGGAAGCGGGACTTCTCTACAGCCCTGACGATATGGGCGATACCGACCTGGCAACCAACTCCTTTGGACAGAACTTTAACGTTACCATGACCCAGCTTGTGGCAGGGTTCTGCTCCCTGATAAACGGCGGCAATTACTACGAGCCCCACATTGTAAAAAGCATTCAGGACGCCAACGGCAATGTGATTGAGACAAAGGAGGCGGTGCTGGAGAAGCGGACTGTTTCCCAGGAAACCTCGGAACTGCTGAAAAGCTATATGTACAGCGTGGTAGAAAACGGAAGCGGGGTCTACGCCCAGGTGGACGGGTACGACATCGGAGGAAAAACCGGTACCGCTGAGAAACTGCCCCGCGGGGAGAACAAAAACCTCCTTTCCTTTATCGGTTATGCCCCCCAGGATAACCCGGAAGTAGTGGTTTACGTGGTGGTGGACGAACCGAATGTGGCATACCAGGCAGGAATCAGCAACCAGGTATCCCAGCTCGCGGCGGATATTATGGCGGAGGCCTTCCCCTATCTGAATATTACGCAGAGTACTGCCCAGGAATAGAAAAACATAACCCCGGAAATCTGTGAATAAGCTGTAAAAACGACAGATTTCCGGGGGTTTTTTATGAAGAAAAACCGAACCTTTAACAGAAAGAAGATGCTGGTGATTTTCGGATGCGCGACTGTCCTGATACTGGGACTGGTGGGCAGACTGGTATATCTGATGATTTTTGACGCAGAATACTATCAGGAGAAAGCCCAGGATCTTCATGAGCGGGAGCGGGAAATCAAGGCCGCCAGGGGAGAAATCCTGGACAGAACGGGAACGGTTCTGGCGTCCAACAAAAGTGTATGCACCGTCTCGGTCATTCACAGTCAGCTGGAGGAGCCGGAGGCAGTAATACAGATGCTGGTGCAGGAACTGGGACTTTCAGAGGAGGAAGTCCGGAAAAAAGTAGAGAAGGTTTCTTCCATGGAACGGATTGAGACAAATGTGGACAAAGAGACCGGGGACCGGATCCGGGAATACGGGCTGGCCGGTGTAAAAGTAGATGAGGATTATCGCCGGTATTATCCCTTCGACAGCCTGGCCTCCCACGTGCTGGGATTTACCGGAGGGGATAATCAGGGCATCATCGGGCTGGAAGTAAAGTATGAGGAATGGCTGAAAGGGGAGAACGGGCGGATACTTACGGTCACCGACGCGCGGGGTGTCGAACTGGAGGACGTGGCGGAAGACCGGGTAGAGCCGGTGGCAGGGGATACCCTGCAGATTAGTCTGGATTATACTATCCAGGAATACGCCTGGCAGGCGGCGGAAAAAGTCATGGAAGAAAAGCAGGCGGACGCCGTGTCTATCCTGATTATGAACCCTCAGAACGGGGAAATCTATGCCTGTGTCAGTGTGCCGGAGTTTGACCTGAACGACCCGTTTACCCTGAATACAGGAGAAAACACGGAGGGCATGGACGAGGAGGAGAAGCAGGAACTGCTTAATCAGATGTGGCGGAATCCCTGCGTCAGCGACACCTATGAACCCGGTTCAGTGTTCAAGGTGTTTACTGCCTCGGCCGCTCTGGAGGAAGGCGTGGTGGCGCTGGACGATACGTTTTACTGTCCCGGCTACCGGATAGTGGAGGACCGGAAAATCCGCTGTGCCAGAGTGACTGGACACGGCCAGGAAACTTTTGTGGAGGCCGTGCAGAACTCCTGCAATCCGGCTTTTATCGATATCGGCGCCCGGCTCGGGGTGGACGGTTTTTACGAATACCTGAACCAGTACGGACTGCTGGAAAAAACGGGCATCGACCTGCCGGGAGAGGCCTCCACGATTATGCACCAGAAAGAAAATGTGGGGCAGGTGGAGCTTGCAACCATGTCCTTTGGCCAGTCCTTCCAGGTAACGCCGGTACAGATGGCGGCCACGTTTTCCGCCCTGATTAACGGTGGAAGAAGGGTAACGCCCCATTTTGGGGTGGCAGTTTACAGCCCGGAGGGAGAAAAAATAGAAACCTTTACGTACGAAAAAGGAGAGCAGATTGTATCGGAGCGGACCTCCCAGTACATGCGGGAGATTCTGGAGAGCGTGGTGGCAGAAGGCGGAGGAAACCGGGCCTACATCGAGGGGTACCGGATAGGCGGCAAGACGGCCACCAGCCAGACCCTGCCCCGCAGTGCCAATAAATATATCTCTTCTTTTGTGGGCTTCGCGCCGTCGGACGACCCGCAGGTCCTGGGCATGTGCATCATCGATAATCCCCAGGGAGTATACTATGGAGGCACCATCGCGGCGCCGGTTATCCGGGAGATTTTTGAAAACATTCTTCCCTATATGGGATTGAAAAAGAGCCAGTGATACATTATACTGAACTGGTAGACGGCCCTCTGTGAGGGCGCGGAAACAGAACAAAAGAAGGACTGAGGTGTGTGATGGATTATACAGTTGTAATTCCGGTGCTGATTGCATTCGGGTTAAGTGTACTGGCCGGACCGGTTGTGATTCCGATACTGAGACGGCTGAAAATGGACCAGACAGAGAGGGAGGACGGAGTGAAGTCCCACCTGAAAAAAGCGGGAACACCCACCATGGGCGGGGTTATCATCCTGTTTGCCGTGGCGGTGACGTCTCTGATTTATGTGCGGGAGTATCCGAATGTGGTCCCCGTGCTGTTTCTGACCCTGGGATTCGGACTGATAGGATTTCTGGATGATTATCTGAAAGTCGTCCTGCGCCGGTCCGACGGGCTGATGCCCATGCAGAAAATGACGCTGCAGATAGTAGTGACAGCAGTCTTTGCCTTTTATATCGTGCGGGTGGCGCATATTCCCACCACGATACTGATTCCCTTCTCCGGCGGGCAGTACTGGGATATCGGATGGCTGGCCATTCCGGTGCTGTTCTTTGCGGTAATCGGGACGGTAAACGGTGTGAACTTTACGGACGGCCTGGACGGCCTGGCCTCCAGCGTAACCGTGCTGGTGGCGACCTTTTTCACTGTGGTGGCCATAGGAATGGAAAGCGGCATCGAACCCATTACCTGCGCTGTGGTGGGAGCCCTGCTCGGTTTCCTGCTGTTTAACGTGTATCCGGCCAGTGTGTTTATGGGAGATACCGGTTCCCTGGCCCTGGGCGGCTTCGTGGCCGGAGCGGCTTACATGATGCAGATGCCCCTGTTTATTATTATTGTGGGACTGATTTACGTGGTGGAAGTGCTCTCTGTCATGCTTCAGGTGGCCTACTTTAAGAAAACGGGAGGAAAGCGTCTCTTTAAAATGGCGCCGATTCATCATCATTTTGAGCTCTGCGGCTGGAGTGAGACGAAGATAGTTGCCGTTTTTTCAATCATCACGGCCATCCTCTGCCTGATTGGCCTTCTGGCCCTGTAGGCGGGAGAGAAACGAACATATTTGCAGGCAGGGGAAGGCAGAACCGCCCTGCCGGGAAGGAAGAGCAATGGAATTAAAAGGGAAAAAAGTACTGGTATTCGGAGCGGGAATCAGCGGAACCGGATCCTGCCGTCTTCTGGAAGCGGCCGGCGCCCGGGTGATTCTCCATGACGGGAATGAAAAGCTGGACACAGAAAAGATGAAGGAGAAGCTGGGAGAGGACAGCCGGGTGGAAATCCGGCTCGGCGCTTTTCCGGAAGAGGAGCTCCCGCATCTGGACCTGGTGGTATTAAGCCCCGGCGTGCCCACAGACCTTCCGGTGGTGAACCGGATGCATGAAATGGGGATACCGGTATGGGGAGAAATAGAGCTGGCCTGGGTATGCGGAAAGGGCGATGTTCTGGGAATTACCGGAACCAATGGCAAGACCACGACCACCACCCTGCTGGGTGAAATCATTAAGAATGCCTTCCCCAGTGCGTTCGTGGTGGGAAACATCGGAATGCCCTATACCGAATCTGCCCTGGATACCAGGGAGGATTCCGTGACCGTGGCGGAGCTTTCCAGCTTTCAGCTTGAGAGCATTCACACGTTCCGGCCAAGGGTAAGCGCCATTTTAAACATTACGCCGGACCATCTGAACCGGCACCATACCATGGAGGCTTACATCGGGGCCAAGCTGAATATTACGAAAAATCAGACGGCAGAGGATGTCTGTGTTCTGAATTACGAAGATGAGACGACGAGAAAGATGGCGGAAAAAGTAAACGCCCGGGTTCTGTTTTTCGCCAGCGGGCATAAACTGGAACAGGGGATTTATCTGGAGGATGACGCCATTATCTATAAACCGGGAAAAGACCGGGAAGGCATTCTGGTATGCCGCACCGGAGAGCTGCAGCTTCTGGGCGTTCACAATTATGAGAACGTGATGGCGGCAGTGGCCATGGCGGCGGCCTACGGCGTGGACATGGAGATTATCCGAAGCACGGTAAAAGCATTCCGGGGCGTGGAGCACCGGATAGAATTCGTGGCGGAGAAAAACGGGGTGGCCTGGTACAACGATTCCAAGGGGACCAACCCGGACGCGGCCATCAAGGGAATCCAGGCCATGGTGCGGCCCACGATTCTGATTGGGGGCGGCTACGATAAGCAGTCGGACTTCCATGAATGGATCCGCAGTTTTGACGGGAAAGTGCGTTACCTGGTACTCATAGGCGCCACCCGGGAGCAGATTCAGCGGGAGGCGGCCGAATGCGGGTTTACGGACTGCATTCTGAAAGATACCTTCCAGGAGGCCCTGGATACCTGCGCCAGTCTGGCAAGACCGGGAGATGCGGTGCTGCTGTCGCCGGCCTGCGCGAGCTGGGGCATGTTTCCCAACTATGAAGTACGGGGAGAAGAATTTAAAAAATATGTGAATGCTCTGTAAAGGAAAGGCGTGGACGAATTGCCGGAAAAAGACAGAAAAGGCAGGATGGATTATACTCTTCTGCTGATTGTGCTGGGACTTGTCTTTATCGGCCTGGTGATACTTTACAGCACCAGCGCCTATAACGGAGAAGTAAAATTCCACGATGCGTTCTACTATCTGAAAAAGCAGGTGTTTGCGACAATACTTGGCCTTGCCGTTATGTTTCTGACTGCAAATGTGGATTACCATTTCTGGCAGAAATTTGCCGTGGCAGGCTATCTTGCGGCGCTGGCCCTCTCTGTGGCGGTGCTGCTGTTTGGAGATGAATACAACGGGTCCAGAAGATGGCTGTCTTTTGGCCCGTTTTCCTTTCAGCCCTCGGAATTTTCCAAGGTGGCGCTGATACTGTTCCTGGCCTGGCTGGTTTCCCGGAATGTGGAGAAAATCGGACAGATGAGAACGCTGTGCAAAATCATGTTCTGGATTCTTCCGGTAGTGGCGCTGGTGGGAACCAGCAATCTGAGTACAGCCATCATCATTCTGGGAATCGGCGTCGTACTGATATTTGTGGCCAGCCCGAAATACGGACAGTTCCTGGCCATGGGCGCTGCGGGGGTAGCCTTTCTGGGCGTGTTTCTGGCCATGGAGAGTTACCGGCTGGAACGGCTGGCCATCTGGAGAAATCCGGAGCAGTATGAAAAAGGCTATCAGACCCTGCAGGGACTCTATGCCATCGGCTCCGGAGGACTGTTCGGAAGAGGACTTGGAAACAGCGTACAGAAACTGGGGTTTGTGCCGGAGGCCCAGAACGACATGATTTTTTCCATTATCTGTGAAGAGCTGGGGCTGGTGGGTGCCTCCTTTATTGTACTGCTGTTTCTGCTTCTTATCTGGCGTTTTTTCCTGGCTGCCACCCGGTGCAGGGACCTGTTCGGAGCCCTTCTGGCTTCCGGAGCCATGGCCCATATTATGATTCAGGTTATCCTGAATATCGCCGTGGTGACCAACACCATTCCCAATACCGGCATTACCCTCCCCTTTGTCAGTTACGGAGGCACTTCCGTAGTGTTTCTTCTGGCGGAAATGGGGCTTGTTTTAAGTGTGTCAAATTGTTAAAATAGAAAGGACGGAAACGATACAGACAGCAAAAGGAGGAAAGATGGAAGGAACAGAGAAAAAGCGCCATATCCGGAAGAGAACGATTTATGCAGTGATTCTGGCAGTGATGCTCATCTGCCTGGTCATGATTGTATTTCTTCTTCTGTTTCAGGTGCGGAGAATTGACGTAAAAGGAAACGAATACCTGTCCAGTCAGGAAGTGGCGGACTGGCTTCAGGAAGATGACCTTGCACAGAATTCCCTGTATGCTGTGATAAAATATAACCTGACGGATTACGAACTGATGCCGGCAATGGAAGAGGTGAAGGTGGGGATGAAAAATCCCTGGACCCTGGAGGTTACCGTGACAGAAAAGCGGATTGCCGGCTACATAACCATGGGGGACGACGCCGTTTATTTCGACAAAGACGGAATTGTGCTTGCAGTTACCACGGAATGGTGGGATAATGTTCCCAGAATAGACGGTCTTTCCGTGGACCAGGTAACGCTCTATAAGGAGCTTCCCGTCAGCGAGGAAAACCGGCAGATATTTTCCAGCCTTCTGGAGATGAGCCAGTCCCTGAAACAGAGCGACCTGTCGCCGGACCGGATTGTCTGCGGCGGGGACGGGCTCTACTTGTTTTTCGGAAATGTCTGTGTATCCCTGGGCGACAGTAATTTCAGCGACCGGATAGCACAGATACCGCCCATTCTGGAAAAGCTGGGAGACCAGACGGGAACCCTGCACCTGGAAAATTACGGGGAAAGCAGTACCACAGTAAGCTTCCGGCGGGATGAGATTCCCCAGTTTGAAAGCCAGACAGAGGAGCAGTAAGCTGTATGAAGTGACGAAAAAAATAAGAAAATACACAAAATTCTATTGCTATTTTGGAAAAAAGACTATATTATAGTCTATATATAGCTAATCGCATACTGGACATATAGGGTGTATAATATAATAAGGTGACGAAGGAGGAGAAACTCTTGTTAGAAATTAAGACAAATGAATCAGAGGCAGCCGCAAAAATAATCGTAATCGGTGTTGGCGGCGGTGGAAATAATGCAGTGAACCGAATGATTGACGAGCAGATTTCCGGTGTGGAATTTATCGCAATCAATACAGATAAACAGGCCCTTCAGCTCTGCAAGGCTCCGACTCTGATGCAGATTGGGGACAAGCTTACCAAAGGACTCGGCGCAGGAGCAAAGCCGGAAATCGGCGAGAAGGCAGCAGAGGAAAGCGCAGAGGAGATTTCCGCTGCACTGAAGGGAGCGGACATGGTGTTCGTAACCTGCGGTATGGGCGGCGGTACCGGAACCGGTGCGACTCCTGTTGTGGCCCGGATTGCAAAAGAGCAGGGCGCGCTGACGGTCGGCGTCGTGACAAAGCCTTTTGGTTTTGAGTCCAAGACCAGAATGAATAATGCCCTTCAGGGAATTGAAAAACTGAAACAGAATGTAGATACGCTTATCGTCATTCCGAACGACAAGCTTCTGGAAATTGTAGACAGAAGAACCACCATGCCCGAAGCGCTGAAAAAGGCGGATGAGGTTCTTCAGCAGGGTATCCAGGGTATTACGGACCTGATTAACGTTCCGTCCCTGATTAACCTTGACTTTGCGGATGTACAGACCGTAATGACGGACAAGGGAATTGCCCATATTGGTATCGGTCAGGGCAAGGGAGACGACAAGGCTCTGGAAGCTGTAAAACAGGCGGTTGCCAGTCCGCTACTGGAGACTACCATTGCCGGCGCATCCCATGTTATCATCAATATCTCAGGTGACATCACTCTGATGGATGCAAGTGATGCGGCAGAGTATGTGCAGGACCTTGCAGGAGAAGACGCCAACATTATCTTCGGTGCCATGTATGATGATTCCAAATCCGATGAGGCCACGATTACCGTTATCGCTACCGGCCTTCATAATGTAAGCGGAACCGCTTCCAAGCTGCAGTCCAGACTGGAGCGGAAGTCTGGCATGGCTTCTGGTGCGGGAAGAAGCGCGGAAAGAGAGAATTCCCAGAGACTGGATTTCGGAAACGAGAGACCTTCCTATGGAACGAGAAGCACCCAGATAGGAAATACGGGAAATACACCTACCATTCCTGCTCCGGAGATGCCCACCAGAAGAGTCAAAGAGCAGAGTATCAAGATTCCGGATTTCTTTAAAAAA
>DWYV01000050.1 GCA_019118525.1 Candidatus Bariatricus faecipullorum
GACGGGTACGGGCCGGCCCGTACCCGTCCCCGGCGATACCAGAAAGGGGAATCAGCATGCAGTATCAGGTAGAAGAAAACTGTCTTACTATTTTTCTGCCGCCGGAGGTGGACCATCACAATGCAGGGGAAATCCGGCGGGAGGCGGACAGAATTGTCAGGGAAAAGCATATCCGGCACATTATTTTTGATTTTCGGGATACCAGTTTTATGGACAGCTCCGGAATCGGCGTGATAATGGGACGCTACCGGAATATTTCCCTGATTGGCGGAGACGTGTGGGCGGCCCATGCGAATCCGAGAATGAAAAAAATACTGACCATGTCCGGTGTGACAAAAATTATGCAGCTTTATGATGAGGAGGAAGAAACATATGGAGCACACGAATGAAATGGAACTGACCTTTGACAGCAGCTCAGTGAACGAAAGTTTTGCCCGGGTAACGGTGGCGGCTTTTCTGACCAGGCTCAATCCCACCCTGGAGGAGGTGGCGGATGTGAAAACAGCGGTTTCCGAGGCCGTCACCAACGCCATTATTCACGGATACGGAGAACAGCCCGGGAAAATCCGGATTCACTGCCGGACAAAAGGGCAGGAAATCTACATAGATGTCTGCGACGAGGGGGCGGGAATCGCCGATGTGGAAAAAGCCATGGAACCGCTTTTTACCACCAGGCCGGAACTGGAACGTTCCGGTATGGGATTCGCATTTATGGAGGCATTTATGGATGAACTTTCCGTGGATTCCGCACTGGGAAAGGGAACCCGGGTTCATATGAAAAAGGTCATTGGAGAAGGACGGAAGGCATGGAGCACACAATCGCTTTGATTCAGAAATCACACCAGGGAGATAAAAAGGCGAGAGAACAGCTGATAAAAGAAAATGCCGGACTGGTCTGGTGTGTTGCGAAGCGGTTTTACGGCAGGGGCACAGAGGCCGAGGACCTGTTTCAGATAGGAAACATCGGCCTGCTCAAGGCCATTGACAAATTTGATATTTCTTACGAGGTAAAGTTTTCCACTTATGCCGTTCCCCTGATTTCCGGGGAGATTAAGCGGTTTCTCAGGGACGACGGCATGATAAAAGTCAGCCGCTCCCTGAAAAGCACGGCGGCCCAGGCTTTCCAGGCGAAGGAAATTCTTCGGGAAAAACTGGGGAGAGAGCCGGATATCCGGGAAATTTCCGACTATCTGAAAATAGATCGTGAAGATCTGGTGCTGGCCATGGATGCCCAGGTGGAGGTGGAATCCCTTCACCGGCCCGTATACCAGAAGGACGGAAATGAAGTGTCCCTTCTGGAAAAACTGCCCCAGGAAGAGGGGACGGAAGAAAAAGTGGTAGAACGGATTCTGCTGGCAGAACTTCTGGAAACGCTGGACAAAGAAGAAAGACAGCTGATTTACCTGCGGTATTTTGCGGAAAAAACACAGTCCGCAACGGGAAAACAGCTGGGAATTTCCCAGGTTCAGGTATCCCGGATGGAAAAAAGAATTCTGGAAAAGCTTCGGAGAAAGCTTTAAAAAAACAGAATTTTTTCCGGGAAACCGTGCATACTAACCCTGAAAGAGAGGTGGAATGCATGGAAAAAACAAGAAGAAAAATCTGGTTTTTTCTGCTGTCTGTTGTAATAGTGGCCGTTATCTGCGGGGCGGTTTACTATTTTTACAGTTCAAAGGATACCCGCATTCTGACAGAAGGGACCCTGATTTCCCAGTTTTCCGGCTGGGTGAAAGGCATGGCGGGCTATGGCAGATAAGACGATACTCTATATAAAAGGCGAGAAAAATACAGAGGTCGCAAGAAGGGAAGTCCGTCTGGGGGATATTCTGACTCTGGAATGCCAGAGGAAGGACCTGGTAAACCGTCTCTCCCAGATACGGATTCTGCGGATTCCCGAGCAGGGTCCCAGCCGTGTGGTAGTTTCTGTACTAAAAATTATTTCCTGCATTCAGGAAGTCTGCCCCGGCCTGGATATCCGCAATGAAGGCGAGACGGACTTCATTGTCACTTATGCGCCGCAGAAGGCAGAAAAGATGTGGAGCCACTGGCTGAAAGCCGTACTGACAGGGGGGATTACATTCCTGGGTGCGGCTTTTTCCATTATGTCCTTTAATAACGATGTAAACCTGACCGGGATGTTTTCCCAGATTTATGAGCTTTTAACCGGACGGTCTTCCGACGGTTTTACGATTCTGGAGCTGACCTACAGCATCGGGCTGGCCGCCGGAATTCTGATTTTTTTCAATCACTTCGGGAGAAAGAAATTTTCCGTGGACCCTACGCCCATGGAGGTGGAAATGCGTCTCTACGAAACGGATATTCAGGATACGCTCATCAATTCCAGCAGCAGAAAGGGGAAGGAACTGGATGGAAACAGCTAGACTGGTGCTGACCGGTATCGTCGGCCTGGCGGCAGGAGGCAGCGTGGCCGCAGGGCTCTCCGCGTTTATCAGCGGGCTGGGCGTGGTATCGGACTTTGCCGACCGGACCCATACCGGAAACCGGATTCATTTTTATGAGGACTGCCTGATGCTGGGCGGAATTCTGGGAAACCTCATCTGGATATACCGGACTCCCGTTCCCGGCGGAACCTGGCTGCTTCCAGTGTTCGGGCTGTTCGGCGGGATATTCGTTGGCGCCTGGTCCATGGCCCTGGCGGAAATTCTGGACATTTTCCCGGTATTTACCAGGCGGCTGAAGCTGGGACAGCTTCTGTCCTGGATGATTCTGGGCATTGCCTTTGGAAAATGCGCCGGAGCCCTGCTGTTTTTTATAAAGCGGTGGTAGAACAGAAGCGGGTCAGGAGAAAAAACCGTGTATGATTTTTTGCCGCAGGGGGAAACTGATAGAAAGAAACAGAAGAAGGAAGGGAATACAGATGCGTTGGAAACCACGAGACTATGAGCAGTATGTAAAACGGAAAACGCCTGTGCGGAAGCTGTTCCCGGATATGGTCCGGGCTTTTGTCACCGGAGGGATTATCTGTGTGGCCGGTCAGGGCATCCTGAATTACTGCGAGCTGCAGGGAATGGACAAGGATGAAGCGGGAAGCTGGTGCTCCCTGCTGCTGGTGCTGGCCAGTATTCTGCTGACCGGAACCGGCCTTTACGCGAGACTGGCCAACTGGGGCGGGGCCGGAGCGCTGGTTCCGATTACCGGATTTGCCAACTCCGTGGCGTCGCCGGCCATTGAATATAAAAAAGAAGGACATGTTTTCGGAATCGGCTGCAAAATTTTTACCATTGCAGGGCCGGTTATTCTGTACGGGATTTTTACAAGCTGGCTTCTGGGACTGCTCTACTGGGGCGCCAGAACCATGGGATGGCTATAGAGAAGGAAGGAGGCAGAGAGGATGAATCAGGTCATGGGAACACAGAGTATCTCCTTTGCAGTGCCGCCGTATATTTTAAGCAGTGGCTGCGTGGCGGGGAAAAAGGAGAAGGAAGGACCGCTGGGACGGCTGTTTGACAAGACTTCGGAAGACGACCTGTTCGGAGAGAACACCTGGGAGGCGGCGGAAGGCGTCATGCAGCAGATGGCCTGCATGCTGGCGCTGAAAAAGGCCAAAGAGCCCCCGGAAAAGGTGCGCTATCTGTTCGGCGGGGACCTGCTGCGCCAGGGAATTGCCACCTCCAAAGGGGCAAAAGAACTGGAAATCCCCCTTTTCGGGCTGTTCGGGGCCTGCTCCACTTCCGGGGAAGGGCTGGCGCTGGCGGCCATGGCCGTGGCAGGCGGTTTCGGGGACAGAATGCTGGCCGTGACGTCCAGCCATTTCGCCAGCGCGGAGAAGGAGTTCCGTTTTCCCCTGGATTACGCAAACCAGAGGCCCCTTTCCGCTTCCTGGACCGTAACCGGAAGCGGCGCGTTTCTGGTCGGAAACCAGAAAAGTCCGGTGCGGATTACGGGGGTTACAATAGGGAAAATCGTGGACTACGGGCTCAAGGATTCCCAGAACATGGGCGCCTGCATGGCGCCGGCGGCCTGCGATACCATTCTCCGGAATCTGGAGGATTTTGGGCGGAAGGAAGAAGACTATGACCGGATTGTCACCGGGGACCTGGGGTATGTGGGCCAGTCCATTCTCTTTGACCTGATTCGGAAAAACGGACGGGACATCAAGGAACAGCACATGGACTGCGGGATGCTGATATTTGACCAGAGGACCCAGAATACCAGCGCCGGGGGAAGCGGCTGCGGATGTGCGGCAGTTACGCTGGCGGCCTATATTCTGCCCCGGCTGGCAGCAGGCGAGTGGAAGCGGGTACTGTTTGTTCCCACCGGCGCTCTCATGTCCACGGTGAGCTACAATGAGGGAGAAAGCGTGCCCGGTATTGCCCACGGAATCGTGCTGGAGTCCTGCGCCGGGTAAAGGAGGAAAGAAAATGGCAGCTTTTTTTGAAACGTATCAGATACTGGATTATGTCAATGCATTCTGGGTGGGAGGGCTTATATGCGCTCTGGTGCAGATTCTGCTGGACCGCACCCAGATGATGCCCGGACGGGTGATGGTGCTCCTTGTCGTAAGCGGTGCCGTGCTGGGGTTTCTGAACCTGTTCGAGCCCCTTCGGGAGTTTGCGGGCGCAGGGGTGTCCGTTCCCCTGCTCGGCTTCGGAAATACGCTGTGGAACGGAGTGAAGGAGGCGGTGAAGGAACACGGGTTCCTGGGCGTTTTTATGGGAGGTTTCACCGCCAGTGCGGTGGGAATCAGCGCAGCCCTGATATTCGGGTACCTTTCGGCCCTGATTTTTGAGCCGAAGATGAAGAAATAGGGCAAGGCCGGGCTTGTCTTAAGCGGGAAAGAGTGTTACACTCTTAATAAACACAGCAAAGATGAAGGAGGCGGTCAGTAATGAAAAAGCACACGGTGATTACCATTGGAAGACAGTTCGGAAGTGGCGGCCATGAGGTGGGGCTGAAGCTTTCCAGCCGGCTTGGCATCCCCGTTTATGACCGCAGCCTGATTCAGATGGCGGCCGGGGAACTGGGAGTCAGCAGGGAAAAAGCCGAAGAGGCGGATGAGACTGTTCTGGGCAGATTTTTTTCCGGTCACAAGGCGGAGGAACTCAGTTATACCGAACTGCCCCCGGATGAAGAGCAGGCAGTTCCCCTGAGCGACCAGATGTATCAGATTCAGTCGGAAATCATCCGGCGGGTGGCGAAAAGAGAGCCCTGCATTATTATCGGGCGGTGTGCGGACTGCATTCTGGAGGATGTGGTTCCCTGCCTGAATGTGTTTGTTTATGCGGAAATAGGGGACCGGATAGAACGGATCCGGAAGCTTTACAACCTGAACGAAGAAGAAGCCTGGGAAAAAATCCGCAGAGTGGACCGGGCCAGAAAAGAATATTATGAGGTACATACCGGGAACACCTGGGGCGGAATCGAGTCCCATCAGATGATTTTCAATATCAGCCTGATGGATATGCAGGACGTGATAGACGTGCTGGCGGCCATGTACCGGGCAAGAAGATAGACAAATAGAAATAAGGAAGGTGTTAAAAACCGTCTGTGGCAGAAATGCTGCAGGCGGTTTTTGTTAATTAAAAAATTTTTAAGATTTTTCCTACCATAATCTTTCCTTTTCTTTCCTATAATAAGTTCATCTTACAGCATACGCGAGGGAGGAAAAATCTTTGGAACATACCATTGAAGTACGGAATCTGTACAAGTTCTACCGGGTGGGCGACAGCGTGGTCCGGGCTCTGAACGGCCTGAATTTTACTATTGCTGCCGGAGAGTTCTGCGCCATCGTAGGCACTTCGGGCTCCGGAAAGTCCACGCTTCTCAATATGCTTGCCGGTCTGGAAAAACCCACGAAGGGAGAAATTATCATCAGTGGAAAACACATCGAAAAACTGACGGAAGCAGAACTGGTCCGTTTCCGCCGGGAGCATGTGGGATTTATCTTTCAGTCCTTTCATCTGCTGGGAACCCTGAATGCCCTGGAAAATGTGGCGCTGCCCTTAAGTTTCCGGGGAGAACGGCGGGCGTCCCGGATGAAAAAGGCGGAGAAACTGCTGGATATGGTGAATCTGGGAAACCACAAAAAACATCTGCCGGTTCAGATGTCCGGCGGACAGCAGCAGAGAGTAGGCGTAGCCAGGGCGCTGGTTACGGGAGCGGAAATTATTTTTGCCGACGAGCCTACGGGAAATCTGGACTCCCATACGTCTGCCGATGTGATGAGGCTGATGCAGAAAGTGGTGAAGGAGCAGAAACGGACCCTGGTCATGGTAACCCATGACGAACATCTGGCGTCCTATGCAGACCGGATTTTCCACATCAGCGATGGAGAAATTGTAAAAATAGAGGAAAAGGAGAAAGAAGACAATGAAGGGAAGTAAAAAACTGTTAGCCGGAATCCTGGGACTGGCCCTGATGCTGGGCGTTATGCCGGCAAACCCGGCCAGAGCGGCAGAAGGACCCGGGATACGGGCGAAAGAAGAAAGCATTGTATATGAAGCGGGAGAAAAGAAGGACCTGAAAGTTCTGGTGGCCAATACCGGCCAGGAAGAGATGAATGCCATTACTGTAAAACCGGTAACAGATACAAAATTGAAGAACTATCCATTTGCGGTCAGCAACCGGGAAGAAAAGAAGGAAATTGACAGTCTGAAGCCAGGAGAGGAAAAGGAACTGGCTTTTTCTTTCCAGGCCCGGGACGATGTGAAAGATAAATATTATAAAATACAGTTCCAGTGTAGTGCTGTTCAGGGAGAAGAAGCGCTGGAGAGCAGTGCAGAGATAGTGGTACAGACCAAAGCGGCAGAAAAAGCGGCAGAGCAGCCCCAGGGCGGCCAGTCCGGTCAGGAGAATCAGCCCGGCCAGGCGACCGGCGGAGAAAACGGGGGAACTGTTTCGGAAAACTTAGGGACCGCTTACAGTTATGACGATGGTGGTGTCTATAATTCTGAACCGATGTCTTCCGGAGGCGGAAGCACAACGGCATCTGTCCCCCGTGTGATTGTGACCGGGTTTTCTACGGATCCGGCAGAAGTGCGTGCTGGAAGCAATTTTAAACTTACCCTGCACCTGAAAAATACGTCTGGCAGTACCCGGGTACAGAATATGCTGTTTGACCTGAACGCGCCGACCGAGGGAAGCGAGGAGGCCACTGCAGCACCCGCATTTCTTCCGGTATCCGGCTCCAGTTCCATTTATCTGGACCAGATTCCGGCAGGAGGGACAAAGGATATTTCCATTGACCTGAACGCCAAGGGCGACCTGGTGCAGAAGCCCTACAGCATCCAGGTTTCCATGAAATATGAGGATTCTGCGGCCACCCAGTATGAAAGTGAATCCGCAGTATCCATTCCGGTAAAACAGGACCCCCGGTTTGAATTTGGAGAGTTTCAGATTAGTCCTTCCAGTATCAGTGTGGGGGAGGAAGCCAATGTGATGTGCGACCTCTACAATCTGGGACGAATCAAACTCTATAATGTCAAAGCAGAATTTTCCGGAGAGGGAATTAAGACAGAAACCGTATTTGTGGGAAATGTAGAGTCCGGAAGCAGTGCGACCATCGACGCCATGATAGAAGGGGAGAGCGTTACCGCCGGCCCGGGAACCATGAAGATGACCTTGAGCTATGAGGACGAATCCGGTACGGTTTCCACCACAGAGCAGACCTTTGAACTGGAAGTCACGGAAGATATGGCCATGACAGACATGGCCATGACAGATTATGAAATCGAAGACCAGGGAGGTTTCCCAGTACTGCCAGTGGGAATCGCGGTGATTCTTGCCGCGGGAGCAGCAGTAACGGCCATTCTGTACCGCAGGAAAAAGAAAAAGAGAATAATGGAAGAGGAGGAAATGATACATGAATTTGACGGACTTGCTGAAGATGAGTCTGGGGAATCTGAAACGCCGTAAACTGCGGACTTTTCTGACAATACTGGGGGTTGTCATCGGAACCGCATCTATTGTGGTCATGATTTCCCTGGGACTGGGGCTTCAGCAGTCCATGTATGATGAAGTGGAACAGTCGGGCGGACTGACCACCCTGACCGTATCCGGACAGACTGCCGGGGAAGGAATGGCCTATTATTATTCAGGAAGTGAGACGGAGGAGTCCACAAAATATATCACCGATGATACGGTGAAAGAATTTTCCCAGATTCCCCATGTAAAGCTGGCGGCGCCGGTTTACAATATGAGCGCCTATCTGCTGAAAGGGAAATACACCGGTTATCTCCAGATTGTGGCAACCACACGGGAAGCCCTGGAAAATATGAATATTGAACTGCGCCCGGGAGGCAGTCTGCCCCGGGAAAACAGCAGTACCCTGGAATTTGTCTACGGCAACGGCCTTCTGACCCAGTTTTACGAAAAAAACTCAGGGCGGGGCTACTGGGAAACCGGGGAACTGCCGGACATTGACCTGGAACACGACAATATGTTTCTGATTCTGAATACAACGGCCTATGACAACGCCCAGAGCGGGCAGAATCCTTCGGATACGGAGTCCGGTACGGGAGAGAACAGCCAGAAGCCTCAGACTGCAAAAAAGTATGTGGTGCAGGCAAGCGGAGTGGTAAGCGGAGACGCGGACAGCTATAATACCCATTACTACAATGCTTACTGTGACATTGAGACCCTGAAAACGGTTCTGAAACGGGAATTTGCCGGAAGCGCAATTCCGGGACAGCCGGTTACGAAAACGGGAAAACCTTACCGGTTTTTCGCATACAGCAGCGCCACAGTAAAAGTGGATGAACTGGACAACGTGGAGGAAGTGTCTTCCATGCTGAGAAGTATGGGGTATAACGTACAGAGCAATATCGAATACATGGAGAGCATGAAGAGCCAGTTTGCCATTGTGCAGGCAGTACTGGGCGGTATCGGCGCGGTCTCTCTCCTTGTGGCGGCTATCGGGATTGCCAATACGATGATGATGTCCATTTACGAGCGGACGAAAGAAATCGGTGTAATGAAAGTGCTGGGATGCAGCCTGAAAAATATCCGGCAGATGTTTTTGCTGGAGGCGGGATTCATCGGCTTTCTGGGGGGAGTTATCGGAAATATTCTAAGCTTTATTATTTCCGGAGCAGTGAATGTTGTCACCGGAACCATGGGGTCCTCCATGGGGCTTACCAGCAGTATTTCCTACATCCCTTTCTGGCTGGTGCTGGTTTCCCTGGGATTTGCCATTCTGGTGGGAATGGCGGCGGGATATTTTCCGGCCAGACGGGCCATGAGGCTTAGTCCGCTGGCGGCCATTCGGAATGAATGACGGGGAAAGCGGTTCCTTTGTCCGGCTACGGGCTGGTATTATCAGAATTGTTCCAGAATTGTATACGGGGACGGGTACAGGCCGGCCTGTACCCGTCCCCAATG
Source organism: Candidatus Bariatricus faecipullorum (assembly GCA_019118525.1). Taxonomy (GTDB): domain Bacteria; phylum Bacillota; class Clostridia; order Lachnospirales; family Lachnospiraceae; genus Allocoprococcus; species Allocoprococcus faecipullorum. The sequence goes on from DWYV01000050.1 coordinate 9,340, forward strand.
GTATCTAATCCTCCTCTATCACCTGAATCTCCAGGAAATCGAAATCAATACTGTCGATGAAGCTGTCCTGATAGAATCTGGTCCGGGAATGGCGTTTAAACTCGTTAATTGTGGAGTCCAGCCAGATGGGTTTGCTCAAATCAAAGGCATAGCAGATTTCGTCCAGGGCATGAAAGATTTTATGCGTCCTGGTATCGCTGCTGTCATCGCACACGGTCATGTCTTTTACCATATGATTATCTTTAAAGGTTTTTGCCCATAAACGGAACATGGCATTTCCTCCTTCCTCATAGAGCGAGTATAGCATTGGAAAAAAGGAATGTAAATAAGCAGATTTATTTTCCTGACCTGGAAAATTTGTTATAATAGCATAGATGAAAACAGAATAGGTATAATGTAAAGACCGGACCGGGGATGCCGGGAAAAAGCAGGAGAGGCAGGACATGTTGGAAAACTGGATGATACAGAAGGACTGGATAAGGCATGCGGTAAAAAGCGGCTATGTCATGGTGTTTGCGGCCGTCCTTGCGGCAGGAGCCCGGGGGAACCTGGTGCAGCCGGCAGGGCCGGGACAGCCGGCAGGGCAGGAAGCCGGCGCCGCCTGGGCGGAGACGGCGGGAATGGCGTCTCTGACGGCAGGGGAGACTCTGGCAGAAGAGACTGCCGGTCTGACGGTGAACGGGCAGGACAGCCACATGGCAGAGATTCTTGCCATAGAAGCGGCCATTGTTCCGGGACAGTATCCTATCATGGGCGAGAGCAGTATTCAGGTGCAGCAGATGACGGACTATTTCCAGACAGGAGGCGTGCCCTATCCGGCCAGTGAGCTGGGAGAGGGAGGGGCTCCGGATATTGAAACCTTCTGCCGGATTTATTATGAAGAGGCGTCGGCGGAAGGAGTCCGGCCGGAGGTGGCCTTCGCCCAGACAATGAAAGAAACGGGATTTCTGCAGTACGGCGGGGACGCTTCCATTACCCAGTACAATTTTGCGGGCCTGGGAACGACAGGCGGCGGCGTGCCGGGAAACAGTTATCCCGATGTGCGGACCGGCGTGCGGGCCCAGATACAGCATTTGAAGGCTTACGCCACGGAGGAGGCACTGAACGGCGCCTGCGTGGACGACCGGTACGGTTACGTGACAAAAGGATGCGCGCCCTACGTGGAATGGCTGGGGCAGAAGGAGAATCCCCAGGGGTACGGATGGGCCACGGGGGAAAATTACGGATATGATATTGTAGAAATGATTCACAGCATGCGGGGGCTTTAGAGCTTCCCGGAAGAAGGAAGAAGGAGTGACGACAGATGGATAAGGAAAAACTGCTGATAGTAGTGGATATGCAGAAGGATTTTGTAGACGGCGCCCTGGGGACAAAGGAGGCAGTGGCGATTGTGCCGTCGGCAGTGGAAAAGGTAAAAAAAGAGAAAGAAAAAGGGACCAGTATCTGGTTTACCCGGGACACCCATGGGGAGGATTATCTGCAGACCCAGGAAGGGGAGAAGCTTCCGGTGCCTCACTGTATCCGGGGAACCGCGGGCTGGGAGATTATCGAAGAACTTGCGCCTTATGTGGAGGCCGTAATCGACAAGCCGTCTTTTGGAAGCCTGGAGCTGGCCCGCAGGGTGTCCGAAGCCGGATACCGGGAAGTGGAACTCATCGGGCTGTGCACGGATATCTGCGTGGTATCCAACGCGCTGCTGATTAAGGCGGCAGCTCCGGAAGTCCGGGTATCTGTAGACGCGGACTGCTGTGCAGGCGTATCCCCCGCCACCCACGAAGCGGCCCTTCTGACTATGGAAACCTGCCAGGTAGAAGTAAAACGGGGAGAAAGCGAAGCATAAAAGATGAAAGAAAAAGGCTGTATCCATATCTACTGCGGAGACGGAAAAGGGAAAACCACAGCGGCGGCAGGGCTTGCCCTCCGGGCGGCCGGAAATGGCCTTCGGGTGTATTTTGTGCAGTTTTTAAAGGATGGCACCTCGGGGGAAGCCGGGATACTGAAAACGCTCCCCGGCGTGGTCTGGGATGTGGGATTTCCTGTAAAAAAATTTACCTTTCAGATGAATGAGGAAGAGCTGGAGCAGACCCGAAAAGCCTGCCGGAAACTTCTGGAACAGACGGCATCACGTCTGAAAGAATTTGACGTGGCCGTGCTGGATGAGGTGCTCTACGCCCTGCGGGCGGGCCTTCTGGAGGAAGGGGAGGTCCTGGAATTTCTGAAAAACCGGCCGGAATATACCGAGGTGGTTCTGACGGGGAATTATCTGACGTCTGCGCTGGAAGACGCGGCAGATTATGTTACGGAAATGAAAAAAATCCGGCATCCCTATGACAGGGGGACTGCTGCACGGAAGGGAATTGAGAGATAGGAAGAGACGGTGAGAAAACAGAAGCGGTACTTGCCAGTAAAAGGGGGGGCATGTTATACTAAAAGAAGCAGTAAAAAAAGGGGAAAAGTTATATGCAGGAAGCAATTAAAAACTACGATGATGTGGACGACTGGAAAACCGTAATGTTTTTATATAACTCAGCCCTGAAGGAAGTGGGAACCAAGCTGGAAATTCTGAACGATGAATTTCAGCATGTGCACAGGTATAATCCGATTGAGCACATTAAGACGCGAATCAAGACGCCGGAAAGCATCGTTAAGAAGCTGAAGCGGTACGGATACGAGACTTCCATAGAAAACATGGTCCGGTATGTCAATGACATTGCAGGCGTGCGGCTAATCTGTTCCTTTACCTCCGATATCTACCGGCTGGCGGAGATGATTGGAAACCAGAGCGACTTAAAGGTTCTTTCTATTAAGGATTACATAAAAAATCCGAAGGAAAGCGGATACAAGAGTTATCATATGCTGGTGTCTGTTCCGATATTTCTCTCGGACAGCGTGGTGGATACCAAAGTAGAGATTCAGATTCGGACCATTGCGATGGATTTCTGGGCCAGTCTGGAGCATAAGATTTATTACAAGTTTGAAGGGAAGGCTCCGGAATATATCAGTAAAGAACTGAGGGAATGCGCGGAGATGGTCTCTGCGCTGGATGAGAAGATGCTCTCCCTGAACGAAGCGATTCTCTCCTGCATCCATCAGGAAGAGGAAGCAGAGAAAGAAAGGGAGAGGCTGAAGCAGGAAAATCCGGTTTTGGCAGGTTCACAGTAAAAAGAAAATCATAAAAAGACTGTTTTCGGAAACGAAAGCAGTCTTTTTTTCTGGAAAAGAATTTTACATAGATTTAACAAACGGCAGATTTTGGATTTAACAAATACCCTGTATCATGCTCTTGTGACAAGGATAAAATAAAAAACAAAAACTGGAGGAAATCAATTATGAAATTCAAAAAGTTTATGGCACTTGCACTTGTAGCAGCGATGACAGCAACACTTGCCGTAGGATGCGGCGGAAGCTCTGACGACAGCAGCGATTCCGGAAGCGACAGCGCTTCTTCCTGGGATTCTTCCAATGACATCTCTGTAATTTCCAGAGAGGATGGTTCCGGTACAAGAGGAGCTTTCGTAGAACTGTTCGAAATTGAAGAAGAGCAGGACGGCGAGAAGGTTGATATGACAACTACCAATGCAAACATCACAAACAGCACCGAAGTTATGATGTCTTCCGTAGCAGGTGATGAGTATGCCATTGGATACGTATCTCTTGGTTCTCTTGGCGACAGCGTAAAAGCAGTCAGCATCGACGGCGCTGAAGCTACAGAAGAAAACATTGAGTCCGGTGACTACAAGATTTCCAGACCGTTTAACATTGCAACTCAGGCAGAAGTATCTGATGTGGCTCAGGATTTCATCAACTTCATTCTGAGTGAAGAAGGCCAGGCTGTTGTATCTGACAATGGATACATTCCGCTGAGCGATACCACTCCTTTTGAATCCAACGGAGCTACCGGTACCGTAACCGTTGCAGGTTCTTCTTCTGTAACACCGGTTATGGAAAAACTGGCAGAAGCATACCAGGAAGTAAACAGTGGAGCGACTGTTGAAATCAACCAGAGCGACTCTACAACAGGTATGACCTCTGCTATCGATGGAATCTGTGACATCGGTATGGCTTCCCGTGAGCTGACAGAGGAAGAAGCTTCTCAGCTGACAGCTACTGTAATTGCCACAGACGGTATCGCAGTTATCGTAAACAATGCGAACCCGACAGACGATTTAACAAGCGACCAGGTAAAATCTATCTTTACCGGTGAGACTGTAACATGGGATGAGATTGCTGAATAATAATTGAGGGCAAGTGAATGAAAGCATGGAGTGAAAAATTCATGCGGGGTGTATTTGCGGTTGCCGCCTGTGCTTCGGTACTGGCGGTAGCCCTCATCTGTATATTTCTGTTTGCAAATGGAATCCCCGCAATGAAAGAAATTGGATTTCTGGATTTCCTGACAGGCGAAACCTGGAGACCGAACAATGATATTTACGGGATATTCCCGATGATTATGGGAAGTATCTACGTCACGGCAGGTGCAATTATCGTAGGAGTTCCGATTGGAATTCTTACTTCTGTATTTATGGCGAGATACTGTCCGAAAAGAATATATCCGGTACTTAAGTCGGCCACAGAACTGCTGGCCGGAATTCCGTCCGTTATCTACGGATTCTTCGGACTGGTTGTAATGGTTCCCATGATTCGTAATTTCGGAAGAACGCTGCGGGATATGGGAATTATTGAAACCGCCGGAAACGGAAGCAGCATTCTGACCGCATCGCTTCTTCTGGGTATGATGATTCTGCCTACGATTATCGGTGTGACCGAGTCCGCTATCCGTGCCGTACCGGCTCAGTACTATGAAGGCGCCGTTGCGCTTGGGGCAACCAAGGAACGGGGCATTTTCCGTGTCATTATCCCGGCTGCCAAATCTGGTATTATAGCCGGAGTGGTTCTGGGAATCGGCCGGGCCATCGGCGAGACCATGGCAGTGATTATGATTGCCGGAAACCAGCCGAGAATGGCCAGCAGTATTTTTGAAGGAGTCCGTACTCTGACTGCAAACATTGTAATTGAGATGGGATATGCGTCAGGTCTTCACAGGGAGGCGCTGATTGCCACGGCAGTGGTACTGTTTGTATTTATTCTGATTATCAACTTCAGCGTGGCGCTGATTAACAGGAGGTCGGAACATGAGTAAAAAAACGAAACAGAAGCTGCTTTCCTATAAAAACGCGCCGCTTTCCGCGCTGATGGCCGGGCTGGTATATCTGGCCGCCATTGTGACATTCGCGGTTTTGATTTTCTTGATTATTTATATACTGGTAAACGGAATTCCGTATATTACCCCGGATCTGTTTGCGCTGGAATATACGACGGAGAACGTTTCCCTGACGCCGGCGCTGATTAACACGATTATTATGACGTTTCTTTCTCTTCTGATTGCAGTGCCGTTTGGAATTTTTTCTGCAATCTTTCTGGTAGAATATGCCAAAAGAGGAAACCGATTTGTGGAGGTTATCCGGCTTACGACAGAGACGCTTTCCGGAATTCCTTCTATCGTATATGGTCTGTTCGGACTGCTGTTTTTTGTTACCGCGCTGGGATGGGGCATGTCTCTTCTGGCAGGTGCGTTTACTCTGGCAATCATGATTCTGCCGCTGATTATGCGCACCACAGAGGAAGCCCTGAAAGCTGTACCGGACAGTTACCGGGAAGGAAGTTTCGGTCTGGGAGCCGGAAAACTCCGTACGTTGTTCCGCATTGTACTGCCTTCCGCGGTGCCGGGAATTCTGGCTGGTGTAATTCTGGCAATCGGGCGTATTGTAGGTGAGACGGCAGCCCTGATGTATACCGCCGGAACGGTGGCCCAGATTCCAGACAGTGTTATGGGCTCCGGACGGACGCTGGCGCTTCACATGTACACGCTTTCCAGTGAGGGCCTGCATACAGACCAGGCCTATGCTACGGCAGTAATTCTGCTGATTCTGGTTATCGTGATTAACACAGTATCTGCACAGATTGCGAAGAAAATTACGAAAGGAAACGGAAATGGAGAAAATTAAAGTAAAGAATCTGGACTTATATTATGGTGATTTTAAAGCCCTGAAAAATGTAAATCTGGATATTGAGGCGAATAAAATTACCGCATTTATCGGACCCAGCGGATGTGGAAAATCTACACTGCTGAAATCTCTGAACAGAATGAATGACCTGGTAGAGGGCTGCAGAATCGAAGGAGATATCCTGCTGGACGGCGAGGATATTTACGGAAACATGGACGTGAATATGCTGAGAAAGCGTGTGGGAATGGTATTCCAGAAACCCAATCCGTTTCCGATGAGCATTTACGATAATATTGCGTTTGGTCCCAGAACTCACGGCGTGCGTTCCAAATCCAAACTGGATGACATCGTGGAGAAATCTCTGCGTGACGCCGCTATATGGGATGAGTGCAAAGACCGTCTGAAAAAAAGCGCCCTGGGTATGTCCGGCGGACAGCAGCAGAGACTGTGCATCGCCCGGGCACTGGCTGTTCAGCCGGAAGTACTTCTGATGGATGAGCCTACTTCTGCCCTGGACCCGATTTCTACATCCAAGATTGAAGACCTTGCTATGGAACTGAAAAAAGATTATACTATTGTCATGGTTACACATAACATGCAGCAGGCAGTGCGTGTATCCGACAATACTGCATTTTTCCTTCTTGGGGAAGTCATTGAGTACAATGATACAGAAAAACTGTTCTCCATTCCTTCAGACAAGAGAACAGAAGATTATATTACAGGGAGGTTCGGCTAGGATGAGAAATAAGTTTGACAGACAGCTCAGCAGACTGAATGAGATGCTGATTCACATGGGAGAACTCTGCGAGACTGCCATTGAAGAGGCCACAAAAGCTCTGGAAGAGGGCGACATGAACCGGGCAAAAGCGGTGATTGCGGCAGATGAAGAGATTGACCAGATGGAGAAAGATATCGAAAGTCTCTGCCTGAAGCTTCTGCTTCAGCAGCAGCCGGTGGCAAGGGACCTGCGTCAGATTTCCGCAGCCTTAAAGATGATTACCGATATGGAGCGTATCGGAGACCAGACAGCCGATATCGCGGATATCGTTCTCGCGGCCAAGATTCCTTCCGATAAATATGTAAAGGATATCGGAAAAATGTCCGAGGCCGTGGCAAAAATGGTAAGAGACAGCGTTTCTGCCTATGTGCGCAAGGACCTGGAGCAGGCCAGACAGGTGATGGACGCCGACGACGCCGTGGACGGTATGTTCGAAACCATCAAGTCCGAACTGGTACGTTTTATCGCGGAACACGAGGGCAAGGACGGCGAGATGGCCATGGACCTGATTATGATTACCAAATATCTGGAGCGTATTGGAGACCATGCCACAAACATTGCGGAGTGGGTAGAGTTTTCTATCACTGGCGTACATGCCGGAAACGAGCAGATTTAAAATCCGGAGGGTGAGGAGAAGAGACCTATGATTTTTTGTGTGGAAGACGAAGCGAATATCAGGGAACTGGTCGTATATACCCTGGAGACAACCGGATTTCACGCCCGTGGTTTTGAAGACGGAAAAGCATTTTACGAGGCTTTGGCAGGGGAACTGCCAGAGCTCGTTTTGCTTGACATCATGCTTCCGGGAGAGGACGGAATGAAAATCCTCAGAAAGCTGAAAACCACACCCAGGACGAAGAATATTCCGGTCATTATGGTGACGGCCAAGGGAGCGGAATATGACAAAGTGATGGGGCTGGATTCTGGAGCCGATGACTTTGTGACCAAACCTTTTGGCATGATGGAACTGATTGCCCGGATTAAGGCTGTGCTCCGGAGGAGCCAGAAAAGTACCGAAAGCGAGATTTACACAGCGGGAACGCTGATGCTGGATGTGAAAAAGCATGAGGTGACCGTGGACGGGAGGAAGGTATCCCTGACGCTGAAGGAATTTGAGCTTCTGAAACGTCTGATGACGAACCGGAACATTGTTCTGACCAGAGATACTCTGCTGGAAGAAATCTGGGGCTATGATTTTGACGGAGAGACCCGGACGGTAGATGTTCATGTCCGGACACTCCGGCAGAAGCTGGGGCCGGAAGGCAACCGGATAGAGACAGTACGTGGCGTGGGCTACCGGATGGGAGAACGGGATGAAGCGTAAAATACAGAGAAGCATGATGACGGTGCTCGTCCTGACGCTGGCGGTGTCCTATCTGCTGCTCACGCTGTTTGTGTACCGGCAGACGCTGGATATTATGGAGGATGGTCTGGCGGAAGAGGCGCGGTATATCAGCCGGGCAGTGAAGATTTCCGGTGAAAGCTACCTTGCCGACATGGATGCGGTGGACCGGGAGACCAGGGTGACGCTGATAGATGAAAACGGCGCAGTGCTTTACGATTCTTTCGGCGAAGAGGACAGTCTGGAAAACCATGCGACCCGGGAAGAGGTTCAGGAAGCGCTGGAAAGCGGTGTGGGACGGGATATTCGGCTCTCCGATACCGTGGGCCTGGAGATGTTCTATTACGCCCTGCGAATGGATGACGGAAATGTGCTGCGGGTGGCCAGGGATATGGACACGGTGTGGCGCACGGCACTGAATGTATTGCCTTTTATGGCAGTGACTGGTGTAATAATGACTGTGTTTGCATGGGGAATTTCCCGATATCTGGTCGGAAAGCTGATTCACCCCATCAATAATCTGGATTTGGAGGAACCCTTGGAGAACGATGTATATGAGGAGATGGCTCCTCTTCTGGAACGGATTGACCGTCAGAATAAGGAAAAAGAACAGATTGAGCAGATGAGAAAAGAGTTTTCTGCCAATGTTTCCCATGAGTTGAAAACTCCGCTGACATCAATCTCCGGTTATGCGGAGATTATGATGAACGGACTGGTGAAGCCGGAAGATGTGCAGGGATTCGCTGAACGCATTTACAAGGAGGCCAGCCGCATGATAACGCTGGTAGGCGACATCATTAAGCTGTCAAAACTGGACGAAGGCAGCGTAGAGGTGGAGAAGGAAAATGTAGATCTGTACCAGCTGGCGCGGGAAATCTGCAGCCGTCTTGCACCCCAGGCGGAAAAGAAAAAAGTTCATCTGGAAGTAAGCGGAGAGCATACCGAGTATTTCGGTATCCGCCAGATAATTGACGAGATGATTTTTAACATTACAGAAAATGCCGTAAAGTATAATAAAGAAGGCGGAAAAGTCAGTATCTGGGTGGGGAACACCCTTCAGGGAAGACGGGTTATTGTGCAGGATACCGGAATCGGTATTCCCAAGGAACATCAGGAACGTATTTTCGAACGCTTCTATAGGGTAGATAAAAGTCATTCCCGGGAAAGCGGCGGAACCGGCCTGGGACTCTCCATCGTAAAACACGGAGCACTTCTGCACCACGCAGATATCAGCGTGGAGAGCGAGCCGGGCAAAGGAACCCGGATGGAAATAAACTTTCATTAGTCATTGGGGACGGGTACAGGCCAGCTTGTACCCGTCCCCGACTACATTTCTGAAACAATTCTGATAATAGAAAAAACAGCCTACGACACATAAATCGGGGGGAATGTCGTAAACTGTTTTTTCTAAATAATTTCATTAAAGGAGAAATGAAAATAAAAAGTATCAAAATACTGAAAACGTCATATTCTTTTGTGTCTTTCCTTAAGACACTATTATAATACCATGTGAATCCCTGGGCGTAAATACACAAAAAAGACGAAATGCATAAAAACAAAGCGGATTTTTTGTACATAATCACAATGAAAAAGCAAAATTTACAAAAGCCTGCAAAAATTCAAAAAGGTCATTATGCATTATGCGATTTGGTATTCCAGGATATAGTCGTCCATGAAAAAGCCGTTTCCGATATCTGTTTTTTCTGTGCGTGTGGTGACAAGCCCGAGATGATGATATACGTCCAGGGTATGTTCGTTGTGCCGGTTGCAGGTAAGCCAGATGGAAGAGAGGCCTCTTTTACGGCAGAGATTTTTTAAAAACTCAAAGGCCTGTGTGGCCAGGTGCTGTCCCCGGTATTCTTTTTTCAGATAGAGTTTGCTTAAGAAAAGCCGTCCGTTTTCGTCGTGAACTCCGGTATAACCGGCAAGAACCCCGTCCAGGCGCAGCTGAAAATATTCATAGCCCTCCCTGGTCTGCTGTTTCAGCGCCGGGAGAGACTGAAATTTTTCTACCATATAATTGACCTGATTTTCTCCGATGATGGGAGTAAAATGTTCATGCCAGATGGATTCCGCCAGCACGGCAATCTCTTCCAGCTCTTTTTCCGACTTCGCCGGTATAATTATTAAATCTTTCATTTTCCTGCCTCGCTTATTTTTTTTCGTTGAAAAATGTGTTATTATAACTTTAAAATTGTACATTTTTTACAAAGGTTTTGCAAGAGGGGAGTCAACAAAAATCAAAAGGGAGCTGCTATGGGAAAATTTGTAGAACTGAAGGATGTCAGAAAGATTTATCATATGGGAGAGGTAGAGATTGCTGCCGCGAACGGCATCAGTTTTTACATTGAAAAAGGAGAGTTTGCCGTTGTGGTAGGCCCCAGTGGGGCAGGAAAAACAACGGTTCTCAATATTTTAGGGGGCATGGACACGGCTACCAGCGGGGAAGTGTGGATTGACGGCCAGGACATTACCCGGTATAAGGGAAAGAAGCTGACTGCCTACCGCCGGGAGGATATCGGATTTGTATTTCAGTTTTATAATCTGATACCTAATCTGACGGCACTGGAAAATGTAGAGCTTGCCCTGCAAATCTGCAGGAATCCGCTGGATGCGGAGACGATTCTGAAGGAAGTGGGACTGGGAGAGAGAATGGGTAACTTTCCGGCGCAGCTTTCCGGCGGGGAACAGCAGCGGGTGTCCATCGCCCGGGCCCTGGCGAAAAATCCGAAGCTTCTGCTCTGTGATGAGCCTACGGGAGCGCTGGATTATAATACGGGAAAAGCAATTCTCAAACTCCTGCAGGATACCTGCCGTCAGATGGGAATGACAGTCATCCTGATTACACACAATTCGGCCATTGCGCCGATGGCAGACCGGGTTATCCGGATAAAGAACGGAAAAGCGGAGAGCATTCAGGAAAATCCAAATCCGGTTCCGGTAGAAACGATAGAATGGTAGGGATAACATGAAAAAAAATATGCTGTGCAAGGATTTCTTTATGGAAATCCGGACATCCTGGGGGCGGTTTGTTTCGATATTTTTTATTGTGGCGCTTGGTGTGGCTTTTTATTCCGGCATCCGCGCATCGGAACCCAGTATGCGTATTTCCGGGGATTCCTACTTTGACAGTGAGAACCTGATGGATATCAAGGTCATGGGAACCATGGGTCTTACGGAAGACGACGTGGAAGCCATCGAAAAGGTGGATGGGATTGAACTGGCGGAAGGAAGCTACAGCGTAGACCTGCTCTGCCCGGTGGATGATACCGAAAATGTGGTTCATGTGATGGCCATGGAGGCTAATTTTAACAATATTCAGGTATCAGAGGGCCGGCTTCCGGAAAAGGAGGGGGAGTGTCTTCTGGATGAAGATTTTGCGGCTCAGACCGACTATGAAATCGGTGATACCATCACCTTTTCCACCGGAGACGACAGCACCGTTACCGACAGCCTGACGACCGATACGTTTACGATTACGGGCTTTGGAAACAGTCCCCTGTACATATCCATAGGAAGAGGAAACAGTACCGTGGGAAACGGGGAAGTCAGCGGCTTTGTGGCCGTGGACAAATCTTCCTTTTCCATGGATGTTTATTCGGAAATTTATGTGCGGGTGACCCAAGCCCTGGATACGACGGCGTTCACCGAAGAGTATGAAACGCTGACGGAAAATGCCGTGCAGGCGCTGGAAGATATTGCGGACGAGCAGTGTGAAGCCCGCAGACAGGAGATTGTGTCCGAGGCGGAGGAAGAGCTTCGGGATGCCCAGGATACGGTAGATGAGGAATCTCAGACCCTGGAAGACGCAAAGGCGGAGCTGGAAGAAGCCCGCAGCTCTGCGGCCAGGGAACTGGCGGACGCCCGGGAACAGCTGGCCCAGGCAGAGGAGACACTGCAGGCATCCCGGACTCAGATTGCCCAGGGAGAAGCGCAGCTGGAGGCCGGGAAAGCAGAGCTGGCGTCCCGGCAGAGCGCCCTGACGGAAGGACTCAGGCAGTATGAGGACGGCCTGGCCCAGGTGGAGGCTCAGGAGCAGAGTCTGAACCAGGCAGAGGCGGCATATCTGACTCAGTATGCCCAGCAGATGCCGATAATAACGGCGGGAAAAGAGCAGATTGCAGAGAAACGAGAAGAACTGAACGGCTATCTGGCCCCGCTGGAAACCGTGGAGACCGCTCTGAACGGACTGAACAGTGAAATCAGCAGTCTAAATACGAAGATAGAAGAAGGCGATTTGCGGGCGGAGGAACTGCAGGCCCGCCAGGAAGAAGGCCAGGAGCTGACGGAGGAAGAAAAGGCTTTTTTGGAATCCTGGGAAACTTCAGCAAGACCGGAACTGGAAGACCAGGTCACTGCCCTGGAAATGCAGAAAAGCGGAATCCTCCAGCAGGCCGGAGCAGCCGCCGGCATTCCTGACCTGACGGAAGAAGTGTTTCAGCAGACCATACAGGAAGTCCGGGACGGTCTGGAAACGCTGAACAGCCAGGAGCAGGAGCTTCTGGCCGGCGAGCAGGAGCTTTTGGCCTACGGCCAGCAGATTCAGGATGGAAAGACCCAGATAGCCCAGGCAAAAGAACAGCTTGCCGCCTCCAAAGCAGACATTGATGCGGGCCAGGCTCAGATAAACGCTGCCTGGGCCCTGCTGAACGGCCAGGCCCAGACCCTGGCGGACGGGAAGGCCCAGTTAGCCTCCGGCGAGCAGGAACTGGCGGAAGGATATGCGGATTACGAAAACGGAGCGGCGGAAGCGGCCAGCCAGATAGCCGAAGGACAGACCCAGATAGACGATGGAGAAGCCCAGCTGACCGAGGCAAGACAGGAGATTGCCGACGCCCGGGCAGAGATTGAGAAGATTGAGAACCCCGAATGGTATGTGCAGGACCGGAACGAGGCTCTGACAGAGTACCAGGGGTATGGGGACAATGCGGACCGGATGCGGGAGCTGGGAAGAGTCTTTCCGGCGGTCTTTTTCCTGGTGGCGGCACTGATAAGCCTTACTGCCATGACCAGAATGGTGGAGGAACAGCGAATTCAGATAGGAACACTGAAGGCGCTGGGATACAGCAAACTTTCCATAGCAGGTAAATATATTGCCTATGCCCTGACGGCGACGCTGGGCGGAAGCATCTTTGGCGTACTGTTCGGCGAGAAGGTGTTCCCATGGATTATCATCTACGCTTACAAGATTATCTATATGCACGTTCCGGACATTCTGGTGCCCTACCATATGAGTTATGCCGTGCAGGCAACGCTGATAGCGGTGCTCTGTACGCTGGCGGCCACCATACTTTCCTGCTATAAGGAACTGGCCGCCGTACCTGCGGAACTGATGCGCCCGCCTTCGCCAAGGCAGGGGAAACGAATTTTCCTGGAGCGGATAGGGATTCTCTGGCGGCGTCTGAGTTTCATTTGGAAATCCTCCATCCGTAACCTGGTGCGCTATAAAAAGCGGTTTTTCATGACCGTATTCGGTATCGGAGGCTGTATGGCTCTCATGCTGGTAGGCTTTGGACTGAAGGACTGTATCTTCGAGATTCCGGATCTGCAGTATGGTGAAATCCAGTTCTACGATGCTGCGGTCTACTATGACGCTGGAATTGAGGCGGACGAAAAAGAAGCCATCATGGAAAGTGTGACGGACAGCAGAAATGTGGAAGAGGCCATTCAGGTCCGGATGCAGAATGTGGATGTGCATGCAGGAGACGAGACACTGGGTATCTACCTGACAGTGCCGGAAAACGCAGAACGAATGGAAAATTTTGTCAGCTTTCACAGCCGGACGGATGATGAGACCTACCGCCTGAAGGATGATGAAGTGATTCTCACGGAAAAAGCCGCTGATGTACTGAATGTGGGTGTGGGTGACACCGTGACCTTAAATGACAATGACCTGGGAGAGAGGGAGTTGACAGTGGGAGCGGTCTGCGAAAACTACATGGGCCATTACCTTTATGTAACTCCGGAGCTTTATGAGGAAATCTACGGGGCCCAGCCCCAGTATAACGGCATCCTCTTCCGGATGGAAGACGGAAAGGCGGCCCAGGCGGAAAAAGTGGGAAGCACTCTTCTGGAAAATGAAAACGTACTGAATGTCAGCTATACTTCCAGCATTGAGGACCAGCTTGACGATATGCTGCAGAGTCTGAACCTGGTTATTGTGGTGCTGATTATATCTGCGGGACTTCTTGCCTTTGTGGTACTGTACAATCTGAATACCATCAATATCACCGAGAGACGGCGGGAACTGGCGACTATTAAGGTGCTGGGATTTTTCGATACCGAAGTGGCTGCTTATGTATACCGGGAGAATGTGCTGCTGACGGTTATAGGAATGCTGGCTGGAAGTGTCCTGGGACGGCTTTTGCTTCAGTTTGTAGTGGTAACGGTGGAAGTGGACGACATTATGTTCGGAAGAGTTATCCACGGCCCCAGCTACCTTTACAGCATTCTGTTCACTATTGGATTCTCCATGTTTGTCAACTGGGTGATGTATTTTAAACTGAAAAAGATTGACATGGTAGAGTCTCTGAAGAGCGTGGAATAGGCTGGTTTAGAAAAATTTTACATAGTTTACAGATTTATTAGCACTCATTTCGGATGAGTGCTAATTTTTTGTTGACATTTGAAAAATCAGGTATTAAGATAATGAATAGCGGAAAAGCAGAAAGAAATTTAAGGAGTGATGATATATGGCAGCAAAAAAAGGGAACCTTTCCATTAATAGTGAAAACATTTTCCCGATAATTAAAAAATGGATGTATTCCGACCACGATATTTTTGTAAGAGAGATGGTCTCCAATGGATGCGATGCCATCACCAAGCTTAAAAAGCTGGACATGATGGGAGAGTACACCCTGCCGGACGGCTATAAGGCAAAGATTCAGGTCATTGTAAACCCGGAAGAAAAGACTCTGAAATTTATCGATAACGGTCTCGGCATGACCGCGGACGAGGTGGAAGAGTATATTACCCAGATTGCCTTTTCCGGCGCAACCGAATTCCTGGACAAATATAAGGACAAAACTACGGAAGACGACATGATTGGACACTTCGGCCTGGGCTTTTATTCTGCTTTCATGGTAGCGGACGAGGTTCATATTGACACCCTCTCCTACCGGGAGGGAGCTGCTCCTGTACACTGGGCCTGCGACGGCGGCACGGAGTACGAGATGGAGGACGGGAACAAAGAAGGCGTAGGCTCTGAGATTACCTTGTTCCTGAATGAGGACAGCCTGGAATTCTGCAACGAATACCGGATGCGGGAAGTTCTGGAAAAATACTGTTCCTTTATGCCCGTAGAGATTTTCCTCTCCCGTGCAAACGCGGAACCGGAATATGAAACCATTCCCGAAGAGGAACTTCTGGATACCGATGAAGTGATAGAGCATATCCATGAAGACGCCAAAATGGAAGAGAAGGAAAAGGAAAACGGCGAAAAAGAAATGGTGGAGGTAAAACCGGCCCAGGACAAAGTAAAGATTAAAAAACGTCCGGTTTCCATCAGCGATACCACGCCGCTGTGGACGAAACATCCCAACGAATGTACGAAGGAAGACTATATTGAATTTTACCGGAAAGTATTCCTGGACTATAAGGAACCGCTGTTCTGGATTCACCTGAACATGGACTATCCCTTCAACCTGAAAGGAATCCTCTACTTCCCGAAAATCAATACGGAATATGATTCCATTGAAGGAACCATCAAGCTGTACAACAACCAGGTGTTCATCGCGGACAACATCAAAGAAGTGATTCCGGAATTCCTGATGATTCTGAAAGGCGTCATCGACTGCCCGGACCTGCCGCTGAATGTATCCCGAAGCGCCCTGCAGAACGACGGATTCGTACAGAAGATTGCAGATTATATTTCAAAAAAAGTGGCGGACAAACTGTCCGGCATGTGCAAGACCGATAAGGAAAACTACGAAAAATACTGGGACGACATCAGTCCGTTTATCAAGTTCGGCTGCCTGAAAGACGAGAAGTTCTGTGAGAAAATGATGGACTATGTGCTCTTTAAGAATCTGGACCACAAGTATCTGACGCTGAAAGAAGTAGTGGAGGAAAATGGCGGAAGCCTGGAAAAACCAGAGGAAAAGAAGGAAGAGACTTCCGGAGAAGACAAAGAGGACGGGACGAAAGAGCCGCAGAAGACGATTATCTACTATGTAACGGATGAACAGCAGCAGAGCCAGTATATCAATATGTTTAAGAAGGAAGGCATGGACGCCGTTATTCTGGGACATAACATCGACGCTCCGTTTATTACACAGATGGAACAGAAAAACGAAACCATCCGGTTCCAGAGAATCGATGCAGACCTGACCGACACCTTCAAGGAAGAAATCGGGGAAGACGAAAAAGAAGAGTTCCAGAAAAAAGCGGACAGTCTGACGGAAACTTTCCGGAAAGTGCTGGGAAATGACAAACTGGCCGTAAAAGTGGAAAAGATGAAAGATGAAAATGTGGCCTCCATGGTGACCCTGTCCGAAGAGTCCCGCCGTATGCAGGAAATGATGAAGATGTACGGCATGAGCGGCATGGATCCGTCCATGTTCGGCACGGACGTAACCCTGATTCTGAATGCCGGACATCCGCTGGTACAGTATGTGACAGAACATGCAGAAGGAGAAAACACAGACCTTATCTGCCATCAGCTGTATGACCTGGCCATGCTGGCGCATAAACCGCTGAGCCCGGAGGAAATGACCGCATTCGTGAAGAGAAGCAACGAGATAATGCTGCTTCTGACAAAATAACTGCATAAAAAATTTCCATGCGCGGTTTCCATGCGCATGGAAATTTTTATATAACCGGGAACTTCATGCTATTCCGGTATCTCGAAGGGAATCCCGTGCTTTGCGAAAAACTGCTGCGCCTCCTTGTCCCAGGCCTGTTCCAGGCTTTTGTCCAGGGTGAACAGGTTCAGGGAAGTGCCGGTAGTGCAGGAAAGTTCCGTCCCGTTAAAGTGGAAATTCAGGTAAAGTCCCTGCACGTCTTCCGGTGTAAGGGAAAGGTTTTCCTGTTCCAGAAGCCGGACGGTGTCCGGCCGGGAAAGGGCAAGGATAAACCGGAAATTCAGCGGGGTGCGTTTCCCCCGGATAAGGGAAAAACAGTATTCCCGCTGTTCCTGCCAGAGGGAGAACTCCCGGTCGGGAGCCTCCTCTTCTCCTGCCTGATGGAAGAATTCTTTGTGAAGCCTTCCGTCAATGTGGAACTGACAGAACGTGGTGATTTCTCCTTCTATCAGAAGAAAGGAATCGAAGATGGCAGACCGCAGAAGGGCATTCATGCATGCCCGGGTCTCCGGCTGAAAGATTTTCATGAAAGCAGCCTCCTGGTCATTTATTCTGCCGTGCCCTTTAAAGAACGGCAGTAGTACAGTTTGAATCCGCCCCGGATGATGGACGTGACGACAGCAGATGCAATCAGGGTCGCAAATACCGTGAAATTGAAGTATCCTGCAATCACGCCTGCCACCAGGAGCAGGATTATCGATACATTGACGGCGGATGCGCCGGATTTCCAGTGAATGTACCGGTTCCGCTCATCGTGCTCTTCGTAGTAGAGCTGTTTCAGACGGTTTTCGTCCTTCAGGGCTTTCTGATAGCGGACGATGGTGAAAAGGGCCACGGCCAGGATACCGGACAGCAGACCCAGCTGAAAACCGCTCATGTAGTCGGACAGATGGGGATTCTCGAGACGAACCGGAATGACGCCGGAGACAGATGCTATAAGCAGCAGCAGAATACAGGCGGCAAAGCCCCGGCTCTGGTTGAGTTTCCTGCGGATATCTTTTTCCATACGGGCTAATTTTTCATTCATGGCTTAATCCTCCTCAATCTCGCTGAAATCAAACATCTCTTCAATCGTGACGCCAAAATAGTGTGCAATTTTGTAGGCCAGCACCAGTGAGGCTGTATATTTTTCCGTCTCGATAGAGGTGATGGTCTGCCGGGTCGTGCCGACGGCGTCTGCCAGCTCGGCCTGGGATAACTTATGGGTTTTTCGGAATTCCTTGATTTTCGTTTTCACAACCTGCCTCTTTTCTGTCTGGTTTGCAATGTCTGCTTTGCAATTTTAGTATAGTTTGCTTTGCAGAAAATGTCAAGTTAATTTTGCAAAATAAAAGAAAAGAATTTTGCGGACCGGTTTTGGGGGAAGTGGGGCGGGAGGTTTGACTTTTTCTCTATAACAAAGTAAAATAAAACTATATGCGTATATGGGGGAGAAGATATTATGAAAGAAACTAAAGAAATTCGAAATCTGGCGTATTTTACAGAGACGGCGGTCTCCCCGTTTCACACGGTGGAGGCTGTCCGGAATGTTTTACATAAGGAAGAATTTGAGGAACTGCCTTTTTCCGGCGGGTGGAAGCTGGAAAGGGGCGGAAAATACCTGGTATCCGTGTATGACTCGCTGGTCTTTGCCTTTACGGTAGGCAAAGAGTGGGAACCCGGGGACGGCCTGCGGATGGCCGCGGCCCATGGGGACTTTCCGGGCTTCCGCGTGAAACCCTGTCCGGAAGTGCGTACCGGCGACTACGTGCGGCTGAATGTGGAAACCTACGGCGGGGTCAACCTGATGAGCTGGCTGGACCGGCCGCTTTCCCTGGCGGGCCGGGTGGCGCTCCGCTCGGCGGATGTGTTCCGTCCGGAACTCAGACTGGTGGATTTTCGGGAGCCGCTTCTGGTGATACCGAATATTGCCATCCACATGGAGCGGGACCTGAATAAAGGGATTGAGCTGAACCGGCAGGTGCATATGCTGCCCCTGTTTGCCCTGGACCAGGACCAGAAGGAAGACGTGTTTACGGGATTTTTGGCGGAAAAGCTGGGCGTGAAAAAAGAGGACATTCTGGATTATGAGCTGAATGTATATAATCCGGAGAAGGGAGCCTTCAGTGGACCGGAGGGAGAATTCTATTCTTCTCCCCGACTGGACAATCTGACTTCCGTCTCCGCCCTGGTGGACGGAATCACCGCGGGCGGCCGGGACAGAGGCGTTAATCTGATGGTGGTGTTCGACCATGAGGAAGTGGGGAGCCAGACCAAGCAGGGAGCCGGATCCACGGTATTTCCGCTGGTGCTGGAAAAGATATACGGGGCGCTTGGAAGCAGTCGGACGGCCCTGACGGAAGTACTGCCCCAGTCCATGCTGCTGTCCGTGGATGTGAGCCATGCCATGCATCCGGCATACGAAGCCAAAAACGACATTACCAGCAAAAACATGCCGGGACGGGGCTTTGCCATCAAGGAGGCCTGCTCCCAGTCCTATGCTACCGACAGCCGTGCGGTGGCCGTGGTACAGCAGATCTGCGACAGTGAGAAGATTCCCTGCCAGAAATATGTGAACCGGTCAGATATCGCCGGGGGAGGAACCCTGGGAAGTATTGCGTCGGCGATTCTCCCCGTTCCCACGGTAGATATGGGAGTCCCCCTTCTGGCCATGCATTCCAGCCGGGAGCTGATGGGAACCAGGGACCAGGAGAGTCTCTGCGAAATGCTGCGGGCATATTATACACTGTAAGAGAAAGGTACGGTAAAGGAAGAATGTTACCATGAAAAAACACATAGATAAGAGCCGCCTGGAGGAAGTCCGGCGGAAAAAGATGCTGCTTACGGCAGCGGCGGTGATTGTGGTGGCCACCATCTGTATCAGCGTGGCCCTGTCCCATATATCCGCCCGGAACGTGGATACATCCAGAGGACTTGCGGCCATTGAGGAACTGGAGAATACGGATGTGGCGGAGATTGAAAACCAGATAGAAGAACTGGAAAAGGCGGAGCGTCAGGAGGACGAGGACTGGCAGAACCGGCCCCTCTCCCAGAAGTTTGAACATTCCGTGGTGATAGGAGATTCCATTGCCAGCGGCTTTTCCACTTACGGAGTGCTGAGCGCTTCCTCCGTTGCGGCGGAAGTGGGAATGACCCTGACGGAAATCGGGGACCTGCTGGATACAGCGGCAGGGCTGAACCCGGAAAACGTTTTTTTCTCCCTGGGACTGAATGACATTACGGCTACGGCAGGCAATACGGAAGAGTTTGTAAAAAATTACCAGAGCGTGGTGGATACCCTGCGGGAAAAAGTGCCGGATGTGGAAATTTACATCAATGCTGTTCTTCCGGTACGCTCCGACGTGCTGGAGGACCATCCGGAATACAACGACATTGACGCGTACAACAAAGCCCTTCAGTCATTCTGCGAGGAGGCCTCCGTCACCTTTGTGGACTGTACGGACCTGGTACAGGAGGACTATTTCGAGCAGGACGGCGAACATTTTAAATCCGATTTCTATACCCTCTGGGGAGAGCGGATGGCGGAGGTGGCAGGACTTTGAGTGTACAGAAGAAAAAACAGGAAAAAAAGAACCGTCCGGATATTCTGAATCTTATCCGGTACGGAATCGCGGCGGCCGTGGTTGTCTATATCGGCGTCCTGCTGGCCCTCCGGGGAAACAGCAGCACTCCTTTTGACCAGGTGGAGGCCGCGGTGGAGGAAACCATGGATGTTTCCACTTTGAAAAAGGGTTCCAGCCAGGAACTGAAACGCTTCTACGGCTTCAGCGAGAGCGACTGCGACAGCGTCTGCCTCTATGTGCCGGAGGAGTCCATGGCAGTGGAGGAGATGCTGCTTGTAAAGACGAAAAACGGTTCCGGGACAGAAAGTATCCGGGAAGCCATGGAGTCCAGGCGGGATACCCAGATACAGAATTATGAGGGGTATGGTCCGGAGCAGGTAAAGCTCCTGGAAGAATCGGTCATCAAAGAAAAAGGTGACTATATCATCTATATCGTGTCCCCAAACGCCCAGAGCGTGGCGAATGCGTTTACGGATGTGCTGTAAACGGAAGAGGGAGGAACTGAGGAATGAGTTTTAGCAGCATCCTGTTTATTTTCATTTTTCTGCCGGTTATGCTGGTAATCTATTATGTGGCGCCCCGTTTTCTGAAAAACGGCGTGCTGCTTCTGGGGTCCCTGGTCTTTTATGCCTGGGGAGATCCGGTTTATGTGATTCTTTTGCTTCTGTCCGTGCTGTTCAACTATTTCAGCGGACTGGATATTGCGAGAAAGCAGGGGAAAAAACGGGCCCGCATGAGGAGCATGCTCTTTGCGGTCTGCGTCAACCTTCTGATTCTCGGATTTTTTAAATATTACGGATTCCTGACAGAGTCCCTGAACAGGATTCTGCCTTTTGATATTCCGGTATGGGAACTGGCGGCGCCTCTTGGGATTTCCTATTTTACCTTTCAGGCGCTGTCCTATATCTGGGATGTATACCGCGGTATGGCGCCGGTTCAGACCGGGGTGCTGAAGCTGGGACTCTACCTGGCCATGTTTCCCCAGATTACGTCCGGCCCCATCGTAAAGTACCGGGACATTGCCCCCCAGATTGAGCAGAGAGAGGAAAGCCTGGGAAAATTCGGACAGGGTATTATGATTTTTGTCGTGGGTCTTTCCAAAAAACTCCTGCTTGCCAATACGCTGGGGCAGGTGCATACTTATGTTGCGGGACTTTCCCCGGACCAGGTGTCCGTGCTGACAGCATGGGTGGGGTGTCTGGCCTATACGTTCCAGATTTATTTTGACTTTGGCGGATATTCGGACATGGCCCGCGGAATCGGAAAAATGTTTGGATTTGAACTTCCCCGGAATTTCGATTACCCCTATCTCTCAAAGAGTGTAACCGAATTCTGGCGGAGATGGCATATGTCTCTGGGCCAGTGGTTCCGGGATTACGTGTATATTCCCATGGGTGGCAACCGGGTCAGCGTGCCAAGACATCTGCTGAACCTGCTCACCGTCTGGTTTCTGACCGGACTCTGGCATGGCGCAGGATGGAATTTTATCGTCTGGGGACTTTATTACGGCGTGGTGCTGATTCTGGAGAAGTATCTTTACGGACGGTTCCTGGAGAAGCTGCCGGAGGGCGTGCGTATCGTATATAACATGCTGCTTGTCATGGCAGGCTGGGTGCTGTTCTTTTCGCCGGATCTTTCCGGAGCGCTGGCCTGGCTTGGAAGAATGGCCGGGATAGGAGCCGCCGGAATCGTGGATTCCCGGGCAGTGTATCTTCTGAAGACGAACTGGCTTTTCTGGGCGGCGGCCATTGTGGGAAGCACCCCGGTAGTAAAACGGATGTATCTGCTGTTTGCCCAGGACGGAAAACGGACCCGTCCCGTAGCGGGAGCACTGATACTGGCAGGGCTGTTTTTCCTCTGCATCGCATATCTTGTGACAGAGAGCTATCAGCCGTTCTTATATGTACAGTTTTAAACTGAGGACTGACGGATATGGAAAAGGAAAAGAAAAAAAGAGCGCGAAAACAGAAAAGAAGTTTTTCCGGGAAAAACATCCCGCTTCCCCAGGGGAAACTGCGCAACTACGCAGTAATCTGGGCGCTGTTTATTCTGATTATCGCCGGTTTTGCCGTGGCAAACCTGGTTCACAAAGACCAGGAGGTCTCGGTGATGGAGAACCGTTCCCTGGCGCAGAAGCCGGAACTGACCTGGGAGGGCCTGGGCAGCGGGCGGTACATGCAGCAGTATGAAACCTGGCTTTCCGACC
The DNA here is from genome assembly GCA_019118525.1 of Candidatus Bariatricus faecipullorum. Taxonomy (GTDB): domain Bacteria; phylum Bacillota; class Clostridia; order Lachnospirales; family Lachnospiraceae; genus Allocoprococcus; species Allocoprococcus faecipullorum. Next base: position 32,035 of record DWYV01000050.1, read on the forward strand.
AGTTTGTGGGCCGGGACTTCTGGGTACAGCTGAAAACTTTTGCGGACAGCGCAGGCGGGAAAAAGGAAGAAAACGGCGTATTCCACGGAAAGCAGGGAATGCTGCTGGAGGATATTGCCGTGCCGGAGGAAAAGGCCCTGCAGGAAAAACTGGACGCCATGAAGACTTATCAGGAACAGTACAGTGATTTGAACATGCACGTCCTTCTGGTGCCCAATGCGGCGGAAATTCAGTCGGACAGACTGCCGGCTTTTGCAGTGACCGCGGACCAGTCGGCTCTGCTGGCACAGGTGCAGGAGGAACTGGGAACCGGTTTTGACGGGATTGATGCGGGAAGTACCCTGGAGAACCATAAAGATGAGGAGATTTATTATCATACCGACAATCACTGGACCACTCTGGGCGCCTGGTATGTGTTCCAGGATGCGGCGGAGAGTCTGGGCATTTCATCAGACAGCATGATTTCCATGGAACCCTGCGGAGTTTCCCGGGATTTTACGGGAAGCCTTTCCTCCATGAGCGGGTATGAGACCGGTTACAAGGAGCCTGTCTATATCTATCTTCCGGAAGGGGACGCGCCCCAGGTGGTGGTCAACTATGTGGAAGAGCAGAAAAAAACAGCCTCCCTTTACGATTCCTCCATGCTGGAGGGTCGGGACAAGTACGGAGTCTTCCTGGGAGGAAACCATCCGCTGATAGATATTAAGACAACGGCAGACAGTACCAGAAGGCTGCTGATTTTCAAGGATTCCTATGCAAACTGTTTCATTCCTTTCCTGACGCCCTATTTCCGGGAAATCCTGGTGGTGGACCCCCGGTACTATACAGGGAATCTGGAGGAGCTGATGGAGCAGAACCGTCTGACGGATGTGCTGTTTCTTTATAATGGAAATACGTTTTTCCAGGACCGGATGCTTTCCGGCGTCCTGGCTTCGGGGAGTACGGCAGATGAATAAGATGGAGCAGGAGTACCGCCGGCAGGGAATGCAGGAGGCGGTACGGCTGAATAAATATTTAAGCGACGCAGGGGTCTGTTCCCGGCGGGAGGCGGACAAACTGATTGCAGCGGGCCGTGTGACCGTGGACGGGAAAGGGGCCCGGCCCGGCATGAAGGTGGAACCCGCCCAGAGCGTCCGGATAGGGAAAAAAGAAATAAACTTCCAGGACGACCTGGTGGTGCTGGCAGTGAACAAGCCCCGGGGCATCGTCTGCACGGAAGAGCGCAGAGAGCGGGACAGTATTATCCGTTTTCTCGACTACCCGGTGCGGATTACCTATGCGGGCCGGCTGGACAAGGATTCCGGGGGACTGCTTCTGATGACCAACTTCGGAGAGCTGATTAACCGTCTGATGCGGGCCCGGAACTACCATGAAAAAGAATATAAGGTGACGGTGGATAAGCCGCTGACAGAGGAATTCCTGGCGCAGATGAGCCAGGGAGTTCCCATTCTGGACACGGTGACCCGTCCGTGTAAAATAGAAAAAACAGGGAAATATAAATTCCGTATTGTGCTGACCCAGGGGCTGAACCGGCAGATTCGCCGGATGTGCGAGGCCCTGGGCTATGAAGTAAAGGAGCTCGTCCGGGTCCGGATTTCGGACATAGAACTGGGCAGTCTGAAACCGGGGCAGTACCGGAACCTGACAGACGAAGAGCTGGACCGGCTCTATGAACGTCTCTGGCTGCCGAACGGAGCTCTTTAGCGGAATTTGGGAGAGAATATGGATAAGAAAAAGAGGATGCAGGAGCTGGTAACCCTGCTGAATAAGGCCGGGAAAGCCTACTACCAGGAATCCCGGGAGATTATGAGCAATTATGAATACGACACCCTCTATGACGAGCTGAAGGGGCTGGAAGAGGAACTGGGAACCGTGCTGGCGGGAAGCCCCACCATCCACGTAGGATACGAGGTGCTGAGCGAGCTGCCGAAGGAACGGCACGAGTCCCCCATGCTTTCCCTGGACAAAACCAAGGACGTCTCCCGGCTCGCAGAGTTTGTGGGAGACCAGAAGGCCGTCATCTCCTGGAAGCTGGACGGTCTGACCATCGTCCTGACCTACCGGGACGGGGAACTGTTTAAGGCGGTAACAAGAGGAAACGGAGAGACGGGCGAAGTCATTACGAACAATGCAAAAGTGTTTGCAAACGTGCCGCTTCGGATTCCTTACCAGGGAGAACTGATTCTCCGGGGAGAGGCGGTTATCGGCTATAAAGATTTTGAGAGAATCAACGCCACCATTGAAGACGTGGATGCGAAGTATAAAAATCCCCGGAATCTCTGCAGTGGTTCCGTGCGCCAGTTAAACAGCGAAATTACGGCGCAGAGAAATGTAAAATTCTATGCCTTTACCCTGGTGCGGGCCCGGGATGTGGATTTTCACAATTCCCGGAAATATCAGCTGGACTGGCTGGAAACCCAGGGATTTGATGTGGTGGAGCATTACATGGTGACCAGAGACACCCTGGAAGAGCGGGTGGCCTTTTTTGAGCAGAAAATACCGGAAAATGACTTCCCCTCGGACGGTCTTGTGCTCGTCTACGATGATATCGCCTACGGGGAGTCCCTGGGCAGAACAGCCAAATTTCCCCGGGATTCTTTTGCCTTTAAATGGGCGGACGAAGTAAAGGAGACCAGGCTGAAGGAGATTGAGTGGAGTCCTTCCCGGACCGGGTTAATCAATCCGGTGGCCATCTTTGAACCGGTGGAACTGGAAGGCACCACAGTGAGCCGTGCCAGCGTGCACAACTTAAGTATTATGGAAGAGCTGAAGCTGGGAATCGGCGACACCATTGAAGTATATAAGGCCAATATGATTATCCCCCAGATAGCCAGAAACCTGACGGGAAGCGGTACCGTGGAAGTCCCCGCCGCCTGTCCGGTGTGCGGGGGAAAGACAGAAATCCGTCAGATGAACGACGCCAGGTCTTTATACTGCACCAATCCCCGGTGCCAGGCAAAACGGGTAAAGTCCTTTGCCCTTTTTGTCAGCCGGGACGCTCTGAATATCGACGGATTTTCCGAGGCAACGCTGGAGAAATTTATCGCAAAAGGCTTTATTCATAAATATACCGATATTTTCCACCTGGCGGACCACAAGGCGGAGATAGAAGGAATGGAAGGCTTTGGAGAAAAATCCTGTGCCAACCTTCTGGAGAGCATTGAAAAGGCCAGGAAGACCACCCTGGCAAGGGTCATCTACGGACTGGGAATCGCCGGTGTGGGGCTGGCCAACGCAAAAGTGCTCTGCCGGGAATTTGACGACAGCCCCGAGGCGCTTCTGCATGCCGGCGCCGAAGACCTGGCTGCCATCTCCGGTGTGGGAGAGGTAATCGCCGGGGCCTTTACCGGGTATTTTGCCCGGGAGGAGAACCGGGAGGAGTTCCGGAACCTTCTGAAGGAACTGGAACTTGTACACGAAGAAGGAGGAGAGAATCAGAATCTGAAGGGAAAAACCTTTGTGGTTACGGGGAGCTTACAGCATTTTCCGGGCCGCAGGGAGCTGAAGGAATGGATAGAAAGCCGGGGGGGAAAGGTAACCGGCTCCGTGACGGGAAAGACGGATTATCTCATCAACAACGATGTGAATTCCGCCTCTTCCAAAAACAGAAAGGCCCGGGAACTGAATATTCCCGTAATTTCCGAGGAGGACTTCATGGAGCTTGCAGGGACAGATTTGCATCAGAAGGAGGAACAGTAAATGTCAGGAAATGAAGACACCAGGGACAAAAACATGCCCACTCGTGCAGAAGATACAGAGAAAAAAGACGAATACGAAAAAGTCTGCTTTATCTGTCACCGGCCGGAGAGCGTGGCGGGAAAAATGATTGACCTGCCGAACCATATCTCCGTATGCGCGGACTGTATGCAGAGAAGTTTTGACGCCATGAATAACGGCGGTTTTGATTACAGCCAGTTTATGAACATGCCCGGCAATCCCATGATGGGATTTGGCGACGCGGAAAACCAGATGCCGAAAAGCCAGCGGGTAAAAAAGAAAAAACCCGAGGAAAAAGCGGAGCCTGTTTTTGATATTCACAATATCCCGGCGCCCCACAAAATCAAGGCCCAGCTGGATGAGTACGTGGTAGGGCAGGAGCACGCCAAGAAGGCCATGGCAGTGGCGGTGTACAACCATTATAAACGGGTGGCCACCGACACCATGGATGATATTGAGATTGAAAAATCCAACATGCTGATGATAGGTCCCACCGGTTCCGGTAAGACCTATCTGGTAAAAACCCTGGCCAGGCTGCTGGATGTGCCGCTGGCCCTGACCGACGCCACTTCCCTTACCGAAGCAGGCTATATCGGAGACGATATTGAAAGCGTGGTATCCAAGCTTCTGGCGGCGGCGGACAACGATGTGGAGAAGGCCGAGAGCGGAATTATCTTTATTGATGAGATTGACAAAATTGCGAAGAAGAAAAATACCAGTCAGCGGGATGTGAGTGGGGAATCCGTACAGCAGGGAATGCTGAAACTGCTGGAAGGAAGCGAAGTAGAAGTGCCGGTAGGCGCCAACAGCAAAAATGCCATGGTGCCGCTGACCACGGTCAATACCCGGAACATTCTCTTTATCTGCGGCGGCGCCTTCCCGGATCTGGAGCAGATTATCAAGGAGCGGCTGACGAAACAGTCCTCCATGGGATTCGGCGCGGATTTAAAGGACAAGTACGACAACGACAAGAATCTGCTGGAAAAGGTGACGACGGAAGATCTGCGGAATTTCGGCATGATTCCCGAGTTCCTGGGACGTCTTCCCATCGTGTTTACTCTGCAGGGACTGGACAAGGAAATGCTGGTGAAGATTCTGAAGGAACCGAAGAACGCCATCTTAAAGCAGTATCAGAAACTGCTGGCGCTGGACGAAGTGAATCTGGAATTCGAGGACGACGCGCTTTCTGCCATCGCCGAGAAAGCCATGAAAAAAGACACCGGAGCCAGGGCCCTGCGGGCGATTATCGAAGACTTTATGCTGGATATTATGTATGAGATTCCAAAAGATGACAGCATCGGGGAAGTGGTGATTACCAGAGCTTACATAGAAGGAACCGGCGGGCCGGTTATCCGGCTCCGGGGCCAGGAAGTTCCCCGGATTGGACAGTCCCAGGGGTAATCCGGCGGTCATACTGTGCAGGGGATACCTCATATACTTTGGAAAAAAGTATATGAGGTATTTTTTATGCCGGAAACAGCGGACTGCAGAGAGCAGATTCTGTCAGAGGATACCAGGGATTTTATTCTGAATACCAGGCGGGAGTCCTTTCTGGATACGGCTCTTGAGGAGATGGGCGGGTGCCGGATGTGGATTGGAAGTACGTTTTCCAGCATTTCCGTAGGGAAAAACGGGATACAGAACCAGAATCTGGGACAGTTTCCCTACTATTCCGTGCCGAAATGCTATACCCTGCTGGATAATCAGGCCATGGCCGAGGCAGGCATTCTGCAGATACAGAATTATCCCAGGCTGGAGCTCCAGGGGGAGGGGGTGCTGGTGGGAATTGTGGATACCGGGATAGCCTATGGGGAACCCGTGTTCCGGGACCTGGCCGGAGGCACCCGGATTCTGCGGATCTGGGATCAGACCATCCAGGAGGGAAGGCCTCCGGAGGGCTTTTTTTATGGGACGGAGTATACAAAAGAAGAGATTAACCAGGCGCTGGAGAGCGAAAATCCCTACGGGGAGGTGCCTTCCCGGGATGAAAACGGGCACGGCACCTTTCTGGCCAGTGTGGCCTGCGGGAGTCCGGATGTGGAGAACCGGTTTACCGGGGCGGCGCCCATGGCGGAACTGGCGGTGGTGAAGCTGAAGGAGGCGAAAACCTGGCTCCGGGATTATTACCTGATTCGGCGGGAGACGCCCTGCTACCAGGAGAACGATGTGATGGCAGGGATCCGCTATCTGGATGAACTGGCAAGGGCCCAGGGGAAACCGCTGGTGCTCTGTCTGGGTCTTGGTACCAGCATGGGGAGCCATACCGGGGCCTCGCCTCTGGGACGGTATCTGGAAGAACTGTCGGAGACAGCCCGAAGGGCCGTGGTGACGGGAACGGGAAATGAGGCGGAAAAGCGGCACCATTTTCAGAGTGTACTGCCGGGAGAGGATGAGAGGGAGGAAGTGGAAATCCGGGTGGACCGGGACTGTCCCGGGTTCTGGATGGAAGTCTGGAGCGATATCCCCAACATTCTGGAAATCGGCATTGTCTCGCCAAGCGGGGAGACGGGAGGGGCGGTATCGGGACAGCAGGGAACGCTGACCTACCGGTTTCTTTTTGAACAGACCACGGTATCCGTGACTTCCCGTCTGGCAGTGGAAGGCACCCGGGCGGGGATGTTTGCGCTCCGGTTCGAACGTCCGGCGGAAGGGATATGGAAACTGACGGTCCGGGCGCTGAAACTGGGTTCCGGGCGGTACGATATCTGGCTTCCGGTCACGGAATTTCTGGACGGGGAAGTCTATTTTCTAAGGCCGGATCCCTTTACCACGGTTACGGAACCGGGGAATGCCTGGAATCCGATTACGGTGGCCTGGTACAATGGGGCAGACAAGTCTATTGCCATCAGTTCCGGGAGAGGGTATACTAGAGAAGAACGAATCAAACCGGATTTTGCGGCGCCGGGCATGGAGATTCTGGGGGTGAATGCCCGCGGGCAGACGGCCCTTCGTTCCGGCTCGTCCCTGGCTGTGGGAATCACGGCGGGAGCCGTGGCGCTGATGCTGGAGTGGCTGGCCCTGCGGCTGGAGCAGAATGTAAATACCGTGCAGATTAAGAGTCTGCTGATGGCAGGAACCCAGAGAAGACCGGACCTTGCGTATCCCAACCGGGAGTGGGGGTACGGGACGCTGGATATGTACCAGACCTTTGAGGAACTGCGCAGATTCTGAAGGAGAAGCGGGTAAGAATCCGGGAGCGGACAGATAAGGAGTGCTTATGGAGAAAGAGAAAGGAAGTATGGCGGTTTTTGTTTTCCTGGCTGCGGCTGTGGCGGGAGCAGACCTGCTTTTGAAGGAACGGACAGTAAAGGACATGAAACCGGGGGAGGAACGCCGGCTTTTTGGCGGCCGGCTTTTGTACCGCCGGGTACATAACCCGGGGTTTGCCATGAGCCGCCTGAAAGAGTACCCGAAACTGGTAAAGGGTGCTTCCCTGGCGGCGGGAGCGGTGCTGGCAGCAGGCTGGTTCCGTCAGGGACGGCAGAAAGGGCATCTGCTGGAGAAAGCGGGCCTGGCCCTGATGAGCGGCGGCGCTGTGGGCAATGGATACGACCGGCTTTTCCGGGGATATGTGGTGGATTATATTGGTTTCCCGTGGAAAAAAGAGAGTCTGCGGAAGATAACCTGGAATGTGGCGGACCTGGCTCTTCTGGCAGGAGGCCTGCTCTGGGGAGCCGCCTCCTGGCTGTCGGGAGGGAAAAAATGAAGGAGATTCTGGTGGTAGAAGACGACAGAACGGTAAGCGGGGGGACTCTGCTGGCATCTGCAGAGGGCAGGCTATGCCCCGTTTCCGGTCTATTCGGAAAAAGAAGCGCTGGAGGCATATTCCCGGAAAGAATATGCCCTTCTTCTGCTGGATGTGAATCTGCCGGACGGCAGCGGGTTTTCCCTGGCCAGAAAGCTGAAGGAAAAGCGGGATACCCCTGTTATCTTTCTGACCGGCTGTGACCAGGATGAGGAAATGCTGGAGGGCTTCGAGGCCGGGGCGGATGACTATGTCACCAAGCCTTTTAACGTGAAGCTTCTGCTGAAGCGGGCCGAGGCGGTGCTGCGAAGAAGCGGGAGAAAGCCGGGCGGACGGGTGCTGGATTTTGGCGTTCTGGAAGTGGACCTGGACGGGCATCATGTGTCCCTGAACGGGGAGAGAGTGGAACTGACGCCCACGGAATTTGAGCTTCTGTCCCTGTTGTGCCAGAATCCGGGTGTGGTTCTGACCCGCCGGGTGCTGCTGGAAAGGCTCTGGGATTCCCGGGGGAATTTTGTGGATGAACACGCACTGACGGTGCAGATGAGCCGGCTGAAAGCGAAACTGAAGGATGGGGATATTTCTTATATCCGGACCGTGTACGGCACCGGCTACCAGTGGACAGGAGGAACCGGTGACTAGCGCGGCAGCTCTGGCCGTCAGCCTGGGGGCGGTTCTTTTTTCCGCCCTTTTCTGTGCCTGGAACTGGCGGAAACGGCGGCGGGAGCTGACAGAGACTGTGGAGGAACTGGAACGGATGATAGAAGCGGCGGAACGGGGAGAGGCGCCCTCCGCCCTGGAAACCGGAAGCGGGGAGACGCTGCCCTCCCGTCTGTATGCGGAGCTTCAGAAACTGGCGGCCATGTATCAGGCGGCGGAGAAAGCCAGCCGCCGGCAAAAAGAAGAGGTACAGCAGACGGTGTCGGACATTTCCCATCAGCTTCGGGGGCCCATGGCAGGGCTTCTGATGTATCAGGAGATGCTCCGGGATGAGAATCTGGATAAGGAGACGAGGCTGCACTGTCTGGATGTGATGGAGGAGCAGATACAGAAACTGGATTTCCTGGTGAAGGCCCTGGTAAAGCTTTCCCGGCTGGAAAGCGCCATGATAAGGATGAACCGGAAGGAGGAAAATCTGTTTCAGTGCCTGGCACGGGCGGTGGCCTCCGTCAGCGAACGGGCAGAAAAGAAGCACACACAAATCCACATAGACTGCCCGGAGGGGCTGACCCTGCCGCTGGACGCGAAGTGGACTTCCGAGGCGGTGGTCAATGTCCTGGACAATGCGGTAAAATATATGAAGGAAGGCGGAAACGTAACCATCCGGGCCGTTCCCCTGGAACTGTTCGTCCGGGTGGATATTACCGACCAGGGACCGGGAATCCCGGAGGAGGACTACTCCCGCATTTTCCAGCGGTTCTGGCGCGGACCGGAAACAGGAACGCAGGAGGGGGTGGGAATCGGTCTTTACCTGACCCGGGAGATTGTAACCCGGCAGGGTGGATACGTAAAAGTTGCCTCCTGCCCGGGAAAAGGCAGCACCTTTTCTCTGTATTTTCAGAAAAGAGATTGACAAGCGCCGGGAATCATATTATACTTTTTCATGCAAAAGATGTTAGGACACTAACATCTTTTTTGTGACTGAATTGTTTGAGAATTGTCGTGGGGGACGGGTACGGGCTGGTCCGTACCCGTCCCCCACGACAATTGCGGAGGTGAACTGAAATGAAGAAGACGGCCCCGGCGGACTGTCAGGGGGAAGCAGGACAGCTTCCTTATGCGGGAAAGCTTATCCGGTGCCTTTCCCACCAGCTGGGAAGAAAAAGTCTGCTGGAGAGAACCGACTGCGGCGGACTGACCACGGCTCAGAAACATGTGCTTCAGTTTATTCTGATGAGGTCCATGGAGGGAGACGTGTACCAGAGAGAGGTGGAGGAAGAGTTTCAGATACGCCGGTCCACGGCCACGGGCATTTTAAAGCTGATGGAGCAAAAGGGATTCATCTGCCGGGAAAGCGTGGAAGAGGACGGACGGCTGAAACGGATTGTGCCTACGGAGAAGGCCCTCGGGCTTCGAACGGGTATCATTCAGGATATCCGCCGGAGGGAAGCAAAGCTTCGGGAAGGCATTCCGGAAGACGAATACCGGATATGCATAGAGGTTCTGCAGAAAATGCTTTCGAATATTTCAGGAAAAGCATCCGAGAGAGAAGAAGATATGACAGGGAGGTAAGACAGACTTATGAATCGAAAACTGTTCCGGTCTATTCGGGAATACAAAAAGGTGTCGATTCTGACGCCGCTGTTTGTTGTGCTGGAGGTTCTGATGGAGGTTCTCATTCCCCTTCAGATGGCCAACATCATTGATATCGGCATTCAGGACGGGAATCTGCCCTACATTATCCGTACCGGGCTGATTCTGGTAGTCCTGGCCATGCTGGCGCTGGCGTTCGGCGCCCTGGCCGGGAAACTGGGAGCCGAAGCGGGAGCCGGATACGCCAAAAACTTAAGACACGATATTTTTTACAAAATCCAGGATTTTTCTTTTAAGAACATCGACCACTTTTCCACGTCCAGTCTGGTAACCAGAATGACTACGGATATCACGAACGTGCAGATGGCCTACATGATGAGCATCCGTCTGCTGGCCCGGGCACCGATTATGATTGTGCTGTCCCTGGTGATGACGCTGACCATCAGCCAAACGATTGCGCTTCTGCTTCTGTGTACTATACCCGTACTGGGCGGCGTGCTGATTTTCATTGCCAGAAAGGCACATCCCCATTTTATCCGGGTGTTTGACGAGTACGACGTGCTGAACAATGTGGTGCAGGAAAACGTCAATGCGGCAAGGGTCGTAAAAGCCTATGTCCGGGAGGACTATGAGATTGAGAAATTCCACGGAATCTCAAAAGTGGTATTCGACCTGTTTACCCGGGCTGAGAAAATTGTGGCCTGGAACTCGCCCACCATGCAGTTCGTAATCTATGCCGTGGTGCTGTCCATGGTGCTGATTGGCGGGCGGGATATTGTACTGGGAACCATGGAGACAGGAGAACTGACCAGCGTCATCGTCTATGCGCTTCAGATTCTTTCTTCCCTGATGATGGTGTCCTTTGTATATGTAATGATTATGATTGCGGAGGCGTCCTCCGACCGTATCGTGGAAGTGCTGGATGAGGTTCCGGAGATGCAGAATGCGGATAATGCCGTGAGCAACGTTCTGGACGGAACCATTGATTTTGAAAACGTGGACTTCAGCTATTCCGGGGAGGGCGGAAACCTCTCCCTGAAAAATATCAGCCTTCATATTAAATCCGGGGAGACCGTGGGAATTATCGGCGGTACCGGAAGCGCAAAATCCACTCTGGTACAGCTGATTCCCCGTCTGTATGACGTGACGGCAGGAAGCGTGAAGGTAGGCGGAAGGGATGTGCGGGAGTACAGCCTGGAAGCGCTCCGGGACCAGGTGTCCATGGTGCTTCAGAAAAATGTACTTTTTACCGGGACCATTGCCGAGAATATCCGCTGGGGCGATGAAAACACCACCGACGAGGAAGTGGAGCGGGTCTGCAGACTGGCCCAGGCGGATACGTTTATCCGGGAATTCCCGGCAGGATACAACACCATGATTGTGCAGGGCGGAAATAACGTGTCCGGCGGACAGAAGCAGCGGCTCTGTATTGCCAGGGCTCTTCTGAAAAAGCCGAAGATTCTGATTCTGGACGATTCCACCAGCGCCGTGGATACCAGAACGGACGCCCTGATTCGAAAGGCTTTCCGGGAGGAAATTCCGGAGACGACGAAAATTATTATTGCCCAGCGGGTTTCTTCCGTGGAAGATGCCGACAAGATTATCGTGATGGAAAACGGAGAGATTAACGGCATCGGCACTTCGGAGGAACTGCTGAAGACCAACGCGATTTACCGGGAAGTATATGAGTCCCAGGTGAAGGGAGGTGCGGACAGTGAGTAGAGAAGGAAAACTCAGGATTACCGGAAACACGGTAAAAACAGCAAAGAGGCTGCTTTCCTATGTGACGAAGTCCTATAAAAAGGAATTTGTGGCCGTATTTTTCTGTATTATTATCAGTTCCATTGCTTCTATCTCCGTGTCCCTGTCCCTGAAATTTCTGCTGGATGACTTTATCATTCCGCTGATTGGGCAGGCAAATCCGGACTTTGCGGAGCTTTACCGGGCGCTGGCCCTGCTGGGAACCATTTTTCTCTGCGGCGTGCTTGCCACGTTCTGCTATACCAGGCTGATGGTAAAAATCGGCCAGGGTGTGTTAAAGCAGGTGCGTGACGAGATGTTCGAACATATGCAGACCCTGCCCATCCGGTATTTTGACCAGAATACCAACGGTTCCATTATGAGTCTGTATACTAACGATACTGACACCCTGCGGCAGATGATTAACCAGTCCATTCCCCAGGTGCTGATGTCAGCCATTACCATCGTGGTAACGTTTCTTTCCATGCTGCTTTTAAGCCCCCTGCTGACGGTCCTGGCCGTGGTGATGATAGGCGTACTGATTCTGGTGTCCGGAAAAATCGGAGGCAACAGTGGAAAATATTTCGTACGGCAGCAGCTGGACATCGCCCAGATTACCGGATACGTGGAAGAGCGGATGAACGGGCAGAGAGTCATTAAGATTTTCAACCATGAGAAAGTGACAGAGCAGGAGTTTGACGAGCTGAACGAAAAGCTCTGCCAGAGTGCGGCAAACGCCAATACCTATGCCAATATGATGGGGCCCATTATCGGAAATATCGGCAACCTGCAGTTTGTACTGACCGCTGTGCTGGGCGGCGCTCTCTCCGTGGCCGGAATCGGGAATATTACACTTGGCGTCATGGCTTCCTACCTGCAGTTTACCCGCAGCTTTACCCAGCCCTTCATGCAGGTAGCCCAGCAGTTTAACTCCATTATTATGGCGCTGGCCGGCGCGGAACGGATTTTTGCCATGATTGACGCGGAACCGGAGGTGGACGAAGGATACGTCACCCTGGTCAACTGCCGGAAGGACGAGAAAGGCAATATCATCGAGTGCCCGGAGAGAACCGGCATGTGGGCATGGAAACATCCCCACCAGGCGGACGGTACCGTCACCTATACGGAACTGAAGGGAGATGTGCGCTTTTTCGATATGACCTTCGGCTACACAGAGGATAAAATGGTGCTCCATGACCTGACTCTCTATGCGAAGCCCGGACAGAAGCTGGCCTTCGTAGGTTCCACGGGAGCAGGGAAGACGACCATTACCAACCTGATTAACCGGTTCTACGATGTGCAGGACGGAAAAATCCGTTACGATGGTATCAATATCAATAAAATCAAAAAGAGAGACCTGAGACGTTCCCTGGGAATTGTGCTTCAGGATACCCACCTGTTTACCGGAACGATTATGGAAAACATTCGTTACGGACGGCTGGACGCCACAGACGAAGATGTATACGCGGCGGCAGAACTTGCCCATGCCGACGGCTTTATCAGAATGCTTCCGGACGGGTACAACACCCGCCTCTCCAGCGACGGAGAAGAACTCTCCCAGGGACAGCGCCAGCTTCTGGCCATTGCCAGGGCGGCCGTGGCGAATTCCCCGGTACTGATTCTCGATGAGGCCACCTCCTCCATCGACACCAGAACCGAGAGCATCGTCCAGAAAGGAATGGATAACCTGATGAGCGGACGTACCGTATTCGTCATCGCTCACCGGCTTTCCACTATCCGCAACAGCGACGCCATCATGGTACTGGACCACGGACGCATTATCGAACGCGGAACTCACGAAGAACTGCTCAAAGAACACGGAACCTATTATCAGCTTTATACAGGGAAACTGGAACTGAGTTAACTGACTGGGGACGGGTACAGGCTGGCCTGTACCCGTCCCCGACTACAACTCTCAAACAATTCTGAAAAGAAGAAACAGTTGACCTGGAGTCTGCTTCAGGGTATAAAATAGAAAGCAGAGGAGGGAACCCTGAAGGCAGAAAGGCGGGACAGATTATGACGATAAAAGAAGTGAGTGAAAAGTACCATATTTCCCAGGACACCCTCCGGTATTATGAGCGGGCGGGGATGATTCCACCGGTTACCCGTACGGCGGGGGGCATCCGGGATTATCAGGAAAGCGACCTGGGATGGGTGGAAACGGCCATCTGCATGCGCAATGCGGGACTTCCGGTAGAGGTTCTGGCGGAATATACGAAGCTTTGTCAGGAAGGGGATTCTACCATCCCGGACCGGCTGCGGCTTTTGTCCGGTCAGCGGGAGATTCTGCTGGAGCAGAAGCAGAAGATAGAGGAGACGCTGGAGCGGCTGAATTACAAGATTGAGCGGTATGAGATAGCCGCCAGGACGGGAGTGCTCTCCTGGGATACGGAGGATGGAAGCTGCACCCTGCCGCATGCGGACGACTGAGAATGCCACAGCGTAAAACGCTTTCCCCAAAAGAAAAAGGTATAATTATGAAAAAGCACCGGCCTGCCGGTGCTTTTTCTGTGTATAAATTTACATTTTCCCTGTATTTTTTTACATGGATTTTAAAATTTCTTTTGCAAAATAGGATAGAAGCGGAAAAAATCATGCGCTATTATATTTAACGGATTTTGAAACTGTTGACTGTATGAGGCAGAAAAGTGTCTGGGCCCGGGCAGTTTCCTGTCTCATACCACAGCAGACCGGCTGTACCTCATCTGCCGGTCTGTCACACGAGGAGAATGTTTATGTTTAAGATGCTGAATCCGCGGCGTTTCTATCATGCCGTGGGACGAAGAAAATTTCTGGAGTTCATTCTGCTTGCGGTATTTATCTTGTTTTTCTACGGACCACTTCTGAATATGCTGATGCTTGCATTCGCAAATGAGTATACCGTTCCGAATGTGCTCCCGACAGAATGGGGATTTGACTGGTGGAGATATGTATTTGGCCAGGACAGTCTGGTGTCTTCCATGATTCAGTCCTTCGTTGTGGCAATTACGACAACCGTGATTTCCATGATATTCTGTATTCCAGCAGCATACTCCATTGCACGGTTTAAATACCGTGGAAGAAAAGTGTTTATGCTGTCCTTCTTACTTACGAATGCATTTCCGAAACTGGGAATCTACACATCCATCGCGGTACTGTTTTACCGGTACGGGCTGATGGGAACCTACCCGGGAGTCATCATCATTCACATGATTAACTCCATGATGTTTATGGTATGGCTTCCTTCCAGCGCATTCCGCAACGTACACCGTCAGCAGGAAGAAGCTGCCAGGGATGTGGGAGCCGGTCCGGTAAGAACCTTTTTCAAGGTTACCCTGCCTATGGCAATGCCGGGTATCGCAGTGGCTACCTTGTACACCTTCCTTGGTTCCATGGAAGAGGCGCAGGGAACCATGCTGGTAGGTCTGGCACAGATTCAGACCATGCCGGTGGCCATGTACGGTATCGTACTGGACAGCTCCGCAGTTCAGATAGGTGCGGTGTTTGCACTGCTTCTGATTATTCCGTCGGCTGTTCTGATTTTCGCCATGAGAAAATTCATTGGCCCCGAAGCAATCGCCGGTGGATTTAAGATGAATTAGATTTCAGGAGGAAAACGAAATGACAAATACAATGGCAGGCGGCACCGCTGTGGAGGAAAAGACAGAAGCCGCCGCAGAAAACCGGAAAGTAAAACTGGAAATTAAAGATATGGCAAAAAAATATGACAATGGAGACGGTGTAGAGCACATTAACCTGAAGGTGTACGAGGGCGAGATTGTGACATTCCTCGGACCTTCCGGATGTGGAAAATCCACTATTCTCCGGGCAATCGGGGGATTCGCGGATGTAACCTCCGGGGACATCCTGATTGACGGCAAATCCATTGTGAATCTGGCGCCGGAAAACCGTCCGACAGCCATGGTGTTCCAGAGCTACAATCTCTGGCCCCATATGACGATTTACGAGAATCTGGCATTTGGCCTGAAGCTTCGTAAAATCCCGAAAAAAACCATAGATGAAGATATCAAAAAAATGCTTGCCCTGGTATCCATGAGCGGAACGGAGAAAAAATATCCCAGTCAGCTCTCCGGTGGGCAGCAGCAGAGAATTGCCATCGCAAGGTCCCTGCTTCTGAAACCCTCCCTTCTGCTTCTGGATGAGCCCTTCTCCGCGCTGGATGCAAAAATCCGCCAGCAGATGAGAGAAGAGCTGAAGCGGATTCAGAGCGAGCTGGGTATTACCGTTATCTTTGTAACCCACGACCAGGAAGAGGCCATGGCCATTTCTCACAGAATCGTGGTTATGAACAAAGGAAAATTCGACCAGGTAGGAACACCGGATGAGATTTACGACAACCCGGCCACACTCCATGTTGCCTCCTTCATCGGCGAGATGAATTTCATCAAACAGAACGAGACGACCCTGGCTGTCCGTCCGGAAGATCTGACCGTTACCGAAGGTCAGGGCGATATGGAAGGGACAGTCAGCACTGTGATGCTGATGGGACATTATGTACTGATGACCGCAAAGGTTGGCGACGACATGGTAAAATGTTTCGTCAACAGAGAGATTGGGAACAAGCTGGAAGAAGGAAAGATTGTAAACCTGAAAATTGGAAAACATACACAGTTTCCGATGAGCGCATAGCAGAGAGAAAGGAAAAAAGAAAATGAAAAAGATGAAAGTGAAAGCATTGATTGCAGCATTGATGGCAGGTGTAATGACAGTAGGAATGATGGGAATGACCGGCTGCGGCGGCGGTTCTTCCGATTCCGAAAGCGGGAGCTCCGATGATAAGACCATAACAATCTGGGCAACCGGTTCAGACAACGTGCGCCAGATTTACGAGACCCTGGTAGAAGACTTTAACGAAAATTCCGATTATGCAGGAGAATATACAGCAGAGCTTCAGTTCATGCTCAGCGGAACGGGTACACAGAGCCTTTCCGATATGCTTGCGGCTGCCTACAAGGCAAACCAGACCAACACGGATTATGACCTGGTAGACTTAAGCGGCGACGACCTTTCCAAAATCGTATCCCAGATTGGGGAAGAGGCACTGGTAAAACTGGATGACTCCAAGATTCCGAATGCAGACAGAGTAAGTGCAGAAAGCACCGTTGCAACCGATTATGTACAGCCTTACCGTGGAACAACCGTAGTTCTGGCTTACGATTCCGAGACCGTAACCAATCCGCCTACAACCATGGATGAGCTGACAGAGTGGATTAAAGCAAATCCGGGACGTTTTGCCTACAATGCACCGGGAACCGGTGGAGCAGGCGACTCCTTTGCCCGTACAGCAGTATACAATTTCATGCCGGAAGAAGCTATCACCTCTGATGACCCCTCCTGGGAAGAGCAGTGGGACGAAGGCTTTGACTACCTGAAAGATATCCATGATTCCATGTATTCTTCAGGCGGCTCCATTGTATACCCCAACAAAAACCAGGGAACTCTGGACCTTCTGAACCAGGGCGAGATTGATATGTGCCCGAACTGGGCAGACATGGTACTGTCCCAGCGTGCAGAAGGAACCCTGAAAGACAGCATTAAGATTACCCAGATTGACCCGGCCTTTACCGGTTCTCTGCAGTCCCTTGCCATTCCGACCTTCGGTTCCAACGAAGACGGAGCTTATGCATTCATCGATTACATGCTGACGGACGCTGCTCAGGAAATCATGGTACGCCAGATGGCAGCGATTCCGCTGGTAGATACATCCAACATTGATATGACCGGATACGAAGATATCCAGAACCTGGATGTAAACAACTTCCGTATCATGTCCATTGGCGATTTAAGCACTGATTTCAACCAGCGCTGGGACAGCGAGATTGGCGCAGGGAACTAAAACAGATTTCTGAAACGGGAGGCACGCGCCCGGCAGGAGGCAGGGGTGCGTGCTCCGCAGTGAAAAGTTATTAAGGAAGGGAAAAACAGATGAGTAAAAATCTGAAGCAGAAACTGGTTGCCTATGGTATGGTTCTGCCGGCGTTCCTGGTAGTTATGCTGACGGTTGCCTATCCGATTGTGTCGGCTGTTATCCAGAGTTTTCAGGATGGTTCTACCGGAGAATTTACCCTGGCAAACTATACATACTTTTTCACGGACGCTGCCCAGAGAAGCAACCTGCTGTATACACTTTATATCGTAATTGTAACCGTAGTAATCGCAATCGTGGCAGCCTATCTCCTGGCGCTGTATCTTCGGTTTGTAAAATCAAAAATCTCCCGGGCCATCGGTATGCTCTACCTGCTGCCCCGGTTTGTACCGGCCATGTGCGCGGTATACGCCATGATTACCATTATCCGGGACACCGGACTGATTAACCGGATTGGACAGCTCTTCGGCGTCAACATCAATCTGGGAATGATGTATCATGCAAGCGGAATTATCACCATGAACCTCTGGTTCAATATCCCCTTTGCAGCCATGATGATTGCGGCAGGCCTGGGCGGTATCCCGGACTCCATTATCGAGGCGGCAAGCGATGTGGGAGCCGGAAAACTGAGAATCTTCCGGACCATGATTCTTCCGCTGTCTGTCAAGGACGTAGTGGTAGCGGCCACCTTTGTATTTATGTCCAATGTAAGCTCCTTTACCACACCGTACCTGATGGGCGGGAACGCACCGAAAATGCTCGGTATCGCACTGTTTGACCAGTTCAACCGGTATCTGGACTACAACCGGTCCGCAGCACTTTCCGTAATCATGTTCCTTATCTGCTCCGTATCAGCCGGAGTATACATCTACACGAACTTAAAAGAAAACGACTGGGAAAAATAAAATATGAAAGAACACAGAACACTTGTTACTGCACATTCCGGAGCGGACGGATTTCCGGAAAACAGCATGGAATTTGTCAGATACGCCCTGGGATGCGGGGCGGATACGCTGGAAGTGGACGTCCGCCTGGATGAAGAAAAAAACCTGATTATCAGTCATGATAAAATCCGGGGAGAAGCGGTGACGCTCAGGGAAGTGTTCGAGACAGTAAATCCGGTTTCCGGTATACGGATAAACTGCGATTTAAAAGAATACGGCCTGGAAGAGGCCGTATTTTGTCTTGCACAGACCTGCGGCCTGCATCCGGAACGCATCCTTTACTCCGGAAGCGTCACCCCGGTGAAAAAAGAAGAACCTTGTCCCTGGAGAGAGGTGGAGATATACTGGAACGTAGAAGAATGCCTTCCCGGCGTATACGACTGTCCCCGGGGAGAGGCCGTCCGGAGAATCACGGCAGAGATGGCCCGGCGCCTGGGCGAAGCATGCGGGGCTTACGGCGTTTCCACCATCAATATCCACGAAAAATTTTTAAACAAAGCTGTCGCAGAGGAAATGAACAGACGGGGAGTGGGAATCTCCGTATGGACGGTGAATGACGCCGGCAGAATCTGGGAGCTTTTAGGAAGCGGCGTGAAAAACATCACTTCCCGGAAACCCAGGCTGGTTCTGGCTCTGCGGGAAGACAGAGAAAAGGAAAAAATATGATTTTATTTCACAAAACCTGGCAGTGGACACCTGCCGATACAAAAACCGATGTGTCCTTTTCTTTTACCTGCCCGGAACATACAGAGGAGCTTTGCCTGACCGTTTCCTTTTCTCCGGACGCCCTGCGGGAGGAGCAGGCATGCCTTCCTCCCATCGAACATGCCCTGGAGCAGTATTACGACGGGAGAGACCGAAACCGGGAGCCTATGGAGGCCTCCGGCTTTCTTCCGCTGAAAAACCTGATAACCCTCTCCCTTTCCCGGGAAGGCGTTTATATGGGAAACGCGCACCGCTGGCAGGCCAGTCAGGTGCATGTGCTGACGAAAGAAAAGGCAGCCCCCGGCTTTACCGTGCCGGAGCGCCTGGAAGGAGACTGGGAAGGAATGCTGCACCTGCATGCCATCTGCACCTCTGCGTGCAGGGGAGAACTGACAGTAGAGGCTGTGCCGGAAGGGAGGGAAAGCGATGCACTGGTATCCCGTTGAACTGCATACCCATACCTGCCACAGTGACGGGGATTTTACTGTAAAGGAACTGGTCCGGACGGCAAAAAGAGACGGTTACAGGGCCCTGGCCCTGACTGACCACAATACCGCTTCCGGTGTGGAGGAGTTCTGCCGGGAAGCAAAAAAGCAGGGAATTCTCCCCATAAGAGGGCTGGAATGGACGACCTATCACGGCCACATGACGGTGCTGGAAGAAGAAGGGTATACGGACTGGCGGGGCGCAGGA
This sequence comes from Candidatus Bariatricus faecipullorum, assembly GCA_019118525.1. GTDB lineage: Bacteria > Bacillota > Clostridia > Lachnospirales > Lachnospiraceae > Allocoprococcus > Allocoprococcus faecipullorum. The sequence continues at coordinate 51,701 of DWYV01000050.1, forward strand.
CCGGAGGACATCGATAACGCCATCCGTGCCATTCACAAAAACGGAGGTGTCGTGGGAATTGCCCATCCCTTCGCCCTGGGAGACCCGGTAAACACCGGTTACCGCTGGGAGTTTCAGATAAAGGACTGGACGCAGGTGGACTGTCTGGAGGTCTGGTCCCGGAACTGGGCGCCCCGGAGGATTCAGACGGAGCGTGCCTTTGCGATGTGGGACGACCTGCTGAGGAAAGGGTTTCACATTACAGCCGTGACCGGGAGAGACTGGCACCGGGACGACCGCCTGCCCTGCTGCTATACCTGGGTGGGGATGTTCGGCGAACTGACCCGGGAGGGACTGCTGGACGCCCTCCGCCAGGGAAGGGTATGCCTGACGGCAGGTCCCTTTTTCACCATGAAACTGTTTCAGGGACACCGGGAATTCTTCCCGGGAGACACCCTTTCCGTTTCCGGAAGGTTTTGTCCTGGAACCGGCGGGCCGGAAGCCGGCACACCGGGAACCGGCGCAGGGGAAGAAAAAGTCCGGGCGGAGGTTCTTCTGGACCGGGACGTCCTGCCCGGGACCTGGGAGAAAAAACAGGTGGTGCCGGAAGAAATCTGCCTGATTGTAAACGGAACGGTGCGGGACGTGGTGCCGGTCAGAGGAAAAGTGAAGCTGGATATTCAGCCGGAGAAAGGCTGGGCCCGGGCAGAGCTGTACGGACGGTATTACGAAACAGAGCACTGCCGGATAGCCGTTACCAATCCGGTGTACATAGACTGAGAATCTGGTAAATTTAGAAGTTTAACTCTATTTAGAAGCTGAAAAAACAGACTGCAAAACTGAGGACGCCGGTCAGAACCGGCAGATACCAGGGAGCGCCTTCCGTATGGGAGGGCGCTCCTTTGAGCGATAAGCCCGGATATTCTTAAAAATCTCTGAAATAATCAGGAAGCCGCTTGACCGGTTGTAACAGCCGGATAGTATAGTCGGTTCTGGAAATAAAAACTGCCGGGCAGAGAGTGCGGCAAAGAAAAATGAGAGGAGAATCTGGTATGGTATTTTATTTTACAGGAACGGGAAACAGTCTTTATATTGCAAAGCAGCTGGAGGAAAATCCGGTGAGTATTCCCCAGGCAATCCACCGGAAACCGCTGGAATTTACAGCAGAAAGCATCGGAATCGTGGCTCCCGTGTACGGTCATGAAGTGCCGGACATGGTAAAAAATTTTTTAAAGCAGGCCGTTTTTCACACCGGTTATTTCTATATGATTCTGACCTATGGGAACCGGCACGGCGGAGCCGCTGAGCTGGCCGAAAAACTCTGCCGGGAATGCGGGATTGAACCGGCCTACATTAACGTGATACTGATGGTGGATAACTGGCTGCCGGGATTTGACATGGAAGAGCAGAAAAAGACAGAGAAAAATGTGGAAGGCCAGATGGAGACAGTACTTGCAGATCTGCGCGCCCGCAAAAGAGCAGTTTCCGAAGTGACAGAGAAAGACCGGGAGGCCCACAGACAGTTCCTGGAAAACACAGGAAAAATGCCGGCCGACGCATGGCAGCACCTTCTGAAAATCGGTGACACATGTATCGGCTGCGGCATCTGTGAGAAAGTCTGTCCTTCCGCATCCATTCATGTGGAAAACGGAAAAGCCGTACATACACCCGGACACTGTCAGACCTGCCTGGCCTGCGTTCACGCCTGCCCGCAGAAGGCCATCGGCCTGGTCATCCCGGAGAAAAATCCCAGTGCACGGTACCGCAATGAGCATATCCTTCCAGCAGCACGGCATCCGGTTCCATGCTCTCCAGTGTGGCAAGTGTATTCGAAAAACCGCTGCCGCCTCCGGCGAACCGGCAGTATCAGCTGATTCAGAAGTATTAGCAGTTTCTTCCCGGGATTCCTGCGCGGTGTCTGTGGATGTGTTTTCTTCCTCCTGGCTGTTTCCGCAGGCGGCAGCCCCCAGAAACAGAGTGGAAAGAAGAAAGAGGGAGAGAAATTTTTTCATCATAATGGTTGCTCATCCTTTCCAAAAATCGGGTTTATTTTGGTGACAGTCTTTCTGACAGCTTTATTCTAAGGTGCCGGGAAGGAAAAGTCTAATACCTGGTTTTCATTTCATGTTATGCGCGGAGCGTATTGCAGTTTTTGAAAAAGACAGATATGATAGAGGGGAAACGAAAGGACGGCTTGTCCGGGAGGGATGAAAAGGATGTTTACAGTCAGGGATATGCTGGATATGCCGGTATTTTGGGATTTCCGGATAATCGCAGGGGAAAAGGGAGAAGGACGGGAAGTGACGACCGTCAGCGTAATGGACGCTCCGGATATTTACGAGTGGATGAAGGGCGGAGAATTTCTGATTACGTCCGCCTACGTGATGCGGGAGCATCCGGAAGAGACGGAAAATCTGATAGTACGCCTGGTGGAGCACGGAGCCAGTGCCTTTGGCATTAAATTTTCCCGTTTTATCGACCATTTGCCGGAACGTGCGCTGGAAAAAGCGAACGAGCTGAATTTTCCGATTATTTCCATTCCGGTAGAATTTGCGTTTACAGATGTCATCAATCCGGTGCTTCAGGAAATTGTGGACGCCCAGGCAAGTGTACTGCGGTATACGGAACTGCTGCATCATGTTTTCACGGAAAGCGTTCTTCAGGACCGGAGCGTGCCGGATATTCTGGAAATGCTGGAAACGTTTATTCCGGGGGCGGCAGTGCTGGCAGATATCAAGTTCCAGCGCATTTACTGTACAAAAAAGGGGGAAGAACTGAGAAAAAGTCTGGAAGGACTTTCCCTGGATGAACATATGGAAAAAGAGCTGGAAGGAAGGGAAACCTTCTGTCTCAGGAACAGCGGCGAGAAATACGGCTGTCTGATTTTTGAACAGAGAGAGGATGAGAAAAGCCCGCTTCTGGAGTACCGGAAGATTGCGGTGGAGCAGGCGGCTATCGTGCTGATTCTCAAAATTCAGAAAATGCTTTCCAATGCCCAGATAGAGGCAAAGTACCGGGAAGAATTTGTCCAGGACCTGATTTACAGCAATATCAAGTCCCGGGAAGAGATTCACAACCGGGCCGGTATTTACCGGTGGGATTTCACAGAAGGCGGCGTGGCCGTACTGGTGGATGTGGATGATTTTAAGCAGAAGTATGCCGAAGGATTTGACCGTCAGACAAATGAGAGCATGGAGCGGGAGATGTCCCGGGTGATGCGAATCAGCAGAAACATTCTTAGGGACAGCGGGTACCAGATATCTTACAGCAAACTGAATGACCGGGTGGTGTTTCTGGTCAGTGTGCCCGGCTGGAGAAAGGAAACGCCCCGTTTCCGGGAGATTCTGGAACGGCTTCGGGAAGAGATAAAAAAAACCATGGATTTTACGGTCACAATAGGAGTCGGGCGATACCGGGAGGATATCCTGCAAATCAGCGAGAGTTTCCGGGAAGCCCGGACCGCGGTTTCCATTTCCCGGACCATGCAGCCAAAAGACCGGGTATGCTGGTATGAAGAACTGGGCATCTACAAACTGCTGAGCCTTGTCAGGGACAGCAGGGAAGCAGAGGAATTTGAAACCTCCTATGTCAGGAAACTGCAGGAATACGACCGGAAAAATCACATGGAGCTCTGGAATACAGCGGTGACGCTGGTGAACTGCGACTGGAATCTGAAGCAGGCGTCGGAGAAACTGTACATTCATTACAATTCCATGAAATACCGGTATCGGAAAATCTGCGAGATACTGGGAGAAGATTTAAAAGACAGCGACAGCCGTCTGAATCTTCAGATAGCAGTGAGTCTGTATCAGATGCGGGAGATTTCACCCCTTTAAGTGCCGGGCGAAAACAGACGAAAAATGTCGAAATGGGACAAAAAAGAATAAGAAATTTTGTGCGGCAGGGATAAAGATAAAGGCCGGGTTTCTTGTTATACTACTTTTAACTCAGAAAACAGACAGGTTGAGTAAGGAGGTAGAGACATGTATAACAACAAACCCGGCTTTCTTAGTGACATTCTGGCGACAGTGCAGAACAATGCCCTGAAGGATACGGTGGGAGACACGCCGAAAAGCGGACGTCTGATTTTAAAAGGCGGCTGTTTAATTGATCCGGCGAATCAGGTGGAAGAAGTAAAAGACATTGTGATTCAAAACGGCGTGATTGCGGAGACGGGAGTGGATATCCCCGCGGAAAAGGGCGACAGAATCATTAACTGCGAGGGACTTCTGGTCTGTCCGGGACTCATTGATATGCACCTTCATCTCGGGGATTTGTTTGAAGTTACGACAAACCCGATTTTCTGCGCGGCAGAAGACGGCGTTACACTGGGACTTTCCCCGGGGGCCGGCAACACGTTTATGGCGCCTTCCCTGCTGGGAGCGGAAGTAGACCACGGCGTACCGATAAATCTGGGCGTTTACCTGGGCGCGGCTAATGTGCTGGGTACCTGCCTGGATGTGGAGGAACTGATTTCCATGTTCCGGGGTACCCTTCCGGCAGAAGTGATGGCCGAAAAAATGAGCCGGAATAAGATCACGCTGACTACAGCGGCGCTTACTGTAGGAATCAAGGACCACATGGGACATTTTATTATGTCGGATGAAAATATTGACAAAATTTATGAGATTACATCAAAGGCCGAGCTGATTTATATGTCCCATACCCAGGACCCGGAACATGCTGAACGGATAGTAGGCCTTTCCAAAGGACGTCCCATTCATCTGGCCCACGCTACGGCGGCCGGCTGCGGAAGCCACATGGACCCGGAAGAGGGCATGGAACGGGTGCTGAATCTGATAAACGGAGAGAACGTGACCGGAGAATTCGTTACCACAATGCTGCGGGAAGGAAAGGGCAGCAGGGAAGGTCTTCAGATGACTGCAGGCTCCCAGCGGCTTGCCCTGGACGCCCTGGCGTCCGGCAGGGTAAAGATTCTGATATCCGACGGACAGAATCAGGCAACCATGAAAGGATTCGGAGATACCCGGGACAATATCCCGGCCATCATCGAACTTGCCCAGGAAGGAGTCCTTACCTTATCTCAGGCAGTGGCGACCATGACCTGCAATCCGGCGGAACTTATCGCAAAGCGTACCGGAAATTCCTGGTGGAAAGAAAAGACCGGCCATCTGGCACCGGGAGCCCTTGCCAATGTTACGGTGATTGATAAAGCGGATAAACTGGCCACCTATACTATCGTAAACGGCGAAATCGTTTCCTTCGAGAACCGGGCCGTCAGACGGAATGTCGGAAGCGGAGGATGGGTCAGCAAATTCGGCATGGTCAGAAGAACCGGTGTCGGTGAAATGCCGATGTTTTCCTATAAAAAATAGAGAGGAGACAAAAGACATGCTGAACTTACGGCCGGACATCAAAGAGTGTGAAGCTCTTCTGAAAGCTCTGGTCTGCAGAAATACCAGCCAGCCGGAGGGAAACGAAGGCCCTCTGGCCGACTGGATTCTGGAGAGGCTGCTTCAGAAGGATTCTTTTCAGAGGCTGACGTATCAGTTTCTGGAACACGGCGGCCACAGAAAGACGCTGATTGTAAAGATAAACGGCGCACAGGACGGCAGAGGAACCGCCTTTGCGGGGCATCTGGACACGGTGGACTGTGCAGAAAACAAGAACTGGAAATATCCGCCTCTGGACGCGGTGGTAACAGAAGACGGTTTTCTCTATGGAAGAGGCGCTGCCGATATGAAAAGCGGAGTGGCTTCCATGATACTGACGGCGGAATATCTGCTGAACAGGGCAGAGCCTCTGGCGGAGCCGGTGTTTTTCTGCTTTACGGCAGATGAAGAAAAAGACGGAGCCGGAGCAAAAGCACTGGCAAAAAGCCCCTGCATGGAGGAAATCCGGCAGCTGGTCATCTGCGAGCCGTCCAGCGGAAAAATCGGTTACTGTGAAAAAGGAGCGCTCTGGCTGGCTGTGGAAATTCACGGAGCGTCCGCCCATGCCTCACGGCCCGAAATCGGCCTGAACGCCATCGAGTACGCCATGAAATTTGAACGGGAATTCCGCCGTTTTGCCGCCGGGAAAACCAGACATAAGGAGCTGGGGGAAAATACCATGTCCATTACCCGGTTTCAGGGCGGGGTAATGACCAATATTATTCCGGACGAAGCGCTGATGGAAATGGATATCCGGACCGTTCCGGGGACTTCCCACACATCGCTTATCAGCCATGCAAGGGAACTGGCCCGGACGATGGAGGCAGAGTGTCCGTCTCTCCAGTGCCATGTCAGCGTCATGAATAACCGGCCGGCGGTAGAGACAAAAGAGGAACATCCCCTGGTCAGAAATATGCAGAATGCGGCCCGTTCCTGCCAGATGAGCGGAGAACTGAGGGGACTTTACTTTTATACAGATGCATCCCAGCTGGTGCCGGAAAAAGGGCTGCCTTTCGTAATAGCCGGACCGGGCGATGACCGGATGGCGCACTGCGTGAATGAGAAGGTGGCTCTTTCGGATGTGGCAGAGATGACAGAAGTTTACATACGGTTATTAGAGGACAAAAGGAGTGAGACAGATGAACAGAGAAGTACAAAATGACAGAAGATTTGGTTCCGTGGCAGGGCTTGTTATTTCCCTGGCCATTGGATTTGCCTTTTATTTTGGCCTGCAGGCCGTGGGCGGAAACCAGGAGTCCTGGGCGTATGCCAGTATCATTGACGGGATTGCGGATTCCCTTCCCAAACAGATGCAGTGGTTTCTGATGGACTTTACGGAAGCACAGTTTTATGCAGGAGTTTTTGCCGGGGCAGGAGTCATCATTGGCGGCGCCGTGGCATGGATTCTGGCAGTAAAAGGCTCCCGGTATGCCGGATTTGACGTCTGCTATGGAAGCAGTACCCTGTTCCCCTGGGTACTGGCGTCCCAGATTCTTTCTCTGGCCCTTGCCATTTTTGTATTCCGTTACATAGACCTGTTCCGGGGAGATTCCGTGACCTGGGCGGCAACCTTTATTACCGTGGTAGGCGCGCCGCCGGCTGTGATGCTGCTGTATGGACCCAGTATCTCTGCCCTTCTGACCAGTTCCGTTCTGGGCGGTTTAATCTGTGCGCCGGTGGCTACGTGGATGGGAAGTTATGTGATTACTCCGCTGGGCCTTCCCGGCGTGGTGGGAAATGTACTGACCATGGCGATTACCGGCATCATTGTCTGCAAAGTATGCCAGGTGGCGCCCTGGGTTGAGAAAAAACCGGTGCCGCCCCACAAATCCTTTGCAAGGGAAGAAGACGTGTACAGCGCAGGCTGGTTTGTCCGAAGAGTGCTGGCCGAATTTACAGAAGCGCCTTTCTATGGAAATGAAGTGGCCGCCCTTTTTGTACTTGCCGGCGCTGTGATTGACTGGTGTATCTGCAGTCTCCACGGGGCAAACGGGGCGGGAACGGTTCCGGCCATAATTCTGTCCCAGTTTACCGGTGCCGCCGTAGGAGTCTTCCTCTACGCGAAAAAATTTGACAAAGGAGGCTGGTATGCTACTTACGTACCGGTTGTAAGCGTAGGCCCGGCCTGCGTGCTGATGTTTGGCGGGACCGTGCCGGTGGCTCTTTTTGCCGGCGCCCTTGGCGGAATTCTGGGCGGTCCCGTGGCAGAATTTTTTGCCGGAAAACTGCCCGAAGGAATCCATGTGACTGTAGCCAATGTAACGTCCATGGCAGTCTGTACCACAGTAACCGCAGCAGTGATGCAGATACTTCCTTTCTTCTCCTAGAATTGTATAAATTGTTTCCAAATTGTATTCGGGGACGGGTACAGGCCAGCCTGTACCCGTCCCCAATGCGTCTCCTGACAGTTGAAATTCGTTTCCGGGGCATTTATAATAAAATCATAGAAGCGGGAGGTGACGCGAGATGGAATATGAAGGCCAGATATGCAGGGCGCCGATGGAGCGCTCCGCTTTTATGCTGCCGGTTATGGTGGGCTGCTCTTACAACGGCTGCCGGTTCTGCAATCTGTTCCGGCATCTGAAATACCGGGTGCTCCCCCTGGAACAGATAGAAGGGGAAATCCGGCGGGTACAGAAGGCCGGTGGAAACCCGCGGCGTATCTTTCTGGGGGACGGCAATGCCTTCGACCTTTCTGCGGAGCATCTGCTGGAGATTCTGGAACGGATTGAGAAGGCCTTTCCCGGCAGAGAGATGGTAAACATGGATGCCACGGTAACCGGGATTCTGAAAAAAAGTGATGAAGAGCTGCGGCTTCTTCAGCGCCACGGAGTCCGGCATCTGTATCTGGGCATCGAGAGCGGCCTGGACGATGTTCTCGCCTTTATGCACAAGGACCACAGCCTGGCCCAGGCGTACGAGGCGATTGGACGCCTCCAGGAGGCGGGGATGGTATATGACGCCCACATTATGACCGGAATCGCGGGGAAGGGACGGGGCCAGGAAAATGCGGTGGCCCTGGCGGAATTTCTGAACCGGACAGGACCGGTTCATATCGTGAATTTTTCCCTGTTTCTGCACCGGGAAGTTCCCCTTTACGCGAGCATTCAGGACGGCAGTTTTGTGCCGGAAGAGGAGACGGAAAACCTGCGGGAGGAGCATACCCTGATAAAACGGCTGAACCCGGCGCCGGGAACGGTGTTCCGGTATGACGGTTTCCACGATTTTATTGAATTCCGGGTGCGGGGAACCCTTCCGGATGACCGGGAGAAGATGCTGGAAAAACTGGAAAACGCAGTGGAGATTTATCAGAACCGGGCCCCGGTCTATTCGTTTGTCGGCGGGGAATGCCCGAAACTGATAAAATATGAGGGAGAAGAAAGGAGAGGAAACGTATGGCAAAACACGTAATTATTGCAATCGGAAGGCAGTTTGGAAGCGGGGGACACGAAATCGGAAACCGGCTTGCCCAGAAGCTGGATATTCCTCTTTATGACCGGAATCTGGTACGGATGGCCGCGGAAGAACTGAATATCACCAGTTCCGCGGCGGAGGAAGTGGATGAGACCGGACTGAACCGTTTCCTGGCGTATTACAGCACGGCGCCCATGGATTACACTTCCTATTATCTGAATGATTTTCAGGCAGGACAGCCCTTAAGCGAGCAGGTTTACTATGCCCAGAGAGCCATTATGCAGAAACTGGCCTCCCGGAGTTCCTGCGTCATGGTAGGCCGGTGCGCGGACTACATCCTGGAAGAGGAACCGGGACTTATCAGTGTGTTTGTGATTGCCTCAAAAGAAGACAAAATCAGACGGATTGCAAAAAAATATCAGCTCTCTGACAAAAAAGCGGCGGACAAAATCCGGAAGGTGGACCGGGAGAGGCGCTACTACTACGAGCTTCACACGGGACGGGACTGGGGAAGCCCGGAATCCCACCAGATTGTGCTGAATGTGAGCATGCTGGGAATGGACCAGGCAGTGGAAGTGCTGGCCGCGCTCTATGAAGAAAAGAAAAAGGAACTGGAGGAATAAGGACCATGCGGACAAGAAAACTGGTGTTCTGCGCCGTGGCAGTTGCCCTGGCTTATCTGACGTCCTATATCCGGCTGTTTGAGCTCCCCTGGGGAGGAAGCGTGACGCTGTGCAGTATGCTGTTCATCGTCCTTATCGGGTACTGGTACGGCCCCGCGGCAGGAATGGCTACGGGATTTGTATACGGGATTCTGCAGTTTATGCAGGAGCCCTACATGCTTTCCCCCTTTCAGGTGTGCTGCGATTACCTGTTTGCCTTTGCGGCCCTGGGGCTCTCCGGATTTTTCCGAAAGCAGAAACACGGACTGATTACAGGATATCTGGTGGCAGTACTGGTCCGGGGCGCGTTTCATGCCCTGGGCGGATATCTGTACTGGATGGATTACATGCCGGACAACTTTCCGAAAGCACTGGCCAGTCTGTATCCCATTCTTTATAACTACAGTTTCCTTCTGCTGGAAGCAGTTATCACCATTATCATTATCTCCATTCCGGCGGTGGCAAAAGGCCTGAACCGGATAAAGAAACTTGCAGTAAACGGATAGAAGAAGAGCAGAGTCCTGCTTTTATTATTGACGGAATTGTTTTAGAATTGTCGTCGGGGACGGGTACAGACTGGCCTGTACCCGTCCCCAATCACCAATCAATTATTCCAGGGCCACACTCTGGCTTCCCCGGGAGGCGTAGACGGCCTCAAACCGGGCTCTGTCATAGGCAACCTCCCCCTCCATGGGGTCCGCCATGGTGACGGTGCTCTCCGTGTAGCCGGTCAGTACCATGCAGTGGTCGTTGGCGTCCCATTCCACATAGTCGCCGTCTTCCGTGTACCATCCGTGGGTGCCGTACCGGTCTCCCATGTCAAGAGTCACCCACACGGCTACGGGCTGATTCTGGCTGACCCGGTGGTACAGTTCTTCCGGAGTACTTCCGGTCAGGTCCACGGCACGAAGAGCACTGTCCTCGTCCTGGAGATAGCTGTCAGCCGCGGTCACAATGGCCGGGGTTCCGCAGATAAGTCCGGTGTCGTCAAAGGGACTGCCGATAAAATACCGGTTCATGTCCACACCGTAGAGTCTGCCGTCTTCTCCGTAGTAGAGTCCCGGAGCCGCGACGGGAAGATAGCGGGTGGCCATGATGAGTTTATCAGCCGGAAGGCCCTCATAATTCAGCAGCATGGTAAGGGCTGTAATTTCGCAGCCCATGGGCAGTTCCGGGTTCTGGTAAATCATGGGGAAACCGGAAATCTGATACTGGGCCGGCAGGGAATTCTCCTGCCCAGTGTCCTGCCCGCTCTCCGTTTCACCGCCTTCTTCGGCCAGGTATCCCATGGTGGGGGCGTTCTGACCGGTCAGCGCGGCCACAGCGGCAGGTCTTGGCATACTTCCGGTGAGAATAAAGCCGGTGAGAATCAGAACAAGAAGAAAAGAGAGTCCTCTTCCTGTGCGGGGGTCATCCGGCAGCCTGTAAAATCGGTATTTCATATACGGTATCCTTTCTGTATACAAGTCTGTTTTTTGTTTCCGCCCCCCGAAATCTCTTATCCTGTCATAGAGAAAAATAGAAAAATAGAAAAAAGCAGTGCGCCACAGCAATCCTTTACTGTAGTACACTGCTATCATAACCGAAAACAGGCAGGTCTGTCCAATACCTGCTTTTTATTTCTGTGCATACCTTCCGGTTATAACCAGAACCGGTATCCGCCTATTTCCGGAGAAACTGTTTGGCGATGCAGGTCACCAGTCCCCCCACGCAGAAGGGGAAGAACATCGGATACAGAGACCCGAATTCCGCAAGGCCGGCCCGGATGCCTTCCACCATAACAATGTTTTCCGGGACCAGGTTTCCTGCTACACTGGCTATCCAGGAACAGACATACACAAGAATGAAGAAGGTCAGTCCCCTTCCCGTGCCGGACCAGAATCCGCTCAGCGCGAAGAAAAAGGAACTCAGCTCCCACAGAAGCAGGAGCCCGGCCACGGCCAGATAGGCATATACCGTAGCCTGCTGTTCTGCCGGCAGGGCATAGAGACCCCCGTAAGAGGTAAAACCGTCCCAGAAGGAAAAGGCCGTTATCAGGGTAATCACCGCGGCAAACACAATCGGAGCAGGACGCAGAACAAAGCGGGTCAGCTTTTCCACTGCCTTGGTGCCGGTGCGGACAGGCCTGCGAATCTGGGATACCAGCTCTTCCTCCGGGCGGGACCGCTTTTCCTGCCTGCGGCCGGAATCTTCCCGGCTCCGGTTTTCCTGCCTGCGGCCGGATTCCTCCCGGCTCTGGTTTTTCGCTCTCCGGCGGGGCGGCTCCCGGTATGCTTCCTCATTCTCCCAGGCGTCCCCGAACTCCTCCGTGTCATCATCCAGACGGATTTCCGGAAGGTCCCCGGTATAAGTAACTTCAAAATCATCTCCAAAGTAGTCGTAGTTGTCTTTCTTATCACGCATAATACCACTCCCTGCCAGTATGTTACTATGTCTTTCCTGCTTCTGTCAAATGAAATTCGGCATCTTCCCGGATTGCCTGTGAATAGTAACGATTGTTTCGGCACGCCACTTGTGGTAAAGTAAAGGCGTGAGAGTGGCAGGAGGGAAAAATGTGAAAAAAGATGTTGCGCATATTCTGAGGCGTTCCGAACGTTTTCAGGTGATTTTAATAGGAGAAGGAATTCTGGCAGGGGCAGTGGCCGGTCTGGTGGCGCTGGGCTACCGGATTCTGCTGGAGCAGGCAGGAACCTGGCTGAACCTGATTTTGCAGGCCGTCAGAGGGTCCCTTCCGGGAATTCTGGCGTGGTTTGGCGCGCTGGCGTTTCTTGCCGCCGTAGTGGCGGCGCTTCTGAAATTTGAGCCGCTGATTTCCGGAAGCGGGATTCCCCAGCTGGAAGGGGAGATGACGGGAAAACTGACCCAGACCTGGTGGAAGATTCTCCCGGCCAAATTTCTGGGCGGGTTTCTGTGCATGCTGGGCGGTCTGGCCCTGGGAAGGGAAGGCCCGTCCATTCAGCTGGGAGCCATGGCGGGGAAAGGAATCTCCCACGCCCTGGACCGGAGCCGGACGGAGGAAAAATATCTGCTTACCTGCGGGGCCGCGGCAGGACTTTCCGCCGCGTTTCAGGCGCCCCTGGCAGGGGTGATGTTTTCCCTGGAAGAGGTGCATAAAAACTTTTCCGTGTCCGTTCTGGTGTCCGTGATGAGTGCTTCCTTAACTGCGGATTATCTGGCCTCCCGGGTTATGGGCACGGACACGGTATTCCAGTTTCCCATTGCCCAGGAGCTGCCTACGGGATACTACGGGCTTCTGCTTCTGCTGGGCGTCATTCTGGGGGCAGGCGGCGCGTTTTACAACTGGTTTACCCTGAAATCCCAGAAACTTTACGGCAGGCTGAAAACCAGACCCTTTGTAAAAATGCTGATTCCTTTTCTGACTGCCGGCGTGCTGGGACTTTGTCTTCCCCAGGTGCTGGGAAGCGGCCACAGTCTGGTGGAATGGATGACCGGAGGAGAGTGTACCCTGGGAATGGTGGCCCTGGTGGTGGCGGTACGGTTCCTGTTTGGCGGCATCAGCTTCGGCTCCGGAGCGCCGGGAGGCATCTTTTTTCCGCTTCTGGTGCTGGGAGCGGGAATCGGCGCTCTCTTTGGCCTGGGCGGGACGGCGCTTTTCGGAATCAGTCCGGAGTATCTCAACAACTTCGTACTGCTGGCCATGGCCGGATATTTTACCGCCATCGTCCGGGCACCCCTGACCGGCATTATTCTGATATTTGAAATGACCGGCTCTGTCAGTCAGATGCTGTCTCTGTCCCTGGTTTCGATTACCGCCTACGTAACAGCGACGCTGCTTCGTTCAAAGCCGATTTACGAAAGCCTTCTGGACAGCCTGCTGAGGAAAAACGGCATTTTCGGAGAAGAGGGGAACGGAGAAAAGATTCTGAACCGGTTTGCCGTGGCCCACGGCTCCGCGGCGGCCAATCAGAAAATCCGGGACGTGGACTGGCCCGAAAACTGTCTTGTGGTATCCCTGGAAAGAGGCGATGAGGAACTGATTCCCCGCGGAAAGACGGAGATTCTGCCGGGCGATTTGATTGTGATTATGAGCGAGGAACAGGAGAACGGCCGGATATATGACCAGATGACCAGGCTGTGCCGGGAACGGGAAGAAAAATAAAAAAAGGCTTGCAATCGGAAACGAATTGTGGTATTATCTGAGCTAGTTTATTAAAGTAAAGCGATGAAAGAGACTCTTGCTTTTGGAACCTGCCAGAAATACGGCGTCACCGGCTGAGAGCGCTGTTCAGGGAATAAGGCGAAGGGAACACTCCGGAGCAGACTGGCTGAATGTGGAAGACAGAAGCCTTCGGGACTGTTTTTCAGTAGGTCAGTACGGGTGATGTACGTTATCACATCGAAGAGCGGAATCCCAAGGGCGGGGTTCAAAGCGGGTGGTACCGCGGATTGTCGTAAGAAATTCGTCCCGGAATACAGAAAACTGTGTTCCGGGACTTTTTATGCTCTGGAGGAACGTTTTCATTTTTCGAACAGTAGCCCTCCAGTATAAAAACCTCCGGAATGCAAGTCATGAAGGAGGTTTTTTTATGGAATTTTTAACAGGCGTAAAAGAGGAACAGACATTATCCCTGGCGCAGCTTAAGGAGCCGGAAAGACTGGGGCAGACGGTGCAGGTTCAGGGAGCCGTCCATGCCCTGCGGGATATGGGAAACGTGGCTTTTGTCGTCCTGCGCAGACGGGACGGACTGGTACAGTGTGTGTACGAAGAGGGCGTTACAAAATTTAACTTGAAAGATATCCGGGAAGCGGCTACAGTAGAGGTAACAGGAAAACTGGAAGCCTCCGAAAAAGCGCCCGGCGGCGTGGAAATCCGGCTTTTGGACGTCCGGGTTCTGAGCATGCCGGAAGCGCCCCTTCCCCTGGCCATATCCAAATGGAAACTGAACACTTCCCTGGAGGCCAGGCTGAACTACCGTTCCATTTCCCTGAGAAATATCCGGGAGCGGGCAAAATTCAAAGTACAGGAAGGACTGGTCAGAGGATTCCGGGAATTTCTGTACCAGCAGGGGTTTACCGAGATTCACACGCCGAAAATCGGGGCCAAAGGAGCGGAAGGCGGCTCCAACCTGTTCCGGCTGGACTATTTTCACAGACCGGCAGTACTGGAGCAGAGTCCCCAGCTTTATAAGCAGATGATGGTGGGCGTGTTCGACCGGGTATTTGAGACGGGGCCGGTGTTCCGTGCGGAAAAGCACAACACCAAACGGCACCTGAACGAATACACCAGCCTGGATTTTGAGATGGGATATATCGAAGGCTTTGAGGACGTGATGGCCATGGAGACCGGATTTCTCCAGTATGCCATAGAACTTCTGAAAAAAGACTACGCAAAGGAACTGTCCATTCTGGACGTATCCCTGCCGGAGGTATCCCGTATCCCGGCTATCCGCTTTGACGAGGCCAAGGAAAAGGTGGCGGAAAAGTATCAGAGAAAAATCCGTAATCCCTTTGACCTGGAGCCGGAAGAAGAACAGCTCATCGGGCGGTACGCAAAAGAGGAATGGGGAGCGGACTTTGTGTTTGTGACCCACTATCCGTCTAAAAAACGTCCTTTCTACGCTATGGATGACCCGGAAGATGAGAGATACACCCTGAGCTTTGACCTGCTTTTCCGGGGTCTGGAGGTTACCACAGGCGGACAGCGTATCCACGATTATCAGATGCTTCTGGAAAAACTGGAAAAACGGGGAATGACAGAGGAAGGCCTGGAAACCTATCTGGATACATTTAAACACGGAATGCCTCCCCACGGGGGACTGGGAATCGGGATGGAGCGGCTGACCATGCAGCTTCTGGGCGAAGAGAACGTCCGGGAGACCACGCTCTTCCCGAGAGATTTAAGCAGACTGGTTCCTTAACGGGGTGAGAAAAAAGAGAGGGGGAACCTGAGTATGTTATTTAAGAGGAGAACTTGTTCACTCTGCGGCGGCAGACTGGAGAACAATATCTGTACGGAATGCGGACTGGACAATTCCAAAAGCGACGACAACTATGTGTACACGCCGGATTCCCGGCATGGCGGGGAGCTGACCCATTCCCACGGGGACAGGCAGGACCCGCTGGCCGGGAAGACCCTGACAAGGGAAGAACGCCGGAGGGCGGAGGCACAGATAAGACAGCAGAAGAAGCAGGAGCGGGAACAGCAGAAAGCCAGGGAGGCCGCGGCCCGGAAGGCACAGAGCGTCCGGAATACGCAGAGTACCGGAGGGGCTTGGACAGCGGCGCAGGACCGGGGAAACCCGTCCCGCGGCAGCTGGAATACACAGACCAGGAGAAGGAATCCACGGAAAAGGCTTATCGTAATTATTGTGGTGATTGTCCTTCTCATAAATTTCCTGCCCCTGATTTTCACGGCCCTGTCGGAGCTTATTGACGGGGTACGGTACGGATTTGATTCCGGACAGAGTTACAGCGACGACTACAGCTACTATGATGACGGGGACGAAGACATCTATGCCTATGTCCAGGAAGAGCTGGATGAGACCGGGGAGTCCTGGGAAGAGACGCTGACGCCGGGGCTTTACATGGGAGGCGTACATATCCCCGCTGGGAATTATACCGTTTTCCTGGAAGCAGGCGATGGAACTCTTCTGCTGGATGACAGCAGAAACAGTATTTATCAGACCTGGTTTTTCTCTGCATCTCAGGAGAGCGATGAATACACCACCTACACCACCCGGCAGGAGGACGTCCGTATCTATGAGGGGGCCAGACTGGTTATCAGCGAGGATGTAACCCTGCGTTTCCAGACGGAAAATGCCCAGGGAGAACTGACGCAGCTTCCCAATCCCAATACGGAAACGTATACCTTCAGCGGTGCCTTTACCGTGGGAGAGGACCTGCCTGCAGGAGTTTACGATATTTACTGTGAGGAGGGCTCCGGTATTTTCGAATACTATGTACCGGCAGATGGCTATGAGAGCTATCAGGGACAGCTTATCGGGGATACATCCTCTACCTTCCCCCGGGAGATGAAAAACATCGTTCTGCCGGACGGGGTGGACGTCACGATTGAGGATATGACGGTGACGCTGACCCCCAGCGAATACATAGGTTCCGAGGATTACGGGGACTATTACGCCGATTAGAGGCAAAGAGAAGGAAGGAGCAGAAAAATGGCAAACCGGATTTCCGATGAAACGATAGAGTATGTAGGCATTCTGGCCAAGCTGGAGCTTTCCGGAAGCGAGAAAGAAAAAGCCCGGGAAGACATGGAGAAAATGCTGGATTATATTGACACGCTCAATGAGCTGGATACAGAAGGCGTGGAGCCCATGGCCCATGTGTTCCCGGCCAACAATGTGTTCCGGGAGGACGTGGTGACCAACGGGGACGCTCATGAGGCCATGCTTGGCAATGCGCCGGCGAAAAAGGAGCAGAGCTATAAAGTGCCCAGAACATTTGAAGGATAGACCAGGAAGAAGGAGGAAGCCATGGATATTACAGCACAGACAGCCCTGGAACTGGGCAGAAAAATCAAAGCAAAAGAACTGTCCGCGCCGGAGGTGATGGAAGCTTTTCTGGCAAAGGCAGAGTCGATGGAAGAGCGCGTGCACAGCTTCGTTACCCTGGATAGAGAAGGCGCCATGGAGCGGGCAAAAAAGGCCCAGAAAGCCATCGGGGCGGGCACTCTTCAGGGCCCCCTGGCCGGCGTGCCGGTGGCGCTGAAAGATAATCTTTGTACCGAAGGGATGGCCACAACCTGCAGCAGCCGGATACTGGACGGATTTCTCCCGTCCTACACGGCGGAGGCCGTGAAAAAACTGGAGGCGGCAGGCGCGGTGAACATGGGGAAGACCAACATGGACGAATTCGCCATGGGAAGCACCACGGAGACATCCTGGTACGGCGTGACCCGCAATCCCTGGAATCCGGACCATGTGCCGGGCGGTTCCTCCGGCGGCTCCTGCGCCGCGGTGGCGGCAGGAGAGGCGCCCTTTGCCCTGGGCTCCGACACCGGCGGTTCCATCCGTCAGCCCAGCTCTTTCTGCGGTGTCACGGGAATCAAACCCACCTACGGAACGGTATCCCGGTACGGGCTGATTGCCTACGGTTCCTCCCTGGACCAGATAGGACCCATCGCCAAAGACGTGGCGGACTGTGTGACGGCACTGGAGCTGATATCCGGGCACGATGAAAAAGACAGCACCTCCATTGCCCGGACAGATACGGACTTTACCGGCGCCCTGCAGGCGGACGTGAAAGGCATGAGAATCGGTCTCCCACGGGATTATTTTGGAGAAGGCCTGGACGGGGAAGTAAAGGAAGCCCTGATGGAAGCGGCAGCTGTGCTGGAAAAAGAAGGGGCCGTGATTGAGGAATTTGACCTGGGTCTGGTAAAATACGCCATTCCCGCCTACTACGTGATTGCCTCCGCGGAGGCCAGCTCCAACCTGGCCCGGTTCGACGGCGTCAAATACGGCTACCGGACGGAAACTTACGAGGGTCTTCACAACATGTACAAAAAGACCCGTTCGGAAGGCTTCGGAGAAGAAGTGAAGCGCCGGATTATGCTGGGCTCTTTCGTACTGAGCTCCGGCTACTACGACGCCTATTATCTGAAGGCCCTGCGGGTCAAAGCGCTGATTAAGCAGGCGTTTGACCGGGCATTTGAGAAGTATGACATGATTCTGGCTCCGGCAGCGCCCACCACGGCTCCAAAGCTGGGGGAGAGTCTCTCGGATCCGCTGAAGATGTACCTGGGAGACATTTACACGATTTCCGTAAACCTGGCAGGACTGCCGGGTATCAGCGTGCCCGCGGGCAGGGACGGAAAAGGCCTTCCCATCGGAATGCAGCTTATCGGAGACTGTTTCCAGGAGAAAAAGATTATCCGGGGCGCTTATGCCTTTGAATGTGCCACGGGGAAACAGTGGACGGCGGATTACCAGAGAAAACAGACAGCGGGAAAGGAGGAGGCGTAGATGGCCAGACAGTATGAGACCGTAATCGGACTGGAAGTACATGTGGAACTTGCCACAAAGACCAAGATTTTCTGCGGGTGCAGTACGGAGTTTGGCGGCGCCCCCAATACCCATACCTGCCCGGTGTGCACCGGAATGCCGGGAGCCCTTCCGGTCCTGAATAAGCAGGTGGTGGAGTACGCCATGGCGGTAGGACTTGCCACGAACTGCGAGATTACCCGGGTGTGCCGGTTTGACCGGAAGAATTATTTTTACCCCGACAATCCCCAGAACTATCAGATATCCCAGCTTTATCTGCCCATTGCCCGGAACGGGTACGTGGAGATTGAAGTGGGAGACACAAAGAAGAAAATCGGCATCCATGAGATGCATATGGAAGAGGACGCAGGAAAACTGGTTCACGACGAATGGGAGGACTACTCCCTGGTGGACTATAACCGGAGCGGCGTGCCCCTGATAGAGATTGTCTCGGAGCCGGATATGCGCTCCGCCGAAGAAGTGATTGCCTACCTGGAAAAGCTCCGGCTGATTATCCAGTATCTGGGTGCTTCCGACTGCCGCCTTCAGGAAGGTTCCATGCGGGCGGACGTCAATCTGTCTGTCCGGGAAGTGGGAAGCAGCACGTTCGGCACCCGGACAGAGATGAAGAACCTGAACTCTTTCAAAGCCATTACCCGGGCCATTGAAGGTGAGCGTCAGCGCCAGACAGAGCTTCTGGAGGAGGGAAAGCAGGTCATCCAGGAGACCAGAAGATGGGACGACAACAAAGAGTACTCCTACGCCATGCGGTCCAAGGAGGACGCTCAGGATTACCGGTACTTTCCGGAGCCGGACCTGGTACCGGTGCTTATCAGCGAGGAATGGATAGAAGAAGTAAAGGCCAGACAGCCGGAATTCCGCACGGAGAAGCTGGAGCGGTACAAAAAGGAATATGACATTCCCCAGTACGACGCAGAGATTCTGACGGAATCCAAGAAAATGGCGGACCTCTTCGAGGCGGCCACGGCCATCTGCCACAAACCGAAAAAAGTATCCAACTGGCTGATGGGAGAGACCATGCGCCTGATGAAGGAGGAAGGCATGGAGGCGGAAAACCTCGCCTTCTCCCCGGAAAATCTGGCAAAGCTGGTGGACCTGGCCGACGCAGGCACCGTCAACAGCACGGTGGCAAAGGAAGTCTTTGAGCACGTGTTCCGGGAAAACACCGACCCGGAAGTCTATGTGGAAGAGCACGGACTGAAAACCATGAACGACGAGGGAATGCTGCGGGAACTGGCAGAGAAAGTTATCGCGGAAAATCCCAAATCCGTGGCGGATTTTAAGGGCGGAAAAGAGAAAGCCCTGGGAGCCCTGGTGGGCCAGATGATGAAGGCCACAAAAGGCAAGGCAAATCCAGCCATGATACAAAAGCTTCTGCGGGAAGCGCTGAAATAAGAGAAGTATAAACTTTATCGAAATTGTCTGAAATGATGATAAAGTCGGTTGACAGAAAAGGCGCAGTTTTCCTAATATGAAAACGTACTTGTAAAGTTTTACAGAACAGGAGACGAAATATATGGGAAAAGTGATTGGAATAGACCTGGGAACGACCAACAGCTGTGTGTCCGTGGTGGAGAATAACCTGCCGGTTATCATTCCCTCCTCGTCTGGAAGCATGACCACGCCAAGTGTGGTGGCATTCACGAAAAAAGGAGAGCGCCTTGTGGGAGACAGGGCCAGACGGCAGGCCGTCACAAATGCGGAACGGACCGTAAGCTCCGTAAAACGGCATATGGGGGAGCCCTGGAAAATCCGAATTGACGGAACGGATTATAATCCCCAGACTGTCAGCGCCATCATTCTGGCACAGCTGAAAAAAGACGCGGAAGAATTTCTGGGGGAGCCGGTGGAGGAAGCGGTCATTACGGTCCCGGCCTATTTTAACGATATCCAGAGACAGGCCACGAAGGACGCCGGGAGAATCGCCGGGCTTCAGGTCAAGCGTATCATCAACGAACCGACCAGCGCGGCGCTTTCCTACGGACTGAATCACGGGGAACCGCAGAAAGTCATGGTCTACGACCTGGGCGGCGGAACCTTTGACGTATCCATTATTGAAATCGGGGAGGGCGTTATCGAGGTGCTTTCCACAGCCGGGGACAACCATCTGGGCGGGGATGATTTTGACGGACGGATTACCGACTGGATTATTGAGAACTTTAAGAAAGAATACCATGTAGACCTGCGGAAAGATTTTACCGCCCTGCAGCGGGTAAAGGACGCGGCGGAGCAGGCCAAGAAGGAGCTCTCTGCCTCCGATTCCGTACAGATTCTTCAGCCCTACATTACCGAGAGAAAGGGAGAACCGCTGCACCTGGAGATGACCCTTACCAGAAGAAAGTTCGAAGGACTGGTGCAGGACCTGATAGACAGAACCCGGGGGCCGCTGGAAAATGCCCTGAAGGATGCGAATATGACGGCCTCCCGGCTAAACCGGGTACTGCTGGTGGGCGGCTCCACCCGAATCCCGGCGGTGCAGGAGAAAGTAAGACAGTGGACCGGACTGGAGCCTTCCCGGAACATCAATCCCGATGAGTGTGTGGCGAAGGGAGCGGCCATTCTGGGCAGTACCCTCCAGGGAAACGGCCTGGTGGCGGCAGGCACCGGGCAGGACCTGCTTCTCCTGGATGTAACGCCCATGAGTCTTTCCATTGAGACGGTGGGAGGCGTGGCCAGCCGGGTGGTAGAGCGGAACACCACCCTTCCTACCAGATACGCCCAGATATTCACCACGGCGGCGCCCTATCAGAGAATGGTGGAGATTCACGTCCTCCAGGGCGAGCGGCCCATGGCAAAGGACAACAAGACCATCGGCAGGTTCAAACTGAAAGGAATCAAGGCGGCCCCCGCCGGAGTGCCGCAGATAGAAGTGGCGTTTGACATCGACGCCAACGGGATTCTGAAGGTGTCCGCAAAAGACCTGGATACGGGGAAAGAGCAGTCCATCGTTATCACGGCAAATGACAGAATGTCGGAGAGCGAGATTGAGCAGGCCATGGCCGACGCCAGAAACTACGCGGCAAAGGACCAGGTGCGGCGGGATGCCATCGAAGTGCTGGCCGACGCCCAGAAACTGCTGGATGAGACCGAACGGAAGGTGAAGGCGGCAGGAAAAGGGCTGGATAAATCTGTGAAAAAACAGATAAAAAACAGCAGCAGTCAGCTTCGTAAACTGATAGGGAAATGCCGGCTGGACAAAGTGGATGAGCAGGAACTGCAGGCGCTCCGTGACGCCCTTGACCAGCTGAAAGAAAGCGCGTCAGGGCTGGAAGAATAGACAAAAAGGTATGATTCCGGTAAAAAAATGTTATATTTACTTTAAAAAGTAGAAGTTCTCAGTCAGATGTGGTAAAATGAGTAACAATATTCTGTGTCACACAGAGAAGAAGGGGGTTGTACTCATGAAACACAAAAAAGTTCTGGCAATGTTACTGACGCTGATGCTGGCCTTTTCTCTTACGGCCTGCGGAGGAGACAAGCAGGAAGAGGAACCGGCGGAAACCCAGGAGACCACAGCGGAGCCGGAAGAGGAAGAGACGCAGGAAGAGGAAGAAGAGCCGGAAGAGTCCGAACCGGCGGGGACCGGAGAGGCAGATATTTCTTCTGCCGTTGATTCGACGACAACAACAGATACCGAACCGGTGCCGCTTGGACAGTGGACGAATATTGCGGACTATGCCACAGAGGACGAGGCCTATCATACGGTTTATGTTCGGGTAAACCAGGTGACCACCTCCACGGACGATGCCGAATATGTCCAGTCCGCCGTGAATCTGCACAACGAGAGCAGTTCGGATTTTATGCAGATAGACCTGGCTTCCGTAGAGATACCGGATGACGTGGAATGGTGTGTCCTGGATTACGAAGTCTATGTCCCGGCAGAATTTCCCGGGCCGGAATACGGGATTACCGAGCCTTCCATGGATTTTTCCGAAACCAATGTCGGGGGCGGGGGATTCCCCGCGGGAGACGGCAGTACGTACATCGGACTGGGAACCAACAATACAGACCTGGCCACGGTGGCAGATCCGTCTTATCAGCCCGGAAATACCTATTCCTTCCGCACACTGTTTACCATGGTGAAAGGTTATCAGGATTACGTGTTTGAGCTGACCGCTTATCCGGACGGAACGACCAGCGACACGACTTCCGCAGATATCATGTACTACGTGTATTTCGCAAATAAATAATCAGAATAGCGAAAAAGTTCCGGAGGAATTTTTCCTTCCGGAACTTTTTTCGTTATTTTTATAGAGTATTTCCCGGCTTTTACAGCCTTTTTTTCAGATAGAACAGAAACCAGCTGCACAGCACGACGCCTTTTACCACACTGGAAAGGGAGACGCTCCACCAGACGCCGTTTAAGCCCAGGACAGTGGAAGACAGCAGGAACGCCAGGGGAATCCGGGCGGCGGTGAACACAATGCTGACCACAGAGGGAGGAACCGTTTTCCCCAGGCCGGAGAAAGCGCCGGCGGTGGTCAGCTCCACGCACATGAAGAGCTGGGAAATTCCCAGTATCCACAGATAGTTTACCCCCATGGGAAGGAGTTCCTCTTCCTGGATAAAGAGCCGGAAAATAGGGGCGGGCAGTACCATCAGCAGGAAGGTACAGAAAAGTCCCCAGACGAAGATGGCGGCCAGGGCAGCCCGATAGCCCTTCCGGATCCGGTCTTTTTTCCCGGCGCCCAGGTTCTGGGCCAGAAAGGCGTTGACCGCGGCGCCGAATCCCTCGGCAGTGACCCAGGAGATGTTTTCAATCTGGGAACCGACCCGCTGTACGGCCACGGCAGCGTCGCCGAAGGTGGCCACCAGCCGGGTAAGTATCATGGAAATCCCCGTAAAGGCCATGTTCTGCAGGGCAGAGGGCAGGCCAATCTGAACGATTTCCCGGATGTGGGCCAGGTCCGGCCGCTCCAGAATTCGGATGTGCCGGAACAGGGAGGGCTCCCGGAGAACGTAAGCCAGGAAGACCACCGTTACAATGGCCTGGGCCGTTACGGTGGCGATGGCGGCGCCGGCCACCCGAAGCTCCGGGAAGGGGCCGATACCGAAAATCAGCACCGGGTCCAGGATGATGTTGGCGACGAGGCCGGTGGAAGTGGCCAGAAAGGAAATCCGGCTGTTTCCCATGGCTGTCGTGATACCCGTCAGCACCTGGTTGATAAACGAGAACACCACCAGGCCGCAGGTAATCTGGAGATAACTCTGCGCATCGGCTACAATCCGGCTGCTGTGAAGAGAAAAGAAGCCAATCAGCGGTCCGGAAAAAAGCAGGGCGATGATTCCGTAGAGAAGTCCGGCCAGGATTCCCATCTGAAGAGCCGTGCGGGCATAGACGGCGGCTTCCCCGGTCTGTCCGGCGCCCATGGCGTGGCCGGTTTTTACCTGGCCGCCCATACGGGGCATGACCGCCACGCCTCCCGCCAGCCACATGTACATGCCGGAAGCGCCTACGGCAGCCACCGCGTCACTGCCAAGCCGGCCTATCCAGAGCATGTCGGTCATATTGTAGGCCATCTGGACAAAAGAAGTCCCCATAATGGGGAGCGCCAGACGGGTCAGGGCGGGTAAAACCGGCCCGTGAAGCAAATCCAGGTTTTTCTGCAGCATGGGAAACGCCTCCTTTTCTTTGGTAACTCTGCCGTTTTCGGCAGAAAGCTAATCGGTCTGAATACTGCGGTTGAGTTTATCCAGGGCCAGGGCTGCAGCGATGCCGGCCAGAATGCAGATGCCGTTTACAAGAGCGGTGTCCGGCCTGGTAAAACTGGAAAAGGGAATAATCATCACCGTGGCGGCGATGACGATTCCGATAATGCCGTGGAAGGCAAGGGAATAGTGCCGGTCAAACAGACGGCTGACTGCTTTTGCCAGACAGATGACCGTAAGGAGCGCGCCGATGGCTCCGGGGAGGATGATCTGCAGGTCAAAATGTCCGATGCCGTCCACAAAGGGCGTGTAAAGTCCCAGGGGCATAAGCAGAGTGGAAAAACTCATGCCGGGGGCAATCACGCTCAGCGCCAGGCAGAAGCCGCAGAAGAGGTACCAGAAAAAGTTTGGAGTAACTTCCACGGACAGCGCGTCCACGCCGGTCAGTATCAGAAAGATAACGGCCATGCAGAGGAGGAGAGAGACAAACGAGCCTCTGCTTCGTCCCTGCTCAGCGGCCTCCCGGAACAGGGAGGGCAGCATTCCTGTAATCAGCCCCACGAATACGCAGACAGAGGGGTCCGGCCAGGTCTCCAGCAGGAAGGCCAGAAGCCGGGCAACGCCCAGAAAGCCGGCGGCATAGCCCAGAAAGACGGGCAGAAGCCGGGGCAGGTGCGTCCGGTAATGGGCGGACGGACTGGAAAGCAGTTCCATAATGGGGCGGTAAACCCCGAAAATTACAGCCAGAACGCCGCCGGACACGCCCGGGAGTACGGCGCCAAGGCCAATTACCGCCCCCTGGAATACCTGGAAGAGGAACCGCAGGGGACGAAAAGATTTCCGATTTTCCATATTTTTGATATCCTTTTTTGTCTCATAAATAATCTATAGGCTAACGTGACAGATTATACTATCTTTCGGTTCTGTTTTCAAGGGACAGATTGTGTTATAATGTTACTATTCACAGCCGACGGCTGCACATGCGGGTGGAGGGGCTGTGAATAGTAATGCTCAGTAACACTCAAAAATGTCAGAGAGAGGATGAAACGGGGATGAAACATATTCTGATGATTGGAACCGGGGGCACGATTGCTTCCCGGCAGACGGAAGACGGGCTGGCGCCGGGGCTGACTCCGGAGGATATTCTGGCCTATATTCCGGCAGTAAAAGATGTCTGCCATGTGGACACCATCCAGGTGTGCAGTCTGGACAGCACCAATGTCACTCCTGCCCACTGGAAGCTCATGGTAAAAGCGGTGGAAGAAAATTATGAAAAATACGACGGCTTTGTTATCTGTCACGGAACAGATACCCTGGCCTACACGGCCGCGGCCCTTTCCTATATGATACAGAATTCTGCCAAGCCGGTGGTGATTACGGGAGCCCAGAAGCCGATTAACATGGACGTGACGGACGCCAAGACGAATCTGCTGGACAGTTTTATCTACGCGGCGGACGACGAGTCCCAGAATGTAAACATTGTATTTGACGGGAAAGTAATTGTGGGAACCCGGGCGAAGAAGGAGCGGGCCAAAAGCTACAACGCTTTTTCCAGCATCAACTTCCCCTATCCTGCCGTGATTCAGGACGGAATGCTGGTGCGCTATATTCCGGAAGTCCCCTGCCAGGGGAGCGTCCGGTTTTATTACGACATGAAAGAGAGCGTCTGTGTGCTGAAGCTGATTCCCGGCATGAAACCGGAAATCCTGCCCTGGCTGTTTGCCCACTACGACTGTATTGTGATTGAGAGCTTCGGCGTGGGCGGAATTCCCCAGACCCTGGTGCACGCTTTCTATGAAGAGATGGAAAAGTGGAAGGAAAAAGGGAAATTTGTGGTGATGACGACCCAGGTGGCAAACGAGGGAAGCAATATGACCGTCTATGAAGTAGGCCGGAAGGTGAAGCAGGATTTCCAGATGATAGAGGCCTATGACATGACCCTGGAGGCGGTTATCACCAAACTGATGTGGCTGATGGCCATGCCCCACACCGATTCCCGGAAGCTGAGGAAAGAGTTTTACACGACCATTAACCACGACATTCTGTTTACCCGCAGGGAAGAATAAAAAGAGAGAAAAAAGGGGAGCTTTGCCGGCCGGCAGAGCTCCCTTTTGCAGATTCTTCTGTCAGATACTGTGAAATCCTTTTCCGATAATTTCACTGGTATTGGAAATCAGAATAAATGCGCCTGGTTCTTCCCGTTTGATATAGTTCCGAAGGCGGACGGCCTGATGCCGGTTCAGGGCGGTAAAGACGATGTACCGCTTTGCCCCGGAAAAAGCGCCCTGGGCGTCGCAGATGGTGGCACCCCGGTGCAGCTCCTTTACGATAAACTCGCAGATGGGATCCGGATTACTGCAGACCACATTGAAATATTTGGAAAGATTCAGGCTTTCAATGAAGTTGTCCACCAGGAAGGAGCGAATCGCCAGGCCGAAGAAGGAGTAAAGTCCTGTTTTAATATCAAAAACAAAGAATCCGGCGATGGTAATCACGATATCGGAAATCAGCAGTGCCCGTCCGATGTTCATGCTGGAATACTTTTTCACAATCATGGCAATAATATCTGTTCCGCCGCTGGAGGAACCGATATTGAACAGCACTGCGGAACCGAAAGCCGGCAGGGCGATGGCAAACATTACTTCCAGCATGGGTTCATTGGTAAACGGCTTTTCCATGGGCCAGATTCGTTCCATGGCGGAAAGGGCCACGGAAAGCAGGATACTGCAGTAGGCAGTCTTGGCAACGAATTTCCGGCCGAGAATCAGAGCACCCAGCGCCAGCAGAGCCATATTGGCGATGAACGAAAAATCGGAGGCGGAGATGGGAAAAAGTCTTGCCACCAGTACCGCCAGACCGGTAATCCCTCCGAACGTAAAGTTGTTGGTAAACTTAAAAAAGTAAGTTCCTACAGCCATAATCAGGGTTGCCGCCGTCATCATACCAAAGTTTTTCAGTTTATCTTTCATTTGTAAATCCCCAGCATATACTCCCCGGACAAAGTCCGGCTTTTTTCTATCCGCATTGTAACGCGGTCATTTTTGAAAGTCAACCTCTTTTGGCCACCTTTTTTCACTTTCCATTTATTCGCAGGCATGAGGGAAAAACGGCCGGAAATACTATCTGATAAAAAGGAGGAAAATAAGAAAATGTTTCAATATGTACCGATTACGGATGTTTATGCAAGAGAAATTCTGGACTCCCGGGGGAACCCTACCCTGGAAGTGGAAGTGATGGCGGGGGAGAACTGTGTGGGACGGGCGGCTGTGCCTTCCGGCGCATCCACGGGAAGATTTGAGGCCGTGGAACTGCGGGACGGGGAACACCGCTATCAGGGACTGGGCGTGCTCAGTGCAGTGGATCACGTAAACGCCAGGATTGCCCGGGAAATTCTGGGGATGAACGTACTGGACCAGGTTCAGACGGACCGGCTTCTGATACAGCTGGACGGCACGGATAATAAAATCAACCTGGGCGCCAACGCCACGCTGGGCGTCTCCCTTGCCGTGGCCAGGGCTGCGGCAAAAGTACTGCAGGTTCCCCTGTTCCGCTATCTGGGCGGCGTGAACGCAAAACAGATGCCGGTGCCCATGATGAACATTCTGAACGGAGGCCGGCATGCGGATAATACGCTGGACATTCAGGAATTTATGATTATGCCGGTGGGGGCCTGCTGTTTCCGGGAGGGACTCAGAATGTGCGCCGAGATATACCACATGCTGAAGGCCATTTTGAAAAAGCAGGGCTGTCAGACCGCTGTGGGGGACGAAGGCGGTTTCGCCCCGGACCTGCCGGACGCAAAAGAAGCGCTGGACTATATTATGGAAGCAGTGGAAAAGGCAGGGTACGAGCCGGGAAGCCAGGTGGCGGTGGCGCTGGACGTGGCGGCCAGTGAGCTCTACGATGAGCAGAGAAAGCAGTACGTGTTTGAGGGGGAAAGCCGGATGCACGGCCAGAAAATCACCCGTTCTGCGGAAGAACTGATTGATTATTATGAAGAACTGACCAGCCGGTACCCCATCTGTTCTATCGAGGATCCCCTGGATGAGGAAGACTGGGAGGGCTGGGAGCTTCTTACGACCCGGATGGGACTTCACACCCAGCTTGTGGGGGACGACCTGTTTGTGACGAATGTGAAACGGCTGAATGCGGGAATTCTGAAGGAAATCGCCAACTCCATTCTGGTCAAGGTCAATCAGATTGGAACCCTTACCGAAGCGGCGGACGCCATTGAGATGGCAAAAAGCGCCGGATACCGGGCCATTATCTCCCACCGTTCCGGCGAGACCGCCGATACGTTTATCGCAGACCTGGCCGTGGCCTTTAACACCGGGCAGATAAAAACCGGAGCGCCCTGCCGGTCCGAGCGGGTGGAGAAATACAACCGCCTGCTCCGGATTGAGGACATGCTGGGAGACGGCGCCCGCTATGAAAATCCCTTTGTAAGATTTATGTAAAACTGCCGTTTTCCTTGAATGCAGCCCCTCCCTGTGGTAAGATAATATCAGTGAATTCTGAACACAGAAAAAGGAGGGAGCTATAGTGAGAAAATGGAAGAGTTGCGCAGCCGTATTCGCGGCGGCAGTACTGGCAGTCTCAGCAGCAGGCTGCGGCGGCGGAGAGGATTTTGACGCCAAGGGGTATGTGCAGGCAGTTCTGGACGCCAAGTACCAGAGAGACTATGCGGCTTATGCCGAGATGCTGGACATTTCTGAAGATGAGGCAAAGGAAGACCTGGAAACCCAGTTTAACGATTCCCTGGAATCCGAGATGGCATCAGCCGGACTGACCGCGACGGACGAGCAGATTGCACAGTATCAGCAGATGGAAGCAGACCTGCGGGCAAAGGTGACCTATGAAGTGCAGGATGCGGTAAAGGATGACGATGACAATTTTACCGTGGACGTGGTTATCACCCCGCTGGACTCCTATGACCGTCTGGCAGAGGGAATCCAGGCAGAGTTCCAGGACGCAGTCAATAACGGGGCTACCCAGGACGACCTGACCCAGGTATTTCTGGATTTTGAACGGGAATGCATTGACAACGGACAGCCCAAAGATCCGGTAACCGTAACACTGAACGTTACGTATGAGGAAGACGGGAACCAGAGAATTTATTCCATTCCCGATGATGACTATATGACACTGGAAATGGCCGTAACCGGTCAGCAGTAAAAGATTGTTAATGACTGAATTGTTTTAAAATTGTAGTTGGGGACGGGTACCGGCCAGCCGGTACCCGTCCCCAACTAACTAGAAGCGGAAATCCCGCCCTTCGTTATTCTCAATTTCTTTCAGGTGTTTCACCAGAGTCTCCCGTGCTTTCGGATTAGGCACGTTTTCGATTTCCCTTTCAATCAGGGCGTCTCCGATTTTCTTCGTCTCCGGGGAGGCGTAATCCATCAGGTATTCTTTCAGGGTCAGCAGAGCGTTGGGATGGCAGCAGTTCTGAATCTGCTGACTCTTGCAGAGGGCCATAAACCGGTCGCCGGTGCGGCCTTCTCTGTAGCAGGCTGTACAGAAGCTGGGGATATAGCCCAGGTCCATCAGCCATTTCACGACTTCGTCCAGGGTTCTGGTGTCGCTGACGTCGAACTGTTCGGAGGATTCGTCTTCCGGTTCCGGCTCGGCGTAACCGCCCACGCTGGTGCGGGAACCGCCGCTAATCTGGGAGATACCCAGGTGAAGTACCCGTTCTCTGCAGGCCTGATTCTCCCGGGTGGAAATAATCATGCCGGTATAGGGAACGGCAACCCGGATACAGGCCACGATTTTTGCAAAGGTGTCGTCGTCGATACCGTTTTTAAAGGAAGAGGCGTCGATGTCATCGGCATTTTTCAGCCGGGGAACGCTGATGGTGTGGGGGCCTACTCCAAAGACGGCCTCCAGGTGCTCGGCGTGCATCAGAAGCCCGGCGAACTCATAGCGGTATTTGTCCAGGCCAAACAGAACGCCCAGGCCTACGTCGTCGATACCGCCTTCCATGGCCCGGTCCATGGCCTCGGTGTGGTAGTCGTAGTCGTGTTTGGGGCCGGTGGGATGAAGCTCCAGGTAACTCTCTTTATGGTAGGTTTCCTGGAACAGAATGTAGGTACCGATACCTGCTTCTTTCAGTTTCCGGTAGTTTTCCACGGTAGTGGCGGCGATGTTTACGTTTACCCGGCGGATGGCGCCGTTTTTATGCTGAATGCTGTAAATGGTTTTGATACTTTCCAGGATGTACTCAATCGGATTGTTCTGGGGGTCTTCCCCGGCTTCCAGGGCCAGCCGTTTGTGCCCCATGTCCTGAAGCGCGATAACTTCCCGGCGGATTTCGTCCTGCGTCAGCTTTTTCCTGGGAATGTGCTTGTTCTTCATATGGTAAGGACAGTAGGTACATCCGTTAATGCAGTAATTGGAAAGATACAGCGGGGCGAACATGACGATACGGTTTCCGTAAAAGTCCTTTTTAATCTGCTCGGCCAGTTTGTAGATTTCCTCGTTTTTCTCGGGAATGGGACAGGCAAGCAGAACAGAGGCCTCCCGGTGGGACAGTCCTTTGCGCTCTTTTGCCTTTGCAATGATGGAGTCAATCAGCTCCACGTTTTCGCAGTTTTCGTCTGCGTAGGCCAGGGTGTCCAGGATTTCCTGGTGGTCAATGAATTCCGTTGCTTTTCTGGATGATGGATTGTACATGATTTCGTTCCTCCTGATAAAAATTTTGTACGGCGGGAAACTTGTCTTTCCCGCGCTAGGAAACCAGGGAGTCGCCGCGGCTGGTAACTACCCGGTAACCGGTCTTTTCCATACGCTTTTTTAAGTCAGCCAGACACTCGGCAGCCTCGCTGCCGGAGCAGAGCTTATTATCATAAAGGCTGTAATCCTTCCGGTTTTTTTCCGGAGACAGATTGGGCATCACCACGTTGGCGCCTGCCAGGATGCCAAGTTCCCGCCCCTGGGGATGAATGGTGCCAAGGGCCGTGGTGGCGGGAAGAAGCACTTTGGGAAGCATGAGCCGCAGAAGCCCCAGCATATATAAGGTCAGTTCCAGGGTGCCTGCCGGTTCTTTGGCAAATATCGTGTCGTGGTGGGGGATAAAGGGACCGATTCCCACCATATGGGGATTCAGTTTTTTTAAAAACAGCATATCCTCGGCCAGATGTTCCGGCGTCTGCCCCGGAGAGCCGACCATGAATCCGCTTCCGGTCTGGTAGCCGATATCCCGCAGGGTATAAAGGCAGGCCTGCCGGTGGGTGGCGGAAAGCTCCGGCGGATGGAGCATCCGGTAGTGGTCTGCGTTGCAGGTCTCATGGCGCAGCAGATACCGGGTGGCTCCGGCCTGGAAAAAAGCCTCATAGCTTTCCCGGGATTTCTCCCCGATGGAAAGGGTGATGGCGCAGTCCGGCCAGCCTTTCCGGATGGCCCGGACCAGATGGCAGACGCGTTCGTCCGTGAACCAGGGGTCTTCCCCGCCCTGGAGAACAAAGGTCCGAAACCCCAGCCGGTAGCCGGTCTCACAGCAGGAGAGGATGTCCTCTTCTGTCAGCCGGTAGCGCCGGATATGGGAGTTCTGGTTCTGAATCCCGCAGTAATAACAGTTGTTTTTACAGTAATTGGTAAATTCAATCAGCCCCCGGATATAGACGTCGTGTCCGTAATGGCGAATCCGCACCTGGCGGGCCTGCTCAAACAGATAGTCGGAAAGAGCCGGAGTGCGTCCCCGGATGAGGCGGACCCATTCCTCCCGGGAGAGGGTCCCGGTATCCCGGAGCCGGTCAATCAGTTCTCTCATAGGCAGTCATCCTTTTTGGGAGTCTCCGGGAGAGACCCGGGTGTTCTGGCATAGATGGTCTTTGTGCTGACTCCCGGAAGCATGCCCAGTTTGCCGGACAGGGCGCTGATAATGCTGCCCGGGGCGTCCAGGGCGACGCTGATAATGGACAGGTGTTTCTCTCGGTAGGGGATGCCCATCCGTCCGATGATATAGTCGCTGTACTCGCTGAGAAGGGCATTCAGCTCTCCTACAGACTGGTGTGTGGTAAGAATAATGCCCACGAGGGCGATGCGCGTTTCTTCTGTTTTCATTCTGGCAACCTCCGTCTGACCGGACGGCAAAAGAAAAAAATCTACGCAAAAAGACGCAGATTCCCCATAAAACTGTGATAATACGAAAGGAATGTACGCCTTCCTGCTCAGGTGGTCCGCCTTTACAGTCAGAACTTACATAATATTCATTTTTACTCTAACACAGAACGGATTGTTTGACAAGAAAAACAAAAATACAGAAAATTTGTAAAAAACGCAGAAAATAACGAGAGTGGGAGGAAAAATATTAGTAAACACTTCCATTGACTTTAACGCGGCATAGCGATAAAATAGACACAAGTTCATAAGGAACCAGCAGATAAAGGCGTCGCAGAGAAAACGGCGCCTTTTCTGCATATATTAGGAAAATGTAAGGGCGCATTACGGGAGATGAGTAATGCGCCCTTACATTTTCCCGGAGAGAAAGGGAGGATATTGATGATGAAAAACAAAAAATGGATGGCGCTTTTCTTATGTGCAGTACTGGCGGGAACAGTTTCGGCGGCTGGCTGCGGCGGAGACAGTTCTGCGGAAGAAACGCAGGAGACGGAGGCAAAAGAGTATACGGAAGAAGAACTGAGAGGTTCCATGGACGGTGTGACTCTGACCGTGGGGACTTCCGGTCTCTTTGGTCCCTTTTCCTACTATGACAGTGACGGCGAGACACTGATAGGATACGACATTGACCTGCTGGCAGATATTCAGGAAATTCTGGGCTTCGAGATTGAGGGCGACATTCAGGCCATGGATTATTCGGCCCTGACCACATCCCTGGCAGAAGGAAAGCTGGATATCGGAGCGGCAGCCCTGTGCGCCACGGACGAGAGAAAAGAGGTTATGAACTTTACGGAAATCTACTGTGATTCCGGCCAGGTGGTTATGGTAAATAAAAATGACGACAAAGGAATTGCCGGTGTGGATGACCTGGCGGGCATGACGGTGGCCGTGGAAAAGGGAACCGCTTCCCATACCTACGCCTCCAAAAATCTTTCCGATTCCACGCTGGAAGTTCACGACACGATTACCACAGCCTATGAGTCCCTGGAGCAGGGGCTGGTAGACGCGGTTATCCAGGACGGCCCGGGCGCTTCCTTCTATATTAAAACCACCGGAAACACGAACCTGGAAATCGTGGGAGAGGAATTCAATCAGGGCCAGGCGCCCTACTGTGTGGCGGTTTCAAAGGACTGCGACTATTACGATGAAATCAACGCGGCGGTGAAACTGCTCATCGAGAACGGAACCACGGATGAACTGTATGCGACGTGGTGTGAATAAAAAGGAACAGTGAGGAAACAGAATGGATTTGCGTTTTTTAGAAGTACTTCTGCCCATGATGCTCTCGGGGCTTCGGCTCACCCTGGTGATTTCCCTGGCCGGAATCGCCCTGGGAACCGTCATCGGCAGTCTCTGCGGGTATCTGCTTCAGTCCGGACTGAAAGTGGGAAAGGCAGCCGCGGAGATTTATATCTGGATTATCCGTGCCACACCGCTGATGGTGCAGGCGCTTTACGGATACTATGTCATCCCCCGGCTTCTGGGGGTGGAACTGGACAGCACCACGGTGGGAATTCTGGTGATTGCCCTGAATTCCGGAGCGTTTATCTCGGAAATCGTGCGGGGCGCACTGACCAGTGTGGAGGCAGGTCAGAAGGAGGCGGGAAAGTCCCTGGGACTTACCCGCGCCCAGACCATGCTCCACATTGTCATTCCGCCGGCTTTCCGGATTGCCCTTCCGGCGCTCTTTAATCAGTTTATTATTTCCGTGAAGGACACGGCACTGCTTTCCGTAATCGCGGTGAACGAAGTGACCCATCAGGCCCAGGCCTATGCAGCGCTAAGTTTTCAGGCGATTCCTACCTATACGGCACTGGCAGTTTTTTACCTGGTAATTCTTTCTGTACTGATTGTGATACAGAAAGGCGTGGAAAAGAAAATGAGGTGATTTTTATGGCGGCAAAGATGATTCATATTCAGCATTTATCAAAGAAATTCGGTGACCTGGAAGTTCTCCGGGACATTAACATGGACGTGGAAAAAGGAGAGGTGGTCTGCATTATCGGCCCTTCCGGCTCCGGAAAAAGTACCTTCCTGCGATGCATTAACCAGCTGGAAAAACCTTCCGGAGGCGAGGTGTCCTATCAGGGAAAGAGCCTGATGGAAAAAGGGTGCAACATCCGGGCCTTCCGGGAAGAGGTGGGCATGGTATTTCAGAAGTTCTATCTGTTCCCCATGAAGACCGTTCTGGAAAATGTGATGCTGGCGCCGGTTCTGACAAAGCATATGAGTAAGAAAGAGGCCCGGGAGAAGGCCATGGAGCTTCTGCGGAAGGTGGGAATGGAGGAAAAGGCTGACGAGTATCCCGGCACCCTTTCCGGAGGACAGCAGCAGAGGGTGGCCATTGCCCGTGCCCTGGCCATGGAACCCCGGGTGCTCCTTTTTGACGAACCTACTTCCGCACTGGATCCGGAGCTTGTGGGAGAAGTGCTGGAAGTCATGAAGAATCTGGCAAAAGAAGGCATGACCATGATTGTTGTCACCCATGAAATGGGATTTGCGAAAGAAGTGGCAGACCGGGTTGTCTTTATGGCGGACGGCCTGATTGTGGAAGAGGGAAGTCCGGCCCAGATATTCACCGTGCCCAGGGAGGAACGGACGAAATCCTTCCTGGCCCGGATTCTCCCGGCCCAGGCTCAGGAGGTTCCGGCATAAGAAATCCAAAAGGAAAAGAGAAAGAAAATGCCCGCAGCGGAGAGACGCTTGTCTCCTCTTTGCGGGCTTTTTGCGCGATACGCCCGGAGCCGGTATGGGAAAATGTGAATCACTATTCACAGCCACTCCACCTGCATGCGCAGCCGTCGCCTCTGCGAGGCTTCAGTATCGCTCCTTACGGAGCCAGGCTGCTTATTTGGGTGGAGTGACTGCTACACAGTCCTGATTCAGAATGCACGGCCTATGCTTATGTGCGAGCACAACGCATAGGCCGTGTATTCTGAATCGGCTGTGAATAGTAACGTCTGTGATAAAAAATTGACAAAAATCCTGATAAATTATTGACAATCTGGCCGTCTGCTGGTATAATTAGACCAAAGTTCAAACCATGGTCTAAAAGAAGAAAAAGGAGTCAGTTATGCAACCTCTCGTAACCAATATTCAGAAGTATTCGATACACGATGGAGACGGAATCCGGACCAGCGTATTTTTCAAGGGATGTCCGCTGAGATGCGTCTGGTGTCATAATCCGGAGACCCAGAATTTAAAAAAACAGATTCTTACCAACCGGGAGAAATGTGTAGGCTGCGGCGCATGCGCCAGAATCTGTCCCCATGACGCCATCAGCATGGTGGACGGGAAAGCGGTGACAGACCATAGCCGCTGTACCGGATGCGGTACCTGCGTATATGCTTGTCTTCTGAACATCCGGGAAGTGGCCGGGAAAAAATATACGGTCCAGGAACTGGTAACGGAGCTGAGAAAAGACGAGATGTTTTACGAACAGTCCGGTGGGGGCGTGACGCTTTCCGGCGGAGAAGTCATGTGCATGGACATGGATTACATAGAAGAACTGGTAAAAACCCTGCACCATCATGGCATTACCGTTACGTTTGATACCTGCGGCTACGCGCCTTATGAGAACTTCAAACGGATTCTTCCCTATGCGGATACGTTTCTGTATGACATTAAGGCTATTGACAATGAGGTGCATAAGAAGTACATTGGAGTTGACAATACACTGATTCTGGAAAACCTGGAGAAGTTAAGCGCGGACGGGGCCAGAATCTATATCCGGATTCCCACGGTAAAGGGAGTGAACGCGGATGATGAGAGTATGCAGAAGGTCATTGACTGGCTGCTTGCTCATCAGATAAATGTGGCTCAGGTGAATCTGCTTCCCTACCACAATACCGGCAGCAGTAAATACGGACGTCTTGAGACTGTATACGAGGGGGAAGATTTACAGAAGCCGTCAAACGAAGAAATGGAACATTTTACAGAGCTTTTCAAAAAAGCGGGATTTCACAACACAAAAATAGGAGGTTAAAGAAATGGGAAAAAGAGGTATGAATGAAAGAGTTCAGGCTCTGCGGGAACTGAGTGTAAACACACAGCCCTACATCGACATGGAAAGATGTAAGAGCGAGACAGAAACCTACAAAAAATACGAAGGCCAGCTTTCCATTCCGGAACTGAGAGGCCAGGTTCTGTATGACTATTTTTCAACCAAAACCCTTTACATCGGCGATGGAGAACTGATTGTAGGCGAGAAGGGCGCTTCTCCCCAGGGGGCTCCTACATTCCCGGAACTGTGCTGCCATACTGTGGAAGACATGCATGTTATGAATGACCGGGATCTGATTAACTTCACTGTTAAAGATGAGGATATTGAATATCAGAAAGATGTGGCCATTCCCTACTGGGATAAGCGCTCCACACGTTCCAAGATTCTTGCGAACATGACCCAGGAGTGGAAAGACTGCTATGAGGCAGGTATTTTCACCGAGTTCATGGAGCAGAGAGGACCGGGACATACTGTAGGTTCTGTAAAGATTTATGAAAAAGGATTCCTGGATTATAAGAAAGACATTCAGGACGCTATCGACGCCCTGGATTTCCAGAATGATACGGAAGCATTTGACAAGAGAAATGAGTTAAGAGGTATGGCAAAAGCCTGCGATGCTATCATGAAGCTGGGCGAGCGGTATGCTGCCTATGCAAGAGAGCTTGCAGAAAAAGAAGAGAATCCAAAGAGAAAAGAAGAACTTCTTCAGATTGCCGCTAACTGTGACGTGGTACCGGCGCACAAACCGCAGACCTTCTGGCAGGCAATTCAGATGTACTGGTTCGTACACCTGGGAGTAACCACCGAGCTGAATCCCTGGGACGCATATTCACCGGGACGTCTGGACCAGCACCTGAATCCGTTCTATGTAAAAGATACAGAAGAAGGAATTCTGGACCACGACAAGGCACTGGAACTTCTGGAATGCTTATGGGTGAAATTCAACAACCAGCCGGCACCGCCGAAGGTAGGAATTACCCTGAAAGAAAGCTCCACTTATACAGATTTTGCTAACATCAATACCGGCGGTATTACACCGGACGGCGAGAACGGCGTAAATGATGTAAGTTACCTGATTCTGGACTGCATGGACGACATGAAGCTGCTTCAGCCCAGTTCCAATGTGCAGATTAGCCGCAAGACTCCGCAGAAGTTCTTAAAGAGAGCCTGCGAGATTTCCAGAAAAGGATGGGGCCAGCCCGCATTTTACAATACCGAAGCTATCATTCAGGAGCTGTTGAATGCAGGAAAATCCCTGGAGGATGCAAGACGCGGCGGAACCAGCGGCTGTGTGGAAACCGGTGCATTCGGAAACGAAGCCTACATCCTGACCGGATATTTCAACATTCCGAAAGTGCTGGAACTGACCCTGAACAATGGCTTTGACAAGATGAGCGGAAAACAGCTGGGACTGAAGCTGGGCTACGCTACAGATTTCAAGAGCTACGAAGAACTGTTTGACGCCTTCAAAAAACAGATGAAATACCTCATCGACATCAAGATTGAAGGAAGCAACGTAATCGAAAAGATTTTTGCAGAGTACATGCCGGCTCCGTTCCTTTCCATCATTACAAACGACTGTATCAAGAAAGGAAAAGATTATAACGCAGGCGGAGCAAGATACAACACCAAGTATCTCCAGGGCGTTGGTACCGGAACGATTACAGACGGCCTTGCTGCAATTAAATACAATGTGTATGACAAACAGAACTTTACCATGGAAGAACTCATGGAAGCCCTGAACGATAACTTCGAGGGACATGAGAGAATTCTCAACCTGGTAAGAAACCATACACCGAAATACGGAAATGATGATGACTACGCAGATGATATCATGAGAAGCGTATTTGAGACATACCGGAATGAGGTAACCGGAAGAAAGAACATGCTGGGCGGAACCTACCGTGTCAACATGCTTCCCACCACCTGCCACGTATACTTCGGCGATGTCATGATGGCAAGCCCCAACGGACGTCTTGCACATGTGCCGGTATCCGAAGGTATCTCCCCCGAAAAAGGCGCAGACACACATGGACCTACTGCAGTTATCAAATCCTGCGCAAAGATGGACCACCTGCAGACAGGCGGAACTCTTCTGAACCAGAAATTTACTCCCAGCGTAGTAGCCGGAGAAGAAGGTCTGGACCAGATGGCAAACCTGATTCGTTCTTACTTCAACATGGACGGACATCATATCCAGTTCAACGTAATTGACAGAGAGACTCTGATTGCCGCACAGAAGAATCCGGAGCAGTACAAAGACCTCATCGTGCGTGTGGCCGGATACAGCGACCACTTCCGCAACCTGAGCAAGGCACTGCAGGATGAAATCATCAACAGAACAGAGCAGAGCTTCAACTAAACACCATTGGGGACGGGTACAGGCCAGCCTGTACCCGTCCCCGACTACAATTTC
>DWYV01000051.1 GCA_019118525.1 Candidatus Bariatricus faecipullorum
TCCCCTTGCTTGTACCTCTTGATAATCTTGACTTTTTCTTCTGTGTTTAGTTTACCTTTTTGTGACATAGAATTGCTCCCTTCATGATGACAGTTTGTTTTTTCACTGTCTCTCATAAAGGGAGCATATCATTGTCCGGTGTCTGCTTTTGTAAAACCGGTTGTACTTTTCCCACAAAAGTGCTATGCTACGTTACGGGAATATGCACAGAAATTCGGAAAGTGAGGCGACGGGCTGCGCCGTCTGGGAAAACGTTTCGAAAAGGAAAGGTGAGGGAACAAGAGATGAAGATTGTAATCATTGGAGACGGTAAGGTCGGACACAGACTGACCCGACAGTTATCCGAAGAGGATTACGACGTGGTTCTGATTGACCAGAACGAAGGAAAACTCCAGGAGGCTGTAAACCGCCTGGACATTCTCTGTATTACGGGGGACGGGGCAGATGCGGAAGTCCAGAAAGAAGCCGGCGTGCCGGAGGCGGACCTGGTGATTGCCTGCGCATCTACCGATGAGCTGAACATGTTCAGCTGTCTGCTGGCCAGGAAGCTGGGCGCCCGCCATACCATAGCCCGGGTGAGAAACCCGGTTTATTTCCGCCAGATTGGACTTTTGAAGGAAGATTTGCGGCTGAGCATGGCGGTAAATCCGGAGCTTACGGTGGCAGAGGAGATTTCCCGTATCCTGATTTATCCGGATACGGCAAAGGTGGAAACCTTTATGAAAGGGAAAGCAGACCTGCTGGAATTTATTGTGCGGGAGAGAAGTCATCTGGACGGACTGTCCCTGGCAGAAATCTACCAGAAATTTAAAGTCCGCGTGCTTGTGTGCGCCGTGCGGCGGGGAAACGAAGTTTTTATCCCGGACGGCGATTTTGTAGTCCATTATGGCGACCGTCTGCACATTGTGGCGGCGCACCGTTATATGAAAGACTTCTTTCAGTTTATCGAGAAAAAGCGGCCCCTCCGAAAAGGGAAACGGGTGCTTATCTGCGGAGGCGGCCGGGTAGGATATTACCTGGCACGGCGTCTTCTGGAGCTGGGGATGCTTGTAAAAATTATTGAGAAAGACCCGGTCAAATGCGAGGACCTGTGTCAGGCCCTTCCCCGGGCGACAGTTATCCACGGGAATGCATCCGACCAGGAACTGCTGACCGAAGAAGGAATCGACGAGGCGGACGCCCTGGTGGCCCTGACAGGAGTGGACGAGGAAAATATCATTCTGACGCTGTATGCCAAAAGCAGGGGCGTGGATAAAGTGGTGGCCAAGGTCAACGAGGACAGCCGGGCCCAGCTCGGTGAAGAACTGGGAATTGACGGTATCGTGGCGGCGAAAGAAGCTACGGCGGACGCGATTATGAGCTATGTCCGGGCGCGTCAGAACTCGTACCAGAGCAGCAATGTAGAGTCCATGTATGAACTGGTAGACGACAAGGTGGAAGCGCTGGAATTCTATATCCGGGAAGATACCGACTATACATATGTCCCCCTGAAAGATTTACCCGTAAAAAAGAATAACCTGATTGCCTGTATTGGAAGAAAGCGGGACATCATCATTCCCGGTGGTGAGGATATGATAAAACCGGGAGACAGTGTTATCGTGGTGACGACCCGGAAAAAAGTGCAGAATATAGAAGACATTCTGGAGAGGCGGGAATAGAACATGAATCTGAAAATGATTGTCTTCGTAATCGCGAGAATGCTGGGAGTGGAGGGACTGCTGCTGCTGACCCCGGCGGTTATCGCTGTTCTCTACGGGGAAGAAGAGGTGGTTTTTTTCCTTGCTGTGGCGGCTCTGCTGGGCGTCATCTTTCTCCTGCTTGGGCGAAAACGTCCGGAGGATACCACGATTTACGCAAAGGAAGGATTTGTCATCGTGGCGGCGGCCTGGATTTTCTGGTCTCTTTTTGGCGCACTTCCTTTCTACATATCCGGAAGCATCCCCAGTTATGTGGACGCTTTTTTTGAAACCGTATCCGGGTTTACCACGACAGGATCCACCATCCTTCCGGATATCGATGCACTGCCCAGCAGCATGATTTTCTGGAGGGCCCTGACCCACTGGGTAGGGGGCATGGGCGTACTGGTTTTTACCATGGTTGTGTTTCCACTGGGTGAGAAGAATTCTATGCATCTGATGCGGGCGGAGGTCCCGGGACCGGAGGCGGGAAAACTGGTGCCGAAAGCCAGGGATACTTCCCGGATTCTGTATGCCATGTATTTTGTGCTGACATTGGCAGAAGTGATTCTACTGCTGTTCGGAGGTATGAATCTGTTTGACAGTGTGACACACGCTTTCAGTACAGCGGGAACAGGAGGATTTTCCGGGTATAATGCCAGTGTGGCGCATTTTGACAGCGCCTATATTGACGGGGTCATCACCGTCTTTATGATTCTGTTCGGCGTGAATTTTAACCTGTATTATTTCTGCCTTATCAGGCAGTTTAAAGAAGTCTGGAAAAACGAGGAACTCCGTGCCTACCTGGGAATTATTGCGGTAACTACGGCAATCGTAACCGTAAATATTCTTCCCATCTATGAGACCGTGGGGAAGGCCTTCCGGTACGCCTCCTTCCAGATTGCGTCTGTGATTACCACCACCGGCTTCGTGACAGCGGACTACGATTTGTGGCCGGAACTTTCCAAATGCATTCTGATTCTGGTGATGATAATCGGAGCCAGCGCAGGTTCCACCGGAGGCGGAGTGAAGGTATCCCGGTTTATTATTCTTATCAAATGTGTAGGACGGGAAATCAAACTGATGTTTCATCCCAAAGCGGTAACCGTAGTAAAACTGAACGGGAAAAAAGTCCGGGAGGAGACCGTCAGAGGCGTATATGTTTTTTTCATAGCCTACATACTACTGATGATGGGGTCCATCCTGCTTGTGTCGCTGGATAATTATGACTTTGAAAGCACATTTGCGGCGGTGGCAACGACGATGAATAATGTGGGACCGGGACTGAACGTGTCCGGACCGGTGGAAAATTTCTCCTTCTTTTCCGCATTTTCCAAGATTGTATTAAGTCTGGACATGCTGGCAGGACGGCTGGAAATCTTCCCCTTCCTGATGCTGTTCTCTCCGGGACTGTGGAAACGTAAATTTTAAGGAAAAGGAATTGAGAGGATGAAAAAAGGCATCATTACTACCATTGTGCTGCTGGCCGCGGCGGCAGTCTACTATTACGCGGCCCTTCCGGCGCTGAATATTCATTCGGCCGGAGTCTGGTATTTTCTGCTGGCGCTTGTGGCCCTGGCGGCAGCTTTCTATGCGCTGCGAAAGAGACTTTCCCCCGGGGAAATCCGGCATTCGAAAGGAATGAAAGGAATTCTGGGACTGTTTCTGGTGCTTCTTGTCGTGTATCTGGCAGGAACCCTACTGTCCTCCCCGGTTGTCAATGCAAAGAAATACCAGCAGCTTCTGACCGTGGAAGAAGGGGATTTCGCAACGGAAATCGAAGAACTTTCTTTCGACCAGATTCCCATCCTGGACAGGGATACGGCGGAACTTCTGGGCGACCGGAAGATGGGCAGTATGGCGGATATGGTTTCCCAGTTCGAGGCGGACGATATCTACTCCCAGATAAATTACAATGACCGGCCGGTACGGGTAACCCCGTTAAAATACGCGAGCCTGGTCAAGTGGTTTACCAATCAGAGCGAGGGACTTCCGGCCTATATCCGGATTGACATGGCAAACCAGACCACGGAGATGGTCAAACTGGAGGAAGGAATGAAATACTCCATGAGCGACCATTTTAACCGGAATATCTACCGTCATCTGCGGTTTGCGCATCCTACCTATATATATGGGGACCTGAGCTTTGAGATTGACGAGGAAGGAATACCCTACTGGATAGCGCCGGTGAAACAGTATAACATCGGACTTTTCGGAGGAGAGACCATTGGACGGGTTGTGCTGTGCAATGCGATTACCGGGGAAACAGAAGACTATGCCATTGAGGACGCGCCCACATGGATTGACCGGGCGTTTTCCGCGGACCTGCTGGTGGAGCTCTATGATTACCACGGAACGCTGCAGCACGGATTCTGGAACAGCGTGCTGGGCCAGAAGGACTGTCTGAAAACGACGGACGGGTACAACTATCTGGCGATTGACGACGATGTGTGGGTCTATACAGGGGTGACCTCTGTAAACAGCGACCAGTCCAATGTGGGATTTGTACTGATGAATCAGAGAACCATGGAAACCCGTTATTACCCGGTGGAGGGAGCCACGGAGACTTCTGCCATGGCCTCGGCGGAGGGCCAGGTGCAGAATCTGCAGTATACGGCCACCTTCCCCCTGCTTCTGAACATTTCCGGCCAGCCAACCTATTTCATGGCCTTAAAGGATGATGCGGGACTTGTGAAAATGTATGCCATGGTAAACGTGGAGCAGTACCAGATTGTGGCCACCGGAAGCACAGTCAGCCAGTGCGAGGAGCAGTATCAGGGGCTGCTGGAAAGCGGAGGCATAGAAACGGAAGAAGAAGCAGAAGAGACCAGTGAGACAAAACAGATTACCGGTGTGATAGAAAAAATCTCCCAGGGCGTTATCGAAGGAAATTCCCATTACTACCTGATGCTGGAGGATTCGGAAGAAATCTTTGACGTGCCCATTGTGGACTTTATCGAAGTCATGCGCCTGAATCCGGGAGATACCGTAACGATGGAATACACAGAGGGGACGGATACCTGCCAGGTACTTTCCCTGAAATAGAAGAGAAAACCGGGACCGGGAAAGTGCGTTCCGGTGCGGCAGGAAAGGAAGAACACCATGGAACTTAGTATATTGCTGGCACAGCAGATTCTCTCCCTGTTTCTGATGGGAGTGGTCGGATTCGCTATCGTAAAGATTGGACTGTTTCAGTCGGAAGAAAGCGGGGTTCTGTCCAGACTCTGTGTTTATATCTGTTCCCCCTGCGTTGTGGTGCAGGCTTTTCAGATAGAATGCACACCGGACAAGGTGAAAGGACTTCTGATGGCCATGGCGGCGTCCGTTGTCATTCACGCCGTGTTTATCGGCCTGATGAAAGTACTGCGAAAGCCCCTGGGCCTGATTCCATCGAGCGGGCTTCCATTATTTACTCCAATTCGGGGAATCTGATTATCCCCCTGGTGTCCGCTACCTTCGGACCGGAATGGGTATTTTATACCAGCGCCTACACCATGGTGCAGACGGTGCTGGTATGGACCCATGGAAAAGCCCTGATATGCAGGGGCGAGAAAAGCAGCCTGCGCAGTATTATTCTGAATCCCAATATCATTGCCATGTTTATCGGCATCGTACTGTTTGCGGCCAACATTCAGCTTCCCGGCATTATCAGTTCCACCATAGGCGGGCTGGGAGACATGATTGGTCCGGTGAGTATGCTGGTTATCGGAATGCTGATTGGAAATGTGGACCTTCTGTGGGTGCTGAAACAGAAGCGGGTCTATTTTATCTGCTTTTTCCGGCTGATTGTCATGCCCGTTATCTGTATCCTGCTCTTTAAACTGACCGGTATCGCCGGTTATCATCCGGAAGGAGACACCATCATTCTGATTGTCCTGCTGGCCGGGGCGTCCAGCGCGGCGGCCCTTGTAACCCAGCTGGCCCAGGTGTTCGGGGGCGACGCAAAATACGCCAGCGTGATAAACGTCATGTCGGTGATTTTCTGCGTCATTACCATGCCGCTGATGGTTCTTCTGTATGAACTGATATAAAAAACAGCCGTACCGCTCGCTGAGAGGGTACGGCTGAAAATTTCTACAGACAGATTAGTTTAAGATACGGCAGTCGGTCATGTCAATGTCTTTCAGTTTGTCATTGGTTGCGCTGACGCTGATATAGAATTCAATCTGGCAGTTCGCAGAAATCTTTTTCAGTTTCTCAATGAAAGAAGGAAGTTTTTCCAGAGTCATATCTGCGTGTTTCAGAATTCCGTCGATAAAAATAGCACGGATGTCGTGGTCGGCGCTTGTCATACCGTAGATGAATCCAAGATATTCATCGGTGGTAGTGATAACCTCGTAGTCATCCATGCAGATTGCCCGGATACTAAAAGAGAGACTGTATGTATCGCGGTGACTTTTCTTAATAAAAAATACGTTTCCGTCACAGTCCTTTACAGCTTCGTTTGCAAGTTCAATCATCTGTTGCGTTTTACCGCTTCCCTTTGGGCCTGTCAATAAATTTACCATATTTGCAAGTCTCCTTTTTCGTAAATTGTACGAAAGTTGTACGCTTTCTCCTGAACTCATTATACACTATTC
The DNA here is from genome assembly GCA_019118525.1 of Candidatus Bariatricus faecipullorum. GTDB lineage: Bacteria > Bacillota > Clostridia > Lachnospirales > Lachnospiraceae > Allocoprococcus > Allocoprococcus faecipullorum. The sequence goes on from DWYV01000051.1 coordinate 6,257, forward strand.
ACAAAAGAGAAACAACCCATTTGTTTGCATCTTTTCCTGTTTTGTGATATATTAGGATACGGTTCAGCCCTTTGCCGGAAACCGGGACGTTCCTTTTGGGCTGGCCGGTCTCCGGCAGACGGCTGAACTGAAAACCACTAAGGAGTTAGCAAAATCTAACCATAAAAGAAAAGAGGAATCGATATGACAAAAGTCGACATTATTTCCGGTTTCCTTGGAGCCGGAAAGACTACATTTATTAAGAAGCTGATTGACGAAGTCTTCACCGGGGAAAAACTGGTGCTGATTGAGAATGAGTTCGGAGAAATCGGCATTGACGGCGGATTTCTGAAGGACGCCGGAATCGAGATTACGGAGATGAACTCCGGATGTATCTGCTGTACCCTGGTAGGGGATTTCAGCAAAGCGCTCCAGCAGGTACTGGAGCAGTATCATCCGGACCGGGTAATTATCGAGCCCTCCGGAGTCGGAAAACTTTCTGATGTGGCAAAAGCCGTGGAAGGCGTGAAGGCAGAGGCCGATATTGAGATTTCCGGAAGAATCACCGTGGTCGATGGAAAGAAAGCAAAAATGTATATGAAAAACTTCGGTGAGTTCTTCAAAGACCAGGTGGCCAGCGCCACAACGCTGGTGCTCAGCCGCACCCAGATGATGACGGACGAAAAAATCGAGGAGTGTGTACACCTGCTGCGGGAAGAGAACAAAGAGGCGGCAGTCATTACCACTCCCTGGGACGAGCTGGGAAAAGAAGCCATCCTGCGGGCGCTGGAGCAGGGAGCGGAAATAGAGGAGCTGCTGGAGGGAAGCCACGGTCATGCTCATCATCATGACCATGAACACCACCACGACCACGAAGAATGCTGCGGCCATGAGCACGGCCATCACCATGACCACGACCATGGCCATGGGGAGTGCTGCGGTCATGACCACCACCACGACCATGAGCACCATCATCACCACCACGCAGATGAGGTGTTTACAAGCTGGGGCAGGGAGACGGCCCATAAATATACGGAAGAAGAACTGGATTTCCTGCTGAAGGCGCTGGCGGAAACCGAAGGCTACGGCACCGTGCTCCGGGCCAAGGGAATTATCCAGATGACAGACGGAAGCTGGAAACAGTTCGACCTGGTGCCGGGAGAAAGCGAAACCCGGGAAGGCCAGCCGGACTATACCGGACGGGTATGCGTTATCGGAACCGACCTGAAGGAAGATTCCCTGCAGACTCTGTTCCATATTTAGAATCATACCGGAGGGAGAGACATGAAGACACCAGTATATATCTGTACGGGATTTCTGGAAAGCGGGAAGACCACGTTTATCAAGGATACTCTGATGCGGCAGGACTGGATAGAGGACGGACCGACCCTCCTTTATCTCTGCGAGGAAGGGGAGGAGGAATACCCCGAGTCCTGGCTGGATGAAAACGGGATGTTTCTGATGGAAATTGACGAGCAGGAGAAGCTGAACGGCACCTTCTTCCAGAACTGTGAGAAAATCTATCATCCTGCCCAGGTGGTTATCGAATACAACGGGATGTGGGACCTGCAGGAAATCATGAACGGAGATTTCCCGGACAACTGGGAGATTCAGGGCGTTTACTCCACCGTAAACGGCGCCACCCTGGACATGTACCTGAAAAACATGCGCAACATGCTGATGAATCAGCTTACGGAGTCTGAGCTGATTGTCATCAACCGGTGCGGAGATGGAACCGACCGGTCCGCCTTCCGCCGGGCCCTGAAAATCCAGAATCCCATGGCCCAGCTGATTTTTGAAGGAGAGGACGGGGAAATCATCCCCCAGACAGAAGAGGACCTGCCGTATGATGTGAAGGCGGATGTAATAGAAGTGGAGGATACGGATTTCGGCATCTGGTATGTGGACGCCTATGAACACCCGGAACGTTATCTGCATAAAACGGTCCGGTTTCTGGCGCAGACCTTCCGGCCCAAAGGAATGCCTGTGGACATGATGGTGCCGGGAAGGCAGATTATGACCTGCTGTGCCGAGGATATCCGGTTTTACGGCTACCCCTGTAAAATCCCGAAACCGGCCAGCCTGGAACAGCGGGGATGGATGCGGGTGGAGGCCCGGTTCGAGTACGAAGCGCCCCGGAAATTCGCCCAGAAACAGCCGGTTCTCTACCTGCTCTATGCAGAAAAAGCGTCCCGACCGAAGGACGAGGTCGTTTACCTGGGGTAAAGACAGTGAGCATAGAGTATGAGCTGAAGCGTTCCGACAGAAAGACTCTGGCGGTGGAAATCCGGGAGGACGGTTCTGTCCTGGTCCGGGCGCCCCGCCGGATGCCCCTTTCTGCTGTCGAGGCCTTTCTGGCAGAGAAGCAGGACTGGATTCAGGAAAAAAGCAGGAAACAGAAAGCCCGGGAGCAGAAGGCAGAAAAAGTCCGGCCGCTGACGGGCGGGGAAAGAACCTTTTACCGGGAAAAGGCCCGGGAAGTTTTCCAGGATAGAACTTCTTTTTACGCAGGCAGGATGGGCGTAAGTTACGGACGGATTGCCATCCGGGAGCAGAAGACCCGCTGGGGGAGCTGCAGCGCAAAGGGCAGTCTGAATTTTAACTGGAAGCTGATTCTGGCTCCGGCAGGCGTGCTGGACTATGTGGTAGTGCATGAACTGGCCCACAGAAAAGAGATGAACCACTCCGCCCGGTTCTGGGCAGAGGTGGAGAAAATTATGCCGGATTACCGGAAGTACCGGGACTGGCTGCGGGAAAACGGTTACGCCTTACAGAAATTTTAGATAAAAAGCCCTTGACGAAAAGAGGGCTTCTTTTTATAATAAAACAGTATATGAAATGACGCTGAAGAGGAGTAGTAGGAGCCTGACGTTTTCAGAGAACTGCCGGAAGGTGCGAGGCAGCAGGCGGATGCTTCGAACTCGCCTCGGAGTTCTTCTGCTGAACAGACCGGTAGGCAGAAGCGGGAATTCCCGTTACAGAATCGAAAGTGCGCCGGCCCGGGAGGGCAGGGCGAAAAAGAGTGGTACCGCGGAAGTCTTCCGTCTCTTTGGAGATGGGAGGTTTTTTTATTCTGCCGAAAACAGGGCAGTATGCGGTTTTGGGTGAGAAGAGAATTCAGGAGGATGAGAAAAAATGGCCACACCTTATAATCACAGAGCAATCGAGAAAAAATGGAAGGAACGCTGGGCGGAAAAACCGGTGAATCCCCGGAACGACGAAAACGGGAATCCGAAGCCGAAATACTACTGCCTGGATATGTTCCCCTATCCGTCCGGAAACGGACTTCATGTAGGACACTGGAGAGGGTACGTTATCTCTGACGTATGGAGCCGTTACAAACTGCTCCAGGGATATTACATCATCCACCCCATGGGCTGGGATGCGTTCGGCCTTCCGGCTGAAAACTATGCCATCAAGATGGGCGTACATCCGGCAAAATCCACGGCGGAAAACGTAGCCAACATCAAACGGCAGATTAACGAAATTTCCGCTCTCTATGACTGGGACATGGAAGTCAACACTACAGACCCGAAGTTCTATAAATGGACCCAGTGGATTTTTGTAAAAATGTTCAAAGAAGGGCTTGCCTATGAGAAGGAATTCCCCATCAACTGGTGTCCTTCCTGCAAGACCGGACTTGCAAATGAAGAAGTAGTAAACGGAAAATGCGAGCGCTGCGGCACGGAAGTGACGAAGAAAAACCTCCGTCAGTGGATGCTGCGGATTACCAAATATGCGGACCGTCTGCTGAACGACCTGGACAAACTGGACTGGCCGGAAAAGGTGAAAAAGATGCAGACAGACTGGATTGGAAAATCCTACGGCGCAGAAGTGGATTTCCCGGTTGACGGAAGAGAAGAGAAGATTACCGTGTACACAACCCGGCCGGATACCCTTTACGGAGCCACCTTTATGGTACTGGCGCCGGAGCATGCGCTGGCAAAAGAACTGGCCACCGACGAAACCCGGGAAGCAGTGGAACAGTACATTTACGAGGCGTCCATGAAATCCAACGTGGACCGTCTGCAGGACAAGGAAAAGACCGGTGTATTTACCGGCTCCTACGCCATCAATCCGCTGAACGGAGCGAAAGTGCCAATCTGGCTTTCCGACTATGTACTGGCGGATTACGGTACCGGCGCTATCATGTGCGTGCCGGCGCATGACGACCGTGACTTTGAATTTGCCACCAAGTTCAACATTCCGATTATCCAGGTTATCGCCAAGGATGGAAAAGAAATTGAACATATGACAGAGGCCTATACCGAGGCGTCCGGAACCATGATTAACTCCGGGGAATGGAACGGGATGGAGTCCGCTGTGCTGAAAAAAGAAGCGCCCCACATCATTGAGGAGCGGGGAATCGGACGGGCGACCGTAAACTATAAGCTCCGTGACTGGGTATTCTCCCGCCAGAGATACTGGGGAGAACCGATTCCGATTGTACACTGCCCAGACTGCGGCGCCGTGCCGGTACCCGAGGACCAGCTTCCGCTGACCCTGCCTGAGGTAGAATCCTATGAACCGACGGGAACCGGAGAATCTCCGCTGGCCGCCATCACCGACTGGGTGAACACCACCTGTCCGGTGTGCGGAAAGCCGGCAAAACGGGAGACCAACACCATGCCCCAGTGGGCAGGGTCCTCCTGGTATTTCCTGCGGTATGTGGATAACCACAACGATGAGGAACTGGTTTCCCGGGAAAAAGCAGACGCCATGCTCCCGGTAGACATGTATATCGGCGGCGTAGAGCATGCGGTACTGCATCTTCTGTACTCCCGGTTCTACACCAAGTTCCTGTGCGACATCGGAGTGATTGACTTTGACGAGCCCTTTACCAAACTTTTCAACCAGGGTATGATTACCGGAAAGAACGGTATCAAAATGAGCAAGTCCAAAGGAAACGTGGTTTCCCCGGACGACCTGGTAAGAGATTACGGCTGCGATTCCCTGCGGATGTACGAACTGTTTGTGGGACCGCCGGAACTGGACGCAGAGTGGGACGACAGAGGAATCGACGGGGTATACCGTTTCCTGAAAAAACTGTGGAACCTGCTGATGGACAGCAAAGACAAAGAGATTCAGCCTACAAAGGAAATGCTGAAGGTAAGAAATAAACTGGTGTACGACGTAACCACCCGTCTGGAGAGTTTCAGCCTGAACACGGTTATCTCCGCATTCATGGAGCATACCAATTCCCTGGTAAGCATCGCCAAAAAAGAAGGCGGCGTGGACAGGGATACGCTGGATACCCTGGCCGTTCTCCTGGCTCCTTTTGCGCCTCATATGGCAGAGGAAATCTGGGAGGAACTGGGCAACACGATTTCCGTATTCCAGGCAGGCTGGCCCACTTATGATGAGTCCGCCATGAAGGATGACGAAATCGAGCTTCCCGTGCAGATTAACGGAAAGACCCGGGCCGTGGTTACACTTTCCGCGGAAGTGTCCAAAGAAGACGCCCTGGCAGCAGGAAAGGAAGCTATTGCGGATAAGCTGACCGGAAATGTTATCAAAGAAATTTACGTGCCGAAGAAGATTATTAACTTCGTAATGAAATAAAGGGCATATACAGGGAAAAGGCGCAGGCAGTGGAGACACGTCCTGCGCCTTTTCCTTAAAGCGGATGATATCCATCGTATTATGAAAATGCCAGAGGCAGTAAACAGGATGTGAGGTAAAATGAGCAGAGAACAAATCAGGAAAACACAATTCCATATAGCAGGCAAAAGAATCGAGGTATATCCCAGCCCGGAATCTGACAGTGCCGTAGTGTATGTGAATACCTTTGCAGAGGAAGGCGATAAGGTGTATCAGGCATTATGCGGTATGGACTGTTCTGATTTTACGCTTGTAGCAGTCAGCAGCCTGAAATGGAATCACGATATGGCACCCTGGGATATTCCTTCAGTCTTCGAAAAAGATACTCCCTGCACCGGCGGCGCTGATAACTACTTACAGCTTTTGACAGAAGAAATTATGCCGCGGGCAGAGAAACTGGTGCATGGCGTTTCGTGGCGGGGGCTGGCAGGCTATTCCCTCGCCGGGTTATTCGCTGTGTACTCGCTGTACCGGACAGCAGTTTTTTCAAGAATCGCAAGTATGTCCGGCTCCCTATGGTTTCCGGGACTCATGGAGTATATCGCTTCCCATGAGATGAAAAGGCTCCCTGAATGCGTTTACTTTTCCATTGGAGACCGGGAGAGCAGGACGAAAAACCCTTATCTGCAGACAGTACAGGAAAATACGGAAAAAATTCAAAGTCTCTATGCAGGCTATGGCATTGATACGTTCTTTCAGCTCAACCGGGGCAATCATTATAAAAACGCCGTTCAAAGAACGGCAACAGGTATTTCGTGGATTTTGAACAGAACCGGGCCGCGCAATACATATTGACGTCCGGGAAAAACGGTGCTATGATGAATAAGACAAATACATAAATGCATAATCTTCAGGGCAGGGTGCAAGTCCCTACCGGCGGTAAAGCCCGCGAGCCGTAAGGCATGATTCGGTGAAACTCCGAAGCCGACAGTACAGTCTGGATGAGAGAAGAAAATGGTCAGCCAAAACCGCATTCCGGAACAGATTCAGGAACGCGGAAAGAAGCTGGCATATGCTGGACAGAATGCTCTGAGATGGGAAACCGTTTCAGAGCTTTTTATTTGCCGGGAAACACTGTTTCCTGCCAGATAAAGCGCTTCGCGGGATGCCCAAACAATTCTTTTTCCAAATCCGAACAATCTTTCAAAAAGCCCCGAACATGCAGAAAGGAGAAAAGTCATGACAGACAAAGACTATATGCTGCGGGCGGTAGAACTGGCAAAAAACGGCGAAGGCTGGACCAGTCCCAATCCGCTGGTGGGAGCCGTGATTGTAAAAGACGGCCGGATTATCGGCGAAGGCTGGCATGCAAAGTACGGAGAACCCCATGCGGAGCGGAACGCCATCGCCTCTCTGACGGAACCGGCCGACGGCGCTACCCTTTATGTGACGCTGGAGCCCTGCTGCCACTATGGAAAGACGCCGCCCTGCACGGAGGCCATCCTGGAACAGAAGATTTCCAGAGTTGTTATCGGTTCCCGGGACCCGAACCCCAAAGTGGCGGGAAAAGGGGCCGCCATGCTGCGGGAAGCAGGCTTACAGGTGGAGGAGGATTTTCTCCGGGAAACCTGCGATAAGCTGAACCCGGTATTTTTTCACTATATTACCCGGAAAACTCCCTACGTGGTGATGAAATACGCCATGACCGCAGACGGAAAGACGGCCACCAGGACGGGAGCTGCCCGGTGGGTCAGCGGGGAGGAATCCAGGCGCCAGGTTCACCGGCTGCGCCACCGCTGCCGGGGAATCATGGTGGGAATCGGGACGGTACTGGCCGATAATCCGGTGCTGAACGCCAGACTGGAAGGAGCCCGCAGCCCCGTCCGGATTATCTGCGACAGCAGCCTGCGGATTCCGGAGGACAGCAGAATCTGTCAGACCGCAGGAGAGCACCGGACGATAATCGTTTATGCCAGGGAGAATCCCCAAAAAGCAGAAAGACTGGCGGCCCTTGGCGTAGAGACGCTGTACTGTCCCGGTGAAGACGGGGAAGTGGATTTAAAAAAGCTGATGGAGATTCTGGGAGAGCAGAAGATAGACAGCATTCTCCTGGAAGGAGGCGGGACCCTGAATGAGAGCGCCCTCCGGGCCGGAATCGTCCAGAAAGTACGGGCCTTTCTGGCGCCGAAACTGTTCGGCGGAGCGCAGGCACCTACCCCCGTGGCGGGTCTGGGCGCAGAGTCTCCCCAGGAAGCGGTGAAGCTAAAGCTCCAGGAAGTGACCGCCCTGGGGGAAGACCTGATGCTGGAATATGATGTAGAGACAGGAAGGGAGGAAGAGCCTTGTTTACCGGAATCATAGAAGAACTGGGAACGATAAAGAGGATTGCCCTTTCCGGTTCCTCCGGTCAGGTGACCATCCAGGCCCGGAAAGTACTGGAAGGGACAAAAGTGGGAGACAGCATTGCGGTCAACGGCATCTGCCTGACCGTGACTTCCCTCCGGCCGGACGGGTTTACTGCGGACGTGATGGCAGAGACGGTGCGCAGAAGCAGCCTTTCTCAGGCGGGGAACGGCGACCCGGTTAACCTGGAGCGTGCCATGGCGGCAGACGGCAGGTTTGGCGGACATATCGTATCCGGACACATTGACGGCACCGGGAAAATCGTTCAGTACCGGAAGGAAGAAAACGCAGTCTGGGTGGAAGTGGAAACTTCCGGGGACCTGCTGCGCCTGATTGTGGAAAAAGGTTCCATCTGTATGGATGGAATCAGCCTTACCGTTGCCGCAGTCGGAAATAGCAGCTTTCAGGTATCCGTTATTCCCCATACCGGGGAAGAGACCACTCTGCTGAAAAAACGGGCAGGCAGTCTGGTAAATCTGGAAACAGATATCATAGGGAAATACGTGGAAAAGCTGATAAAAACGGAAAAGGCAAAAGAATCATCAGACGGAAAAGATTCCGGGGGCATGACCATGGAATTTCTGGAAACTTATTTATAGATGGAGGAGACGGAACATGAAACAGCAGTATCATACGATTGAAGAAGCGCTGGAGGAGCTGCGTGCGGGCAGAATTATCCTGGTGACGGACGACCCGGACCGGGAAAACGAAGGCGATATGATTTGCGCGGCAGAATTTGCAACTCAGGAAAACATCAATTTTATGGCGACCCACGCCAAAGGGCTGATTTGTACGCCCATGAGCGCCGCACTGGCGGAAAAGCTGGGATTTCCCCAGATGGTATCGGAAAATACGGACAACCACAGTACAGCTTTTACGGTATCGGTGGACTATGTGGAGACGACGACGGGAATCTCTGCAGAGGAACGGGCGCTGACCATGCGAAAATGCGTGGAGGATTCTGTCAGACCGGAGGAATTCCGCAGACCCGGACATGTGTTTCCCCTGGTGTCCCGCAAGGGCGGCGTGCTGGTGCGAAACGGTCATACGGAGGCCACCGTGGATATGATGCGCCTGGCCGGACTGAAAGAATGCGGCGTGTGCTGTGAGGTCATGGAGGAGGACGGAACCATGATGCGGACGCCGAATCTGTGGAAGCTGGCAGAGAAATACGGGCTGAAATTTATTACGATAAAAGAACTGCAGGATTACTGCCGGATCCATGAAAAACACGTGATTCAGGAAGCCTCTGCCCACATGCCGACGAAATTCGGAGATTTCCAGATTTACGGCTATGTCAACGATATCAGCGGAGAGCACCATGTGGCCCTGGTAAAAGGGGATTTGGGAGACGGGGAAAACGTTCTCTGCCGGGTGCATTCCGAGTGTCTGACCGGAGACACCTTCGGGTCCCGGCGCTGTGACTGCGGGGAACAGCTCCAGAGAGCCATGGAGCAGATTGAAAAAGAGGGGCGGGGCGTTCTGCTCTACATGCGTCAGGAAGGCCGCGGCATTGGACTGATTAACAAACTGAAGGCCTATCAGCTCCAGGAGCAGGGGCTGGACACGGTGGAGGCCAACATCCGTCTGGGATTTGCCCCGGATTTGCGGGAATACTGGACAGGCGCCCAGATTCTGGCCGACCTTGGGGTAAAATCCCTGCGGCTTCTCACCAATAATCCGGAGAAAGTATACGGCCTGGAAGGCTTTGGACTGACCATAAACGAGCGGGTGCCCATCGAAATAGAGCCCCAGAAATACGATGCATTTTACATTCGGACGAAAAAAGAGAAAATGGGACACATTTTCAGACAGATAGAGGTATAAAAGGAGGAATTCAAAATGAAAGAAATTCAGGTACTGGAAGGAAAAGTAGTTGCAAAAGAAGGAATGAAGGTGGGAATCGTAGCTTCCCGGTTTAATGAGATTATCGTAAACAAGCTGCTGGGCGGAGCCGTGGACGGCCTGGTGCGCCATGGCGTGGAAGAGGACAATATTACGGCCGCCTGGGTGCCGGGAGCCTTTGAAATTCCCGTGACCGCCCTGAAGATGGCAAAATCCGGGAACTACGACGCCATCATCTGTGTAGGCGCTGTTATCCGGGGCGACACCACCCATTACGATTACGTGTGCAATGAAGTATCCAAGGGGATTGCCCAGGCCGGGATGAGCACCGGAGTTCCGGTTCTCTTTGGTGTGATTACCACGGAAAACATTGAGCAGGCCATCGCCCGGGCAGGAAGCAAGGCCGGAAACAAAGGCTATGACTGTGCGCTGTCAGCCATTGAGATGGTAAATGTACTGGAGCAGATATAATGGAAAAACTGCTGATTTTTGATTACGACGGGACGATTCATGAGACCATGCGGATCTATGAGCCCGCCTTTCGGAGCACCTTTGCCTGGCTGATGGAAAATGGCTGGGCAAAAGAGCGGGAAATCCCGGCCAGGCAGGTGGCCGGCTGGCTGGGCATGAACAGCCGGGAGATGTGGCAATCCTTCCTGCCGGAACTTCCGGAGCCGGTTCAAAGGAAAGCCGCAGCCATGACCGGACATGTCATGGCAGAAGGAATCCGTGCCGGAAAAGCGGCCTGGTATCCGGGTGCGGAAGAAGCACTGGACAGACTGAAAGCAGAAGGATACACCCTTGTAGTACTGAGCAACTGCCGGGTGGAATACCGCCGGACCAGCTGGGAAGTATTTGGAATGGGGAAATGGTTTTCGGAGTTTTATGACTGCGAAACCTATGGATTTGCACCAAAGACAGAAATCATCCGGGAAGTGGAGAAAAAATACGGACCGCCGTCTGCGGTTATCGGAGACCGCAGAAGCGACCTGGACTGCGCGAAGGCGGCCGGGTGTCTGTTCATCGGCTGTGCCTATGGCTTCGGGACTTCCAAAGAGCTGGAAGGAGCCTCGGCCCTGGCGGAATCGGTGAGAGAGCTTCCGGAATTGGCCTCCAGGTTATTACTGAATAACAAAATATAACTTCCGGTAAGGATATTCATCCTTTATAATGGTATCAGGGACAGTGTACCTCTGTCCCTGTATTTATGGCGAAAACGGAAAGGAGCCTGTTATGAGCGGAAAAATGAAATGGAAAATCGCAGTAGATATTCTGATGACTCTTGCGCTTCTGGTGCTGATGTCTTATGGAATGGCCGGAGAAGCAGTTCACGAATGGACAGGAATGGGCATGTTCGTGCTGTTTATTCTGCACCATATTCTGAACCGGAGCTGGACGGCAAATCTTGGAAAGGGCAGATATACCTCTTTCCGGATTCTGTAGACGATTCTGGCACTGCTGATACTGGTCTGCATGCTGGGGTCCATGGTAAGCGGCATCCTGCTTTCCCGCTACGTGTTTGCGTTCCTGCATATCAGCGGCTTTGCCGCAGCGGCGCGGACCGTGCATATGCTTGGCGCCTACTGGGGATTTGTACTGATGTCCCTGCATCTGGGACTGCACTGGAACATGGTGGTAAACATGGCAGGTAAAAAAGGAACGCCTTCGGCGGTCCGGACCTGGACGGCCCGGATTCTGGCCCTGGCGGTGGCTGCTTACGGTATCTGGGTATTTGTGAAACGGGGAATCGGAACCTATATGCTTCTCCAGGTACACTTTGTATTTTTGGATTATGCAGAACCGCTGGCCCTTTTCATTCTGGATTATATGGCGATTATGGGATTTTTTGTATTTGCAGGCTACTATGCCGGAAAGGCACTGCGCAGGGCGGGAAGCCGGAAAAAATAGCTGTATTTACTTTCAGGTTTATGCTGAATAACAATCCGGGAATTCCCAGAAAGCAGAATCTGCTTTATACTGTGCCTGTAAGATAAAAAAGAAGACAAAGGAGCAGTGATAAAATGAAAGCAGGAAGATGGATTTCCCTGATTTTGGCAGGCGTGACAGCCGTAAGCCTTCTGGCAGGATGCGGCGCCGGCACAGAGGACAGCCAGGACAGTTCGGCACAGACTGCCCAGGAGGATACAGATACCCAGGCGGCAGAAGAGGAAACGGACGAAGGAACCGGAACTTCCGGGAATGTACTGGTGGTCTATTATTCCGCAACCGGAAATACCGAAGAAGTGGCAAACTATATTGCGGACGCCACGGGAGGAGATTTATTTGAACTGGAGCCCTCCGAGCCCTATACCAGCGATGACCTGGACTGGACCAATGATGAAAGCCGGGTATCCCGGGAGTATGCCGATGAATCTCTGAGAAACGTAGAACTGGTGTCCACCTCCGTGGATAACTGGGATTCCTATGGCACCGTATTTATCGGATATCCAATCTGGTGGGGCATCGCCGCATGGCCGGTAGATTCCTTTGTAGAGAACAATGACTTTACAGGTAAGACTGTGATTCCGTTTGCAACTTCCGCATCTTCAGGAATGGGCGAGAGCGGACAGCTTCTGGCAGACCTGGCAGGAACCGGGGACTGGCAGGAAGGACAGAGGTTCCGGTCAGGTGCTGATGAGGCGGATGTCCAGGAATGGGTGAATGGACTGGGACTGTGACCATCAGAAACAGAATTAAAAACAGAATATTTTTTGAAAACGGGCAGGGTATTGTATGTATCCTGCCTTTTTAAGTGTCATCTAAAGTGCCGAAAAGTATTTTAAATGGCACTTTGAATTTCTAAAAACTATGTTTTATAGGACATTAATAGGACGAAAATGTCCTGTTAAACAGTGATGTAGATGGAAACAATATGAATAAATCAGATGAGATTGACAAAGAAAATAATTTCAAGTATACTAACGATAAGTAAATTAATGATTTACTTATCGAAAGGAAAACGGTTATGTTATACGAATATTTGAAAGAAAATTATATTCCAGGAGAACCTATTTTTGCCGGAGATATTGATATCCCAGGGATGACAGAAGAAAATCTTAGATATCATTTAAAAAAACTTACTGACAGTGGAACCATATGCCGATTTGAACCGGGAGTATACTATTTCCCTAAAACGGATATTTTCGGTGAGCGGATGTCTATGACTCCGGATACAGTAGCTGTTCATAAGTATATCATGCGCAGGGGAAAGCGGGTGGGCTACTATTCCGGCTATACATTGGCAAACCGCATGGGATTATCCACGCAGGTTCCGTTTACTCAGGAGATAAGCAGCAATTTTGCTCCGGCATTGGTAAGGAAAATGACGATTAAAAACAGGCAATACATTATCAGAAGACCAGTAGTGGAAGTGACGGAAGAAAATGCGCCGGTGCTGCAGTTTCTTGACTGTTTGAAGGATATTGAAAAATGCACAGAGCTAGAACCGGAAAAATGCGGAAAGATTTTGACAGAATTTGCCAGGAAAAATGCTATTACAAAGAAAAAGATTGATATGTTTATTGCAAATTATCCGATTAAGATATATAAAGCAATATATGAAACGGAGGTAGAGTATGTATCTTCATAAGGATAGAGAAATGTTTAGGGACGTGGTGGAACAGACTGCTGAGCAAAGCGGAAGAACACCTATAGTGGTAGAAAAAGACTACTATGTTACATTGATTCTGAAATTATTGTTAGAGTAGCTTGATCTGTGTGTATTCAAAGGAGGGACGTCTTTATCGAAAGGATATCATGTAATCAATCGTTTTTCTGAAGATATTGATATTACTTTCAAAGAACATATAGGAGAGAGCAGAAGGAAAAAACTTAAGAATGTTGTTTTAAAAGGAATAAGCGAAGAACTGGAAATGCCGATTGCAAACTGGAATGAAACCCAGAGCGACAGGAACTATAAAACTCCGTTTTTTTATATGGCGGACTGATTAGCACTATCCGAAAAAGAAAGAGCTGATGATCCGTGAGGTAACTCACAAGTTCATCGGCTCTGCGTCTATGCGTCTGGCTCTTTGATGACAGTTATATGTAACTCTTTGGCATTGATTAAAGTTTCACGCTTGCATTTAGGGCAGTAGAGAGGATAGTTCTTCAATACGGTATCTTCTCTAATTCTGACACGGGTTTTATTACCACACATGGGGCAATGTATCCATTCTGTTTGTTGTTTCATAAGCACTCCGATATAAATTTTTCAAGCATTGGATTAAGTTGCTTGGCATTACGCATTGGGAAGTCGTGGTTTGCTCCTTGTAATATCATTGTTTGACAGTTTGGATTTCGAGCAAGTAATGTAAGAGAAATTTTCATATTTCTAACTTCCTTACTCCCGCAAATCGCCAACATAGGTATCGTTACTGCTTGATATTCAGGTAACTTTGATAAATCTAATGTATTAGAAAAAAAGGAACGATACACTTGTGGAGTAATCTGTTTTGAATATTCCGCCATATTATTTACCTGTTCTCTGGTGTAATTCCAATATTTTCCCTGAAACTGCACTAACCATCTCCAATGCAGCATTTTTGCGGATAACCCTGCAAGAGAACAGTACCTCCGAATTGTTTTCGGCTTGGGATTTACCCATGCGCTTAAAAATGCGGTAAAGTTAAATAATTCGGGCTGTTTGCTGACAAGCATTATTGCAATCTGTCCTCCAAGCGAATGACCGATTACGCCAATTCGCTTTTTATGCAGGGCTTTAATGAGCGTAAAGAGTTCCTCTACGGTCTTTTGCGGCTCATAAATCTCACCAGCCGCCTTCCCTGCACCTGCCAAGTGAGGTACAACAAGATGATATTTATCAGAAAAGCAATATTGCCCACAAAATGTATCAAGCGCACCCGCCCCATGCAGCAGTAAGATGGTTGGATTTTCCTTATTTCCGTATTCATCATAATACAGCATAATTTTTCCTTTCTTGGCGGACAGTTTCGATAATAAAGTTTTCTATTTCCTTATTTACTTGTTCTGGATTTTCTCCATTGGCAAAATGCTTTGCTTGTTTTATAAAATGTAGCGGATAACCTGTTTGTTTTGCCCATTCTTTGCAATATGTCTTAACCTTGCCTGTTCTGTCCTTCTCACCCACTAATATCAATACAGGAAACAAAAAATCTACATCTTTATTTTCTACAATAAAATACTCATAAGCAATCCGCATTTGCTGGATAATTTCTGACTTAGACAGTGGTTTTAACATAGACAACATTTTTTGATAGGAATATCGGCTCTCTGATATCGACCATGCCATGCTCTTTCTCAAAAGATTGGCTGTAAAGCATTTTGCCATAGGAGCAACCTGCTTCAGCCACCATATGTCTGATTTTGAGTAATATTTAAGTCCCAATGGTGTTGTATCTAACGCCACAAATCCCTTTACCATATCAGGATACAAAGCAGCAAAATGTTGACTTGGATAGCCACCCATAGACATTCCCACTAAAAATGTTTTTTCAATGTTTTCTTTCTGCAATATGCTATGTAATATTTCTGCTGTATCATGATAATTGAATTGCTGATATGGTCTTGACAATCCATGCATAGGAACATCCCATAAGATGATTGTGTAATTATCTGAAAAGTAAGGTATCTGCTTTTCAAACATGGTATGGTCTGCGGTTACTCCATGCGTAAAAACAATACAGTCTGATACATTTTCATTTTTGATAATCCAATAATGTACTATTCCGCCTTGTGCCAAAATTGTTTTATGTTGTATTTTGTTCACACCTCCTGCGTATAAACCTTTTTCCAAAAATCAATTAAAACAATGATTTCTTTCTCAATTTCATCTGGTATAATACAATTTGAACGATATTTTTTCAGCATATACCCATCGACAGCATAAAAGATTTCAGCATACATTGTTTTTATATCAATATCTTTCCGAAATTTTAATATATCCATCTTCTCAAACACTATCATTTCACTTGCCTTGCTAACATCATTAAAGTTTTCTTGAATGGAATTTTGTATTTCTGGAGTCGTTTCATAATATGCCCTGAGCGAAAAAGCATATAAATGCGGATACTCTCGCATAAGCGAACACTTTGATAATAGGCTCCTTTTCAGCATTTCAAAAAAATCATCTGTTTCTAAAGTTTTGTATTCTGCAACTGCTTTCCTTGTCATCTCAATAGCGTTCGTCCATAGATACAGATATAATTCTTTTTTATTTGTAAAGTAGTGGAAAAGCAACGCTTTTGAAATGCCGCTCTCGTCTGCAATTTCTGACATAGGTGCTTTTTTGTAGCTGTTTTCGGAAAACACTTTGTAAGCAGCATTTATGATACGCCTCTGTTTTTCTAATGGAAGTTTGAAAAACTTGTCATTCATATACATTCTCCCTATTGACCGTAACGGTTAATACAAGCATATTATATATCCATTGACCATTTTTGAGAAGACCATTCCTAAAATTATAAAAAAGAGGCATATCACCTCTGCCTCAAGTCTGTTATGTGTAAATGATTTCCTCGTTCACAATCTCCCTCACACACGCCTTTATGTTATTGAGCCTTTGTACCCATTCAAGCTGATTTTCTACCTTTAGCGGCTCTGTGATACCCTGCGCCCGTTTCATCTGCTCTGTGAGCCTTTCCATGCGCTCCTGCGCCTGCTTGTCGATGTCGGCAAGGTAAGCGTTCAGCCTGCCGCTTGTGAGCAGGGTTATGTAAGTTGCTCTGCGGTATTCTTTCAGATACCGCAAGTGCCGCTGCCCCCATACGCCTATGGTCTGTTCTTTTTCGTCTGGCACGGTAAGGCAGGGGAGAAGATAATCCCCCTGCTGTTCATAAGTGCCGCCCAACTGTTCAAAGATTGATTTCGTCATTGTCATTCCCTCCATTACCGTATTTTTATCTTTTTCGTCTTTGCGTACATGACCTTTATCAGCAGCTCGTCCACACAGTCCGTATATCTTCCCGCCGCAATCAGTTTGTTGCGGAAGTCAATCAGAGCGTGGAGAACAAGCTGCCTTTCTTCCTCGCTAAGATACAAGTGATATTTTCCCATAGCCTTTCCTTTCTTTGAGAGGGCAGGCGTTTTTCCTGCAAGGGTGTTTCAGCACCTTTGCGGAAAATACCCGTTCCCCTATGTAGCCGCCGAAGCGGTAACAGATTTTAATCATCTGTTCTGCCCCGGCATTGGTTTCCGTGCGGTCATAGACCTCAATCCTCTCTACAAGGAGATTGAGGTTTTCCGCAGTCAATTCCTGTATCCCCACATACTGCGCCATCAGCTCCGCCCACCTGACAGCGTTCTGCTGATTGTCCTTAACCTCCTGCATGGCGGTTTCTAAAGCCTGTATCTGCCCTAAAAGCTGTTCCTGCTCGGTTTGGTACTTATCCATCAGACGGTTAAAATTCTCATGGGAGATACGCCCCGATACACTGTCCTCATACAGACGGTCAAACAGTCTCGTCACTTCCTCATACCGTTTCTTTGCCGCTTTCAGTCTGTCGGCGTTGTTTTTTCCTTTGCTCCCGTCCGCTTTGGCGTTCATCTTCACTGCCAGAGCCACCGCTTTCTCCCTGTCCTCATAGGCAAGACGGGCATGGTACTGAATATCCGCAAGCACCGCCTTGTATAAATCTTCATAGAAAATACGGTGGTCTGTGCAGGCTTTGGTGTTGTGAGCGTAAGTGGTACAGATATAGATACGGTGTTTTTCCCTGCCCCAAAAGCGTAATCCTAACGCCTTTCCGCAAGTGCCGCACTTCACAAGCCCCGCAAAGGGAGAGACAAAGTTATCGGTGGTATCCCGCCTGCGGCTCAAAATCTTCTCGTTTGCCCCGTCAAAAACCTCCTGCGTCACAAGCGGCTCATGGGTGTTCTCCACAGTAATCCAGTCCTCTTTTGGTACTTTCTTTGAGGCGTTGACCTTGAAGATACTCTCCGTCTTGCACATCACGCAATGCCCCAGATAAAGGGGATTGGAGATGATATTGCGTATGACGGTGTGCGACCACTCATACTTGTTTTCTGGATTTTCAAACCGCTTGGAGTAGTCCTTCTCGCCCCTGCTGTGCTGCCACCATGACGGGCAGGGTACTTGTTCCTCACGGAACACGGTAGCGATTTTATGCGCTCCCATGCCTGCGTTGGCAAGTTCAAATATCCGTTTTACAATCCACGCTGTTTCCTCGTCCACGATCAGCTTGTTGTGGTTATCGGGGGATTTGCGGTAGCCGATGGGGTTAAAGGAAGAACGGTACAGCCCCGCCTTTGCCCTCGCACGGATAGAAGAACGGATTTTGCGGGAATTATCCCGGCTGTAAAACTCGTTCATCACATTTTTCAGAGCCGCTATATCGTTATTCTTGTTGGCGGTGTCCACACCGTCATTGACTGCGATATTTATGCAAAAGAAGATTCCATGTGGCCCAGCAAAGACGCAGTCGCGTATATGGTAAATCGTCTGAAAAAGCATCAGTCTGCCTGCCGTGCAGATGTTTTGGAATATGAAAAAGCAAGCCATATTCTCGTTCCGTTAAATCCGCCCATGCTGAAAATGTTTAAAATCGAGAGAAAATATCCGGAAGAATGTCGTCGCAGCAGGGAAGAAGCTTTTCAGAAGACGGTAAAATGGATACTGGATATGTGAGAGTGAGCCGGTGTGGAAATCTCAGGGAAGGAAAGCAAGGGAACGGCAGAAGAAACAGGTAATGTCGTCAATGCTTTCCTTTTTCCGCCTTCCAGCCACATCAGCGCCGTGTTGTACAGAGAGCCGGTGTAATGGAGAAACCTTTATCACCGTTCCCATGATGCTGACGGAACTGGTCTGGCTGGTTCTGGTTCCGGTCAGCGCGTATCCGGTTTCCCGGATTCGGAACAAAGGAGAAAACAGCCGGGATAAGGAGCGAAATCTGGCATTTGTCATGAACCTGGCCGGATATGTGCTGGCGCTTCTGACCGGAATCTTCAGAAACGCCGGAGAAATGCTGCGGATGATACTGTGGGGGTATTTTCTGGCTGTGATTTTTCTCACTCTGCTCAACAGACTGGGGCATATCCGGGCCAGCGGCCATGCGTGCAGCTGCACTCTGCCATATCTGTTTTTCGGCAGGTTTCTCGGAATCCGGGCGGCAGTGGTGTGTGCCGGACTCTGGGCAGCCGAATTCTGGGCGTCGGTCCGGCTGAAACGGCATACTGTAAAAGAATTTCTGCTGGGAAGTCTGACCGCGGCGGGTACATTTGTCCTGGCGGTCTGCTGCTTCAGATAGAAGTTTATTGCCCTTCTGATGCGGACGGTGTAGAATGAAAGCAGAAGAATCAAAAAGGGCAGAGGAAGAACATGCTTTTAAAAGAGGAAGAATATCAGTATGCGCTAAAACAGATGGAAGGGGCGGCAGAGCCGGACGGGATTTTCGCCGGAATGAAGAAATGGTTTCGGGAGCGGTATGCCCTGGATGTCTACGGCTGTTTCTGTGACCAGACAGCGGATGGCCGCTTCAGACTGCGTATCCTTTTATGGAACCGGGACTGCAGAAAGGCTCTGATGAAAGGACCGAATCCGGACGGAAAAAAGCAGAGAAAAATCGCAGAAGAATTTTCCAGACTGTGCAGGAAGTACCAGACCCGGACCAGGTACCAGGAGCCGGGCAGATTTTTAATCACTTATGATACACTGGAAGATGAAATTCAGAAAAGGGTCATCCGGCGGGCAGAGCGGGATATCGCGGCTTTTCAGGCTCAGGACGTGTGGAAAGTGATTCCGGTGTTTCACCGGATCCATGTCTTTTTTGAGAACGACAGCCAGACGGAAGTGCATCAGAAGGATGGCCTTTGTGAAAAGATAAACTGTGAGATAGGCGAGATTCTCAGAAAACATGACAGGTATGGCGTATTCCAAAAAGGCGTTTCCTGCATTTTTACAAGCAGGCAGACACTGGATGAGAAGTATGACGGGAATCTCTTTTACTATACGAGATAAAAGATATGCGGGATAAAAGAGCAGAATAGGTTCCAGGCAGGAGCGGACCGGGAGGCTATGCCTCCAGTCCCAGCTCCTGCATTTCTTTTTTGACCGGTTCTTCGCAGGAACGCATGGCCAGAATGGTTTTTTCCATCAGCTCTTCCAGTGTCCAGCCAAGACGCTCTGCGCCCTGGGAGATGATATCCCTGGAACAGCCGGCGGCAAACCGTTTGTCCTTAAATTTTTTCTTCAGACTCTTTACTTCCATGTCCATTGCGCTTCTGGAAGGACGCATTTTGGCGGCGGCTCCGATAAGACCGGTCAGCTCGTCCACGGCAAACATCACTTTTTCCATCTGGTGTTCCGGCGGAACGTCCGCGCAGACGCCGTATCCGTGGCTGACAACAGCGTGGATAAGTTCCGGCTCCACCTGGGCCTCTTCCAGAAGTTCCGGCGCTTTCCGGCAGTGCTCCTCCGGGTACTGTTCAAAGTCGATGTCGTGAAGAATGCCGGCGCATTCCCAGAAATTTTCTTCCTCTGCAAAGCCCTGGTCGTGGGAAAACCATTTCATGCAGGCTCCAACGGTCAGACCGTGAAGGATGTGAAAGGGCTCCTTGTTGTATTTCTGCAGCAGCTCCAGGGCAGAGCTGTGATTCAGTTTTGTCTCCATATATATCTCCTCCTGAATTTTATTATATTATTATATCGCCCTTTGACAAAAAAGGAAAGAGGTGTTAAAATGAAATAAAGTGAAAGAGAAATGAAAAGAAAATAGAAAATAAAACGAAAAAACCGAAAAAATGATTGACTCAAACAGAGAATATTGTATAATGGATATAGTATCAAATATACAAAAACATGGAGGTAAGAGGAAATGAAAATTGCAATCGGCTGTGACCCTAATGCAACAGAGTACAAAGAGGTTTTGATTCCCTACATCGAAGAGCTGGGACATGAATGCGTAGATTTCGGAAGCGACGACCCGATTTACGCAAACACAGCTATCCGTCTTGCAGAGAGTGTTGCTGCAGGCGAGTGCGACAGGGGAGTACTTATCTGCGGTACAGGAATCGGGGTGAGTATCGCGGCAAACAAAGTAAAAGGCGCTTATGCGGCTCTGGTCAATAATATTTACCAGGCTCAGCGTGCACAGCTCAGCAACAATGCAAACATCATCACCATGGGAGCTCAGGTAACCGGTATTGAACTGGCAAAATGCTTTGTAAAAGAATATCTGAGCTGTACCTTTGACCCGAATTCACGTTCCGCGCCGAAGGTGGCAAGAATTACAGAATACGAAAACGAGAAATAAGGTTTCTAAAAAGAGTTCCGCTTGCGGAACTCTTTTTTACCAATTTAGAGAAAATTAACAAAATCCTAAAAATTTCCTTATTGAATCTTTCAGGACTCCGTTCTATAATATTGAGAATAGTCGGACGTCCGCTGAATCCGGGCAGGACGGGCGGGATACTGCGAAAAAGATTATGGAACGGAGTGAAAGTATGCTTTATCCTGGATATGGGATTACCAGTTACCTTTATACATTTTTTCAGACACTGATTTATACGGCCCCGGCGATTCTGATTGCGATTGCCATGCATGAATTCGCCCACGGATTTGTCGCCTACAGACTGGGGGACATTACGCCGAAGATGGACGGAAGGCTGACGCTGAATCCGTTTAAGCACCTGGATATCTGGGGGACGCTGTGTCTTCTGTTTTTCCATGTGGGCTGGGCGAAGCCGGTCCGCATAAATACGAGAAATTTTAAAAACAGAAGGCGGGACATGATACTGGTTGCGGCGGCAGGCCCGGTGATGAATTTTATCCTGGCCTTCATATTCATGCTGTTTTACGGACTGCTTTTTAAAACGGGAGCATCCGGGGTGATTATTACCTATCTGGAAACGCTCTGCCTTTATGCGTCAATCCTGAATGTAGGGCTGGGTCTTTTCAACCTGATACCGGTACCGCCCCTGGACGGTGCCAATATCCTGGAAGAAGCGGTGCCGGCGGTACAGCAGTTTTACTGGAAAATCCGCAGATACAGCGTACTGATTCTGGCGATTCTTCTGGTCTCCGGAATTCTTTCCTGGCCGATGAATTATCTGAATAACGCCATTGTCAACGGAATGTGGGACCTGGTACAGACCATTCTCCGGATTGGGTCCTTTGCCACGACCGGCGGAAGCGGGACGGTGATATAGATGAAGATTACAAAAAAGGACCTGTTTACCATTCCGAACCTGATGGGGTATTTCCGGATTCTGATGATTCCGGTATTTGGCTGGCTGTACATGGACGGGCAGAATCTTCCGGCCGTGGTGGTACTGGCTGTCTCAGAGATTACGGACATGCTGGACGGTCAGGTGGCCAGGAGGTTTCATATGGTGACGGATTTCGGGAAAATGCTGGATCCGGTGGCGGACAAGCTGACCCAGGCGGCCGTGGCCGTCTGTCTGGCGGTGCGCTATCCCCTGATGTGGGTGCTGATTGGACTGATGGTGATAAAAGAAGGCTATATGGCGCTGAAAGGCCTTCAGAGAATCCGGGCGGGAAAAGAAGTGCAGGGAGCGAAGATTTACGGAAAAGTCTGCACCGTATATCTGTTTGTCATGATGGCTGTGCTGGTGGCGTTTCCCCAGATTCCAGTCCGGGTTGTGTACGCCCTGATTTTCATCGCTCTGTTTCTGATGACACAGACACTGGTGCTTTATATGTTTTTCTTCCGGCAGGCGAAATAAGAACGGGACGGTTCCTGAATGTGGGAACTGTCCCTTTTCATATACAGATTTCTTCGATATAATGAAAAAAACGTGCATTGTGAAAGGAGCGAAGACCATGCAGGAGCTTTATCTGGGCGCCAGGAAAGTGACGGAAGAAGTAAAAAAGGCTGTAGTCGGAAAGGACCAGGCTATTGAACTGATTATGGCCGCAGTGCTGGCGCGGGGACATGTGCTGATAGAAGATATCCCCGGTGTGGGAAAGACCACCATGGCGCTGGCTTTTGCCCGTGCCATGGGAATTGAGGAAAAGCGGGTGCAGTTTACTCCGGACGTCCTGCCGGCAGATTTGACCGGGTTTTCCATGTACCGGAAGGAAACGGGACAGTTTGTGTATCAGCCGGGAGCCGTTATGTGCAATCTGCTGCTGGCGGATGAGATTAACCGGACTTCTCCCAAAACCCAGTCTGCCCTGCTGGAGGTTATGGAAGAGCGGACCGTAACGGTGGACGGGATAACCCGGAAAACCGGGGAGCCCTTTACTGTGATTGCCACGGAAAACCCGGAAGGCTCCGCAGGCACCCAGCTGCTTCCGGAGTCCCAGCTGGACCGTTTTATGATATGTCTTTCCATGGGATATCCGACTGTGGAAGAAGAAGTGGAAATTTTAAAGCGAAGAAAAGAAGGCAGTCCGGTGGAGACTGTGACGAGAGTACTTTCCGGTCCGCTGGTTCTGGCCATGCAGGAGGCCGTGGAGCAGGTGTTTATCCACGATGCAGTGTACCGGTATATGGCGGAACTGGCAAAGGCCACCCGGAATCAGGAACTTCTGCAGGCGGGCATCAGCCCCAGAGGGACCGTGGCTCTGGCCGCCATGTCCCGGGCCTGGGCCTGGATGTCCGGACGCGGTTATGTGATACCGGACGATGTGCGGGAGGTGTTTTTCAGTACGGCTGGGCACCGGATACGCCTGTCTACCCGCGCAAAAGTAAGCCATGTGAAGCCGGAAGACGTGCTGGGTCAGGT
Organism: Candidatus Bariatricus faecipullorum; assembly: GCA_019118525.1. GTDB lineage: Bacteria > Bacillota > Clostridia > Lachnospirales > Lachnospiraceae > Allocoprococcus > Allocoprococcus faecipullorum. Next base: position 29,711 of record DWYV01000051.1, read on the forward strand.
GCTGGAAGAAGTGAAAGCTCCGTCTGCCCGGAAACAGTAGGAGGAAATATGGGAATCAGACTGCTGCTTTATGTACTGGTATCAGGACTTACCCTGTACTGCTTTTTTATTTATGAAGACCCGGTGCTTTCCGGCCTCCTGGCCGCAGAAGGACTGTGCCTGATACTGGTGCTGGTGCAGGTGCTGGTCCTGTGGAAAAAGATACAGCCTTCCCTGCTTCCGGTGCTGCCCCTTGCGGAGAAAAATCAGAAGATACCGGTAAAAATGAAAATTCAGAACCGTTCCCGGATGCCGGTGTTCCGGTTTCGCATCCGTCTGACTGCGGAAAATCAGTTTACCGGGGAAAAACAGAAGCTTTTTACCGGAGGAAGCCTGAAACCGAAAGAGGAAAAAATCATTTCGCTCGGGCTTGCGGCAGGAGAGTGCGGGAGTATCCGTATCCGGCTGGAAAAGGTGGAAGTGTACGACTGCCTGTCCCTTCTGAAACTTTCCTGGAGGGAGAACCAGAGCCGGAAAGCCGGAATTCTGCCCAAGTGTCATATCCTGCCGCTGGAAATCACACGGCGGACCCGGGAATTTGTGGCAGACGCCGAGGAATATTCCGACCGGGAAAGCGGGGAAGACCCGGCGGAGATTTACCAGATACGGGAGTACCGGGAGCAGGACTCTCTTCACGATATTCACTGGAAACTTTCGGCAAAAGAAGAGGAACTTCTGGTAAAAGAACACGGAAAGCCGCTGGGATGTGCGGTGCTTCTCTGGATAGATTTGGAAAAAACCGGGGGCAGGAAAAGGGAAAAGCAGAAGCACCCCTCGGCCTCTCTTCTGGAGGCAGCGGCCTCTTTATCCCTTTCTCTTCTGGAAGAAAAGTGTGTTCATATGGCGGCATGGTATGAAAAGGAAAACCACCGGGTTGTGAAAAAGCGTATCGGCCGGGAAGAACATATCTATGAGTTCCTGAACCGGATTCTCTATGCGGAACTGTACGACAGCCGTGAGGAGGCCGGACAGCTCAGGGAGGAAGCTTTCCGGGGAATCGTTTTTTCTACCGTGGTGGAATTCGGCCTGACCGGGACCGTGACGGTGAACGGGGAAATTCAGGCCCGTATTCCTCCATCTCCCGGGGAAGAGGACTGGAACCAGATGCTGCTGACCGTATAAAGAAACAGCTGTCTTACAGCAGGGGGAGCGTGCAGGCATGAAGAACCGAAGAAGGAAGGAATCTTCCGTACGCATATGGGAAGAACTAAATGAGAGAACCGGAAGAAACGCCCTCTGTCTGAATGGGGCCGTGCTTTATCTGGCCATGGCAGCTCTCTGGCATGCCTGGATGAATGTATTTGACACCGGGCAGGAGGAACTGCCGGTACTGGCGGTTCTGGTGGTACCGGTATTCTGGTGGACAGTGGCCCTGCTGTGGAAGCGGAGCGTCCTGCTGTCCCTGGGCGGAGTGGTTCTGGCGGCTGCAGCGGCGGGAGCCGGCTGGCAGAGGGTATGGCCGGGCGTGGCAGCAGTGGCAAACGGGTATCTCTCCCGGTGGAATGCCTATTATGAAGCAAACCAGCCTCTTTTTGAGGCAGGCGGGGAGGATGCGGAAATCTGGGGAATCCTAATCCTGCAGTTTCTGCTGACGGGAATTCTGGCGGCAGTTCTGTGCTGGAAGCGGGGGAAACCGGCTGCCCTGGCGGTTCTTTTCCTGCCGGTCCTTCTCGGGGCAACGGCAGGAAAGCTGCCGGACACAGTCCCCTTCTGGCTGCTTCTGGGAGCTGTGGCCCTGGTCTTTTTCTGCTGCCGCAGGCAGGCGGTCATCCGCCCGGGGGAAGTGCTCCGGGTAGCCGTGGCAGTGGGACTTCTCTGTCTGGGAGCCGTTCTCCTTCAGCCCCGGATTGTGGCGTTCAGGGAGGAAAACCAGGACTCCTACGGCCGGATACGGGAGGGCCTGCTGGAGGCGCAGACCATGGATCCGGGAAGAGAACTGGCAGAATGGATTCAGGCGGCGGGGAATTTTTCCGGAAGCGGAATCGGGGAAGGACGCTTGGCAAACCTGGCGGAAAATCATCCTTCCGGTTCCCGGGAGATGAACGTGGTGCTGTCGGAACAGCCTCGGGAAACCGTGTATCTGCGCGCCTTTACGGGGGCATTTTACCGGGAAAGCGGCTGGGAGGAACCGGACAGCCGTGCTTTTCGCCGGGCCATGTCCGGGTATGACGAAGCGGAACGGACGGTCTGGAACACGCCTTTTGAACGAATTCAGGAGGGCGGGGAGGCACAGACGGCAGAAATTCAGATAGAATTAACCGGCGCTTCCCGCGCCTATGGTTACACCCCTTATTACAGTCAGGCCAGGCAGCGGGACCGGATAGATGGGGACGGTGCCCTGGAGGGACGGTTTGGGGACGGACGGATTTATACATTCTATTACCGGGAAGAAGCGGAACGCCTGACGGAGAGCGAACTGGGAGAAGCACCGGAACTATGGGAGACCTACCGGAATTATGCCGAAGAGAGCTTTCTGGAGGTTCCGGAAGGACTGGAGGCCCTGGCGGCCTACTGCAGTGATTTTTCCAAAGATTCCGTGGAAGAGACAGCCCGGGAAATAGAGACCCGTTTTTCAGAGGAACTGCGCTATACCCGGACGCCGGGGGCTGTGCCTTCCGGAACCGACTTTACGGAATATTTTCTGCTGGAAAACCGGCAGGGATTCTGCGTGCATTTTGCCACGGCGGCAGTGCTGGTTTACCGGGAATGCGGGTTCCCGGCCAGGTATGTGGAAGGATACGCCATTCCCGCCTCGGACTTTACCGAGCAGGAAGACGGGGCCTGGGTAGCCCGGGTGACAGACTACCGGGCCCATGCCTGGGCGGAGACCTTCGACCCTCTGCTTGGATGGGAAGTGCGGGACCATACGCCGGGAAGCTGGCAGTCCGGGACAGAGGAAACCGGAACAGAACCGGAGGAAACGGCAGGAACGGAGCCGGATGAAACGGCGGGGACGGAGCCGGACGAAGCGGTGCAGAATCCGGACGAACCGGTTACGCCGGATTCCCCGGAGCCTTCCGATACGCCGCCGGAGACGGACCAGACTGCCCCGGATAGCGGGACGTCCCCGACGGAAGAGGGAGTCGGACGAAACGGCGCCGGTCAGGGAGAGGACGGACGAGACGGGGCCGGGCAGAGCGGAAATGTCCCGGCTGTGGCGGAAAGAGCGCTTTTGGGAGTGGCCGGCGCCGCGGGACTTCTGGCAGGAATCTGGATTCTGATTCTGCTGCAGAGAAAACTGCGCAGAGCGTCCAGACTGCGGCGGTTCCGAATCCGGAAAGAGAATCTGGGAATCCGCTGTATCTATGGGGAAATCTGCAGAATCTGCCGGTTTCAGGGGCTGAAGACTGAAGACAGGGCAGGAGGCGAAACAGAATTTCTGGAGGCCGCGAAGGAAACCTATTCCGAAGAACTGACGCCGGAAGAATGGGAAACCATATCAGACTATGCGCTTCGGGCTGCCTTTTCGGGTGAAATTCTGTCCCGGGAGGAGCAGAAGAAAATGTGGGGCCTCTATCAGAAATTCCGGAAAAACTGTCTTCGAAAACTAAAAGGAAAGCGCCGGTTCCGGTTTTTGTACCTTCTTGCCCTGTAAAAAAAACAGAGCAAAATCTGTTTTTGTTATTGACAAATGCAGAAATCTGATTATAATAGGTTTATGTAAAAAGCGAAAGCGATGAACAGGACACGACTTCTGAAGAAACACATGTTTTCAGAGAGCTTCCGGCCGGTGCGAGGAAGCAGCATGACAGAAGAAGCCATCACCTGCGAGCCGTCAGGGCGAAACCATCAGACCGAAACTGAGACAGCGAGAGTAACCCGGACCGGAATTCCTCCGTTATCAGGAAGCTTGTTAATCCTGGAAGTGCAGGACGACGGGACAGAGAGACCGGAAACCCATAATCAGGGGCCGGTAACAGAAGTGGTAACGCGGAACGATATTTCGTCTTCTGGCAGAGAAATCTGCCGGAAGACTTTTTTTATATCACAGGAAACTTCGTTCCCTGCTAAATAAAACAGCGCAGATGCTTTTTACGGACACAAGTAGAGAGAAAAGAACGAAAAAGGAGTGGAGACAACATGAACACTTTGGTAATTGTACTGATTGCGGCCGTGTGTCTTTTCGCAGCCTATGTGCTGTACGGACGCTGGCTTGCAAAGAAGTGGGGAATCGACCCGAAGGCAAAAACACCGGCCGTGGTTCACAATGACGGACAGGACTACGTGCCAACAGACGGCTGGACGGTATTTGCCCATCAGTTTTCTTCGATTGCGGGAGCAGGCCCTGTCACCGGAGCAATTCAGGCCGCGGCCTTCGGCTGGGTTCCCGTATTTCTGTGGATTGTACTGGGAGGAATTTTCTTCGGTGCAGTAACGGACTTTGGCGCACTGTATGCCAGTGTAAAAAATGACGGAAAATCCATGGGACTTCTGATTGAAAAATACATCGGGAAAACCGGACGGAAGCTGTTCCTCGGTTTCTGCTGGCTGTTCTCCCTGATTGTCCTTGCCGCATTTGCGGATATGGTGGCGGATACATTTAATGCCTATGTGGTCACAGATGGTGTGCAGACGCTGGCGGAAAACGCGACGGTAAACGGAGCAGCAGGAAGTATTTCCCTGTTCTTCATCCTGTTTGCGGCAGTGTTCGGCCTGGTTCAGAGGAAAATGAAATTCACGGGCTGGAAAGAAGTGGTTCTGGGACTGGCCTGTACCGTACTGGCTTTTGCACTGGGAATGTCCCTGCCGGTAATTCTGGGGAAAACAGCCTGGATTTACATCGCGTTTATCTATATTTTCCTGGCGGCGGTTCTTCCCATGTGGTTTCTGATTCAGCCCAGGGATTATATGTCCACCTTTATGTTTGTAGGTATGATAGCCGGGGCAGTACTGGGACTGATTTTTGCGCATCCGTCCATGAACCTGCCGGCCTTTACTGGATTCCAGAATGAAAATCTGGGAACCATGTTCCCCATTCTGTTTGTAACGGTTGCCTGCGGAGCCGTATCTGGATTCCACAGTCTGGTATCTTCCGGAACATCTTCCAAAACCATATCCAATGAGAAGGATATGCTGAAAGTAGGATACGGAGCCATGGTTCTGGAAAGCCTTCTTGCTGTCATCGCTCTCTGTGTGGCCGGAGCAGCCGCCAGTGCGGACGGAACAGCAGCCGTGGGCACTCCGTTCCAGATTTTCTCATCCGGTGTGGCAGGATTTCTGGAAATGTTCGGCATTCCGGTTTATGTGGCCCAGAGCTTCATGACCATGTGTGTATCCGCACTGGCCTTTACCACTCTGGATTCCGTGGCCCGGATTGGAAGGATGTCTTTCCAGGAGCTGTTCAGCGTAGATGACATGGAGCATGCAGAAGGATGGAGAAAAGTACTGTGCAACAAGTATGTTTCTACCCTGATTACACTGGTATTCGGATACATTCTCACCCAGGTGGGATACTCCAATATCTGGCCGCTGTTCGGAAGTGCAAACCAGCTTCTGAGCGCTCTGGTACTGATAACACTCTGCGTGTTCCTGAAGGTAACCGGAAGAGAACTGCGGACCCTGGTACCGCCCTTTGTTATCATGCTCTGCGTAACCTTCACGGCTCTGGTACAGCGGTTTATCTCCCTGGTGCAGGCATTTATGGCCGGAACCGGCACCTTCATGATGGAAGGACTGCAGCTGATTGTAGCGGTGCTGCTGATGGTTCTGGGCGTTACGATTGTCTATACTTCCGGAAAAGAACTGATTCGGAAAAAAGCAGAAAAATAATAAAAACATACAGTAAGTGAAACCAGCAGCCGGGCTGTCCCAGGAAGGACGGCCCGGCTTTTTCAGGTATAACGGGCCAGAATTAGTAAAAGCGAAACAAAAAGCAAATACCGTGGCAATACTTTCCAGATATAACATGAGTGTAATCAAGGGATACGATGGAACAGAAAGGGAAGAAAAATGAAGACAGTTACGGTACTGCTTACAAGATATTCAGATTTGTTTGGGAAAATTATCTGTGCAATCAGCAAACACGGCTATTCCCACGCCTCTTTGTCGATTGATGGAGAGGAAGAAATCTTTTACAGTTTTAATGTGAAAGGATTCGTAATTGAAAAACCGAAAAAATGCAGACCGAAGAAGAGGGAATATGGAAGCGTCTGCATTCGTATGCAGGTACCGGAAGTTACCTATGCGGCCATAGAGGAAGAACTTTCCCGATTTCTTAAAAAAAGAAAAGTGTACAAATACTCATGTCTGGGAGTAGCGCTTTGTTTGCTGCACATTCCCTGTAAATTTAAAGATTCGTATTTCTGTTCGCAGTTTGTTTCGGAAGTTCTCTCAAGAGCAGGCGCAGTAGAACTGAAAAAGAAGGAATCTCTGTATCTTCCAGGACAGCTCATGGATGAAATGGAATGTCTGTTTTCGGACAAACAGTTTGTATACAACGCAATCTGATAATGGACAGTAGTGCCACGAGATGAGCAGGATATCGGAGGAGCGGGCAGGGGAAGGAATCGTCCCCTGTCCGATTTGTAAGAATCTTTAAAATAATAAAACCGAAACAAAAAGCAAACATTACGGCAATATTATGGGGGTTAATAGTAACATAAAAAAGAAGGGAAGCGTAAAAAATGGCAAAATTAGTAAAAGCAAATGAGAAAATTGCAAAAGAGGTTACAGAAGGTTACAAAAAAGTGGAGGAAGGCGTAGTAGGGTGCTATAAGAAAATAGAAGAGGGAGCAGTCGGCGGATTTAATAAAATCGCAGATAAATTTGTTGATAACTTTCTTACAAAAGAAGGAGAATCCGTAGAAGAAGCGAAAGCCAGACTGGCAGCGGAGCAGAAGGCAAGAGAAGAGGCTGGCGCCGCAGAGAGGGAAAAGCGCTCCCAAAAACAGAATGAAATCGTAGAGGGAAATATGCAGAAAGTAAAACAGGCGTCCCTGGATGCAAGAAAGAAGGCAGGACTGGAATAAGAATGCCTGTTTTAAGATTACGTTACCGGTTACTTCTGTATTTGCTGACAGCCGTTTTTGTAACCCTGTCTCTTATACAGGTGGCCGCGGAAGTGTTCTGCAGTATTGCAGGTATTGTGATTTATGTACTTGCGGCAGTTACACTTGGTTTCTCATCCTGCTATCTGGTGAAAGATATGAGGTATGGGGTAAAGGAGAAAGTCCGGCCGGGAATTGCCGCGAATCCTTTTACACGGCGTATGGCGGCTGATTACAGATACCGTACAGTTATGTTTGCGGTTCCAGGGCTCGCCCTGAATGTAATATTCGCCCTTTTTAATGGAGTGATAGGAATTTACAGCAGGTCTGCATGGTATGGCACGTTAGCTGCCTATTACATTCTGCTGAGTGTGATGCGGTTTCTGGCGGTGAGATATGACAGAAAACTTTCACACAAAAAACAGGATAAAGCATTGCTGGCGGAAGAAATAGCTGTTTACCATAAATGCGGGATACTGCTCCTGTTTATGACCGTCGCGCTGGCGGGAATGGTCATTCTCATGGTGTGCGAGGAAGAAGGGAAAAGCTATCCGGGACTTTTAATTTATGCTGTGGCTGCCTATACATTTTATAAAATCTCGATGTCCATTATCAATTTAGTAAAGGTCCGGAAATTTAAGTCACCGCTTTTAATGGCAATCCGTGATATCGGGCATATTGACGCCTGTGTATCCATTCTGTCACTGCAGACAGCAATGTTTGCCTCTTTCGCGGACGGGCAGGAGTTTTTTGTAAAACTGATGGATGGAATAACAGGAACTGTGGTATGCCTGCTGGTACTGGGAATAGGGAGTTACAGTATTTATTCAGCAAATAAAATGAGAAAGAAGTGATTGATAAAGAAAGAAACCGGAAAAAAGCTGTCGTCTGTAAAAGACGGCAGTTTTTTATATATATGGAATCGAATGTTTGTTCTTTTTTTCTGCCGGATTCTATATACATTTAAAAATGTTTCTGCTATAATAGGTTTACTTCAGGACTATGATAAAGAGAGGAGCAGCGGGAATGCCGGACAGAAAACTGTTTATGGAAAATTTTTATATACTGGATGACGGCCGTGTCCGGCAGTTTCTGATTACCGGAAAAGAGTATGCACTTCTGATAGATACGGGATTTGCTACCGGACCGGTAAACGTAAAAAAGGAAGTATCCAGGATAACGGAGCTTCCGTTGACGGTCATCCTGACACATGGAGACAAAGACCATGCAGGAGGGCTGAAGGATTTTGGAAGCGCTTTTCTGCACAAAGAGGACTGGCCCCTGGTTCCGGAAGGAATCCGGCTGGAAGCGCTGGAAGAAGGAATGGTTTTTCAGTGCGGCGGTTATACTTTTGAAACGGTGGAAATTCCGGGGCACACATATGGAAGCGTGGCCTTTGCCGACTGGGAGAAGGGGCTGCTTCTGCCGGGAGATTCGGTACAGAAGGACGGCCCGGTCTATATGTTCGGAAGTCACAGAAACCTGGATTTATATATAGAAAGCCTGCAAAGGCTGCTGGAGAAAAAGGGGGATATTCGTACCATCCTCCCCTGCCATCACGACTGTCCCATTGACCCCGGGTATATTGAAAAAAATCTGGAGGACGCCATTTCTCTGCGGGAAGGACAGCTGAAAGGAAAGAAGCATCCGGTTCTTCCCTGTGTATCCTTTAAAGGGAAATGGACAGAGTTTTACTGTGACATGTAAAGAATAGGAAAAAGAAATCAGCTGTTCGAAATTTCGAATAACTGCAACTGTGATGCGTGCAGAAGAGTATATGGCCATGACGGCGGAAGACTGGGCGGCACAGCTCTACAGTGAGTTCAGGGAGTTTTTTCCGAACAATGCTGTAGAGTATTTTGTCTCTTAGTGTGCCGGGGCCGGAAAATGAGGTATATCTGGTGTTTTTTCGTGCTGTTCAGTCCATATTTTGTGGACAGAACAGGGCGAAACGGACTGGATGATACCAGGCGGACAAAATGATTTTGTGACTTTTTGCAGGAAAAATTCGTAATGAAATTTAGAAGGGGATAATAGAAAATTTGAAGTATAGAGATCGTAAGAATAAGGCGCTTAAATTATTTGACTCTTCATATGGTTCATATATTCCAGCCTTTGCTTTAATTGAAATAGAAGATATTATTGATTTTCAGAATTTTGAAAATAATCATGATGAGCTGAAAGGAACTTTTATTCATGAATATTGTCACTATTTACAGGATGTTTCAACAACCTATGGATTCATCAAT
>DWYV01000052.1 GCA_019118525.1 Candidatus Bariatricus faecipullorum
CCAGTCCGGCATCTTTTGTAATCTTCTCTGCTTCTTCCAGGGAAGCGATACCATAGCTGTTTAAAACTTCATTGATTTTATCAATTCTTCTTTCATATGATTCAAATAAAGCCATTTATATATCCTCCTGATTTATTTACCTTCGATGGTTGTCCGCTGTGCGGGATTATTCTGTTCTGGGGTCGATAATCTTCACTGCGTCGTCAACACGGCCATACTGTCCTTTTGCCTTTTCCCATGCATCGTTGGGAGTATCGCCTTTCTTGACGAAGTCTGTGAATTTTCCAAGGTTTACAAACTGGTATCCGATGATTTCATCATTCTCATCCAGTGCAATACCGGTTACATAACCTTCTGCCATCTCAAGGTAACGGGGACCTTTTGCCAGAGTGCCGTACATGGTACCAACCTGGGAACGAAGTCCCTTTCCAAGGTCTTCCAGACCTGCGCCGATTGCAAGTCCGTCTTCGGAGAATGCGCTCTGTGTTCTTCCATATACAATCTGAAGGAAGAGCTCTCTCATTGCTGTATTGATTGCGTCACAGACAAGGTCTGTGTTCAGGGCCTCTAAGATTGTCTTACCCGGAAGAATCTCTGATGCCATGGCGGCTGAATGGGTCATTCCAGAACATCCCAGCGTCTCAACCAGAGCTTCCTGGATAATACCGTCTTTTACATTCAGTGTGAGCTTACATGCTCCCTGCTGCGGTGCGCACCAGCCTACACCGTGTGTAAAACCGGAGATGTCTTTGATTTCTTTTGCTTTTACCCATTTCGCTTCTTCCGGAATTGGAGCCGGTCCGTGATTTGCGCCCTGGGCTACCGGACACATCATTTCTACTTCATGTGAATAAATCATTTTGAAACTCCTTTCGACTATATATGATTTTCTTCTGTAAGGCCCGACAGCGCCGGCCTGAGCTTCCGTCCGCTGTCTTTTTATACCATACCTTAAATTATTTTCTCACAATTTAACACGTTCGTCAATGCGGATTTTTAATCATTTATGGCCTCCCAGAAGCTGCTGTCCGTCTGGTAAGGTTCCAGTTCCGACCGTTCAAACGGCGCTGTAATCCAGCCCCTGGCAATAATTCCCTGGTCATCCTGACTGTTGTAATGATAGGTCAGGCCAATCTGGATACCATCCGCATCCACAAAGAAATTATCGTAGTAGCGGTTCTCCAGAATCTCACCGCCCAGTATCTGCCGGAACTGACGGTCAGACAGCGCGCTCAGTATCGTGGCGCCGGGAGCTTCTTCTTCCATCCGGTCCTTCCAGATTTCCAGAAAATCATCGTTAATGTCCACGATATCGGAAGTTTCATAGACCGTTCCGTCAGAAAGGCTGATATTTCTGGTCCTTAAATCCTGGAACTCCGCATAAATACTGCCCGCAAAATAATGGTCCGAGAAGGTCACGCTGATAAAATCACTGTCCGCATAGGAAACCTGATAAGTCACCTGGCTTGCCAGAAACGGCTGGGACTGTTCCAGCATACTTTCTCTTAAATCATCGCTGGGGTTCAGATACAGAGTATTCACCGTGCTCATGGCACAGTCTTCCAGTATCTGGTTTATCTCATCCTGAAGAGCGGTATTTTCCATGCCGGATATCTGGGGATAGGCGATATCGAATTCCATGGGATATTCCCCGCTGCTTCCGTCCGAACTGTAAGTATAGGTCTCTTCCTCAATGGTATAGGGCAGATTCTCCGCCACATAACAGTTGATGCCCTCAATCCCCTCTCCGCCGGAGGCGTCTTCAGAAGGCGTGTCTTCGGAGGGAGTGTCTTCAAAGGGTTCTTCTTCCAGAATGCCGCCGTCGCTCCAGGGAAGGTCTTCCTGCTGGCGGTCCTGGCCGCTTTGTCCCTCCTGGAAATTTTCCACCAGGCCCGAGACAATCCGGTAACCGGCAAATCCCAGGATTCCCAGCAGAACTATCACTGCCAGCACGATTCCCACAATCAGGCCCGTCCGCTTCTTTGCCTGCTTCCCTCCTGCCGGACGTACATCCGCGGGAGAAGCCATTTTTTCCATGGGCACGTACCGGATTCCTCCGGCCTCCTGCTCCGGACCCATCTGCCGAAAGCCCAGGTGCCGGTAAATTTCCACGGCAGTTGGCGCCGCATTTACGGTTATCTGCATCAGGGACAGACCGGAAACACAGATGTCCCACACGGCCTGCACAAGCATCCGCGCGGCTCCTTTTCTCTGGTATTCTTTCTTTACAAAAAGCAGACTGATGTGGCCAGTGCTCTGTACCGCACAGACTCCGCACAGTATTTCGCCTTCCCAGGCTCCGAAAAACAGAAGTTCCCGGCGGTCCACCATGGCCAGTATATTTTCCAGTCTGATATAATTCTGAAACTCCCGTACTCCCTGCTCCGAATAGGAGGGGGCAAGAGATTCCGCAAAGACTTCCCACACCAGGTGCAGGCCGTCCAGAATCTCTTCTCTTCGCATCTGTCTTACGTTCATCTTGACTCTCCTTTTTCTCTTTTGCCGTCTTTCTCAAGCAGCATCTCCCGCAGGAAGGTCAGAGCCCTCACTACAGCATAGTCCCGGTTTTTCTCCCGGTTTCCGGAAAAATGGAACTCCCGTACTTCTGTTCGTTCTCCCACGGTACATCCGATGTAAACCAGGCCCAGCGGCTTTTCCGGGGTTCCGCCTCCCGGACCGGCGATTCCGGTTACTGAAAGCGCCGCGTCCGCTCCCGCCTGTCTGGCCGCTCCCAGGGCCATTTCCCTGGCAGTCTGCGGGCTGACCGCTCCGAACTTTTCCAGCGTATCGTGAGCCACGCCCAGCAGTTTCTCTTTGGATTCATTGGCATAAGTAATGTATCCTTCCCGGTATACGTCCGAAGCGCCGGCCACATTCAGCATCCGGCCGGCCAGCTTTCCTCCGGTGCAGGATTCTGCCGTGGTCACAGTAAAGCCCTTTTCTTTCAGCAGGGAAACTACGGCTTCTTCCAGCGTCACTTCCTCGTCCATGGTATAAATCGCCTGACCGAACCGTTTCTGCATCTCCCGGCACAGAGGCTCCATCAGAAGCTCTGCTTTCTCTTCGGAAACCGCTTTTGCGGTTACACGGAAATGAACTTCTCCGATTTTGGCGTAAGGGGCCAGAGTGGGATTCCCCTGCTTTTCCATCAGATCCGCCACCATGGTCTCCGCCTGGCTCTCCCCTATCCCGCAGATTTTAATCATACGGGAATATATCCCTTCCGGCTGAAGACGGTTCAGCCAGGGGGCGATGTCCTTTTCAAACATGGCCCGCATCTCTCCCGGAGGCCCGGGAAGAAGGATGGCCGCCTTCTTTTTTTCTTTATCTTCCAGAATCAGCCCCGGTGCGGTGCCGTTGTCATTGTCTATCACCGCCGCGCCTTCCGGCACCATGGCCTGCTTCCAGTTGTTTTCTGTAATCTGATACTCTTTTCCGGAAATCCGGAAAAATTCTGTAATCCGCTCTTTTGTATGGCTGTCCATGTAAAGCGGTCTGTCAAAAACACGGGCCGTCACTTCTTTGGTCAAATCGTCTTTTGTAGGCCCGAGTCCGCCGGTAAGAATCACCACATCGGAGCGCTCCAGAGCCTGACGGATGGTCTCTTCCATCCGGGATTCGTTGTCCCCCACCACGGTCTGGTGATAAAGGGAACAGCCCAGCAGGGCGCACTGTTCCGCCAGCCAGGCGGCATTGGTATTGACAATATTTCCCAGCAGGATTTCCGTCCCCACTGAGACCAGTTCCACCACCATGCCTACATTCCTCCCTGCGTCAGTACCTGTTTATTTTTAGCAATATAGTCTATCAGGGATACCAGTGTCAGAATCAGGGCAATCCACATCAGCACAGTTCCCACAATATCCATCACACCGCCCAGGTCCATAATCAGGACAATAATCATGGCCATCTGGGAAACGGTTTTAAATTTCCCCCAGTAGCTGGCGGCGATTACAATTCCGCTGTCGGCGGCCACCTGGCGGAATCCGCTGATGATAAATTCCCGCGCAATGATAATCAGCACGACAATGACATTTAACTGGTCCAGGGATACCAGACAAATCATGGCTGTACAGACCAGCAGTTTGTCTGCCAGCGGATCCATGAATTTTCCGAAATTGGTCACCAGATTATACTTTCTGGCAATTTTCCCATCCAGCATGTCGGTCAGACTGGCCACACAGAAAATCACCAGGGCAATCCATTTGTCTGCCGCGCCCGTAATGTTAAACAGCATAAATACAACAAAAAACGGTATCATAATTACTCGAAGTACAGTGAGTTTATTTGGCAAATTCATAACAGTTCTCCTATCAAATCATATTCCAGTGCCCCGGTCACTCTGACTTTTGCAAAATCTCCGGACACCAGTTCTTCATCCGTGTTTACAAATATCAGGCCGTCCACGCCGGGAGCGTCCCGGCAGGTCCGCCCCACATAGGCGTTTTCGCCGGAAATCCGGCCCTCTATCATCACAAGCAGTTCTTTTCCCTTCATGGCTTCCGCCTGCTCAAAAGCGATTTCCTGCTGAAGTTCCATCAGCTCGGCCTGCCGTTCCTCTTTTACCTCTTCCGGCACCTGGTCCGGCATCTTCTTCGCCGGCGTGCCCTCCTCTGGAGAGTAGGTAAAAACGCCCAGCCGGTCAAATTCCATCTCGTCCACAAAGTCCATCAGCGTTTCATGCTGCTTTTGTGTCTCTCCGGGGAACCCGGTAATCAGGGTAGTGCGAAGAGTGATGTCGGGGATTTCCCTCCTCAGCTTTTCTATCAGATCCGCCAGTTCCTGCCGGGTCGTCCGCCTTCCCATCCTTCTCAGTATCTCATCGTCCGCATGCTGGATGGGCAGATCCAGATAATGACAGACCTTCGGTTCGTCCCGCATAACGTCAATCAGTTCATCGGTGATTTCCTCCGGGTAACAGTACAGAATCCGTATCCACACAAGGCCCGGAATCCGGCACAGCCTGCGAAGCAGCTCCGGCAGCTTTTTCTCTCCATACAAGTCTTTTCCGTAAAGCGTCGTCTCCTGGGCAACTAAAATCAGCTCCTTAACGCCGTCTTCTGCCAGGCTTTCCGCCTCTTTTACCAGATGTTCCATGGGAACGCTCCGGTAATCTCCCCGGATTTTCGGAATGATGCAGTATGTGCAGTGCTTGTCGCACCCCTCTGCGATTTTCAGATAAGCATAATGTCCGCCCGTTGTCACCAGCCTCCGGGTATCTGTCACCGGCAGGTAATTGATATCCTTCATGGTTATCCGGGCATCTCCCCGTTCCATGGGACTGTCGCTTAAAAGTCCGTCAATCACGCTGGCGATTTCTTCATAAGAAGAGACTCCCAGAACCGCATCCACTTCCGGAATCTCCTGAAGCACTTCCTCCTTATACCGCTGAGCCAGACAGCCCGTCACTATCAGAAGCTTCAGTTCACCCTGCTTTCTCAGCTCCGCCATCTCCAGAATATTCTGAATGCTCTCTTCCATGGCGTCGTGGATAAAACAGCAGGTGTTAATTACCACCACGTCAGCCTCGCTTTCCTCACTGACAATGCGGTGACCGTGTTCCGCCAGAATGCCCAGCATGACCTCCGTGTCCACCAGGTTTTTGTCACATCCCAGGGAAATAAAAAGTATATTCATCCTTTCACTCTCCTGTCTGTTTAAAACTCGCCCGCAAAGCGTATATCAGGTGAGGGAGTTATCTCCCACCTGATACTCAGCAGGGCAGATACCTCCCGGCACCTGCCCTGTTTTTTATTCCGGTAAATCCTCATCCTCAGTTTCCGCTGTGATGTCAGCCTGCTCCTTTGCATCTTCTTCCGGTTCTTCGTCCTGCTTAGCGGCTTCCTCGGCCATAGCCTCATCCTCAGCCACAATCTTAATCTTTCCGCTGTTCAGCTCATCAATGGCGATGGAGAGCGGTTTTTCTCCCTCCTTCGTAGGAACCAGCGGCATTTCGCCGTCAATAATCTGTCTTGCCCTCTTGGCAGTGGCAAGCACGATGGAATACCGGCTGTTGACGATTTTTGTCTCGCCCTCTTCCACATCCTGGTTTACAACCTTCATTAAATCTGAGTAAGACGGGTGTAACATAATATCCCCTTCTCCTTTCCTTTTCCTATTTCTGAAATTCTTCTACTTCTTTTTTTATCTGATGAATGAACTCCCTGTTGCGGGCCGCCCGGGCATGTTCCGCCCGGATAATCCCGTGCAGTTCCTCCACACAGCTTTCCAAATCATCGTTGACAACCAGGTAATCGTACCGGTCCATATATTCCGCCTCTTCGGCTGCCCGGGCCAGTCTTGCCTGAATCACTTCTTCTGTCTCCGTTCCTCTTCCGGTCAGCCGGCGCTTCAGTTCCTGTGCACTGGGCGGCGTCACAAACAGAAGAACGGTATCCGGGAACCGCTCCCGTACTTTCAGGGCCCCCTGAATCTCAATCTCCAGAAGGACATCCTTTCCTTCCGCAAGCTGATTCATCACGTAATCCTTCGGTGTGCCATAATAATGATTTACGTATTTAGCATACTCTATCAGTTCATCCTGCGCAATCATTTTTTCAAATTCTTCCGTGGTGCGGAAAAAATACTCCCGCCCGTGTACTTCCCCCTCCCTGGGGGCTCTCGTCGTGGCAGATACAGACAGCGCATAGGTGTTTCCGTACTTTTCCAGAAGCTTTTTCATCAGCGTGCCCTTCCCTGCTCCGGAAAACCCGGAAACGACGGTCAGAATTCCCTCTTCCTTCATATCTATATGCTCCTTTTTTCGAACCTTCTTTTGGGATACCGGATATTGTTCCGAATTAAAACATTTTACCACAAAACGCGCTGGTTTCAAAGCATTTATTCAATATTTTGAATCTGTTCCCGGACTTTCTCTATCTCTGTCTTCAGTTCGATGGCCCAGTTGGATACTTCCAGGTCGTTTGCCTTGGACAGAATCGTGTTGGCCTCCCGGTTCATCTCCTGAGCGATAAAATCCAGTTTCCGTCCGATTCCTTCACCGGAAGCAAAGGTTTCTTTCATATGCTGAATATGGCTTTTCAGCCGTACCACCTCTTCATCCGTACAGATTTTATCTGCGAAAATAACCACCTCTGCGGCGATTCTTCCCTCGTCCATCTGGGTATCTTCCAGGAGTTCCCGGACTTTGCTTTCCAGCTTTTCCCGGTACTCCGCAACTATCTGAGGGGAGCGTTCCTCTATTTTCGCCACCGTGTCCAGCATTCCTTCCAGCTTGCCCAGTATGTCTGTCTTCAGGTTTTCTCCTTCTGACGCTCTTGTCTCCACAAACTGCCGGCAGGCGCCTTCCAGTGCTTTCTCCAGTCCGGACCACAGAGCTTCCTCGTCCACAGCCTGCTCTTCCATCACCAGCACTTCCGGGCACCGTGCCAGGGTGGACACGCGAATGTCATTATCCAGGCTGAAATCTGTTTCCATCTTCCGGAAGCATTCCATATATTCTGCGGCCAGGGCCTGGTTATACTTCAGGGATACCTGGGCTTCTGACATGTCTTCGCAGGAAATGAAGATGTCCACTTTACCCCTCTGGACATACTTTTTCAGAAGGCTGCGCACTGCAGTCTCAAAGAAATTCAGCTTTTTGGGCATCCGGATATTCACATCCAGATAGCGGTGATTCACCCCCTTGATTTCTACTGTAAATTTCCGTTCCGCCTCAGACAGCTCACAGCGCCCGAAGCCTGTCATACTTTTTATCATCTTTTTCTCCTCTTCTTTCCGCTCTATCTGCCAATGCTAAAAGTATTATAGAGCATTTGCCGGCGAGCGTCAACCGGCTTCCGCCAGGCCTTTTTCTTGTGCTTTCCTCCTGTTTTTGCTATACTGAATGAAGAAATTTTTCCTTCAGGAGAAAGCTTTTGTTTTTCCTGATGTAATAATAAAAAAGGAGGAAACCCCTATGGCATTTGACGGCATTACCGTCGCCGGTATGACAAAAGAATTAAAAGACACCCTGGAAGGCGGGCGCATCAGCAAAATCGCCCAGCCGGAGACCGACGAGCTTCTTCTGACAGTCAAAACTCCTGACGGCCAGAAGCGTCTCTGTATCTCCGCCAGCGCCTCCCTTCCTCTGATATACCTGACTTCCGGAAATAAGCCCAGTCCCATGACCGCCCCCAATTTCTGCATGCTTTTGCGCAAACACATTTCCAACGGGCGGATTGTATCCGTAAACCAGCCGGGTCTGGAGCGGATTATCCGGCTGGAAATCGAGCACCTGGACGAGCTGGGCGATTTGTGCCGGAAAACCCTGGTCGTAGAAATCATGGGCAAGCACAGCAATATCATCTTCTGTGCGGAGGACGGCACCATTCTGGACAGCATTAAGCATGTGTCCGCCCAGATGAGCTCTGTCAGGGAGGTCCTTCCCGGACGTCCCTATTTTATCCCGGACACCCAGAAAAAGCTGGACCCGCTGAATGTGCAGGAAGAAGATTTTGCGCTGGAACTGGCGGCCCATCCCATGCCGCTTGGAAAGGCGCTTTATAGCAGTTTCACCGGCATCAGCCCGGTAGCCGCGGAAGAAGTCTGCTGGCTGGCCGGTCTGGATTCGGGCATTTCTCCAAAAGAACTGTCTCCGGATCTGCTGTCCCACCTGTACCGCCAGTTCTGCTATTACCTGGAACCGGTAAAAAAGGGCGAGTTCTCCCCGGCCATCTACTATGACGGGGAAAAGCCGAAGGAATTTTCCGTCCTTCCTCTCTCCCACTACGGAAACTGCCGCAGGGAAGAGTGCTCCTCCGTATCGGACATGCTTTACACCTTCTATGCGTCCCGGGATGCGCAGACCCGGATTCGGCAAAAATCCACGGATTTACGCCATGTGGTGCAGACTGCCCTGGAGCGGAACCGGAAAAAATACGACCTTCAGCACCGGCAGCTTTCGGACACCCGGAACCGGGAAAAATTCAAGGTCTACGGCGAACTGCTCCACACTTACGGCTACAGTCTGGAAGAGGGGGCCAAAAAGCTGGACGCCCTGAATTACTATACAAACGAGATGGTCACCATTCCCCTGGACCCGCAGAAGACGGCCATGGAGAATGCCGCCTCCTATTTTGAAAAATACAACAAACAGAAGCGGACGTTTGAGGCTCTCTCTGTCCATATTCAGGAGACCCGAAACGAGATTGACTATCTGGAGTCCGTCAGCCGTTCCCTGGACATGGCCCGCACGGAGGCAGACCTGGCCCAGATTAAGGAGGAACTGATTCAGAGCGGCTATATCCGCCGGAAGGCTTCCAAAAAGAAGGAAAAACTGACCAGCCGTCCTCTGCACTATCTTTCCTCCGACGGTTTTCACATGTACGTGGGAAAGAATAATCTGCAGAATGAGGAGCTGACCTTCCATTTTGCCAATGGCAATGACTGGTGGTTTCACGCCAAAGGCGTTCCCGGTTCCCACGTCATCGTGCGTACCAACGGCGAGGAACTGCCCGACCGGGCTTTTGAGGAGGCCGGACGTCTGGCCGCCCACTATTCCAAAAACGGAAATGCCGAAAAAGTGGAAATCGATTATGTGGAAAAGAAACATGTAAAAAAGCCGGCCGGAAGCCGGCCGGGATTTGTGGTGTACTACACCAACTATTCCCTGATGATTGATTCTGACATTTCTGCCCTGACAGAAATCACAGATGCCTGACCGGCCGATTTTTTTACTCTTTTTTGAAATAGTGTAGAAAAACGGTCCGGAACAGGCTATACTGTAAAACAGAAAGCGTATTTTCTACGCTCTCCCTTTTGCAAAAGGGAGCTATCACACAATAAGGAGGCAAAACAAATGCAGAAATATGTATGTGACCCCTGCGGATATATTTATGACCCGGAAGTGGGCGACCCGGATAACGGAATCGCACCGGGAACCGCTTTTGAGGATCTCCCGGATGACTGGGTATGCCCGGTCTGCGGTGTGGGAAAAGAAGAATTTTCTCCGGTTGAGTAATGGACTGCGGCTGTGCTTTCGGGCACAGTCGCTTTGTACGGACAGCACTGGACAGCGTCAGGGCCCTTTCTGCCGCTGTCCTTTCGTTTCACTATTTTTATATAAAGGGGTGGGAAATACATGAGGGATTTAAAGACGGTATTCCGTCATCTGAAACCGTTCCGGCTGGAATTTTTTCTGGCTGTTCTGTTTGTCATTATAGAAAGCGGGTTTGAACTGGTGATTCCCCTGATTATGGCAGACATCATCGATACCGGGATTGCGGCCCGGGATATTCATTATATTCTGATAAAAGGCTTGGAAATGGGAATCTGTGCCCTGATTTCTCTTTTGACCGGGCTTCTCTACGCCCGCTTCGCGGCAAAGGCCGCTCTGGGATTCGGCTCTTTTCTGCGGGAGACGGAATATGCACGGATTCAGTCCTATTCCTTTGCCAGCCTGGACCGTTTTGAGTCCTCTTCCCTGATTACCCGCATGACCACGGACGTAACGGTTATGCAGAATGCCATTACCGGCGGACTTCGTCCGCTTGTCCGCGGGCCTTCCATGCTGATTCTGGGACTGCTGCTGGCATTTCTGATGAATGCCCGGCTGGCGCTGGTTTTTCTCTGCTGTATGCCGCTTCTGGCCCTGATTCTGCTTTTCATTATCCGGAAAGTGGCTCCGCTTTACGGCGTTCTTCAGCGCTGTATGGACCAGGTCAACTCCGTAATCCAGGAGAACCTGACTGCCATCCGGGTGGTCAAGGCATTTGTCCGGGGAGACTACGAGGAAGAACTGTTTGAAAAAGCAAACCGGGATTTTATGGAAACCAGCCGGACCACCTTTCATTATGCCGTTCTGAATCTGCCTGCCTTCCAGTTCACCATGTATACGGCCATTGTGCTGATTCTCTGGTTCGGCGGAAACATGATACAGACCGGCTCCATGCAGGTGGGGGAACTGACCGGATTTCTCAGCTATGTACTGCAGATTGTCAATTCCCTGATGATGATTTCCAATGTGTTTCTTATGCTGACCCGCTCTCTTGCCAGCGCGCGCCGAATCAGCGAGGTTCTTCAGGAGGAATCTTCCCTGACGGATCCGGCAGAGCCGGTAGAGGTGATTCCGGACGGCGGCATTGTATTTGACCATGTTTCCTTCAAATACCGGGAATCTGCCCGGGAGCTTACGCTTTCTGATGTAAATCTCCGGATTTCTCCCGGGCAGACTGTGGGGATTATCGGCGGCACCGGTTCTTCCAAGTCTACCCTGGTTCAGCTGATTCCCAGGCTTTATGACGCCACGGAAGGGCAGGTTCTGGTCGGGGGACGCGACGTGCGGGAATATGGCCTTGCGGCCCTGCGGGACGCCGTGGGCATTGTGCTTCAGAAAAATGTTCTGTTTTCCGGTTCAGTCCGGGAAAACCTGCTCTGGGGGAATGAGTCCGCCACGGAGGAGGAACTGCAGGAGGCGTGCCGGATGGCCTGCGCGGATGAATTTATCCGGACGCTTCCAGAGGGACTGGATACCATACTGCATCAGGGCGGCGTCAATCTCTCCGGCGGGCAGAAACAGCGGCTCTGTATTGCCCGGACGCTTCTCAAACGTCCGAAGGTGCTGATTTTCGACGACTGCACCAGCGCCCTGGATACTGCCACCGAAGGAAAAATCCGCCATGCCCTGGCGGAAATTCCGCAGATGACGAAACTGATTATCGCCCAGCGGATTACCTCTGTGATGGAGGCTGATCTGATTGTGATTATGGAGGACGGGAAAATCCATGCCAAGGGAACTCACGAAGAGCTTCTGGCAGCGGACCCCATTTACCAGGAAATCTATACTACCCAGATGAAAGGAGGCGGCGTCCATGGCACAGCCCAGTAGAAAGCGTCCCAAAAACCTGGCCGGAACCTTTCTCTATCTTCTGCATTACATGGGGCGGCATAAATTCCTTCTGGCCATAGTGGCCGTGCTGGTATCGGTCAGTGCCCTGGCAAACCTGCTGGGCACTTACATGCTCCGCCCTCTTATCAACCGCTATATCGTTCCCGGGGATCTGCACGGTCTGCTCCTGGGGGTACTGGTTACTGCCGGCATCTACCTCTGCGGCGCTCTGTCCGCCTATGGCTACACCCAGACCATGGTGCGGGCCGCCCAGAAGATTGTCTATGATATCCGAAAAGACCTGGTTCACACCATGGAGGGGCTTCCCCTGCCCTATTTTGACAGTCACACCCACGGTGATACCATGAGTCGTTTTACCAATGACGTGGACACTATTTCCGACGCCCTGAACAACAGTTTCGCCATGATTATCCAGAGCTTTATCCAGGTCGTGGGAACGCTGGTGCTCCTTTTTATCCTGAACTGGCGGCTCAGTTTTCTCGTTGTGCTGGGATACGGGGCCATGTTTTTCTATATCCGCTACAGCGGAAAAAAGAGTACCTTTTATTTTAACCGCCAGCAGAAATATCTGGGCGAGCTGAACGGGTACATGGAAGAGCTGATTCTGGGACAGAAGGTGGTAAAAGTATTTAACCATGAGGAAAAGAACATGGAGACGTTCCGGAAAAAGAATGCCCTTCTGCGGGAGGCCGGCACCAGTGCGGTGGCCTACTCCAGCACCATGGTCCCCATGGTCGTAAGCATTTCCTATATTAACTACGCCATCGTGGCGATTCTGGGGGGAATTATGGCTGTCCGGGGGCTGACTGACGTGGGCAGTCTGGCCAGTTATCTGGTCTTTGTCCGTCAGGCCGCCATGCCGATTAACCAGTTTACCCAGCAGTCCAACCTGATGCTGGCCGCCCTGGCCGGTGCGGAACGGATTTTTGAAATGATACAGGAAGAGCCGGAAGAAGACGACGGCGCCGTGGTTCTGGTAAATGTCCGGGAAGACGGAAACGGGACTCTGGAAGAGTGCCCTGAAAGGACGGGAACCTGGGCCTGGAAGGACCCGGCGGGCGGTCCGCTGGTTCCCCTCCGGGGAGATGTCCGTTTCCACGAGGTAAACTTCGGCTATCTGCCGGAAAAACAGATTCTGCATGAAATCAGCCTCTATGCAAAGCCGGGGCAGAAAATCGCGTTCGTCGGTTCCACCGGTGCCGGGAAGACCACCATCACCAGCCTGATTAACCGGTTTTATGATATTTCCTCCGGCTCCATCACCTACGACGGCATTGATATCCGGCGAATCCGGAAAGATTCCCTGCGCCGTTCCCTGGGCATGGTTCTTCAGGATACCCATCTGTTCAGCGGAACCATTGCCGACAATATCCGGTTTGGAAGACTGGACGCCACCGACGAAGAAGTGCAGGCGGCCGCCCGGCTCGCCAACGCCGATTCCTTTATCCGGCGGCTTCCCGAAGGCTACCAGACCATGGTCACCGGAGACGGCAGAAACCTCTCCCAGGGACAGCGCCAGCTTCTGGCCATCGCCCGGGCCGCCGTGGCCGACCCTCCGGTACTCATTCTGGACGAAGCCACCAGCAGCATCGATACCCGTACCGAGGCTCTGATAGAAAAAGGGATGGACCGCCTGATGGAAGGCCGTACCGTATTCGTCATCGCCCATCGTCTCAGCACCGTACGGAATGCCGACGCCATCCTCGTACTGGAACACGGCACCGTCATCGAACGCGGCAGCCACGACGAACTCCTGGCCCAGAAAGGCGTCTATTATCAGCTTTATCATGGTATGTTCGAACTGAACTGACCATCGGGGACGGGTACAGGCCTGTCTCTTATACACATCTCCGAGCCCA
>DWYV01000053.1 GCA_019118525.1 Candidatus Bariatricus faecipullorum
CGCCGGGGACGGGTACGGGCCGGCCCGTACCCGTCCCCGGCCAAAGCAGAAATTCAGGGGACGGAGCCCGCAGGGCAGCCGTCCCCTTCATGAATGGAGGAATCGTTATGTACCGGAACGAGACAAAAAAAGTACAGATAGGAAACAGGGTTATCGGCGGGGGAAGTCCGGTGGCCATTCAGTCCATGACCAACACAAGGACGGAGGACGTGGAGGCTACGGTGGCGCAGATTCTGGCCCTGGAAGCTGCCGGATGTGAGATTATCCGGTGTGCCGTTCCCACCATGGAAGCTGCGCAGGCTCTGGAAAAGATAAAGGAACAGATTCATATTCCCCTGGTGGCGGACATTCATTTTGACTACCGGCTTGCCCTTGCGGCCATGGACAACGGCGCGGATAAAATCCGCATCAATCCGGGAAATATCGGAAGCCGGGAGCGGGTGCAGGCTGTGGTGGACCGGGCAAAGGAAGGAAACATTCCCATCCGGGTTGGCGTCAACAGCGGTTCCCTGGAAAAACCGCTGCTGGAAAAATACGGCGGAGTAACGGCAGAGGGCATTGTGGAGAGCGCCATGGAAAAGGTGCATATGATAGAGGACATGGGCTATGACAACCTGGTTGTCAGTATCAAATCCTCGGACGTGATGATGTGCGTAAAGGCCCATGAGGAGATAGCGAAAGTCTGCCCCTACCCTCTGCACGTGGGAATTACGGAATCCGGGACCCTGCTGTCCGGCAATATCAAGTCCGCCGTGGGGCTGGGCATCATTTTAAACCAGGGAATCGGAGACACGATTCGGGTGTCCCTGACCGGTTCTCCCCTGGAAGAGATAAAAAGCGCAAAACTGATTTTAAAGACACTGGGACTGCGAAAAGGCGGGATAGAGGTGGTTTCCTGTCCTACCTGCGGTCGGACCCGGATTGATTTAATCGGTCTCGCCAACCAGGTTGAGAACATGGTGGCGGACATTCCCCTGGACATTAAAGTCGCTGTCATGGGCTGTGTGGTAAACGGTCCCGGCGAGGCCCGGGAAGCGGATATCGGCATTGCCGGCGGCGTCGGGGAAGGGCTTCTCATCAAAAAGGGAGAAGTCATCAAAAAAGTAAAAGAAGAAGAACTTCTGGATACTCTGAGAGAAGAACTGTTGCACTGGAGCGAATAATATATGGGAAAATTATTTTTTGATGTGTTTCCAACCCTGAAAGTGGAGGAAGAGGTCCGGACACTGTTTCAGGAAGTGGAGGTAGAAAAAATCACTTCCACTTCCCGGAAGGATTATATAAAAGTACATATTTTCAGCACCCATCTGATTTCCAGAAAAAAAGTCTGGAGCATGGAGAGACAGATTGAGACCCAGCTTTTTGGCACGGCAGGCATACCGGTCAGCATTGTGGATGAGTACCGGCTGTCGGGGCAGTATACCCCGCAGAATCTGCTGGAAGCCTACCGGGAGAGCATTCTGTTTGAACTGGAACAGAAAAGCATGGTGGAAAAGCGGATGTTCCAGAAAGCCAAATGCAGTTTTGAAAATGAAAACGTGCTGACCATGACTCTGGCCGATACGATTGTGGCGGAGGGGAGAACGGAATCCATTGTATCCTATCTGAAGAATACCTTCGAGAACCGGTTTCATGTGCCGCTGGAAGTGCATGTCTGTTACGAAAAACCGGAAGAAAGTAAGCTGAAGAAATTCAGCGAACTGCAGATTCAGGAAGAGGTAAACAGTATCCTGGAACAGCGGAAAGCACTGCAGGAGGCGCGCCCGGCCCAGGACGCCGGGGAAAAGAAAACGGAGCCAAAACGGGCTGCCCGTCCGAAAGAAAAAGCAGCGCCCCAATCTTTTGCCGGGAAAAAAGGTAACTTTCAGCGCTCGTCCTTCTCCCTTAGACGTTCCGATGACCCCAATGTAATCTACGGGAGGGATTTTGACGACGAACCCATCGAGCTTTCCCAGGTAACGGGAGAAATGGGAGAGATTACTATCCGGGGCCAGGTTATCAGCTTTGACACCCGGGAAATCCGGAATGAAAAGACCATTCTTATGTTTGCGGTGACCGATTTTACCGATACCATCATGGTAAAGATGTTTGCCCGAAACGAGCAGCTTCCGGAGCTTTTAGGCGAGATTAAAAAGGGCGTCTTTCTGAAAGTAAAAGGCATCACAACCATTGATAAATTTGACGGAGAGCTGACCATCGGTTCCGTTACGGGAATCCGCAAAAGCACGGATTTCCGGGTGGGCAGAAAGGACAAGTACCCGGAAAAGCGGGTGGAGCTCCACTGCCATACCAAGATGAGCGACATGGACGGTGTGTCCGAGGTGAAGGATCTGGTAAAACGGGCCCATGACTGGGGTCACCCGGCCATTGCCATTACAGACCACGGGGTGGTGCAGGCTTTCCCCGACGCCAACCATTATATCGAGACACTGGACAAAGACGACCCCTTTAAAGTCATTTACGGAGTGGAAGGCTACCTGGTGGATGACCTGACGGAGATTGCCGTGGGAGCGAAAGACCAGAGCCTGGATGACACCTATGTGGTATTTGATATTGAGACGACGGGGTTTTCTGCTGTTTCAGACAAAATCATTGAAATCGGTGCCGTGAAAGTGGAGGGCGGAACCATCGTGGACCGGTTTTCCACCTTTGTCAATCCCGGACGTCCCATTCCTTTCCGGATAACCGAGCTTACCGGCATTACAGACGAGATGGTGATGGAATATCCCGGGATAGAGGAAATCCTGCCGCAGTTTCTGGAATTTGTGGGAGACGCCGTGCTGGTGGCCCACAATGCCGGATTCGACGTGGGATTTATCGAACAGAACTGCAGGTATCAGGATATAGAGCCTCATTTTGTTTCGGTGGACACCGTGGCGCTGGCCCGGGTACTGATGCCGTCCCTTTCCAAATACAAGCTGGACGTGGTGGCAAAAGCGCTGGCAATCTCTTTGGAAAACCATCACAGAGCGGTGGATGATGCAGGGGCCACAGCGGAAATTTTTGTAAAATTCGTGGAGATGCTTAAGGAGAGAGGGATTACGAACTTAAAGGGAATGAACCGGTTCGGGCATTTAAATCCCGACGCCATCCGGAAACTGCCCACCTACCATGTGATTATTCTGGCCAGAAACGACGTGGGACGGGTCAATCTCTATACCCTGATTTCCCAGTCCCACCTGGTTTACTTCGGACGCCGGCCCCGGATTCCCAAGAGCGTGCTGAACCAGTACAGGGAAGGCCTGCTGGTGGGAAGCGCCTGCGAGGCGGGAGAACTGTACCAGGCGCTTTTGAACGGGAAACCAGAACAGACCATTGCGAAAATCGTGGATTTTTACGATTATCTGGAAATACAGCCTCTGGGCAACAACGCTTTTATGATAGCAAGCGACAAGGTGAGCAGCGTCCAGTCCCTGGACGATATCAGAGATATGAACCGGAAAGTGGTGCGGCTGGGAGAACAGTTTCACAAACCGGTGGTGGCTACCTGCGACGTGCATTTCATGGATCCGGAGGACGAGGTGTACCGGCGGATTATTATGGCCGGAAAAGGATTCTCCGATGCGGATGAGCAGGCGCCCCTCTACCTGCGTACCACCGGGGAAATGCTGGAAGAGTTTTCCTACCTGGGGTCAGAAAAGGCCCATGAGGTGGTCATTGAAAATACAAATAAAATTGCGGACATGATTGAAAAGATTTCTCCGGTTCGGCCGGACAAATGCCCGCCGGTGATTGAAAATTCCGACCAGGAGCTGCGGGATATCTGTTATACAAAGGCCCACGCCATGTACGGGGACCCGCTTCCGGAAGTGGTAAAGGAACGGCTGGAAAGGGAGCTGAACTCCATCATCTCCAACGGGTTTGCCGTGATGTATATCATTGCACAGAAGCTGGTATGGAAGTCCAATGAAGACGGCTATCTGGTAGGGTCCCGGGGGTCTGTCGGATCCTCTTTTGTGGCCACCATGGCGGGAATCACCGAGGTTAATCCCCTGAGCCCGCATTATTACTGTCCGGAATGCCACTACAGTGATTTTGAGTCGGAGGAAGTACGGAAGTATGCCGGAGGATGCGGGCACGACATGCCGGATAAAAACTGTCCGGTGTGCGGGGCAAAACTGATTAAGGACGGCTTTGATATTCCTTTCGAGACCTTCCTGGGATTCAAGGGAAACAAAGAGCCGGATATCGACCTGAACTTTTCCGGAGATTACCAGAGCAAGGCGCACAAGTATACCGAGGTTATTTTCGGAAAAGGACAGACCTACCGGGCCGGAACCATCGCCTCCCTGGCGGAAAAGACGGCCTACGGATATGTGAAAAATTATTTTGAGGAGCGGGGAGACCGCAAGAGAAACTGTGAGATTGACCGGATTGTCCAGGGCTGCACGGGAATCCGCCGCAGTACGGGACAGCACCCGGGAGGAATCGTCGTGCTTCCTCACGGAGAGGACATCAATTCCTTTACCCCGGTGCAGCACCCGGCAAACGATATGTCCACGGACATTATCACCACCCATTTTGACTATCATTCCATTGACCATAACCTGCTGAAGCTGGATATTCTGGGACACGACGATCCGACCATGATTAAGACGCTGGAGGAGCTTATCAATTCGGATGAGATGGATACGGAATACGATGGAAAAACAAAGGTATTTAAGGCCACGGACATTCCCCTGGACGACCCGGGAGTCATGTCCCTTTTTGCCAGTACGGAGGCGCTGGGCATTACGCCCGACGACATCGGAGGCTGTCCGGTGGGCTGCCTGGGTATTCCGGAGTTCGGTACGGATTTCGTTATCCAGATGGTGGTGGACACGAAACCGAAGACTCTTTCGGATTTGATTCGGATATCCGGTCTGTCCCACGGAACCGATGTGTGGCTGAACAACGCCCAGACCCTGATTGAGGAGGGCAAGGCCACAATTTCCACGGCTATCTGTACCCGTGACGATATTATGACCTACCTGATTAACAAGGGAATGGAAAGTGAACTGTCTTTCTCTATCATGGAGAAAGTACGAAAAGGAAAAGGCCTCACGGAAGAGCATGAGGCGGCCATGCGGGAAACCGGGGTGCCGGACTGGTACATCTGGTCCTGCAAAAAGATTAAATACATGTTCCCGAAGGCCCATGCGGCGGCCTATGTTATGATGGCTTACCGGATTGCCTACTGTAAGATTAACTATCCTCTGGCCTATTATGCGGCCTACTTCGGTATCCGGGCCACGGCTTTCTCCTACGAGCTGATGTGCCAGGGAAAGGAAAAGCTTGAATATCACCTGAAAGAATATAAAAAAAGAGATTCCATGAAAGCACTGAGCAAAAAGGACGAGGATACCCTGAAGGATATGAGAATTGTCCAGGAAATGTATGCCCGGGGGTATGAATTCCTTCCCATCGACCTGTATCAGTCAAAGGCAACCCGCTTCCGGATTGTGGACGGAAAACTGCTTCCGCCTTTCAACACCATCGACGGCATGGGAGACAAGGCGGCGGAGGCAGTGGAGATGGCCTCCAAAGACGGCCCTTATCTCTCCAAAGATGATTTCCGTCAGAGAACCAGGGTCAGCAAAACGGTGATTGACCTCATGGACCAGATGGGGCTGCTGGGAGATTTGCCCGAAAGCAATCAGCTTTCTCTTTTCGACTTCGCCTAGATTTAGTACTTTAAATGGATAAAGGGATATGCTATAATAAAAAAACAGTGTAATTCTCAGAGTGAGGAGGAGAAAGAAGATGATATGGGCAAAGGAGGAAACCCTGCCAAGGGAAGAGATAAAGGCCATTCAGCTGGCAAAGCTTCAGCAGAGCGTGGCCTATATCTATGAGCGGGTGCCATCCTACCGGAACAGGATGGATGAGGCCGGGGTAAAGCCGGAGCAGATTCGTACTCTGGATGACCTGAGGCGACTTCCCTTTACATACAAAGCGGATTTTAAAAACAACTACCCCATGGGACTGTTTGCCGTGGACAAAAAGGAGCTGGTGCGCTATCACGCCAGCAGCGGCACCACGGGAAAGCCGACCGTGGTGGGATATACGAGAAAGGACCTGGATGTGTGGCTCAATAATGTGGCCCGGGTAGCCTGCATGGGCGGCGCCACGCCGGAGGATGTGGCCCAGATTTCCTTCGGTTACGGAACTTTTACCGGAGCCCTGGGGCTTCACGGCGGACTGGAAAAAGTGGGCGCGTCGGTGATTCCCATGTCTTCCGGCAATACGAATAAACAGATTATGTTTCTGCAGGACATGGGTGTGACCCTGCTGGTGGCCACTCCTTCCTATGCCCTTCATCTGGGCGAGGAAATCCGGGAGCGGGGCATTGACCCGGCGAAAGATTTGCAGGTGCACATCGGGCTTTTCGGTGGCGAAGGCATGACCGAGCCCATGCGGGATGAAATGCACAAAGTATGGGGAGAGGACTTCCTCTGCACTCAGAACTACGGTATGAGCGAACTGTGCGGTCCGGGTGTGGCCGGGGAGTGCGACCGGCTTACGGGAATGCATGTCAACGAAGACTGGTTTATTCCTGAGATTATCAATCCCGAGACCGAAGAAGTGCTTCCGCCGGGAGAGCGGGGCGAACTGGTCGTGACGGCCCTTGGAAAAGAGGCCCTGCCCTTAATCCGGTACCGTACCGGGGATATGACCCGGCTGATGTACGAACCCTGTCCCTGCGGGCGGACCACCTGCCGGATGGAGAACATCTCCGGCCGGGCGGACGATATGCTGGTTATCCGGGGAGTTAATGTGTTCCCGGGACAGATAGAAGAGGTTCTCTTTAAGATTGAAGAAATCGGACCTCATTATGAGATTCTTGTGGAGCGGAAGAACCGTCTGGATGTGATGACCATCACGGTAGAACTGGTGGACGACCGGCTGCTGGACAGCTACTCCCAGCTAAGTGAACTGGAGAAGCGGATTAAAAGCGGCCTGAAATCCCAGCTTGGCCTGGCCACCGGAATCCGGCTGGTAGCACCCCACACCCTCCAGCGGTTTGAAGGAAAAGCCAGAAGAATTACAGATTTACGAAAGGACGGATTATAAACGATGTCAGAGAGAAGAGTGATTATGCTGGGCAACGAGGCCATCGCCAGGGGAGCGTATGAGGCCGGGGTAAAGGTGTCCGCCGCCTATCCGGGCACACCCAGCACAGAAGTCAGTGAGAATCTGGTGCAGTATAAGGATTCCCTTTACTGCGAGTGGTCTCCCAACGAAAAAGTGGCCACCGAAGTGGCCATCGGAGCCAGCATCGCCGGCGTGCGTGCCATGGCCTGCATGAAGCATGTGGGACTGAATGTGGCTTCCGACCCCCTTTACACAGTTTCCTACATGGGGGTAAACGGCGGACTGATGCTTGTGGTCGCAGACGACCCGGGACTTTACAGTTCCCAGAACGAGCAGGATACCCGGATGGTGGCCCGGGCGGCCCAGGTTCCGGTGCTGGAGCCCTCCGACAGCGCGGAGGCAAAGGAGTTTACGAAGCTGGCTTTCAAAATCAGCGAGAAATATGACCGTCCGGTGATTCTGCGGACGACCACGAGACTGGCCCATTCCCAGGGCCTGGTGACGCTGGAGGACCGGGTGGAGCCGGAGGATAAGCCTTATGTGAAAAATATCCAGAAAAACGTCATGATGCCGGGAAATGCCAAACTCCGCCACGTGGAGATTGAAAAGCGGAACAAAGAACTGGCAGAGGCGGCCAATACGCTGGAAATCAACCGGATAGAGATGAACGGCACAAAAATCGGCGTCATCACCAGCGGCATTCCTTACCAGTATGTGAAGGAGGCCCTTCCGGAGGCGTCCGTGCTGAAGCTTGGCATGGTGAATCCCCTTCCCAGGAAGCTTATTGAAGAATTCGCTTCCCGGGTAGAGAAGCTCTATATCGTGGAAGAACTGGATCCGGTGATAGAAGAGCAGGTAAAATCCTGGGGAATCCAGGCTGTGGGAAAAGAGATTTTCACCGTGCAGGGCGAGTACAGCGCCAACATGCTGCGCAAAGCTGTCCGGAAGGAGGAAATCCAGGCGGACCAGCCGGCTCAGATACCGGGAAGACCGCCGATTCTCTGTCCGGGATGTCCCCACCGCAGTGTGTTCTATGTGCTGAATAAGCTGAAACTGCATGCGGCGGGAGATATCGGATGCTATACCCTGGGAGCAGTTGCGCCCTTAAGCGTAGTGGATACGACTATCTGTATGGGGGCCAGTATTTCCAGTCTTCACGGCATGGAAAAGGCAAAAGGAAAAGACTATATAAAAAACTGGGTTGCCGTAATCGGCGATTCCACCTTTTTACATACCGGTGTGAATTCCCTGATGAACATGATGTACAACCAGGCCACCGGAACGGTGATTATTATGGATAATTCCACCACCGGAATGACCGGTCATCAGGACCACGCGGCCACCGGAAAGACCCTGCAGGGCGCCCCCACCTGGGCCATTAACATTCCGGAGCTGTGCCGGGCTATCGGGGTAAAGAACGTGGTGGAAGTGAATGCCCTGGATATCGAAACTCTGGAAAAGACCGTGAAAGAAGAAGTGGCAAAAGACGAGGTGTCCGTAATTATCACGAAGACGCCCTGCGTACTGCTGGACAAGAGAAAGAAACCGCTTTACCGGGCCCTGCCCGATAAGTGCAGAAAGTGTGGAATGTGCATGAAGCCGGGATGTCCGGCCATGACCCGCCGGGAGGACGGCACCATCGCCATTGACGATACGATGTGCACCGGCTGCGGTCTGTGCGAATCCCTGTGCAAATTCCAGGCGATTGAACTGGTAAAGGAGGGGGACAGATAATGGCAGCGAAAAATATTATGATTGTAGGCGTGGGCGGCCAGGGAACTCTGCTGACCAGCCGGATTCTGGGAGGCCTGGCCCTCCTGGGAGGATACGATGTAAAGCTCTCCGAAGTACACGGCATGGCCCAGCGGGGCGGAAGCGTAGTGACCTTTGTACGTTACGGAGACAAAGTGGCGGAGCCGATTGTGGAAGAAGGACAGGCTGACGTGCTGATTGCTTTTGAGCGGCTGGAGGCCCTGCGCTATGCCCATTTCCTGAAACCGGGCGGCGCGCTTGTTGTCAACGACTGGCGGATTGACCCCATGCCGGTGGTGACCGGGGCGGCCAGCTATCCGGAAGGAATTCTGGAAACCCTTGCGGAACACCATAAGGTGTATGCCGTAAACGCCACGGAAGAGGCAAAGAAACTGGGCAATCCCCGGACCTTTAACCTGGTAGTGCTGGGGCTGGCGGCGCAGCATATGGATTTTACCAGGGAGCAGTGGTACGAAGTGATTGAGAAAACCGTACCGCCCAAAACGATTGAGATTAACAAAAAAGCCTTTGAGACAGGATATCATTTATAGGAGGTGGAGGTATGATTCGGCAGTTGTCCGTATTTGTGGAAAATACCACGGGAAGCATTTATCAGGTAACCAGCGCGCTCAACGAAGCAGGAATCAATATCCGGGCGATTTCTTCTTTTGACACGCCTGACTTTGGGATTCTGCGTCTGGTTGTGGACGACACGGCCCGGGCAAAGGAGTACCTCACCAGCCGTGGATTCGTGGTGCGGATTCACGAAGTCATCGGCGTGGAGCTGGAGGACAGGCCGGGGAGCCTGAACGCCCTGCTCCACACCATGGCGGAAAATGAAATCAGTATCAATTATATTTACTCTTTCATTATCCGGAACGGAAAAGCCCCGGTGATGGTTTTCTCCACAGACGGGTATGAGAAGGCCCTGGAGGCCCTGAAGAAAGAGTCGATACACATTATATCGGATGACGAGCTGTAGACATCCGGAAAAATCAAAGACAGGAGAACGAAAGTATGGAGTGGAAAGAACAAATCAGGGACCCGCAGATGGAGTGTGCCAGTCGTGACGAGATGATGACACTTCAGGGGGAAAAGCTGGTAAAGCTGGTGAACCGGGTGTATGGAGCGGTGCCGTTCTATACACAGAAAATGAAAGAAATGGGCGTGGAGCCGGGAGATATCCGGGGAATCGAGGATATTACAAAGCTGCCCTTCACCACAAAGGAAGATCTGCGGGACAACTATCCCTTCGGCCTGGTGGCCGTACCCCAGGAACAGATTGCCCGTGTGCAGGGCTCTTCCGGGACGACCGGAAAGCTGACCCTGGCCGCTTACACGAAGCATGACGTGGAACTCTGGGGCGAGTGTGCCGCCCGCTGCCTGGCCATGGCCGGACTGACTGCGGCAGACCGGATTCATGTATGTTACGGTTACGGCCTCTTTACCGGAGGAATGGGGCTGGATCTGGGAGCCCAGGCACTGGGAGCCATGGCCATTCCCATGTCCGCGGGAAATACCCAGCGGCAGATGATGTGCATGGAGGACTTCCAGGCTACGGCATTTGCCTGCACCCCGTCCTATGCCCTCTACCTGGCCGAGTCCCTGGCCGAGGCAGGCGTGGTGGACCGGCTGAAACTGAAAGCCGGAATCCACGGGGCAGAACCCTGGACAGAGGAAATGCGTCATAAAATCGAAGACATTCTTCATATTAACTGCTTTGATATTTACGGTCTCTGCGAGGTGCTGGGACCCGGCGTGGCCCAGGACTGCATCCATCATAAAGGGCTGCACGTACATCACGACCACTTCTATCCGGAAGTGCTGAACCCGGCGGACCAGTCACCCTGCGCCGAAGGCGAGACCGGCGAGCTGGTATTTACCACACTTTCCAAGGAAGGCATGCCCTTAATCCGTTACCGCACCAAGGATCTGACCAGCATTACCTACGGCACCTGCGACTGCGGAAGAACGTCACCGAGAATCTCCAAGTTTACCGGACGTACCGATGACATGAAGGTTATCCGCGGCGTGAATGTATTCCCCACTCAGGTGGAGACCGCTCTTCTGAAGATGGGCGGAGACGTGGCGCCTCACTATCTGATGATTGTGGACAGAGAGAACAATATGGATACCCTGACGGTTATGGTGGAAGTGGACGAACGGTTCTTCTCAGACGAAATTCGTCAGCTGGATTCTCTCCGGGCAAAAATCGGCGCTGTGCTGAAACAGGCCCTGGGGGTAAGCTGTATTGTAAAACTGGTAGAACCCAAGACGATTGAACGGAGCGAAGGAAAGGCAAAACGTGTCATTGACAGGAGAAACCTGGTGTAAAGGAGGAAGGAAGTATGACGATTAAACAGTTATCTGTATTTTTGGAAAACCGTTCCGGACGGCTGGACGAAGTGCTGGATACGCTGGGGAAAAACGGAATCAACATTGTAGCCCTGAGTCTGGCGGACACTTCAGACTACGGAATGCTGCGGATGATTGTAAATGACCCTCAGAAAGGGAAGGAAGTTCTGAAGGCGGAAGGCTTTGCTGCCATGACGACCGATGTAGTGGCCCTGCGGGTACCTCATGCTACCGGTTCTCTGGCAAAGGCCATGCACCATATCGTAAAAGGCGGAGTGAACGTAGAGTATATGTATGCCTTTGCCAACGGAAAGGACGCCTCCGCTGTCATCAAGAGTGACAAGCCCGCCGCGGTGGTGGAGATTCTCCGCTCCAACGGGTTTGACGTATGGGAGGAAGACGAGGCCTACCGGGCAAATCAGTTTACGGAAGGCGGATTTTAGACAGTCAAAAAGGAACCGGTATAAAAGCCGGTTCCTTTCCCTTTCATCGAAATTCATGTAGTGTTTTTAAATATGATAAAGCCTAAAATATATTTAAAAAGGTACAATAAATTTTGATTAGAGTACAGTTACGTTTACAGCCTGGGGTCCCTTCGTTCCCTCGGTCACATCGAACTCAACAGTCTGTCCTTCTTCCAGTGTTTTGAATCCATCCATGTTCAGTCCGCTGTAATGTACGAATACATCGCTGCCGGTTTCATCGGAAATGAATCCATAGCCTTTTTGGTTGTTAAACCACTTTACCGTACCTTTGCTCATATATATACCTCCAGATAAAAAATAATAGACCGCATGTATCGCACTCTATACAATACACACCGTCTATTTATAAAATATGATACAGTTTGAGTTTAGCACTCTTTGGGGAATGCGTCAATACGTAAACGAAAAATGGTCCGCTTGACAGAACAGGGGGGATATAGTATAACTGTCAATACAAACCTATCAAAAAGACAGGAAATAAGAAGGAGATTTTACCATGAAAATATATAAAAACGTAGCAGAACTGGTGGGGCATACGCCCCTTCTGGAAGCGGGAAGAACTGAGCGGGAAGAGCAGACGAAAGCCCGGCTCCTTCTGAAAGTGGAGTCTTTCAATCCGGCAGGAAGCGTGAAAGACCGTCCGGCCCGGCAGATGATAGCAGAGGCAGAGGAAAGCGGAAGGCTGAAACCGGGCGGTACCATCATTGAGCCTACCAGCGGAAACACGGGAATCGGGCTGGCCGCCCTGGCTGCCGCAAAAGGGTACCGGGCTGTTTTTACCATGCCGGAGACCATGAGCGTGGAGCGGAGGAAACTGCTGGCCGCCTATGGAGCCGAAATCGTGCTTACGGAAGGAGCGGCCGGAATGGCAGGGGCCATTCAGAAGGCGGAAGAGCTGGCGGCGGAGATTCCGGGGGCCATTGTAGCAGGTCAGTTCGTGAATCCCGCCAATCCCCGGGCCCATTACCGGACGACCGGCCCGGAAATCTGGGAAGATACAGAGGGAAAGACGGATATCTTTGTGGCCGGTGCAGGAACCGGGGGCACCATTACCGGAACCGGCAGATACTTAAAAGAGCAGAATCCGAAAATTCAGGTGGTGGCGGTGGAACCGGCAGGTTCCCCGGTCCTTTCCGGAGGGAAACCGGGTCCGCACGGACTGCAGGGAATCGGGGCCGGCTTTGTGCCGGAGGTACTGGATACAGAAATCTATGATGAAATCATCCGGGTTACAGAAGAAGAAGCTTATGCAGGCGCCCGGATGCTGGCCCGCAGGGAAGGAATTCTCGTGGGCATAACCTCCGGGGCGGCTTTCCATGCGGCACTCTCCCTGGCGAAAAAAGAAGAAAACAGAGGGAAAACCGTGGTGGTTCTGCTCCCGGATACAGGGGAGCGGTACCTCTCGACCCCTTTGTTTGAAGAGCAGTAAAGAAAAGAAGCGCATAATTCCAGAAAAGGGGCTATCGGGAAATAGATAGTCTTAATCAGGGGCAGGTGTGACTCGCACGAGTCACACCTGCCCCTGATTTTATCCCCTAAAAAGAGAGAAAGATGGCTAACGACAACCATCTTTCTCTCCGTTC
>DWYV01000054.1 GCA_019118525.1 Candidatus Bariatricus faecipullorum
TGTCCGGGTTAACGAAAATGAAAAAGAACATTGATAAAACGAAAAAAATATTATAAAATAAAAACATAAAAAGCACGTAAACAAAATGAAAAAGAAATCAAAACGAAAATAAACGAAAGGAATGAAAAGCGATGAGTGAAACAGTATTTAAACCGGTAACAGCGATTACCATGGGAGACCCGGCAGGAATCGGCCCGGAAATTGTAGTAGGTACCATGCTGAGTCAGGAAATTCATGACTGCTGCAGACCATTTGTAATCGGAAGTAAAGCGATTATGGAACGGGCGGCAAAGGTTCTGGGAAAGGAACTGAAGTACAATCTGATTAGCGACCCCTCCGAGGCAAAGTACGAATTCGGAACAGTAGATATTCTGGAAACCGGAGATTACGACACCGATTCCATCGAATGGGGAAAAGAACAGGCGCTGGCAGGCCAGATGGCCATTGACTGGATTATGAAGTCCATCGAGCTTGGAATGGCAAAAAAAGTAGACGCTGTTTCCACATCCCCCATTCATAAAGGCGCAATCAAGCTGGTGGGAATCAAAGAACCGGGTCACACTGAGATTTATCAGCACCAGACCAATTCTCCTTATGCACTGACCATGTTCTCCTGCCATAAGCTGAGAGTATTCTTTGTAAGCCGTCATATGTCTCTGGTAGACGCATGCCACTATGCTACAAAGGACGTTATCCTGGAGAACGTGATAAACATTGATACCGAACTTCGGAAAATCGGAATCGAGAATCCGCTGATTGCCGTGGCAGGATTAAACCCGCATAACGGCGACCACGGACTGTTCGGAACGGAAGAGATTACCGATATCGGACCGGCGGTGGAAGAAGCAAAGAAACGGGGAATCAACGCAGTGGGACCCTGCCCGGCAGACTCTGTATTCCATATCGGAAAATCCGGAAAATACGATGCAATCCTGTCTCTCTACCATGACCAGGGACACATCGCCTGCAAGACACTGGATTTTGAAAAATCCGTAACCCTGACCTTCGGACTGCCGTTCATCCGCAGCTCCGTAGACCACGGAACCGCTTTTGACATTGCAGGAAAAGGAATCGCAAACTGTGTCAGCCTGATTGAATCCACGAAAGTGGTTTCCGAATATGCAGCAAAACAGCACGCAAAGAAAGAAGCATAGAGAAGAGACAAAAAGAAAGGAGAAAGAAAATGCCACTTATTGGTTCCGTAGCGGATGATTTAACGGGAGCCACCACAACAGGCGTGCTTCTGGCAAGAAGTAAAGCAAGAACAGCCGTATTTTTCAACGTGGATGCGGCGGTAAAAGGAGAAGGCACAGACGAACTGGATGCCATTCTTATCAGCAGTAACAGCCGAGCCCTTCCGGCAAACGAGGCTTACGAAAAAGTAAAAACAGCAGCAGAAGCGCTGAAGGGCATGGGTGTAAAATATTTTCAGAAACGGATTGATACCACCCTGCGGGGAGGCGTTGGAGTAGAAATTGATGCGATTCTGGACGTTCTTCCGGAAGGCACTGTGGCTGTGGTTGTACCGGCCATGCCCCAGTCCCGCAGAATTCTGGTAGGCGGGTATTCCGTTATCGACGGCGTGGCCCTGATTAACACGCCGGTAGCCCAGGATGTAAGAACTCCTGTAAAAGAAAACTATATCCCCAGACTGCTGGAGGGACAGACAAGAAGAAAAGTAGGCCTGGTAACTCTGGATAAAGTACTGGCCGGGGACGAGGCCGTGGAAGAAGCCATGAAAGAAGTGCGGACAGACGGCTGTGAGGTTATCGTAGTTGACGCCATCACAATCGAAGATGTGGAGACGATTTCCAAAGCCTGCATTTCCCTGGGATGGGATATTGTAACCGTAGACCCGGGTCCCTTTACCGCAAAAATGGCGTATTTCCGGGACCTGATTGGAAATGAAGAACCGAACCTTCCGCCCAAAGGCGACGAGACCGGAAAAACCGTTCTCATTGCGGCAGGAAGCGCCACCCCGGTTACGAAAAAGCAGATGGAAGTACTCTGCGAGGACAAACGCCATGTGCGCATCAGCGTAGACCCGGTTGCCCTGATTGACGGCGGAGACGCAGCTGTGGATGAAGTATTCCAGGCAGTACATAAAGCAGTAGACCTTCTGAAATCCGAAAATCAGCCGAGAGCCATTCTGTTTGAGACAGCGCTCCACGGAGAGCTTCTGAATCTGGATGAAGAGGACGCCAAGAGACATTACGCTTCCGGAATGAGTGCGGACAGAATCAACGCCGGTCTGGGAACCATCATCTCCCAGGTGCTGGAGATTGCCGGAAAAGAAAAAGTGGCCGGCCTTTACACCACAGGCGGCGACACGATGGTAAACGTATGCTACCAGCTTGGCGTGGAATGTATTGAAGTTGTGGATTATGTAATCCCGCAGACAGACGTGGGACGTCTGGTAGGAAGCGCCTATGCAGGCATGCCGGTGGTAGGAAAAGGCGGACTGACCGGTAATGACAATACGGCCTGCGACGTGGTGGACCGTCTGTTCGGAGAAGCCTCCCGTCAGTAAAAAGAAACGAAACACGATTATAACAAATATGGACGGCCAAAAGAGTTGAGAGAAGGAGGAAAAAGATAAAATGAGTGAAAACAAAAACGAAGTAAAAGAAAAGAAATCCATGGACCTGGATTTGCTTAACAAGATGAAAAAGCTTCCCGGCGGCCTGGTTATTATCCCGCTTGTTATCGCGGTTCTGATTGCCACATTCATCCCGGATGTATACCAGATTGGCGGTTATGTAACAGCTCTTTTCTATGATGGAAACTCTTGTATGATGGGATTTTTCCTGATTGTATGTGGTTCCACAATTAACATTAAACAGGTAGGTATGCCTCTTTACAAAGGTGTTGCACTGACTGGTATCAAGTTTATCCTCGGTGTGATTATCGGTCTGGCAGTAGGCGCTATCTGTGGAGACGCCGGATTCCTGGGACTGACTCCGTTTGTATGGATTGCAGCCATCACAAACTCCAACGGTTCCCTTTATATCTCCCTGTCATCCCAGTTTGGTAATGCGACAGATACCGGAGCTATCTCCATCCTGTCCCTGAACGACGGACCGTTCTTTACCCTGGTTGCCCTGGGAGCTACCGGACTTGCATCTATCCCGATTGACTCTCTGATTGCTACCCTGGTTCCGATTCTGATTGGTTTCATCTGGGGTAACTTAGACGCCGGATTCCGGAAAGCCTGCGCAACTGCACAGCCGATTGTTACCTTCTTCATGACCATCTCCATCGGCGCGAAGACAGACGTGGCAACCATCGTAACAGCAGGAGCATCTGGTATTATCCTTGGTCTGGTATCCGCAGCAACATCCGTTATCTTCTTCTTCGTATTCAACCTTCTGCTTCCGAAGAAAGAGAGAAACGCCATGGGAGCTGCCATCGGTACAACCGCTCTGAACTCTGCCATGACTCCCGCAGCCGTAGCAGAAGCAGACCCGAGTATGGCACAGTATGTGGATATGGCAACTGCACAGTGTGCGACAGCTTCTATTATCACTCTGTTCCTGGCACCGTTTATCACAGCTTTCTTTGATAAATACATGCAGAAGAGACAGCTTGGTATTTACTCACCGGAAGGCTGGGCTCATTACAAAGTAACAGGCGAAGAGCCGAAAGTAGAAGCCGAATAAAGCAAAACAGAACAGATATTTGTTATAATAGTGGTGTGAAAAAGTCCTCTTGTGTGTTACAATACAGGAGGACTTTGTTTATGCAGATATCAGGAGGATATATGGAAGAAAAAATTACAGTGACGATGACACCGGTCTTTTTGTACGACTTTCTGCTGTACCATACGTATTCAAAGCTCTCGGGCTTTCTGACCAATGTACTGGGAATGGCAGTGGGATTTATGGGAATTATTATGCTGATTATGGGCAGAATTCAGCCCTACCAGCTTATTTTCTATCTGGTGGCGGCGGTTATTTTCGTGGCTTATACCCCGCTGCTCATCCGGCACCGGGCCAAAAAGCAGGTGGAGCAGATTGAGCGTTACCGGGAACCCGGAACCGTAACCTTCAGCCCCGAAGAAGGCATTACCTTTGCCTACGCGGACAAGGAGGAAAAGTATGCCTGGGACAGTCTTATCCGGGTGGTAACCACGCCCAAAACCATGGGATTTTATTATGGGGAAAACGACGCCCTTATTATTCCAAAACAGGATTTTAAGGACCGGTTCGTGCCCATTATGACTATGGTGACACAGCACATGAAGCCGGGGAGTGTCAGATTCCATTAAGAGACAGAATAAGATAAGGCGAGGTGGGAAAATTGATACTGCAGGAAAGACGGCGCGCCATCCTGAGAGAACTGGAAGCCTGCGGGAAGGTAAGAGTGGCGGAGCTCAGCCAGAGCATGAACTGTTCCGAGGTAACTATCCGGAATGACATAAAAAACATGGAGCAGGAAGGTCTGTTAAGGAGAACACACGGCGGCGCCATCCGGCTGGAAAAGGAAGACCACAGAAAATACAGGGCGGAAAGCATCTACCGTCATATGGACAGAAAACGGCAGATTGCGGCATGCGCCTATGAATATATCGAAGACAGGGATACCATCATTATCGATGATGCGTCCAGCAGTTTTTACCTGGCCCTGCATATACGGGAACATCCGGAAAAGCAGCTTGCCGTGGTGACCAATTCCCTGCTGGTGGGAAACGAGCTTGCGGGAGTCCGGCATGTGGAGCTCTACATGATTGGCGGTCATGTGGGCGGACATCTGGCGGCCACCATGGGCGAATCCGCCCTGCACAATATGGAACAGTTCCACGTGGACAAAGGATTTATCGGCGTGCACAGCATTCACTTCGATGTGGGCCTGACCTCCATTGCCACGCCCCAGATGCAGGTGAAGCGGGCGATTCTGAAAGCGGCGTCCCAGGTATTCGTGCTGGCGGACAGCAGCAAATTCGGGGGCGGATACGTGTCTGTCATCTGCCCGGTAAAGCAGGTGCACCGGATTATTACGGATTCCCGGATTAGCAGCGAATATATCCGGCAGGCGGAAAAGGAACAGATTCCTCTGGTGATAGCCGGAAATACAGAATAGAGACGGAGCAGACAGATGGTTTATCAGAATATTCAGCCCGGCAGTTTTGTAAGCCGGCCGAACCGTTTTATCGCCTACGTGGAAACGGAAGGGAAAACGGAAACTGTACATGTAAAAAATACCGGGCGCTGCGCGGAACTTCTTGTTCCCGGCGCCCGTGTTTATCTGGAAAAATCAGGAAATCCCCAGAGGAAAACCCAGTGGGACCTGGTGGCGGTGGAAAAGGGAGAGCGGATGATTAACATGGACTCCCAGGCGCCCAACCAGGCGGTCAGAGAATGGCTGGAAAAAGGGGGACTTTTTCCGGATATCACTCTGGTCAGACCGGAGAGTACGTATAAACACTCCCGGTTTGATTTCTACGTGGAGCAC
The DNA here is from genome assembly GCA_019118525.1 of Candidatus Bariatricus faecipullorum. GTDB lineage: Bacteria > Bacillota > Clostridia > Lachnospirales > Lachnospiraceae > Allocoprococcus > Allocoprococcus faecipullorum. Next base: position 5,452 of record DWYV01000054.1, read on the forward strand.
GGGGGAAAGAAAACGTATATCGAAGTCAAGGGCGTGACCCTGGAAGAGGACGGAATCGTCCGCTTTCCGGACGCTCCCAGCGACCGTGCCGTAAAGCATCTGGAGGAGCTTTGCCAGGCAGAGGAGGAAGGTTTCGAGACCCTGGTGCTTTTTGTCATTCAGATGGAAGATGTGCGCTTTTTCACACCCAACCGGAAAACCCATCCGGCTTTTGCCGACGCCCTGGCAGAGGCCGCCGCAAAAGGAGTAAACGTCCGGGCCTTTGACTGTCAGGTGACAGCGGATTCCATGGAGATAGGAAAGGAAGTACCCGTAGTACTGGAAGATGAACTGCTTTTCGAGAGCGTGGAGCCTCTGGTAGAGTGGTTCCGGAAAAACAGCCGGGACCTGCCCTGGCGGAAGCATATCAGCGCCTACCGGGTATGGGTGTCCGAGATTATGCTGCAGCAGACCCGGGTGGAGGCGGTAAAGCCTTATTTTGAACGGTTTATGCGGGAACTGCCCACGGTGGAGAGTCTGGCGGAAGCGCCGGAGGACCGTCTTCTGAAGCTCTGGGAGGGGCTGGGCTACTATAACCGGGTGCGGAACATGCAGAAGGCGGCCCGGCAGATTGTGGAGGAATACGGGGGAAAATTTCCGGAGACCTATGAGGAAATACACAGTCTTACCGGAATCGGAAGCTATACGGCAGGGGCCATCAGCTCGTTTGCCTTCGGCATTCCCAGGCCTGCGGTGGACGGGAATGTTCTCCGTGTAGTGTCCCGGCTTCTGGCGGAAACGGGGGATATCACGAAGGCGTCGGTAAAGAAAAATATCGAAGAGCGGCTGGAAAAAGTGATTCCGGCGGACTGTCCCTCGGATTTCAACCAGGGACTGATAGAACTGGGCGCCCTGGTCTGTGTCCCGAACGGAGAGCCAAAGTGCGGGGGATGTCCGCTGGCCGGCCTCTGCCGGGCTAAGAAACTGGAGATACAGATGGAACTGCCCGTGAAGAAGAAGGCCAAAGAGAGACGGATAGAAAACAGAACGATTCTGGTTATCCGGGACGGGGATACCATTGCCATACGCAAGCGGCCTGCAAAAGGACTTCTGGCCGGTATGTATGAATTTCCCGGTGCAAAAGGGCACCTGACCATGGACGAGGCGGTGGATTACAGCCGGAGGCTGGGCCTTACCCCGCTGCGGGTTCAGGAACTGGGGGCGGCGAAACATATTTTCAGCCATGTGGAATGGCATATGACCGGATATCAGATATGGGTGGATGAACTGGCGGAACGGTGCACGGAAGAGATGATTTTTGCCAGGCTGGAGGAAATAGAAGAACGCTATTCCATGCCGGCGGCATTTGCTCACTATACCAGGCAGATAAAAAATAGATAGAATTGTTTCAGAATTGTAGTCGGGGACGGGTACAGGCCAGCCTGTACCCGTCCCCGGTTGCATTCAGGTCGTCTGCCGGGCAAGATTCGGTGATTTTCCGGTACCCGGAACATAGACAAACTGATAAATTATATAGGCCATTACGCATCCGGCGATGACGTCCACCACAGAATGCTGCTTCAGGAACATGGTGGAGAGCACGATGGAAACTGTCAGCACCAGACAGAAGCGGTGAAGTTTCTTATGTTCTGTCACAAACCGGCCGCTGGAAGAAAGTGCCGCAAAGGCAGCCAGCGAATTATAAACATGGAGGCTTGGCAGTACATTGGTGGGGGTATCCGCCATATAGATTAGACGGACCATAGCCACAAAAATATTGTCCCGCTCGAAAACCCGCGGGCGAAGCTGCAGCCCGTTCGGGAAAATAGTTGATATAATCAGGAAAATGGTCATCCCGGTAAACAGATAGGCTGACATCTGGTAAAATCCTTTTTTATCCGTAAAGAAGAAATAAAGGAGGGTGCAGGCGATAAATGGGAACCAGAGCAGGTATGGCACGACGAAATATTCACAGAACGGAATGTAGTCATCGAACGGTGAATGAATCACGTAATAACTGGTGGTTACTGTCTGTTCCAGCCACATAAACCAGGGCATATAAATAAGGATATACAAAAATACCCATATGTGGCCATATTTATAGTAAAGCTTTCTGCAGTTCTGTTTTATCTGTTCCATAAATATCCCCTCTGTCTGACGGCGCTGAATTCCTTTCGCTGCATTTCTTAATTTCTCATCTGTTTCTATCATATCTCAAATCTGACGATATTATAACATTTATTTGAGTCCACTACAACTGGCTTCATAGAACATTCATAGAACATTCATAAATTACGAAAAACCTTAAGAATTATCAGAAACAATAACGGAGATTCCGTTCTTTTCCAGTTCCATTTCCACCTGATGGCAGGGCGCTACGGGCTCTCCGTCGGCATGGACGGGCAGCGGTTTTTCCGACTGGATGCGGACCTTCCGGCACCGGTAAATGTGAACGCCCCGGCAGTTTTTATGTGCCCCGGAGAAGACCAGAGGCAGCAGAATCAGGGCTCTCCATTTGGGAATGTCTGCCACGACAATTACATCCAGCAGACCGTCAGAAGGGCTGGCGTCAGGGCAGAAATAGCACCCGCCTCCCTCGCAGGGAAGATTCATGGCCGTGGCAAAATAGGCTTTTCGGAAAGACAGGTTCCGGGAATCATCCAGCTGAAGTTTCATTTTCCCGGGACGACAGCGGACAAGCCGGTCCAGGGAAACGCCGACATACGCCAGTTTCCCAAGGTGAAGCCGGTTCAGAAGTTTTTTCAGCCGGGATACACTGACCTGATGACAGATAGCCGCATCATAGCCGATGCCGGAACTGACGGCAAAGCGCCGGGACGTGCCCGGACAGCGCAGAATCCCTGCGTCCACCCCGCGAAGCTTTTCAGATTTCAGGACGATTTCCAGAGCTTTCCGGGGATTCTGGGGAAGTCCCAGCCCCCGGGCAAAGTCATTGCTGGAACCGGCAGGCACATAGCCCAGAGTGGTCTGTGGGGGAACACAGATTCCGGACAGGACTTCATTTACCGTCCCGTCCCCGCCCAGAACGAGAAGCGTATGGGGGCCGCCGTCTGCCGTAATCTGCCGGGCAAGCGCGGTGGCGTGACCGGGACCTTCAGTAAAAAAGGCCCGGAAGGCACAGCTCTTCCTTTTCAGTTCTTTTTCCATTTCCTCCCAGATACGCCTGCCCTGGCCGGACTGGGCGTTGGGGTTGATAATACATTCGTACATGCCGGGTTCCTCTCTGATAGAAACGCCTCCCGCAGGTCGGTCCCGGGGCGGCGCAGATATAATGTCTACCAGTATTATATCATATGCTTCGCGTATGCTGCAAAATTTCTCCGGGAAAAGCGGCAAACCGCAGGGGATTACCTGCGGTTTGCTGCCTTCAGCCGGGACATGGCCCTTGCGAGGGCTGCCCGGGATATATGATATTCCTGGATGCTCTGTTTCTGCCGGAGCTGTTCCTGGGCCCGTTCTTTGGCCTCTTCGGCCCGTCGGACGTCGATTTCCTCCGGGCGTTCAGCCGTGTCTACCAGAATCGTCACACGGTTGTTGATAATCTGGGCAAATCCGCTGCCCACAGCCAGCTCCGTCCATTCGCCGTCTTCTTCGGCCTGGTATTTCAGGATGCCTTCTGTCACGGCCATAACCATGTTTTCATGGCCGCCCAGGATTTCCTTCTGCCCGTCCGTGGCGGGAAGAATGACCTTCAGGCAGTACCCGCTGTAGAAGGTTTTGTCGCTGGCAAGTCCTTTCATAAAAAAACGTTTCACTGCTTACGCCTCCGCCTGTTCCTGTTTTGCTTTTTCGATGACATCGTCGATGGTGCCCACGTTAAAAAAGGCAGATTCCGGATATTCGTCCATGTCTCCGTTCAGAATGGCCTGGAATCCCCGGATGGTTTCCTTCAGCGGTACGTACTTTCCGGGAGTACCGGTAAAGTTTTCTGCCACAAAGAAGGGCTGTGACAGGAAGCGCTGGATTTTCCGGGCCCGGGCCACGGTCAGCTTATCCTCGTCGGAAAGTTCTTCCATGCCCAGGATAGCGATAATATCCTGTAGTTCTTTGTATTTCTGCAGGGTTTCCTGAACCTGCCGCGCAGTCTCATAATGCTCTTCGCCCACTACGTCCGCTTCCAGAATACGGGAATTGGACTCCAGAGGATCTACTGCGGGATAAATACCCTGCTCCACGATTTTTCGGGACAGTACGGTCGTAGCGTCCAGGTGGGCAAAGGTGGTGGCAGGAGCCGGGTCTGTCAGGTCGTCCGCCGGTACGTATACTGCCTGAACAGAGGTAACGGAACCGTTCTTTGTAGAAGCAATCCGCTCCTGAAGTTCTCCCATTTCCGTCGCCAGGGTGGGCTGGTAGCCCACAGCGGAAGGCATCCGGCCAAGAAGGGCGGACACCTCGGAGCCGGCCTGGGTAAAACGAAAGATGTTATCGATAAAAAGCAGTACGTCCTGGTGTTCCTGGTCCCGGAAATACTCAGCCATGGTCAGGCCGGTTTCCGCTACCCGCATACGAGCTCCGGGCGGTTCGTTCATCTGCCCGAAGACCAGGGCGGTTTTTTCCAGCACACCGGAGGCCTTCATCTCGGTCCAGAGGTCGTTTCCTTCCCGGGAACGTTCTCCTACGCCGGTAAAGATAGAGTAACCGCCGTGCTCCGTGGCAATATTGCGAATCAGCTCCTGAATGAGCACGGTTTTTCCAACGCCGGCGCCTCCGAAGAGACCGACTTTTCCGCCCTTTGCGTAGGGAGCCAGCAGGTCGATAACCTTAATGCCGGTCTCCAGTATTTCCACCACCGGGCTCTGGTCTTCAAATGACGGCGGCTCCCGGTGAATATTCCAGTGGGGCTCGTTTTCCAGGGAGGCCTCCCCGTCCAGCGTCTCTCCCAGAACGTTGAAAAGCCGCCCCAGTGTTTTGTCGCCTACCGGAACCCGGATACCATCGCCGGTGGCAGTAACCACCATGTTCCGGTGCAGACCCTCGCTGGCCGCCAGCATGATACAGCGGACCGTGTTGTTGCCGATATGCTGGGCCACTTCCATCACACAGCGTTTTCCCTGGTTTTCTACTTCCAGGGCATCGCGGATGGCGGGGAGATTTTCACTGCTTTCAAATTCTACGTCCACCACAGGTCCCATGACCTGTACGATTTTTCCTTGATTCATAAGAGCGCCCCAAGAGGGCGTTCGCCTCCTTTCTCAGCGTTTCACTTTTTGCTTTTGTGCTTTTGCACCGGCAATCACTTCGGTGATTTCCTGGGTAATGGCTGTCTGACGCACCCGGTTGTACTGGGTGGACAGCTCGTGCAGCATTTTCTGGGCGCTGTCCGTGGCTGTCTGCATGGCCATCATACGGGAATTCTGCTCACAGGAGTAGGAATCCACCAGGGCGCCGTAGATAAAACCGGTGATATAGCTGGGAACGATGTGGTCCAGCACTGTCTCTGCGTCGGGATAAAGGACGATTTCCTCCTGCCGGACCGAAATGGGAAGGGAGGGAATGGAAAAGGTTGCCTTCTTCAGGGGAAGAAGCTGGATAAAGGCTGCGTCGGACTGAACTGGGCTGGTCATGTCCGTATAGACCATGTAGACTTCATCCAGTTTCTTTTCCAGAAAATCCTCCACAAGAGTTTCCATAATAATCCGGGCCCGGTGCATGGTAGGCTGCTGGGCTGTATAATGAAAATGTGTATCAATCTCGTATCCGTGTTTGGAAAAATACTGGCGTCCCAGTTCGCCGACTACAAAAAGACGGTTGTGCGGGGCGCGGTTCATGTGTTCCTCCGCGAGTTTAATGACATTGTGGTTGTAGGAGCCGGCCAGGCCCTTGTCCGCCGTTACCACGATATAACCGATGGTGCGGTCCTTAAGCTTTACATCCTGCCGTTCGTCGAAAAAGGCATGGTCGATATCCGGCACATGGCGAAGAATCCGGCCGATTGTAGTCTGAAGGGTATAAAAGTAGGGCCTGGTTTCTTCCAGTTTCTGCTTTGCCTTTCTCAGCTTGGAAGAGGAAATCATAAACATGGCGTTTGTAATTTTCATGGTTTCCTGGATACTTTTGATTCTGTTCTGAATTTCACGTGCACTTGCCATGATTTACACCTGCTCTTTATAATCTGCCGCAAACTGTTTTGCAAAAGCGACAATCTCATCGGTCATTTCACCACTCAGCTCCTTTTCCTTCTCCAGCTTATCCATGAGGTCTTTCTTCTCTGCATGGAAAGCTTCCAGAAGCTTCATCTGAAAGGCTTTTACCTGTTTTTTCTCAATGTCCAGAAAAACCTTGTGGGTAGCGGCCGTCAGGGAAACTACCTGTTCCGGCATGGAAAGGGGATGTCCCAGAGGCTGTTTCAGCATTTCCAGAAGCCCCTCGCCGTAGGCCAGCTGTTCCTTTGTGTTATCATCCAGGTCAGAGCTGAACTGGGTGAACACTTCCATTTCCCGGAACTGGGCCAGGTCGATACGAATACTTCCGGAGGCCTTCTTCATGGCCTTTGTCTGGGCGGCGCCGCCTACACGGGATACAGAAAGTCCTACGTTGACAGCCGGACGCTGTCCGGAAAAGAACAGGTCGCTTTCCAGGAAAATCTGTCCGTCCGTGATGGAAATCACGTTGGTGGGAATATAGGCGGAGACGTCTCCGGCCTGGGTTTCAATAATGGGCAGGGCGGTGATGGAACCGCCTCCCAGTTCGTCGCTTAACCGGCTGGACCGTTCCAGAAGCCGGGAGTGCAGGTAGAATACGTCTCCCGGATATGCCTCCCGTCCCGGAGAACGCTCCAGAAGCAGGGAAAGCGCCCGGTATGCCACGGCATGTTTGGACAAATCGTCGTAAACAATCAGGACGTCTTTTCCTTCATGCATAAAATATTCTGCCAGTGCCGTTCCGGAATAGGGTGCGATGTACTGCAAAGAGGCAGGGTCGCTGGCTGTGGCAGATACAATAATGGTATAGTCCATGGCGTCGTGGGATTTTAACGTGCTGACCAGTCTGGCGATGGTGGAAGCCTTCTGGCCGATGGCCACATAGATACAGATGACGTCCCGGCCTTTCTGATTCAGGATAGTGTCCATGGCGATGGACGTCTTTCCGGTCTGCCGGTCGCCGATAATCAGCTCCCGCTGTCCCCGGCCAATGGGGAACATGGAGTCAATGGCCAGAATTCCGGTTTCCAGAGGCTCGCTGACGGACTGCCGTTCTGTAATGCCCGGCGCCGGTTCCTCAATGGCCCGGTACTGGCTGGAAGGAATCTCCCCTTTTCCGTCGATGGGGGCGCCCAGAGCGTCGATAATCCTTCCCAGGAAGGCCTCTCCCACGGGAATGCCTGCCCGCTTCTTTGTACGGGAAACCCGTGTGCCTTCGTGGATACCGTGGTCTCTTCCCAGAAGGATACAGCCGACGGTGTCCCGTTTGATATCCTGGACCATTCCTTTGACACCGTTGTCAAACAGCACGATTTCACCGTACATGGCGTGTTCGATACCGTGGATGGTGGCAATACCGTCGCCCACCCAGATGACGGTGCCTGTTTCCTGGTCCTTTGTCTCTAAATCAAAATTTTCTATTTCACTTTTTAATATCGAGATAATCTCTTCTGAACTGATGGTACTCATATGTTTCACCTCCGGGTAAGTTTCTGTGTAAGCGCTCTGAGCCTTCCCTGGACGCTGTAGTCCAGAAGACGGCCTCCGGCCTCAAGCGTAAATCCGCCCAGCAGGGCCGGATTTTTCCGGAGAACCAGATTTACATCTTTCTTCTGAAAATCTGTCTTCAGCCGCTCTTTTACTGCCGCCAGAGTCTCTTCATCCGGGCGGGCGGTGTACGTGAGCACTGCGTCCAGCACGCCTTCCTGACTGTGCCGGTATGCCCGGTATTCGGAGAAAATCTCCGGCAGGAGAGAAGCGCTTTGATAAAAACAGAGTACCTTCAGGAAATTCTGCGTTTCCTCCGGAAAAATGCGTTCAATGGCCCGGTATTTCTGGACAAGGGCGCAGGCCGGATCCTTAAGGATATCCAGAAGAACGGGAACCTGCGTGGTTATCTCTTCCGCCCGGGAAAGGGCTTCCGGGGAAATATGCAGTTCGTAAAGTGCTCTCGCGTAATTTCTGCTTATCTGGCTCATGGTTATTCACCTTTGGTATTCAAAAACTGCTGGTAGGCACGGGAGTCGGCCGTATCCTGGTTTTCTCCCATGATTTTTGCGGCGGCGGCCATGGCGAGAGCGGCAATCTCGGATTCCATATCCTTCTTTGCCCGTTCCGTGTCAGAGGCCGCTGTCTTCTGTGCCTGGGAAATGATTTTCCCGGCCTTCTCATTTGCCTCGTTTACGATGCGTTCGTATTCTGCTTTCCCGTTTTCGCGGGCCTCGTCCAGTATCTTCCTGGAATCTTCCCGGGCATTCCGGATAGACTCCTGATACTGGCTTTTCAGGGCTTCGGCCTCTTCTTTTGCCTGCCCGGCTTTCTCCATCCTGCTCTGAATCAGCTTCTCCCGTTTCTCCATGATTCCCAGTACCGGTTTAAACAGAAAGTGCTTCAGCACCAGGAAGAGAACCAGGATGTTGATGAGGTTCCAGACCAGGTTCATGTCAATAGAAATCATGGTTACGATTCACCGCCTTTATTACCGTAAAAGAATCAGAATTAAGAAAGCGATAACGAATCCGTAGATGGCGGTTGCCTCTGCAAGCGCGGCGCCCAGAAGAAGAATCTTCGTGATTTTTCCGTCAGCCTCCGGCTGTCTTGCCACTGCATCTGCAGCTTTGGATGTTGCGATACCGATACCGATACCTGCTCCTGCGCCTGTTAATACTGCTACGGCAGCTCCGATTGCGATAAGACCTGTTGACATTGTAAAATCCTCCTCTTTTTCTTAAATGGTAGTGTAAGCTGTTCCTTTTTCGTCCCCGGCAGGGTTAGTCAATCGCTTCTTTGATAAACAAAGAAGTAAGGAACACAAAAACGTAGGCCTGAATCAGGCCGTCAAAAATATCAAAATAAAAACTGAATGGAACCGGAATAATCGCCGGGAAAAAGTATTTAATCAGTTCCATTACGACAAAACCGCCCAGGATATTTCCAAAAAGCCGCATACAAAGCGAAAGCGGGCGGATAAAGACTTCCAGGATATTGATGGGAGTCATAATGGCCATGGGCTGGGCAAAACTCCGGATGAATCCCCGTCCTCCCTTTGCGTAGAATCCGGAATATTCAATCAGAATAATGCTCAGGATTGCCAGCGCAGCGGTGACGTTTAAATCCTTGGTGGGCGGCTTCAGGCCAAAGATGCCAATCATGTTAGAGATGCCCAGATACACCAGAATGGACATCAGAAACGGGATATAGCGCCGGCCTTTTTCACCCAGGATGTCATCAAAAATGTGATACAGACCACCCACGGCAAGTTCCAGAACCTGCTGCTTTTTTCCTGGATTTTCCACCCGCAGGTTTCGGACGAATACCAGACACAAAACGGCCAGTACCGCGATGATTATCCAGGTCAGGACAGTAGATTCGGAGATGTTCAGACCGCCGAAAACCGGGATTGTGAATACCGTCTCACAACTCAGTTCTTCCAGCAGCGCCGTTCCAAGATTCTCCGTAATATCGCTTCCTTTCTCTCGTATTTTATATGGTCAGGACGGCATGCTCTGCACGTCCCTTCCAGGCCGCAAAGGGGGAGACACTCCCTCCTGCTGACGAAATCTTACTGCGAAGTTTTTAAAATGTCAATCATTCACAGCCGGGAAGAAACTTTGGGAAAAAGGATAAAAAAATTAGCAGTTTTGTGGTAAAAATGCACAAAATCAGGATGGATAAATGGTAAAAAACACAAGAAGAAAATAAGATTTTTTTAAGGAAAAGAAAAGAAAACCGGGAAAATGCTAAAAAGAGAAGAGAGAAAAAAGAAAAGTTAGTAAAAAATCACGGAAATGTACGTGGACAAAGCAGAAAGGAGAGGCGTGCGACCTCTCCTTTCCTTATATAACAGAAATCAGAATCCTTCGGGTCTGTGCTCAGTATGCAGAAGCAGATGGGAGCGGTGGGAGAGGGGCCGTCCCATAAAATCCCGGTACAGCTTCTGAATGTCCGGATTTTCATGAGAAAAACGGATGGAAGCATTCCGGTCCAGGGCGTAAAGGTTCTCGCCACGTTCATGGGCCAGCTCCTGGCCGTCGTGAATGGGCTGCCCTCCGCCGCCTACACAGCCGCCCGGGCAGGCCATGACTTCCACAAAATCATAATGTACCCGGCCATGCTCAATGGCCTCAATCAGTTTTCTCACATTTCCCAGTCCGCTGACTACCGCAGCGCGGACCACGGCGTCACCCAGGGCCACTTCCGCCTCCACAACTCCGGTCTCAAAAGAAGGACTGCGGACCGCACGGAACGCATCCGGGTCCGGATTCCGGCCGGTCACCAGATAATGTGCAGTCCGAAGAGCCGCTTCCATGACCCCTCCGGTGGTTCCGAAAATCACGCCTGCTCCGGAGCTTTCCTTCATCAGCTCGTCGCAGGGACGGTCCTTCAGGGTAGCGGGAGCAATGTGGGCGGAACGAATCATCCGGGTCAGCTCCCGGGTAGTCAGAACAGCATCGATGTCATGTCCTGCGTACTCTTCATAGTAAAGCTCCATTTCCCGCTCGGCTTTTTTGGCCACGCAGGGCATAATGGACACCGTAAAAATGTCTTCCGGTTTTACCCCGATGGATTTGGCAAAATAGCTCTTCATGACTGCCCCGAACATCTGCTGGGGAGATTTTGCCGTGGAGAGCTGCCGTATCAGGTGGGGGTACTGGGATTTGAGGAACCGTACCCAGCCCGGGCAGCAGGAGGTAAACATGGGTCTGGTCCGCAGTTCACCGCGGTTAAACCGCTCCAGGAACTCATTGCCTTCCTCCATAATCGTTAAATCCGCAGAAAAGCTTGTGTCAAAAACGTAGTCCACGCCCATCCGTTTGAGAGAATCCATAATCTTTCCTACGGTAGCTTCTTCCGGGGGAAGATTCAGCGCTTCGCCCCAGGCCGTGCGGACAGCGGGGGCCACCTGGGCTACCACTACTTTCTTTTTGTCTGCGATGGCGTCCCATACCAGCTCCGTGTCGTCCCGTTCCCGCAGGGCGCCCACCGGGCAGTGAGTGATACACTGGCCGCAGAGCGAGCAGGGGGCTTCCGTAATTTTCCGGTTGCCGGAGACATTGACCGTGGTCCGGGAACCGGTGCTGGTTACGTCCCAGATGTGCAGGTCTTGTATCTTGTCGCAGATCTGAATACAGCGCATACATTTGATGCACTTGGAAGCGTCCCGGATAAGCGGGAAGCTTTTGTCCCAGGGGGTCTGCTCAAACCGTTCCTTAAAAGGAAGGTCTATCATATTAAAGTCATTGGCCACCTTCTGCAGTTCACAGTTGCCGTTGCGGACGCAGATGGCGCATTTACAGTCGTGCTGGGAAAGAATCAGCTGCACGTTCCGCCTTCTGGCCTTCCGGACCTTCGGGCTGTTGGTATATAATACCATGCCGTCCTTTACTACGTTGTTGCAGGAGGTGATAAGCTTTTCCATGCCCTCTACCTCCACAAGACAGACGCGGCAGGCGGCTATCTCATTGATGCCCTTCAGGTAGCAGAGGTGGGGAATGGGGATGCCATTCTGACTGGCAGCCTCCATAATGGTTGTGCCTTCCGGCACAGTAATTTTCTGATTGTCCAGTGTGATAGTTACCATAATTTTTCCCGGCCTCCTTTGAAAATTCCATATCCGAAGTGGTCACAGCGCAGACAGCGGGTAGACTCCTGGGCCGCCTCCTGGCAGCTCATGCAGTTTTCCACGCCGTCGAAATCCAGGACGCGTTCTCCTGCCTCCCGTTCGGTCATGTTGACCCGTCCGCAGGGCGGCCGGTCATCCAGGCGGGGCTCCGGAATTTCCACATCGCAGGTAATAATATGATGGAAGCCCAGGTATTCATCGATATTGGCCGCCACTACCTTGGCCGCCGCAATGGCGTTGATTACGCTGGAAGGTCCGGAAGCACAGTCGCCGCCGGCAAACACTCCGGGAATATTGTCAAAGCCGCCACTGGTCTCAATCAGGAGTTTGCCCCTCTGTACAGGCACGCCGGCTTCCTCAAAGTGCTGGTATTCAATATCCTGCCCGATGGCCACAATCAGGGTCTGGCAGGGGATAAACTGTTCCGGTTCTCCGGTGGGCTTCACACTGGCCCTGCCGTTCTGAATCCGGCTTATCATCTGTGGGATGACGGACAGGCCTTTCACATGCCCTTCCTCGTCGGCTATCACACGGGCGGGGGCTTTCAGGGTCTGCAGTTCGATGCCTTCTGCCACGGCGCCCTCGATTTCCGCGGGCAGGGCAGTCATGTCCGCCTCCCGGCGGCGGTATACGATACTGACCTTTTTCGCGCCCAGTCTCCGGGCTGTGCGGACCGCGTCCATGGAAACGTTTCCGCCTCCGATAACAGCCACTTCCTGGCCGCTTAAATCCGGCGGATTGCCCAGGGCAGTCTCACGCAGAAAATGTACGGCGGAGAGTACCCCTTCGGAATCCTCCCCTTCGATTCCCAGCTTTTTATCGGTGCTGGCGCCGATGGCAATCAGGACGGCGTCGTATTCTTCCCGAAGGCTCTGGATGGAGATGTCCTCTCCGATTCTCAGGCCATGGCGGACTTCCACGCCGGTGTCCAGAATGGCCTGAATGTCTTCGTCCAGCCGGTCTTTGGGAAGCCGGTAGTTCGGGATGCCGTAACGCAGCATGCCGCCAAGTTCCGGCAGCATCTCAAATACAGTAGTCTGATGGCCCATAAGCTGCAGGTAGTAGGCAGCGCTTAAGCCGCTGGGGCCGCCCCCTGCAATGGCCACGCGCTTCCCGGTAGAAGGGGCGCAGGGCGGAGGCGGAACTTTTCCTGCATGGTCTGCGGCAAACCGTTTGAGGCCCCGGATATTGATGGAATCATCCACCATATTGCGCCGGCACCTTGCCTCACAGGGGTGCTCACAGATAAAGCCGCAGGTAGTAGGGAAGGGATTATCCTTCCGAATCAGGCGGATGGCATCTGCATAACGCTCCTCTCCAATCAGGGCGATATAGCCCGGAATATCCACATGGGCGGGACAGAGAGACACACAGGGCACAGGCTGGCTGTACTGACAGGTACAGCGGCCCTGCCGGATATGCTCTTCATAGTCCTCCCGGCAGCCAATCAGGCTTTTGTAAACCATATGGGCCGCCTCATAGCCGATGGCACAGTCGGCAGAACTCATAATAGAAAGGGACAAATCCTCCAGAAGGTCCAGAGTGTCCATGGAAGCCGTGCCGTTCAGGACGTCCGTCAGCAGGTTTTTAAGCTGCCAGAGTCCCACCCGGCAGGGTACGCATTTCCCGCAGGTCTGGGCATGGCACATTTCCAGAAAAGCACGGGTTATGTCCACGGGACAAAGCCCGGGCGGACTGGATTCAATCCGTCGTTCCAGATCCTTGTACAGTCCCTCTACTGCAAGCTGAGCTTTGCCTGGAACGGGAATTTCAAGTCTGCTCATAAATACATTTCTCCTTTGTCTGTTTGATTTTTACAGTCTATTTTTATTATACAGGAGAATAGGAAAGGAAACAAGAATTGTCAGGAAATTCACAGAGAAAAGGCAGCCGGCAGAAATTTCAGGAAAGGTTTGACAGGGACTGGAGATGTCTGTCATAATAACCAATATAGATTTTATGTAACTAACTATGCGGCGCCTGCCGCAAAAAACGAAGAAAGGGAGGTACATTTGGAAAAAAGAAAACACAGTGTATATGGAGAATTAAAACTTTACAGATCCCGCCTGAAGGAGGGACTGTCGGAGAAGCTGAAAGAGGCAGTCAGTGCAGTCGTGCCGGTGCTGGTCATCGTGCTGATTCTAAGCTTTACCATCGCTCCGCTTCCCGTGTCCGTCCTGATGGAATTTATCGCAGGAGCCGTCATGCTTCTGTTCGGGATGATGTTCTTTACCCTGGGAGCGGAACTGGCCATGACTCCCATGGGAGAGCGGGTGGGAAGCAGTCTGACCCGCACGAAAAAACTCTGGATGATTGTCCTTTTCGGATTCATCCTGGGATTTGTGATTACAATTTCGGAACCGGATCTGCAGGTGCTGGCAGAGCAGGTACCTTCCGTGCCGAATATGACGCTGGTGCTGGCGGTGGCCACCGGGGTGGGAATTTTCCTGGTAGTAGCCCTGCTGCGAATTCTTTTCGGCGTCGCTCTGGCTCCCCTGCTGGTTGTGTTCTATGCCATCGTGTTCGGAGTGGCGGCTTTCGTGCCGAGGGATTTCCTGGCAGTGGCCTTTGACTCCGGAGGCGTGACGACAGGACCGATGACGGTTCCGTTTATTATGGCTTTTGGTATCGGTATTTCTTCCATCCGAAGTGACAAGCACGCGGCGGATGACAGTTTCGGACTTGTGGCCCTCTGCTCCATCGGGCCGATTCTGGCTGTACTGATACTGGGGCTTGTCTATCAGTCTGAAGGGGGAGCTTACACGGCAGAGGCCATCCGGGAAATCGGAGACTCTGTGGAACTGGGACGGATTTTTCTGGAGGCTCTTCCCCATTATTTCCAGGAAATCGCAGTATCACTTCTGCCTATTGTCGTCATTTTCGGAATCTTTCAGGTGGTTTCTCTCAAACTGGAAAAACGTCCGCTTATGAAAATGGTAATGGGAATGATTTATACCTATGTGGGGCTGGTGCTTTTTCTGACAGGCGCCAATGTAGGATTTATGCCTGCCGGTAATTATCTGGGACAGACGCTGGCGTCGCTTCCCTATAAGTGGATTCTGGTGCCGGTGGGAATGCTGATAGGATATTTTATTGTCATTGCGGAACCGGCAGTCTACGTGCTGACCAGGCAGGTGGAGGAACTTACGGACGGTGCTATTTCCGCAAACGTGATGAAGACATCGCTGTCCGTCAGTGTGGCGGTATCCGTAGGACTTGCCATGATTCGGGTGCTGACCGGAATTTCGATTTTCTATCTGCTGGTACCCGGCTATACCGTGGCGATTATTCTGTCCTTTTTTGTGCCGAAAATGTTTACGGCCATTGCCTTTGACTCCGGCGGCGTGGCGTCCGGACCCATGACGGCCACTTTCCTTTTGCCGCTTGCCATGGGAGCCTGCGTGGATTCCGGGGGAAATGTGGTAACAGACGCATTCGGCGTGGTTGCCATGGTGGCCATGACGCCGCTGATTACGATTCAGGTGGTGGGACTGGTATACCGTCTCCGGGATGCAAAAGCAGAGCGTGTGGAAGAAACCAGAACCGTACCCGGCCTGGATGCTTACGACGACGATGCGATTATTGAATTATAGGAGGGAAAAGGGACATGAGTGAGCTGTATTTAATGATAACCGTTGCAGACAGAAAGCAGCTTCCCACCTTCCTGGAGTTTTATGAAAAGCATCAGGTAAACGTGGGAGTGCTGGCTCTTGGCAGAGGACTTGCCAGCAGTGAAGTGCTGGATTATCTGGGCCTGGAAGACGCCGTCAAGGCCGTGGCGGTCAGCGTTGTGACAGACAGCGTCTGGGCGGCGCTGAAAAAGGGCCTGGAGCAGGAACTGAGAATCGACATCCCGGGAAGCGGGATTGTCTTTACGGTTCCCATGGGAAGTATAGGAGGAAAACGGCAGCTTCTGTTTCTGACCGCAGGGCAGAATTATGAGAAAGGAGAGGAGTCAGTATTGAAAGGAACAGACCACGAACTGGTAATCGTAATTACAAACCAGGGTTATACCGAGCTGGTGATGGATGCGGCCAGAGATGCCGGAGCCGCAGGAGGAACCATGCTGCACGCCAGGGGTGTGGGCATGAAATATGCGGAAAAATTCCTGGGAGTTTCCCTGGTGGCAGAAAAAGAACTGATTCTGATGGTAGTAAAGACCGAGAAGAAAAATGAGATTATGAAGGCCGTTATGGATGAAGCAGGGCTGGAAAGCAGGGCCCGGTCTGTCGTGTTCTCCCTTCCGGTGACAAGCACTGCCGGACTTCGGCTTCTGGAGGAAGCATAAGTGTGCATTGACAGAAGTCAGGGAAGTGTTTATAGTTATCTTTAGATAAAGAGACGCCTCTGCAGAGGCTGTCTGAACCACAGAGGGAAGGGGTGTGCAGAACATGCAGATTACGGATTTTGGAACGACCTCCAAAGGAGAGGCCGCAAAACTTTATACCATGAAGAACGCTTCCGGCATGGAAGTGGCGGTGACGGATTACGGGGCTGCCCTTGTAAAAGTAATTGTGCCGGACAAAAACGGAAATCCCTGCGATGTAGTATGCGGATATGACGATGTAAAAGGATATGAGGACAGAGGCCTGTTCCTGGGAGCTACCGTGGGAAGAAATGCCAACCGCATTGGCGGAGCGTCTTTTACCATCAACGGCGTGACCTATGAGCTGGAGAAAAACGATAACGGAAACAACCTTCACAGCGGAACAGATTTCTTTAATCAGAGACTGTGGAAGGTAAAAGAAACAGGAGACTGTTTTATTACCTTCCAGCTGGACAGCCCCGACGGGGACCAGGGCTATCCCGGAAATGTTCAGATTGAAGTCACCTATACCCTGACAGAAGACAATGCGGTGAAAATTTCCTATCACGCTGTGCCGGATGCAGATACGATTCTGAACATGACCAACCACAGCTATTTCAACATGGCAGGCCATGATTCCGGGGATATCTGTGAACAGAAAGTATGGCTGGACGCAGATGCCTACACCCGGGCAGACAGCGAATCCATCCCCACCGGTGAGATTGTTCCGGTAGAAGGAACGCCTATGGATTTCCGGACAAAGAAGCCCCTGGGACGGGACATTGACGCAGACTATGAAGCCATCCGCTTCGGCGGCGGTTACGACCATAACTGGGTGCTGAACAATCATGGGAAATTCGCAAAAGTAGCGGAGATGTCTTCCGATAAAACGGGAATTACCATGGAAGTGTATACGGACCTGCCGGGAATTCAGATTTATTCCGGAAACTTCATTGTTGAAGCCCAGGGAAAAGGCGGAGCTGTATATCACAAACGGCAGGCCTGCTGTTTTGAAACACAGTATTTCCCGGACGCAGTGAACAAAGAAAATTTCGAAGGTCCTATCTGCAAAAAAGAAGAGACCTACGAGACAACGACAATGTATAAATTTGTGTAGGGAAAATTTAGGGGCTGTCGGGAAATAGACAGCCCCTTTACACAAACTTTGGGATACTCCCTAGCTATGACCGTAGTCGCTTATTACAAATATTTTAAAACACCCCGTCCAGATATCCCCCGATGGACCGGCGGATATTCCCCTCAAAATCCGTTTCCCCATGGTGAACGCACCATTCAAACACATTTCCAATCACCAGCATACGGATGTCCGTGCAGATGTCGGCAAGAGGAAGCTTCGGTGAAACGATGCCGGCGTCGATTGCCTTTTTCAGGTAGTTTTCTACCGTAAGAATCGGATAAGGCCGCTCCGTGCGGATGTCCGGATTCAGCGCCTGATTTTTGGGCGTGTAGTAGTTGGATATAAAATCCACTCCCAGTTCCCGGCAGTATTCTGCGTAGTTCAGATAGACGTGGATAATGGCAATTTTTGCCTCTTCCGCGTTTTCCGGCATATCCAGAAGATCCGGGTTGATACTGGGCTGTTCCTCGATATAGTAGGACAGCAGGTCGTCCTTGGTTTTGAAATGATGATAAAAGCTTCCGTTTGAAACGCCCGCTTCTTCGCAGATGTTTTTAATGGAAAGCTGGTCATATCCCTGACGCTGTAAAATGGTTTTGGCAGCGTGGAAAATCCGGTCTTTCGTTTCTTTGGACTTCTGCTGCTGTCTGGATAAAGGTTCTTTTTCGTTCTGTCTCATAATCTTCCTTCCTCTGGTCGGCAATATCTGATGAATTCATTATAGCATGGACGAATAGAAAAAACAAGAAAACAGAGTGTACTCTGAATTGCATCTGGGAAAGAAGGCAGGTATAATAAGAACAAATGCGTATATCCCGGGACACGAAAAAGAGATCCCGGCAGGTGAAGAGAGGAATACATATATGGATATTAACCAGAAAATTGCAGACGAATTACAGATAAAACGGTGGCAGGCAGACGCGGCCATCAAACTGATAGATGAAGGGAACACCATCCCCTTTATTGCCCGGTACCGGAAAGAGGCTCACGGAACCCTGGACGATGAACAGCTCCGGAAGCTGGCGGAACGGCTGACCTACCTGCGAAACCTGGAAGAGAAAAAGGAGCAGGTGCTTTCCTCGATTGAAGAGCAGGGAAAACTGACGGAGGAACTGAAAGCGCAGATTCTGGCGGCGGAAACCCAGGTGCTGGTGGACGACCTGTACCGTCCTTACCGCCCGAAACGGCGGACCCGTGCCACCGTGGCGAAAGAAAAAGGCCTGGAGCCTCTGGCGGCGCTGATTCGTCTTCAGAATACAAAACAGTCCCTGGAAGAAATGGCCGCTCCTTTTGTGTCGGAAGAAAAAGGAGTGGGAAGCATCCAGGAGGCCATCGGCGGGGCGAAGGACATTCTGGCGGAAGCGGTATCCGATGAGGCCCAGTACCGGACCTATATCCGGAACCTGACATTCCGGAAAGGAAAACTGGTGTCCGTGGCAAAAGATGAAAAAGCCCAGTCCGTGTATGAGATGTACTATGACTTTGAAGAGGCCCTGGCAAAAATGGCCGGCCACCGGGTGCTGGCGGTGAACCGGGGAGAAAAAGAAAAGTTCCTGACTGTGAAAATCGAGGCGCCCCAGGAAGACATTCTCCGGTACCTGGAAAAGAAAATCATTACCCGTGACAATCCGGTCACCACTCCCGTTTTAAAAGAAGTGGCAGAGGACAGTTATCAGCGCCTCATTGCCCCGGCCATCGAGCGGGAAATCCGCAGTGAACTGACGGCAAAGGCAGAAGACGGGGCCATTCTGGTGTTTGGAAAAAACCTGGAACAGCTTCTTATGCAGCCGCCCATTTCCGGACAGGTTGTACTGGGGTGGGACCCGGCTTTTCGTACCGGCTGTAAGCTGGCCGTGGTAGACGCCACGGGAAAGGTTATCGGTACCACGGTCATTTACCCCACCGCGCCCACCACGCCGAAAAAGATTCAGGCGGCGAAGGATCTGCTGAAGAAAATCATTGAAAAATATCACATTACGCTGATTTCCCTGGGAAACGGTACGGCTTCCCGGGAATCCGAGCAGTTTATCGTGGAACTCTTAAAAGAGATTCCGCAGAAAGTACAGTATGTCATTGTAAGCGAGGCCGGTGCGTCTGTCTACTCCGCCAGTAAGATTGCTACAGAGGAATTCCCGAAGTTTGACGTAGGACAGCGAAGCGCCACGTCCATAGCGAGACGGATTCAGGACCCGCTGGCAGAGCTGGTGAAAATCGACCCCAAATCCATCGGAGTAGGCCAGTACCAGCACGATATGAACCAGAAAAAATTAAGCGAAGCCCTCACAGGTGTGGTGGAGGACTGTGTAAATAAGGTCGGTGTGGATTTAAATACAGCCTCTGCGCCCCTGCTTTCCTACATCTCCGGAATTTCCGGTACCATCGCAAAAAATATCGTGGCTTACCGGGAAGAAAACGGCCGCTTCCAGAACCGGAAAGACCTTTTGAAAGTACCGAAGCTGGGACCGAAAGCGTACGAGCAGTGTGCCGGTTTTCTGCGTATCCGCGGCGGAGAGAACCCGCTGGACAATACCGGCGTCCATCCCGAATCCTATGAGGCGGCCCAGAACCTTCTGAAAAAACAGGGCTTTACCCTGGAAGATGTGGCGGAAGGAAAACTGACCGGACTTTCCCTGACCATCCGGGACTACAAAAAACTGGCGGAGGAACTGGGAGTCGGAGAAATCACCCTTCGGGATATTGTGAAAGAACTGGAAAAACCGGGAAGAGACCCCAGAGATGAGATGCCAAAGCCCATCCTCCGCACAGACGTACTGGAGATGAAAGACTTAAAAGAAGGCATGATTCTTAAGGGAACGGTCAGAAATGTGATTGATTTTGGCGTGTTTGTGGATATCGGGGTACACCAGGACGGTCTGGTGCACATTTCCCAGATTACAGACCGCTATATTAAACATCCCCTGGAAGCGGTCAGCGTAGGGGATGTGGTAGACGTAAAAGTAATGAGTGTGGATTTGCAGAAAAAGAGAATCCAGCTTACAATGCGGGGGATTCATTAGATTCCCTGCAGGCGGAAAGTTCCAGGGCAAATGCGGCCGCCAGGGGCAGCAGGCAGAGCCAGGAGGTGTGAAGGCCGAAGGACAGCCACAGCAGGTAGGAGACAGCCACGCCGCTGTGGAAGGAAAGCAGGGTCTTTCCGTAAAATTTTGCCTTCGGCAGATGAGATTTATTGCGATTCAGCACAAGTTCCGCAGAGGCCATGGTAAACTGCTTCAGGTTATTGGTGGAAAAGATGGTGGAACTGTTAAAACCGGCGGCGCCGGAGAAGCAGCTCCACTGGAAGGCCATGGCGAAAAACAGGGGATACAGTCCCAGGACCGGTGAAATGCCCTTTGGGAGAAAGCCCAGAACCAGTGCGGCCAGTCCGTCAAAACAGATACTGAGAAGACGCAGGTTTACTGTGCTGTGACGGGGAAGCCAGACGGCCAGGGCCACGGCGCACATATAGAGCAGGAGTCCTCCGGCCCGCAGAACAAACTCGGCCAGATTGTGGCCCAGAATGTCTGTGACCAGATAAATCATATTGGCTGTCTGAGCCGAGCCGAATAAATCACAGAAATTTAAAATGGCGTAAACGCCCAGAAAACCTCCGTTAAATGACATCAGATAATGTAACTGCTCCTGCTTTTTGCTGTCCATACCGATTCCTCCCTGCAGATGTGCGGCTGAAACTTTTTCCGAAAGTATTATAGCACTTCTGGGAAAAGTCGCAAGACAGAAAAGAAAAAACTATTGTATTCCGGCTGAGAATGCAGTATAATAGCGTCAGAAATAAGAAGAAATCTTCGGGGCGGGGTGCGATTCCCCACCGGCGGTAACAGTCCGCGACCCATAGGAAATATGGCTGATTTGGTGAAATTCCAAAACCGACAGTATAGTCTGGATGAGAGAAGAGAATCTGTTATTTTCATAAAAAGATTGCAGATGACGCCCCGGCAGATATGCCGGGGTTCTTTATTTGGCAGGAAACACCGTTTCCGGTCAAATAAAAATCAGCAGAAGATATTCTTCCTTTCTATTATAAAAAGTATAAGGAGAGCGATAAAAATGAGTACAGATGTAATGACAAAAAACAGGGTACAGCCCAGAATGAGTGTGAAGATGGTAACGAAAATCGGCATGCTTGGCGCACTTTCCACCATCCTGATGCTGTTTGAGATTCCCCTTCCGTTCGCGCCCAGCTTTTATGAACTGGACTTCAGTGAAGTACCGGTTCTGATTGGCGCTTTTGCCATGGGACCGGCGGCCGGCGCCCTGACAGAACTGGTAAAAATTCTTCTGAATTTTATCATTAACGGAACCGATACGGCAGGAGTGGGAGAACTGGCAAACTTTCTGATTGGATGCAGCCTCTGCATCCCGGCTTCCGTCATTTACCGGAAGCTTCACACAAGAACCGGCGCAATCATCGGCATGCTCACCGGTACCGTACTGATGGCGGCAGTAGGATGCGTCCTGAATGCATATGTACTGCTTCCGGCGTACTCCGTGGCGTTCCAGATGCCTCTGGACGCGCTGGTGGCAATGGGAACCGCAGTGAACAGTTCCGTGGACAGCCTGCTGACCTTCGTACTGTTCGCCGTAGCTCCGTTCAACCTCTTAAAAGGAGTTCTGGTATCGGCCATCGTATTCCTGATTTATAAAAAAATCAGCCCCATTCTGAAAATGGGAGCCAATTAAAAATCATGAGACAGTGCAGGGAGGGCGCCCCGTAACGGGTCCCCTCCTTTTTCTTTCCTTGTTTTGGAAGTCCTCTTATGGTATAATATCGCCGAATAAAGTGAAAGTCCGTTACGTGACATTATAGAAGGAAGGACATGCCATGACAGTTGAGACCAGAAGTCCGGAGGAGACCTTTGCCCTGGGAGAGAAGATGGGGCGCCAGGCCGTGCCCGGAGAGATTCTGACGCTGAAGGGAGATCTGGGGACGGGAAAAACCGTGTTTACCCAGGGATTTGCCCGGGGACTGGGAATTGAAGAACCGGTCAGCAGTCCCACATTTACGATAGTGCAGGTTTACGGGGAAGGGCGGCTGCCCTTCTATCATTTTGACGTGTACCGGATTGAGGACATCGACGAGATGGAAGAAATCGGGTACGAAGACTGTTTTTACGGAGAAGGCGTCTGCCTGATAGAATGGGCGGAGAAAATCGAAGAGCTCCTTCCCGGAAAGCGGAAAAGCATAACGATAGAAAAAGACCTGGAACAGGGATTTGATTTTCGAAAGATTACAATAGAAGAAATAGAAGAGAGGGAATCAGAATGCGGATTTTAGCGCTGGACAGCTCCGGGCTGGTGGCCACGGTGGCTGTTGTGGAGGAGGATAAAACACTGGCCGAGTATACGGTGAATTATAAAAAAACACATTCCCAGACACTCCTGCCCATGCTGGATGAGATTGTGAAAATGACGGAGCTTGACCTGGCGTCCATCGACGCCATTGCCGTGGCAGGAGGACCGGGCTCCTTTACCGGACTCCGTATCGGCTCGGCTACGGCCAAGGGGCTGGGGCTTGCCCTGGGGAAACCGCTGATTCATATCCCCACGGTGGATGCTCTGGCCTGGAACCTCTGGGGAACCGCCTCTCTGGTCTGTCCCATTATGGATGCCAGAAGAAATCAGGTGTATACCGGGATTTACACCTTCCGGGAAGGGAAACTGGTGGTGCTGGAATCCCAGATGGCTGTGGGAATTGAGGAACTGGCAGAGAGGCTGAAAAAATACGAAGGGACTGTGATTTTCCTGGGGGACGGCGTCCCGGTGCACAGGGAAAAACTGGAAAAAGACCTTCTGGCAGGGCGGGATATTCTGTTTGCCCCGCCGCACATGAGCCATCAGCGGGCAGCGTCCGTGGGTGCTCTTGGCATCCAGTATTATAAGGAAGGAAAAACCGAAACCGCCGCGGAGCATAAGCCGGACTATCTGCGCCTTTCCCAGGCAGAGAGAGAACGCGCAGAAAGAGAGCGCGCAGAAAGAGAGCGCGCAGAAAAAGAAGGTGCCGGGAAGGAACCGGTATGCTGATGTTCCGGAATATCTGTCCGGAGGAGGAGGGGCTTATCCGGGAGACTGCCCTGATGGAGCAGGAAATTTTTCCGGACCCCTGGAGCAGCCGGGAGATTGCTTCCACGGCGGCACAGAAGCAGACCTTCTGTATGGCGGCGCTGGAAAACGAAGAAGTGCAGGGGTATTTTTTCTGTTACTATGTGCTGGATGAATGCGAGATTGCGCGGATAGCAGTACGTGCTTCCTGCCGAAGAAGCGGAGTAGGACGCCGTCTGCTTTCCGAAATGGAAGAAAAATGCAGCAGTCTTGGAATCCGCCGAATCATGCTGGAAGTAAGAGAGAGTAATATGCCGGCCATTTCCTTTTACCGGAAAAACGGATTTGTGACAGAGGGACGGCGAAGGGGTTACTACCCGGGCAGTCCGCCGGAAGACGCGGTCCTGATGGGAAAAGAACTGCCAGCAGTTCCCACTGGAACGGAGCCTTTGGCCGACGTATAATACAGGCGTAAACAAAAAAGAAAAACACGGAACAGACGTGTTACTAAGGAGGAATTGTATGCGCCAGTTTCAGGAATGCCAGACCACGGAAAGAGAGATGACAAAAGTTATCTGCAACTGCTGTGGAAAGGAAATAGATGTAAAAAATGGAATCCCCCGGGAGGATTTCCTGACTGTGGAAAAGCAGTGGGGATATTTTTCCGGAAAGGATGGAGAAACGCAC
Organism: Candidatus Bariatricus faecipullorum; assembly: GCA_019118525.1. GTDB lineage: Bacteria > Bacillota > Clostridia > Lachnospirales > Lachnospiraceae > Allocoprococcus > Allocoprococcus faecipullorum. Next base: position 29,403 of record DWYV01000054.1, read on the forward strand.
CGGTTTGAGCTTTGCGAAGAGTGCTATGACCGGCTGACGGCTTCCTTCCGGATTCCGGTGGAGACAGAAGAAAAGTAAGGAGAAGCTATGTTAGATGTATGCCTGCTGGGATGCGGCGGAATGATGCCGCTTCCCTACCGGTGGCTGACTGCCCTGATGACCCGGTTCAACGGAAGTCACCTTCTGATTGACTGCGGAGAGGGCACCCAGATTGCCATTAAAGAAAAAGGATGGAGCTTTAAGCCCATTGACATTATCTGTTTTACCCATTACCACGGGGACCATATCAGCGGTCTGCCGGGGCTTTTGCTGACCATGGGAAATGCGGACCGGACGGAACCGCTGACCCTGGTGGGGCCAAGGGGTCTGGAGCGTGTGGTAAATTCTCTGCGCGTGATTGCGCCGGAGCTGCCCTTCCCCCTGGAATTCATTGAGATTACGGAGCCGGAGCAGGTTATTCATATGAAAGGGTACAAGATTACGGCCTTCCGTGTGAAACACAATGTCATCTGCTATGGCTATACCATAGAAATTGAGCGGGCAGGCAGATTCGACGTGAAACGGGCCACAGAGCAGGGAATCCCGCGGCAGATGTGGGGTCACCTGCAGAAAGGCGAAACCATGGAGCTGGATGGCCGGATTCTTACACCGGATATGGTGCTGGGACCACCCCGGAAGGGAATCAGGCTGACGTACTGCACCGATACCAGACCCACAGAGTCCATCCGGGAACATGCGGAAGGGTCGGATCTGTTTATCTGTGAAGGCATGTACGGAGAGAAAGAAAAAGCGGCCAAGGCCGTGGAATATAAACACATGACGTTTTATGAGGCGGCAAAGCTGGCGAAGGGAGCCGGGGTGAAGGAAATGTGGCTGACCCATTACAGCCCCTCCCTTACCAGGCCGGAAGAATACATGAAAGCAGTGCGGGATATTTTTCCCCAGGCGTTCCCGGGAAAAGACGGGATGAGTGTAGAACTGGATTTTCAGGATGAAGAAGGATAAGGAAGTGGGAAGATGGAAAAAGATATTCTGATTCTGGCGGTGGAGAGCTCCTGCGACGAGACAGCCGCGGCAGTGGTAAAAAATGGACGGGATGTACGTTCCAATGTAATTTCCTCCCAGATTGAACTTCATAAGCTGTACGGCGGAGTGGTTCCGGAAATCGCTTCCCGGAAACATATCGAAAAAATCAACCAGGTCATTGAAGAGGCCCTTGCCCAGGCGGAAGTTACCCTGGACGATATCGACGCCATCGGCGTTACCTACGGGCCGGGGCTGGTAGGCGCCCTGCTGGTCGGCGTGGCTGAGGCGAAAGCCATTGCCTATGCCAAAGGACTGCCCCTGGTAGGCGTGCATCATATAGAAGGACATATTTCTGCAAATTACGTCGAACATCCGGAACTGGAACCCCCGTTTCTCTGTCTGGTGGTATCCGGCGGACATACACATCTGGTCTGCGTACGGGATTACGGTAAATATGAAATCCTTGGCAGGACCAGGGACGATGCGGCGGGAGAAGCCTTTGACAAAGTGGCGCGGGCCATTGGCCTCGGTTATCCGGGCGGTCCGAAGATTGACAGACTTTCCAGGGAAGGGAACCCGGACGCCATCTTTTTCCCACGGGCCCACATCGAGGACGCACCCTGTGATTTCAGTTTCAGCGGCGTAAAATCGGCAGTGCTGAATTACATTAACGGCTGTCAGATGAAAGGGGAAACTTACAGTCAGGCAGATGTGGCTGCTTCTTTCCAGAAAGCTGTGACAGATGTGCTGACAGAGCATTCCATGCAGGCAGTCCGGGAAACAGGGCTGAAAAAATTCGCCATTGCGGGAGGCGTGGCTTCCAACAGCAGTCTGCGGGCCTCGCTGGAAGAAGCCTGCCGGAAGGAAGGAGTCAGATTTTACTATCCCTCCCCCATTTTCTGTACAGACAATGCGGCCATGATAGGAGCCGCCGCTTACTATGAGTATCTTGCGGGAACCCGGCACGGCTGGGACCTGAATGCAGTGCCGAACCTGAAACTGGGAGAAAGACAGGTGTAATGATGAAGAGACAGCATACGGTTGCCATCGTTCTGGCAGCAGGCCAGGGAAAACGGATGGGAACAAAAATACAGAAGCAGTACCTGGAAATTGCCGGGCGGCCGGTGCTTTTTTATTCCCTGGCCGTTTTCCAGAATTCCCCTCTGATTGATGAGATTATCCTCGTAACCGGGGAAGGCCAGGAAGAGTACTGCAAAAAAGAGATTGTGGAGAAATATTCTTTTACAAAAGTGGGTAAAATAGTAACCGGCGGAAAAGAACGCTATGAATCGGTGTACCATGCCCTCTGCGCTGTGGAAAGAACAGAGGGAATCGTGTTTATCCATGACGGCGCCCGCCCGCTTGCAGAGGAAGAAATACTGGAACGGACTCTCCGTGACGCAGAGAAGTACCATGCCTGCGTGGCGGCCATGCCGGTAAAGGATACCATAAAAATTGCAGACGGAGAAGATTTTGCAAAAGCGACTCCAGACCGCCGGAGCCTGTGGATGATTCAGACCCCCCAGGTGTTTGAAATTCCTCTGATAAAAGAAGCCTATACCAGACTGATGCAGCGTCCGGAAGAAGAAATTCAGGTAACAGATGACGCCATGGTGGCGGAGCAGATACTGGGGACCCGGGTAAAGCTTACGGAAGGGTCTTACCGGAATATCAAAATCACGACGCCGGACGACCTTCCGGTGGCGGAACTTTATGTGAAACAGATGAGAGAGAAAAGATAAAAAACTTGGAATTTGTTATTGACAGAAGAAAGTTGCGTGTGATAAAATAATCACTGTCGCTGAGCACGGCGGCAGAAATTGACAACTGCATACATGGAGAGGTATCGAAGTGGTCATAACGAGGCGGTCTTGAAAACCGTTTGTCCGAAAGGGCGCGTGGGTTCGAATCCCACCCTCTCCGTTTGTCGGAAGCATAAGTATAAAATTATGGAGAAATACCCAAGCTGGCCGAAGGGGCTCCCCTGGAAAGGGAGTAGGTCGTTAACAGCGGCGCGAGGGTTCGAATCCCTCTTTCTCCGTTTCCGTCTGACAGACGTTGACAAAAAAGTTAAAAAAGTTGTTGACATGAACTGGCAGATGTGATATTATGTATAAGCTGTCGCTGAGGACAGCAGACAAGAGAACCTTGATAACTGAACAATAGACAACAGCCCTGAAAGTTCTTTAAGAGAATTTTTGAGAACGGCATCCGAAAGGATGCACAGTAAATTAGGAATTAGCG
>DWYV01000055.1 GCA_019118525.1 Candidatus Bariatricus faecipullorum
AGATCGTCGGCAGCGTCAGATGTGTATAAGAGACAGATATAATATAAACAGTTACGGATATAAGATGAATGCCACGAGAGGTGGGAGCAGTCATTATACATTTAGAAAGCAGGGCTGTATGCCGATTACAATACCAAACCATGAGCCAAACAAAAAAAGTATATGTAGAAATGGTAAGACAGATAGTGGAAAGTGAGCTGAACAATGATGAAGACGCTGAATGATTATATGGCAATGTCCTATCGTATGGAAATCATAGAGGATAAGGAGGAAGGTGGCTTTGTGGTTTCTTATCCGGATTTACCTGGCTGTGTTACCTGCGGCGAGACAGTGGAAAATTACTCTGGACAGTTTAAATTGAGAATTCCGCGTAGTCTGCACAGACTACTGGCTGAACATTCTCAGAGAGAGGGAATTAGTATGAATCAGTATTGTGTATATCTTCTTTCCAGAAATGATGCCATCTTTTCAAAATAATGAATTACAGAGCATTTCCCTTTTCTACCTCCGGTTGAATTTTGCCGATAAAATCCACCGCCCGGTTATTGAGCTCTACCATGTGCCTGGTTTATAGTGGAAGCAGAAAATGGATAGAGAGGGAGGAAGGTATATTGGAAAAAAGTATCGGAAATTTTATTGCCCAAAAAAGAAAAGAGAGGGGACTGACTCAGAAAGAGCTTGCCGGGAGACTGAACATCTCTTTTCAGGCGGTGTCCAAATGGGAGCAGAATATGGCACTGCCGGGTACGGATATTCTTCTTCGGCTGGCTGGAGAGCTTCAGGTAAATGTGGAGGACATTCTGAAGGGAGAAGAGCAGGACCGGGTGTCCTACAGCAGGGCAGGCGTGGATATTTCTTATACGGATGCAATAAAAGATGAGATGGAGAAATATGTTTCCGTGGGGGACGAAAGAATTCTGAATAAAATGGGAGCGTTTGCCTCCCTTTATGATTTCCATTTTGAAGAAATCAGACACCCGGTGCTTGTGCTGAAAGCAGAAGAGCCAGGGTCAAAACAGAAGCTGGCCCTGGAATATGGTTATACGGAATCGATATGTCATGATATGATAAATCACCTGGTGAATGATATTATGGTCATGAATGCGCGTCCTCTGGCGGTTCTGGATACCATTGTCTGCGGAAAAGCAGAAAAGGATACCATAAAAAGCCTGGTAAAGGGCATTTCAGAAGCATGTCGGGAGAATGAATGCGTTCTGGCAGGCGGAGAGACATCCATCCAGCCCAATGTCGTAGAAAAGGGCGTTTATGTCCTGACTGCCAGCATTGCCGGAGTAGCGGAGAAAGAAAAAATCATTGACGGAAGACGTATTGAAGAAGGCGACAGAATTCTTGCGGTCGCTTCGAACGGCCTCCATACCAACGGTTATTCTCTGGTACGTCTTCTGATGGATATGTACCCGGATTTGCCGGGACGGATTGTGGAAGAAAAGAACAGCGCCGGGGAAACTTTTATAGAAGCAGTCATGCGGCCTCATACGGCCTATTACCCGATAATGAAAAACATTCTGGATGACCGCCGGATATCCGGAATAGCACACATTACGGGCGGAGGAATCCGGGGAAATCTGAAAAGAATTATTCCAGAAGAATGTTCTGCCGAAATAGACCTGTCCCTGCTAAAAATACAGCCGCTGTTCCGGATAATAAAAGAAATCGGGAAAATTCCGGACGAAGAAATGCTTTCCACTTTCAATTGCGGTGCAGGGCTGATTCTGGTGGTGAAGGAAAAACATGCACAGAGGATAGGGGAAGAGGTGGGAAAAAGAATTCCGTGCTATGAAATTGGCCGAATAGCAAAAGCTTCCTCAAAAGAGAAAGTTGTCTTTCGGAACAGAATAAGGTGGGAAAGTATATAGAAGGAGTTTGCAAAACTGAACAAAACTTAAGAAATATTTTCCAATATTTAAACTAATGTTCAAGGAATATTCACATGCGTCCTTTATGATAGGTGAGGTAACCAGGAAACGTGTCCGACAGAATAAAAGGAGTGTGATAGATATGACAGGAACATTAAAAATCACAAGAAAAAAGAATGATTCCAGACTGATATTTGTCGAGCATGATTCCAGAAGGAATATGCCAGTTTTTCCGGGACAGTATGTATATCTCTCAGTGGAGGATGCCAGGATTCCGGTGCTGGTTCAGTACTCGACACGAAAGAAAAAATGGTATTTTGCAGGGCTTCCGGGGATGGAGCTGAATAACAGGGAAGTAAGCATCAAAAAGAAAGACTGTGCATAAAGAAATACTTCTGAAAAATAGAGCAGAGAATCGGGAACAGGCGGTGCGGCATAAGACTGCACCGCCTGTTTTTTTGAATTGTTTCTAAATTGTAGTCGGGGACGGGTACGGACCGGCGCGTACCCGTCCCCAATGAGGTTGACGGAAGGAAGGAGCGCCGTTAAAATAGTATAGGAGATAGCATAGAAGAGAACTGTCTGGATAGACAGGATAAGAAAAGAGGAAACGGATATGCCGAAAAAGCTGAAAAAGGAGGAACTGGCCCGGATTCTCCGGGAACGGCCCAGGGGACTGGAGCTGGACCTGCGGGGAGTCTGCCTGGAAGACATGAATCTGGCGGGCTGGGATATGCACAATGTAAATCTGGAGAAGGCCAGTATCTGCCGGGTAAAACTGGACGGCGCTGATTTGAGCTGGGCTAAGGCGGTGCGGGTCTGTTTCCAGGATTCTTCTTTTCGGAACTGCCGGTTTTCCGGAGCACTGCTGCGGGAAGCGGATTTTCGGGGAGCCAGTCTGGCGGGTGCGGATATCAGCGGAGCGGATATGTTCGGGGCCCGGCTTTACCGGGCGGACCTGACTGGAATCCGGTGGGATGACCGGACGAAATTTTTCCGGATGTACTGTCCGGAGAAGGGCGCATTTCTGGCATGGAAAGTATGTTTTAACCGGAAGATTGTGCTGCTTTATATACCGGAAGAGGCGGCCAGGGTATCGGGGACGACGAATGAGGTGCGCTGCGACCGGGCGAAAGTTGTGTCTATCCGGAGCATTGACGGCAGGGAGCGTTTTACGGAAGCCCACTCCTACGTGGATGAGAACTTTGTTTACCGGGAGGGCGAGATGGTGTATGCGAAAAATTTTAATCCGGCGCGGTTCATAGAATCGGGCGGAGGCATTCATGTGTGGATGACCAGAGAAGAAGCGGTTGCCTATATGGGATAGCCGGGCAAAGGAGAGCGAGGAAGCATGAGCCACTGGATGGCAGGAGGGCGATGGCAGGGAAGGCTGAGAGAGCTGGCGGCAAGGGCCGGTCAGGCGGCATCAGTGGCAGCGCTGGCAGTAGTACTGGGCCTGCAGGTGTCCGGGCAGGAACCGCTGCGGCAGGCCTGGAAGCCGCAGGAATGCGGGGAAAGCAGTGTGACAGAACCGGAGAGAAAGGAAGAGGAACGGGAAACGGCAGACTGGCAGGAGCCAGTCCGGGAGGAACTGGAGATTGTCTGGCAGCTTCCGGAGATGCCGAACGGCTGTGAGATTGCCAGCCTGGCCATGGTTTTAAACTGGGCCGGCACGGAAGCGGACAAGATGGAACTCTGGGAAAACTATGTGCCTGCCCTGGAAGTGCGGGAGACGCAAAACGGACTTCTGGGCGGCGACCCGGAGGAGTACTATATCGGGGACGCGACCAGCAGGAATATGGGGTGGTACTGTTTTGAGGAACCACTGAGGGAAACGGCGGAGGCATTTCTGGACGACCGGGGTGTGCGGTTCCGGGTGGAGGCTTCCGCCGGACTGGGCAGAAGCGCGCTGGAAAGTTATCTGGACCAGGAAATTCCGGTGATTGTATGGGTGACTCAGGAGTATGAGGCGCCGGAGCTCAGCGAACGGAGCTGGACAATGGAAGACGGAAGTATATACATACCCTGGTCCAACCTGCACTGTGTGGTGGTTTACGGGCGAACTGGGGAGAGCTATCAGGTGGCGGATCCTCTGCGGGGATTTCAGAGTGTGGAATCCGGACGGTTCTGGGAGAGTTTTCAGAGCATTGGAGCGCATGCTCTGGTTATCTGGTAACAGAGACTGCATGGAAGAGAGAGGGAAGACGGGATATGGAGAAGACGAGAAGGAAAAGCGGAAAGAAAATTGTGATAGCCGGGGCGGGGATTCTGGATGTTCTGGTTTCACCGGCAGGGCCGGAAGTGTTTGCCACGGGCTCCAGTCCGGCTGAGGAGATTTGTATTTCCATGGGAGGAGATGCACTGAATGAAGCAACGGTGCTGGCGGCTCTTGGCGGCGACGTCATGCTGGAGACCGTACTTGGCCGGGACGTGGCTGGAGACATGATAGCAGGTCACTGCCGGGAAAAGGGAATCCGGCTGAGAGATTCTGTGTTTCGGGAAGGGCTCGCTACCGGAGTCAACGTGGTGCTGGTGCAGGAAAACGGGGAGCGCAGTTTTCTCACCAGTCCGTATGGAAGTCTCAGGGCTCTGCGTTCAGAGGATATCAGGGGTCCTCTCCCGGAGGACGCGGGGATTTTCTGTTTTGCCAGCATGTTCGTTTCTCCCCATATCGGCCCGGCAGAACTTGCCGCGCTTTTTTGCAGCCTGAAAGAGCAGGGAGTTACAGTATGCGCAGACATGACAAAACGGAAGAACGGCGAGACGGCAGAACAACTTGCGCCCGCCCTGCAGTATGTGGATTTCCTGTTTGGAAATGAAGAAGAAATCCGTCTGCTGACGGGAAAAGAGACGGTGGAAGAAGGAGCGGAAGTCCTGGAATGTGCCGGAGCCGGCCAGGTGACAGTGAAGTGCGGTTCCCGGGGCTGTTACGTGCGCAGCCGGGACGTAAGAGGCCGCATCCCTGCAGAAGCAGAAGTAAACTGTGTGGATACCACCGGCGCGGGAGACAGCTTTGTGGCCGGATTCCTCTACGGACTTTCCCGGGGAGCCGCGCCGGACGCCTGCCTGCGTCTGGCCCTCTGGTGCGGGGCCCGGGCAGTAGAAAAAGTAGGCGCCACGGCCTGGACGGAGGACCCGGAAATAATCAGAAAAGTTCCAGAATTGTAGTCGGGGACGGGTACAGGCCAGCCTCTGTCTCTTATACACATCTGACGCTGCCC
>DWYV01000056.1 GCA_019118525.1 Candidatus Bariatricus faecipullorum
GTTTAATATGTAATATTTTTGTAATATTTTGTTTTGGTGAAAAATGGGGGAAGCTGGTAAAAAACATGCAGGTAATAGCTTGTGAAACCAGCTTTTTTTCAGGTAAGGAGATATTAAAACTTTATGAAGGGAAAAATACTGACTGTAACAGTTCCGGCTTATAATGTACAGGATTTTCTGGAGGACTGCCTGGAGTCCTTTGTAAATTCTGAGGTAATGGATGATACGGAAATTCTGATTGTAAATGACGGTTCGACAGATTCTACGGAAAACCTGGCCCGGCGCTATGCGGACAAGTACCCGGCGACGTTTCGGATAATCAGCAAGGAGAATGGCGGACACGGCTCTACAATCAATACCGGTATTCAGGAAGCCACGGGAAAATATTTTAAAGTTGTTGATGGAGACGACTGGGTAGATACGAGAAATTTCATAAAACTGGTCAAAAAACTTGAGGAGACAGATGCGGATATTGTAGCCAATAATTATACCTGGATGAATTATATTACAAGGCTTCCGGAAAGAAGGCAGGAACGCCCGTTCACAAAAGTGAAGTATAATCATCTGTATAATTTTGCGCAGATTGTAGGAAAAACCACAATCGGTATGCATGCCATGACCATTAAAACAGAACTGCTGAAGCAGTGCGGAGAAAAAATAGATGAGCATACTTTTTATGTGGATGCAGAGTATATTACATTTCCCATTCCCTATGCAGAGACTGTACTGTTCCTGGAGGAACCGGTTTACTGTTATCGCCTGGGACGGCCGGACCAGAGTATGTCCATTGAAAAAATGCAGAGAAACCTGAAGAATCATTTGCGGGTACTTATGCATTTGAACGAATATGTAAACAGAGTGAAGGATGGGCTTTCAGCAGAAAAAATCCGTTACATGAATGAACTGGTCGCGGAGATACTGACCAGCCAGATAAAGATTTATATCAGCTTCCCTCTTGGAAGCGGAATGCAGAAAAAAGTCAGGAAACTGGATGCATATTTTTACCGGAACAACAGAATGGCGTACAGTCTGGTAAAAAACCCGGCGGTGCTTTTGATGAGGAAAACAAATTATGCGGCTTTTCCGCTGGTGGTGGCAGTGTTTAAATATCGAAGAAATTCTTATTAAATACAGGTGAAGAATATGAAAGCAATGAGAGACAGGATTAATACGTTTTTAAAATATAAAGATTTACTGCGTGAACTTGTGGTGAGAGATATAAAACTGAAATATAGGAGAAGTTTTCTGGGATATGTATGGAGTATTCTGAATCCCCTGCTGATTATGATTGTTATGACAATTGTTTTTTCCCAGATGTTTGAACGCGGAATCAGTAATTTCCCGGTATACCTGCTTACAGGTAATGCTATGTTTGAGTTTGTTAACAGCTCAACTCATATGGCAATGTATTCTGTCCTGGATAATGCTGCGCTGATTAAGAAAATATATGTTCCGAAATATATTTTTACCCTGGCAAGAATTACCAGTTCCATGGTGGATTTTATTTTCTCACTGGGCGCACTTTTCCTGGTAATGATAGTGACAGGGGCTCCCTTCAGTATTTATATGCTGGAGATACCAATCCTTGCCGTGCAGGTGTATTTGTTTGCCTGCGGCCTCGGTTTTCTTCTTTCTTCGGCAAATGTGTTTTTTCGGGATATTCAGTATATTTATAATGCGTTTACAACCGCATGGATGTATTTGACACCTATTTTTTATCCGATTGACCTGCTGCCAGACTGGCTTCGCTGGCTGGTGGAAAGATTTAATCCTATGTTCTATTATATCCAGCATTTTCGGGATCTGGTTTATATCGGTCAGCTTCCCTCTGCCAGAATTTTCTGGGGAGGCTGGATTATAGCGGGAATTATGCTCGCGATAGGTCTGGCGGTGTTTAAAAAGACACAGGATAAATTTATTCTGTATTTCTAGGGGTGAGAAAATGAGCGAAGAGTATATTGTAGATGTTGATAACATTACCATACGTTTTAACCTGGCAACAGAAAAAGTAGATAATCTAAAAGAATATTTTATTAAACTGGTGAAACATGAGCTGATGTTTCAGGAATTTCTGGCACTGAGGGACGTGTCATTGAAGGTAAAAAGAGGGGAAGCCTGGGGACTTATCGGAGTCAACGGTTCCGGTAAATCTACTCTGCTGAAAGCAGTGTGTGGCATTCTGAAACCATACAAAGGGACGATTACAACCAGAGGAACAATTGCGCCGCTGATTGAGCTGGGGGCCGGATTCGATATGAATATGACGGCAAGAGAGAATGTTTTTCTGAATGGGACTGTTCTGGGACATTCCAGAAAATTCATGCAGGAGCATTTTGATGAAATTATCGATTTCGCTGAGCTCCAGGATTTCCTGGATGTACCGATTAAAAATTTTTCTTCTGGTATGCAGGCAAGACTGGGATTTGCAATTGCTACCATGGTCAAACCGGATATTCTGGTAGTGGATGAAATCCTGTCCGTAGGAGATTACCAGTTTCAGCAGAAATGCTATGACAGGATGCAGAATATGATGGAAGGCGGGACCACCCTTCTGTATGTTTCTCATGATGTGGATTCGGTAAAGCGGCTGTGCAGCCATGCATTATGGCTGGAACATGGAATTGTGAAAAAAAGCGGACAGGTAGATGAGGTTACAGCCGAATACATGCAGGAAGCTCAGTAGAAGCTGAGGCGGTGGAGTTATGATATTACAAAATATTGTTTTAAAAGAGACTAACAAAACAAAGCGTTCTTTGTATTACAGAACCAGTGGGAAGTTTGAGGAAGAAGCGGGGAGTATTGTTCTGAAAAGTGGAGATACTCTGGACCTGCAGACATACTTCAATGTGTTTTCCTGCGGTAAATGGAACAAGTATGCCGGAATTCAGGAAGTTTCACTGGCGATAGAATTCGAAGGACAGATTCAGATAGAAGTCTGGCATCTGAAAAAATCTGGGAAAGCAGAAAAAATAGCAGAAACAACTGGGAATCATGACAACTGTGCGGTGGAAAAGGTACGGGCGATTCCAGTGCGCTCCCAGGGCGTACTGGGGGTAAAAATAAATACCCTGGGCAAAGGTGCGAGGATTTATGGAGGATATTTCGAGACAGACAGAACTCCGGCAGGCGATATCAAAATAGGAATAGGCATTTGCACATTCCGACGGGAAGAATATGTAAAAAGGAATATGAATCTCCTGAAAAAAGAAGTTTTTTCAAATTCTGCTTCCCAGGTAAGGGAACATCTGAAGGTCTGCATCGCAGATAATGCAGGAACTCTGGAAACAGAAGAACTGGAAACCCCGGAGATAAAAATTGTAAAAAATAAAAATCTGGGAGGGGTCGGAGGATTTACCAGAGATGTACTGGAATACCTGGAAAATGACAGAATGGTCAGCCATATTCTGCTCATGGATGACGATGCGGTCATTGCTCCAGAATCCCTGGAGAGAACTTTTGCCCTTCTTTCTCTTTTGAAGCCCGAATTTCGGGATTATACGATAGGAGGGGCGCTTTTGAGACTGGACCGTCCGCTGATTCAGTATGAAAGCGGTGCGGACTGGAACAATGGAGATATTTTTGCTCATAACCATGATTTCGATTTGTCTGTATTAGACAATGTTATAGAAAATGAAGAAGAAATGCCGACAGAATATACGGGCTGGTGGTATTCCTGTATTCCGGTAACTGTAATTCGCCGGAAAGGACTGCCGTTACCGCTGTTCATCCATAGGGATGATATTGAATACGGGCTGCGCTCAGAGGGAAGATTTATTTTTTTAAACGGGATATGTGTCTGGCATGAAGCTTTTGAAAATAAGCTTCCGGGATTTCTGGAGTACTACGATGTGCGCAATCTGGCAATTGTGAATGCAATTCACAGTCCGGACTACAAAGCGCGTGATTTCAAAAAAATGCTGTTTGTGCAGGTGAGCAGTAATATAGGGAAATATCGGTATAAATATGTGGATCTGAATTTAAAGGGCGCGGTGGATTTTCTGAAAGGATTTGGCTGGTTTTACCGTCTGGATACACTGGAAAACCATGAACTGTTAAAAGTTTATAATTATACCGTAGAAGATGCAGAGAACTATGTGGGCTATCATGGACTGAAAGAAAAGGAGCTCCGCCTTTCTCCGGATGAGGATGAAAGACTGCCGGGAAAACTGGAGCGAATCTGGAAAGTTATTACGATGAACGGTCACTTCTTCCCGGCGTTTAAAACCAGGATTAAGACAGTGCGACCAAATCCCAGTATTTACGAACTGTACCGGCAGAGAGAGGTTCTGTTTGTTGACAACACAGGAAAAGCACTTCATGTAAAGAGAAGCCGGGCAGAGCTGATAAAAGCATATATGAAACTCTTTAGAGTTTTTCGCCTGATAGATAAAAGATATGAAAAGGCCAGTAGATCTTATCGAGAAAATTTTTCGAAGCTGACCAGCAAAACGTTCTGGAAAAAGTATCTGGAAATGACAGACGATGGAAAGGATGGAAAGAATGGAAATTAAACTGCAAAAGCTGCTTTTCCCGGATAAAGAGCGGTATAAGAATTATGACAGACTCTTTTTCAAAAGCATTCAGAGTGTCTATGAGGAAGAAAAAGGCTGCCTGGCGATTGCCAGATACAATGTATGCGACTTTATGACGTATCTGAATGCATTATCTGTTAAGAAATGGAAGCAGTATACGGGAATAAAGGAAGTGTTTCTCCGGTTGGATATCGAAGGAAGTTTTAATCTTTCTGTTTCCGGGCATCATCTGGAAAAGGAGGGAACGGAAAGTAAGAAAGTTTATTTTTCTGAAAAATATGACTGCCAGAAACGGCAGATTCTGGAACTTCCACTGCCGGATATGGAGGAGACTCTGCTGTCTTTTGAAGTGAATACATTATCCGACTGCTTCATTTATAGTGGAGAATATTACACAAATATAGAAGAAAAGGCTCTGAATCATGTGGTGCTCTCCATAGCGACCACCACCTTTCAGAAAGAGGATTTCATAAAGAAAAATCTGGAAATGATTCGAAAAGAGCTACTTACAGAAGAAGACATTGGAGAGAATATTTATGTCCACGTGATAGACAATGGAAGAACGCTGGAACGTTCGGAGATAGAATCTGAGCATATCTTTTATCACCCCAATAAAAATGTGGGCGGTTCCGGAGGCTTTTCCAGAGGAATGCTGGAGTCCATCCATCAGACCCCGAAGGCAACTCATGTCCTGCTGATGGACGATGATGTGGAGATTTTGTCGGAGTCAATTCGAAGAACTTATGTCCTTCTGACACTGCTGAAGGAAGAGTATGAAGACTGGTTTATCAGCGGGGCCATGCTTCGGTATGAACATATGGACGAATTCTGGGAAGATGTAGGATATATGTGCCCGGAAGGCTATCAGTTCACGATGAAGGGACACAGAAATCTGAACAAGAAACGCAATATACTGTATATCGAAGAATATGACACAACAGTGGAAAATGCTTATGCCGGCTGGTGGTACTGCTGTATCCCAACGCATGTCATAGAAGAAAGCGGATATGCATTACCTCTGTTTGTACGGGGGGATGATACGGAGTACAGTCTGCGCAATCAGGCACAGTTTATTACCATGAACGGTATCTGTGTCTGGCATATGGGCTTTACTACGAAATTTAATTATTTTATGGAGTATTACCAGACGTTCCGGAATCTTCTTATTATGGAAGCCTGCAATAAAGGGAAAATGCAGGGGAAAATTTTGAATTATTTCATGGGGATTTTCTTGTCCGAAGTACTTCAGTTTAATTATCAGGCGGCAGAGTTCTTTCTGGATGCCGTGCGTGATTATTTAAAGGGACCAGAATATATCGAAGAGGAGAAGTGCCAGGAACGGCTGACGGAAATGTCAAAACGGAATGCCGTGCTGGAGGATGTCCGGAATTTTAAGGACATTAATATTGACTTTAATACGGTATACAGCTGGGACGCAAGGAATATATTTGATTCCCTTCTGTATAAACTCACCTTCAACGGCCAGGTTTTCTGGCCGAAAAAATGGTTGCGGCAGGGCCCTGCGGTTATTGCATATGACACATTTTATAATCCTCAGAGGCAGTGCCTGAAGGAAAGTGTGGTTTCTGTAAATCCCTACACAAAAACGGGGGAAATCCGTCACCTGGATAAGCAGAAATTTAAAAATGTTATGCGGGAATACAGAATGGTGATGAAAGAATACCAGAAAAAGCATAAACAGGTGAATCAGAAATATTACGAGAAAAGGAAATACCTTGTTTCAGAAGAATTCTGGAAACAGTATTTGGAAATCGAAAAATATCAGTAGACTAGGAGGAATATGAACCATGAGCAAGACAAGACTTTCTATCCAGAATGTTCTGCTGCCAGATACCGAACCTCAGTCCGCGTACTGGGATCTGTACTACCAGGGAGCTGAAATAGTATGTGAGCCTCTGGAAAAAGGGAGCAGACTTCTGCTTGGCCACTACAAGGACTACAATTTCTGCTCTTATTTTAATGCGATTTCTACTGAAAAGTGGAAAAGATATACCAGACTGGAAAAACTCTATTTATGTCTGGATATGGAAGGAGATTTTGAAATCGCTGTAGAAGGGTATCACCTGGTGGCAGAATCCGCACAGAGAAAGACCTATGCAAGAAAGCGGTTTAAAAATACAGAACGAAAAACGGTAGAAATGGAAATTCCTCTGGATAATGAGGAAATTCTGTTCGGCTTTTCAATAAAAACCTACAGCGACTGCAAACTGTATGGCGGTACTTATGACGCTGAGATAGAGGAAAGTGCCGTTCGGGACGTGAAAATTGCTATTTCTACGACTACGTTTAAAAAAGAAGACTATATCCGTGCGAATGTAGAGATGATAAAGAAAGAACTGATTGCTGATGAAAAGATTGGTTCCCACTGGTTCCTGCACGTGGTAGACAACGGACGTACGCTGGAACGGACGGAAATCGAAGGGAAACAGGTTTATTATCATCCCAATAAAAATGTAGGCGGCTCCGGCGGGTTTGCACGTGGAATGATAGAGGTACTGGACCAGGAAACGCCGGCCACGCATATTCTCCTGATGGATGACGATGTCCTTGTTTTCGCGGAAAGTTTAAAGCGGACATATTATCTTCTCAGTATGATGAAAGAAGAATACTATCAGCATGTCATCAGTGGCGCCATGCTCCAGATGGAAGAGATGGATCTGTTCTGGGAGGATGCGGCTTATATTGCGGAGGGAATTAACCGTTCGGTTAAGGTTCCCAGAAAAATGAAGCGCATTTCCGACCTCTTAATTAATGAAAATCTGAATACAGAAATACATTTAGGATATGCAGCCTGGTGGTACTGCTGTATTCCAATAGAAACTGTGAAAAAAAGCGGACTTCCTCTTCCGGTTTTTGTTAGAGGAGATGATATAGAATATGGAGTCCGAAATAAAATAGAAACGATTACAATGAATGGGATATCCTTATGGCATATGGGATTTGCCACGAAGTACAGCTTTTTCTCCAACTGTTACCAGGCATTCCGGAACCTGCTGATATTAAATGCCTGCAATAACTGCGGAATTGCAGATGATATTGTGGCACATTTCGAAGACAGAATTGTCATTGAAATTCACCGGTTCAATTACAATGCTGTCAAGCTGATTCTGGATGCATGGAGCGATTATATGAAAGGCCCGAAATTCCTGGAAGTAGAGCAGTGTGAAAAAATTCTTAAAGAGAAGTCTTCTTATAATGCAAAAATGAAAGATCTGAAAGAGTTTGATGTCCAGGTAAATCTTGCAGATGTTTATCGGGTAGATGATACAAATTATATTCAGCGTGCCTTTTACCGGCTGACGAAGAACGGACAGAGATTCTGGCCCGGACGCTGGATGGATGATAAGGCGGCCGTTATTTCTTTTGATGAATTTTATAATCCACAGAGGGAAACGTTCCATAGGAATCTTCTGGCAGTAGATATCTATTCTCAGACAGGCGAAATGCGTTCGCTTGACAAAAAGAAATATAAAGTTCTGATGGCCAGATATAAGAAAATTAAGAAGCGGTATCAGAACAATCGTAATAAAATAGAAGCGGAATACCGGAAGGAACAGCCTTATCTTGTCTCCCGGGAATTCTGGAATAAGTACCTGGAAATTGAAAAATATCAGTAAAAGGAGAGAAAAAAATGAAGTATGATTATCTGATTGTGGGTTCCGGTTTATACGGCTCCGTATTTGCCTATGAGGCAAAGAAGAAAGGGAAAAAGTGTCTCGTAATCGACAAACGTCCTCATATCGGGGGAAATGTTTACTGTGAAGAAATTGAAGGAATCAATGTGCACAAATATGGTGCCCATATCTTCCATACCTCCAACAAGAAAATCTGGGAGTATATCAATCAGTTTGCGGAGTTTAACAACTATATTAACTCCCCGGTAGCGATTTATAAGGACGAGCTTTATAATCTGCCGTTTAATATGAACACGTTCAGTAAAATGTGGAATATCAAAACTCCGGCAGAAGCAAAAGAAATGATTGCAAAGCAGGTTGCAGAGACGGGAATCACAGAACCAAAGAATCTGGAAGAGCAGGGACTTTCCCTGGTAGGAAAAGATGTGTTTGAAAAGCTGGTGAAAGGCTATACGGAAAAACAGTGGGGAAGAGACTGCAAAGACCTTCCGGCCTTTATCATCAAGCGTCTTCCGGTCCGGTTTACCTACGACAATAATTATTTCAACGACCGTTTTCAGGGAATTCCTATGGGTGGTTATACAAAAATTATCGAGAAAATGCTGGATGGAGTTGAGGTGAAAACCGATACGGACTATTTTGAATTTATTAAAGAAAATCCGGATATTGCCGAAAAGACTCTGTTTACCGGAATGATTGATGAATATTTCGGATATAAACTGGGAGCGCTGGAATACCGTTCTGTACGGTTTGAGACAGAGGTGCTGGATACAGACAACTATCAGGGAAATGCTGTGGTAAACTATACGGCCAGGGAAGTTCCTTATACCCGTATTATTGAACACAAGCATTTTGAGTTCGGAAAGCAGGAAAAAACAGTAATTTCCAGAGAGTATTCTTCTGAGTGGAAGGTAGGAATGGAACCCTACTATCCGGTAAATAATGAGCAGAACAATGCACTTTATGGGGAATACCGGAAGCTGGCAGAGCAGGAAAAGAATGTTCTTTTTGGCGGACGGCTTGGAAATTACAAGTATTACGATATGGACAAGGTGATTGAGGCAGCTCTGGAAATGGTGGAGAAAGAATTATAAAATCTGAGAAAGCTGTTGTACACGGCTGACTGGCCGTGTGCGGCAGCTTTTTTTGCTTGTTCTGCCTTAACTTTAGGAGTTGCCTTTTTCCCCTAATTTTGGTATTATATATCCGTATGTAACAAATTTGTAATAAATGGAGAATGTACCATGAAAAATATACTTGCTTTTCGGACATCCCGGTCCAGGATGATTCTGTTATGTTTAGTGGATATCATTACAATTATTTTCGATTCTTTTCTGTCCCTGGTGATGAGATTTGAATGGTCTTTTAACATGATTCCGGCGGAATACATGAACAGTGTAAAGCAGTACATGCTGATAAACATCGTAACAACACTGATTCTGTTTCTGCTTCTGAATCTGTATAACAGTGTCTGGAGTTTTGCAGGAGTTCATGAGCTGGTACTGATAGTGGCGGCATCTACCCTGTCCATGCTGTTTCAGGCTTTTGGCATGCAGATACTGGTGTTACCGGTACCGCGAAGCTACCATGCCTTTTATTTCTTCCTGCTGATAATGACAACCACGATTACCCGGTTTTCCTACCGGGGACTCCGAATGGTGAAAAACGGAGTCCGGAAGCAGGAAGGACATACCAAAAACACACTGGTAGTCGGAGCCGGAGAGGCCGGCAGCATGATTATTCAGGAACTGAAATCCAGCCGCTATCTGAATCGCCGGGTTGTGGGAGCTATTGATGACAACCCTTCTAAAAAGGGGAAATTTATACATGGAGTCCGAATTCTGGGAAACCGGAATGACATTGTGGAGATTGCGAAAAAATACGAGGTTGAAGAGATTATCGTTGCAATCCCCTCTGCGCCTCAGAAAGAGACGCGGGCAATTTTGAAAATCTGTAACGAGACGGACTGTAAGCTGAAAATCCTGCCCGGGATGTATCAGCTGATTACAGAAGAAGTAAATGTGTCCAAGCTGCGGGACGTATCCATTGATGACCTGCTTGGAAGAGATGCCATACAGATAGATTTGGACAGTGTGGTAAGTCATCTGACAGACAAGACGATTCTGGTAACCGGGGGAGGTGGTTCCATCGGAAGTGAGCTTTGCCGGCAGATTGCAAAGTATCATCCCCGTCGACTGATTATTTTTGATATTTACGAGAACAATGCCTATGACATTCAGCAGGAGCTGAAGCATGATTTCCCGGACCTGAATCTGAAAGTACTGATTGGTTCCGTGAGAAATACAAACCGGATTGAGACCGTGATGGAGCGGTACCGTCCTGATGTGGTCTATCATGCAGCGGCCCATAAGCACGTGCCGCTAATGGAAGACAGTCCTAATGAGGCAATTAAAAATAACGTGTTTGGAACCTATAAGACTGCCCGTGCGGCGGACAAGTACGGGGTAAAACGTTTTGTCCTGATTTCCACGGATAAAGCGGTGAATCCGACGAATATTATGGGTGCTTCCAAGCGGATGTGTGAGATGATTATCCAGACTTTCAACCACTATTCCAAGACCGAATATGTGGCGGTACGGTTCGGAAATGTGCTGGGCAGCAATGGTAGTGTGATTCCCCTGTTTAAAAAGCAGATGGAAGCCGGAGGCCCGGTCACGGTTACGCACCCGGATATTATCCGTTACTTTATGACGATTCCGGAGGCTGTATCGCTGGTACTGCAGGCAGGCGCCTTTGCCGAAGGCGGGGAAATCTTTGTGCTGGATATGGGAGAACCGGTGAAAATTGATGACCTGGCAAAGAACCTGATTCGACTGTCGGGCTATACCCTTGGCGTGGATATGGAAATTAAGTATACCGGACTGCGGCCAGGGGAAAAATTATACGAAGAGCTGCTGATTAAAGAAGAAGGACTGAAGAAAACAAAAAATGAACTGATTTTTATCGGTGAACCGCTGGAGTTTGACGAGGTTCATTTTCTGAGTGAACTGAAAAAACTGGAGCAGGCGGCAATCGATGAAAGCATGGACATTAAAGAAATGGTGGCCGAAATCATTCCGACTTATCATATCCGGAAAGAGGATAAAGAGCGGGACGAGGCGATATACAGAGAACTGGTAAGTCTCGGGAAGGCCAGTCATGAAAAACCAGTAGTAGGAGTGAAGGAATAATGGAAAAAATGCAGGTTCCTTTTTCCCCGCCTGATATTACAGAGGCGGAGATTGAAGCGGTGGCGGACGCACTGCGAAGCGGCTGGATTACAACGGGGCCGAAAACAAAACAGCTGGAAAAAGAACTGGCTGCGTATATGGGAACGGAGCGGGCAGTCTGTCTGAATTCCGCAACTGCCTGTCTGGAGCTGACGCTGCGCATTCTGGGAATTGGCCAGGGAGATGAAGTGATAACGACGGCCTATACCTACACGGCTTCTGCCAGTGTGGTAGAGCATGTGGGAGCAAAGCTGGTTCTGGTGGATACGGCGCCGGATTCTTATGAGATGGATTACGGACAGCTGGCCTGCGCGATTACAGAAAAGACAAAAGCAGTAATCCCCGTGGACCTGGGTGGAATCATGTGCGATTATGATACGATTTTCCGGATTGTGGAAGAGAAAAAAGCTCTGTTTCATCCTGCATCCCCGCTTCAGGAGAAGCTGGGAAGAGTGGCGGTGGTGACAGACGGAGCACACGCCTTCGGAGCCAGAAGGAAGGGAAAGACCTGCGGACAGGTGGCGGATTTTACTACGTTTTCTTTCCATGCCGTGAAAAACCTGACAACGGCAGAGGGGGGAGCAGTGACCTGGCGCAGCAGGGAAGATATGGACAGCGAAGAACTGTACCGGCAGTATATGCTGCTGTCTCTTCACGGTCAGTCCAAAGACGCTCTTGCAAAAACAAAGCTGGGAGCCTGGGAGTATGACGTGGTAGCCCCCTATTATAAATGCAACATGACAGATATTATGGCTGCTCTGGGTCTGGTTCAGCTGCACAGATATGCGGAACTGGAACAGAGAAGAAAAGAGATTATAGAAAAATATAATGAAGGTCTGAAAAATCTTCCGGTTCGGCTGATGCAGCATTATGGAGAGGACCATCAGTCCAGCGGGCATCTTTACCTGGTACGGGTGAATGGGAAAAGCCGGGAAGAATGTAATGAGATTATTCGGAAGATGGCAGAAGACGGGGTGGCGACGAATGTACATTACAAACCCCTGCCTCTGCTGACAGCCTATAAAAACATGGGATTTGATATAAAGGACTATCCCAATGCCTATGCACAGTTTGAAAATGAGATTACTCTGCCTCTTCATACAAAACTGACGGATGAACAGGTGGAGTATGTAATTCAGACATTTTGCAAATATGTACAGTAAGGATGGATGCGCGATGCGAGACTGGGAGAGCATGCCCCCCTTTATAAAAAATGAAAGCGTCAAAGAATATTATGATATTCTGAAACAGCATGAAAAGGAACTGCGGCTGAAAAGGAAAGCAGATGTGGTTCTGTCAGTTCTGATGATTTCCTTTCTCTGGCCGGTGTTTCTGATAATCGGGATTCTGATTAAACTGGATTCCCCTGGTCCTGTCTTTTTTAAGCAGGAAAGAGTGACCCAGTATGGAAGAAAATTTCAGATACTGAAATTCCGGACTATGGTGCAGGATGCGGAAAAGCTGGGAAGTCAGATTACGAAGAGTCATGACAGCCGTCTGACCCGTGTGGGAAAGGTAATCCGTGGCTGCCGGATAGACGAGCTTCCTCAGCTTTTTAATGTACTGACCGGCGATATGTCGTTTGTGGGCACCAGACCGGAAGTAGTGAAATATGTGAGAGCCTATACAGATGAAATGAAGGCAACCCTTCTTCTGCCGGCAGGCGTTACTTCTGAGGCCAGCATCTCTTATAAAGACGAAGGAGAGCTGATGGAAGGAGTGGAGGATGTGGACAGCGTCTATATTCACCAGGTGCTGCCGGAAAAGATGCAGTACAACCTGGATGCGCTGAGAAATTACAGCCTTCTGGGAGATTTTCGGACGATGATAAGAACGGTGTTTGCCGTATTAAGATAAGGGGGAGCAGGTATGACAGTGACTGTCTGCGTGGTTGCAAAAAACGAAGAGCGGACCCTGCCCAGGCTGCTGGAAGATATCAAGCAGCAGACTTATCCGGCAGAAGAGATGGAAGTCCTTTTAGTGGACAGCCTTTCTGAAGACGGGACCCGGAAGATAATGGAGAAATTCGCGGAAGAAAATCCGCAGTACAGACGGGTCTCTGTGCTGAAAAATGAAAAAGGAAATCTTCCGGCCGGATGGAATGTGGCCCTGCGGAATTTTGAAGGGGATGTGATCGTCCGGATTGACGCCCATGCCCGGATACCGGAAGATTTTGTGCAGAAGAATGTGGAATGCCTGGAAGGTGGAGAGAGTGTTTCGGGAGGACCAAGACCCAGTCTTCCGGAAGAGGATACGCCCTGGCAGAGACTGCTTCTCAGTGCGGAAAGTTCTATGTTTGGCAGCAGCATCTCGGATTTTCGCCGGGGAGAGAAAAGAAAATATGTAAAATCCCTGTTTCATGGGGCTTATCGGAGAGAAGTCTTTGAGAAAGTGGGATTTTTTAATGAAGAGCTGGGACGGACAGAAGACAATGAAATGCATTACCGGATGAGAAAGGCCGGATACAGACTGTGCTTTGACCCGTCGATTCATTCCTGGCAGTATACCAGGAGTTCTCTGCGGGGAATGATGAAACAGAAATATGGAAACGGATACTGGGTGGCCCTGACTTTGAAGGTTTGCCCAAAGTGTCTGGGAATTTATTATTTTGTGCCGTTTGCATTTGTGCTGGGAATTCTTTTCACTACGGTACGGGCGGCGCTTGGAAAGCCCAGGATGGCGATTCTGATGTGGACGGCCTACTGGTCGGCAGCTGTTGCAATGGCGTGGGCTGCGGTACGGAAAGAGGCAAAACATTTATGCCAGCTTCTTCTGCCGGTGATATTTTTTCTTCTTCACGTAAGCTATGGCGTGGGAAGTCTGGTGGGATTTTTGAAGCTGCCATTCTGGAAAGGCAGTACGGACAGAGGAGGACAGAATGATGGCAGGAAAGAAAATTGATACGACGCCTGTTAAGTTTGTGCTGGTAGGAGTTGTAAACACGATTGTGGGAACCAGTGTCATGTTTATTATGTACAATGTGTTTTCCTTCAATTACTGGATTTCATCCGCGGCAAACTATGTAGTGGGCAGTATTGTAAGCTATTTTCTGAATAAGTATTTTACATTCCAGGATAAAGAGAAATCCTGGAAGACGGTCGTGAGATTTGTACTGAACATTTCTGTGTGTTATCTGATAGCCTATGGCCTGGCCAGACCTCTGGTACGAATGGCGCTTGGCGGTTTTTCGCAGACAATTCAGGAGAATATCGCCATGCTTGCGGGAATGTGCCTGTTTGTTGTGGTAAATTATATTGGCCAAAGGTTTTTTGTGTTTAATAATAGCAGTCAAAAAGAAGAGAAGTAAACTATGAACCGAATTATAGAGTGGTGGGAAACGGAAAAGATAAGAAAAACTTTTTTTGAAGCAGTGTATCTCATGTTTTTCTTCGTCTTTTTGCTTCAGCGGGTTTTATGGACAACTATGTTTACCACATGGTATCCAGAATATTTTCAACTGTTCCTTAGAATACTGATGGTTTTTTTTATTGCAGCGAAGCTGGGAAGCGGAAAGCGGTTTTCGCTGAGTGAAATTATCTGGTTTCTTCTGGTTACAATGGCCCTGGTGGCAGTGTGGCAGAAAGCAGGTTATGATGAACTGCTGGATGTGGCTCTTCTGATAGCAGGGGCATATGAAACAGATTTTAAGAAAATACTAAAGGTGTATTTATTGGTTGAGATAGCAGTCATGATTGTAACAATGACAGCTTCTCAATTGGGGCTTGTTGAAGATCTGATTTATCATAGAGGCGATAACATCAGGATGGCTTTTGGATATATGTATCCTACGGATTATACGGCCCATATTTTTTATATTGTGCTTGCCTGGTGCTTTCTTAGAGGAGCGGCAGTCAGTTATCAGGAGTGCTGTATCTTTGCCCTGCTGGGCGCGTTTGCCCTGATTTTCTGTGACGCACGTATGAATGCCGGGTGTCTTATGCTGACAGCAGTGGTGTTTGCAGTGCTCCGGTTCTGGAATACAAAGGCAAAAGAGACTTTTACACATGTAAAGAAGGTTAAAATAGAAAAAAAGATAAGCGGGATATTTGTAGCAGCTCCCGTGATATGTGCTACGGTTATGTTAAGCCTGACCTGGTTTTACAGTGAAGAGAATTCATTTCTTTCCCTTATTAACAGATGGTTAAGCAATAGGCTGTCGTTGGGAAAAAGAGGCTTCACAGAATTTGGAGTGTCTTTGTTTGGACAGTGGCTTCCTATCGTAGGAAATGGAGGGTCCACAGAACCAAGGGATAATTATTTTTTTCTGGACAGCTCTTACGTGAATATTCTGCTTTCTTTCGGAATGGTGCTCTTCTGTGTGGTAATGGCCATGCATTTGTGGAATCAGATTCAGCTACGCAGAAACGCAATGTACGCAGGAATGCTTGTCTTGTGTCTGCTTTTTGTTCAGTGTATGGTAGAACATCATATGATGGAAATTGCATATAATCCATTTCT
This sequence comes from Candidatus Bariatricus faecipullorum, assembly GCA_019118525.1. Lineage (GTDB taxonomy): Bacteria > Bacillota > Clostridia > Lachnospirales > Lachnospiraceae > Allocoprococcus > Allocoprococcus faecipullorum. Next base: position 15,877 of record DWYV01000056.1, read on the forward strand.
CTTTATGATTCTGGCTGATAAAAAGTCATTGGTGGGAATAGATAATAACGGGGAACGCAAGGGGAGAAAAACGCAGAAAAATTAGCAGATAAAACCATGGACACAATAGGAAAAAAAGTGTATGATAAAAAGGATTATGATAGTATCCAGATAATGCAAATGGAAGAAAGAGGAAAGCACATGAAGATAATAAAACGGATTGCAGCATTATTATTAACGGTGGCCCTGATGGTGCCTTGTATTTCCGAAGTAGTACTGGCGGCAGACGGAGTTATCTATTTTTCGGATTTGGAAACCACGGTGGGCGCGACTTTTACGATTACGGGAACCGTCGTAAACCGGACGGGGAGTCTGGGAAATGTCACGGTTGAAATGTCCTACGATACTGCTTACATGCAGTTCTTAAGCGGGGACGGAGTCAATGCGGACAGCGACGGAAATCTTACCTATACCGGAACAGCTTCCGGAGACACTCTGGAATTTACCATGGAATTCCAGGCTCTGCAGGAGGGAAGTACCCGGATGGAGCAGGGAACTGCAACGGTAACAACAGCGGACGGGAGCACGCTGGAATGTGACAGCGGCTACGCGGACATTACTATCGGACCCGGGGATCCCAGTCTGATAGTGCAGTCTGGAAACACAACGGAAGTGACCGTGGACGGACAGACCTATACACTGTCTGAAGATTTTACGGACAATGCGATACCTCAGGGATTTTCCAGAGGAGAATTTACATATAACGATACCACTTATGCAGGTGCAGTTCAGGAATCAGCGGGAGTGACACTGGCCTATCTGGTAGACAGCTCTGATGAAGGTGATTTCTGGGTTTATAATGCAGATGATTCCAGCTTTTCACCCTGCGAGGAAGTGATGATATCCGACACATACTCCCTGCTTTTGATGGATGGGACGAACGCGGTTTCTCTGCCTTCCAGCTATTCAGACTCCGCAATAGAAATCAGCGGCAAGGAAATTCCTGCCTGGTCCAGTCCGGATAGAGAAGGATTTTATGTGCTGTACGGAGTAAACAGTGACGGGGATGCCTCTCTGTATCTGTTTGATTCGCTGGAACATACCTACCAGAGAATGGAAACTCCTGCTTCGCAGTCATCTGATGGTAACAGTTCTTCCGGACTCTGGGACAGAATTTCCGGTTTTATTACGGACCACCTGCTCTGGATTGTGGTAGGTGTGGCATGCTTTGCGGTCATTATTCTGGTATTCCTTATTGTGCTGGGAGTGAAACTTCTGCACAGAAATAAAGAACTGGATGACTTGTATGATGAAATTGATGCGGGACAGGATGACAGACCGGCAGCGAGAAACAGTAACCGGAATCAGTTCCTGCGCAGTCAGGATGATGACGACCTGGATGACGACTATTATGATGATGATGAATACTTTGATGACGACGATGACGATGATTACTACGAAGATGACTATTATGAGGATGACGAACTGGATGATTTGAGAAAAGAATTCCAGAGCAGCCGTAAGGACTCCGGTCATCAGTATGATGATTATTATGATGAGGATGACTTTGAAGAAGATGCACCTGCATTGTCACGAAGAAAAAGCGGTAAGAAGAATGATACCTATGAGATGGACTTCATTGATTTAGATTAGAAAAGATAGAGGGCAGAGTGGGCAATACTTAATGTATTGCCTACTTTGTTATATAGAGTAAATTATGCGTTGGATGAGAAGAGGGAGAAGCATTATTAGAACATATACTTTACATAAAATGTAAAAAAGAGCTGTTTCCAAAATCCGCAGCGAAATATCAACGCCGCCCCTGCATCTTGCGCAATCCCTGGGAAAATGGTAAAATCATAAAGAATATGTCTTTCTAAGACCTGAAACCTGACAGAAATCTATGACTGGAGGAAAATAATTATGTGTGGAATTGTCGGATACATCGGAGACGAGCAGGCGGCGCCGATTCTCCTGGACGGTCTGTCCAGGCTGGAGTATAGGGGCTACGACTCTGCCGGAATGGCCGTTTACGATGGGCAGAAGATAAATGTAGTAAAGTCAAAGGGCAGGCTGAAAATCCTGAATGAGCTGACCCATGGCGGCGAGACGCTTCCGGGAATGCTGGGAATCGGCCACACCCGCTGGGCAACCCACGGGGAGCCGTCGGATACCAACGCCCACCCCCACTACAATTCCGATGAGAGTATTGTAGTGGTGCACAATGGAATCATTGAAAACTATCTGAAACTGAAGAAAAAACTGGAAGCACACGGCTATGAATTCCGGTCTGAGACGGATACCGAGGTCATCGCGCAGCTTCTGGACTTTTACTATAAAGGGAACCCCCTTCAGGCAATTACAAAGATTATGCACCGGATGGAAGGTTCTTATGCGCTGGGAATCATATTTAAGGACCATCCGGATGAACTTTATGCAGTACGTAAAGACAGCCCGCTGATTGTAGGACACGCGAAGACGGGGAATATTATCGCCTCTGACGTGCCGGCGATTCTCCGTTATACCCGGGATGTTTACTTCATAGAAAACGAGGAAATCGTCCGCATGACGAAGGATACCATGGAGTTTTTCAATGTGGACGAGGAGCCTATTGAGAAGACATCCACCCGGATTGAGTGGGACGTTAATGCGGCGGAAAAGGGCGGCTACGAGCATTTCATGCTGAAAGAGATGTATGAACAGCCCAAAGCCATTACAGATACCTTTTCTCCCCGGATTAAAGACGGGAAAATTGTCATTGAAGAGCTGGGCATGACAGATGAGGAGATTCGGGCCATTAAGAAAATCATGATTGTGGCCTGCGGTTCTGCCTACCACACAGGAATGACCAGCAAGTATATTTACGAAGGCCTGGCACGGATTCCGGTGGAAGTGGACCTGGCTTCGGAATTCCGTTACCGGAATCCGATTCTGGAAGAAGGCACACTGGTGATCATTATTAGCCAGTCGGGCGAGACAGCAGACTCTCTTGCGGCTCTGAGGGAAGCGAAGAAGAGGGGCGCCCGGGTTCTGGGAATCGTGAATGTTGTGGGAAGCTCCATTGCACGGGAAGCGGATAATGTGATGTATACCTGGGCAGGCCCGGAGATTGCCGTGGCCACGACCAAGGCCTACTCGGCCCAGCTGATTGCCCAGTATCTTCTGGCCATGAAGTTTGCCTATGTCCGGGGAAAACTGGACGACGCAGGACTGGCGTCCATGCTGGATGATTTGCGGGAACTGCCGTCCCAGGTGGAGATGCTTCTGAACAACAAGGAAAAAATCCAGAAGTTTGCCAACCGGTATCTGGCGGCCAGGGAAGTATTCTTTATCGGGCGGGGCATTGACTATGCCATCTCCATGGAAGGCTCTCTGAAGCTGAAAGAGATTTCCTATATTCACTCCGAGGCGTATGCGGCCGGCGAGTTAAAGCACGGCACGATTTCCCTGATTGAGGACGGAACTCTTGTGACGGCGGTGCTGACACAGCCGGACCTCTACAAGAAGATGATTAGCAACATTGTGGAAGTAAAGACCAGGGGCGCGTTTGTCCTTGCCGTGACCAATACGGGCAATACGGAAGTGGAGAAGACCGCGGATTATGTGATTTACATTCCGGAGACGAACAGATATTTTACGAATTCCCTTGCCATTATACCGCTGCAGCTTTTTGGATACTATGTGTCCATCGGAAAAGGCTGCGATGTGGATAAGCCGAGAAACCTGGCGAAATCGGTTACGGTAGAGTAGGATTTCTTTTCAAATTTATTTAATTCTTTTATCACAAAGTTATCACAATTTGTGAGTAAACTTTGAGTCAGAAGATAAGAGAAAGGAGTCCTGATTTATGGATAATCAGTATAATTATTATAGACCTGATGACAATGAGCAGTTACATCCAAAGAAGGAGGAAAAACCGAAAAAGAAGATGCCGCCTTTTGCAAAGAAAGCAGTTGTGGCAGCAGGGCTTGCGGTTATCTTTGGTGTGACAGGAGGCCTGGCTTTCCAGGGAACAAATTTTCTGGCAGGCCGGGTGCTGGGAACGAATTCCCAGAACTCCAGCAGAACCGTCAGCAATGCACAGCTGACGACTTCCTCCAGCGCAGTTACTTCCGATGTGTCTGATGTGGTAAATAATACCCTTCCCTCCATCGTATCCATTACAAACATGAGCGTGGAGCAGGTACAGAACTTCTTCGGAGGTATCAGCGAGCAGGAAAGCGAGAGCGCCGGGTCTGGTATTATTATCAGCCAGAACGACACGGAGCTTCTGATTGTAACCAATGAGCACGTGGTGTCAAACAGCAATACGCTGACGGTGACCTTTAATGACAACACCAGCGTGGAGGCCCAGATAAAAGGTACCGACTCTGCAAGAGACCTTGCTGTAGTTGCCGTACCGCTGGAAAATATTCCGGATGACACCATGAACAGTATTAAAATCGCCACCCTTGGTGATTCAGACAGCCTGAATGTAGGGGAACCGGCCATCGCCATTGGAAATGCCCTGGGATACGGCCAGTCTGTTACTTCCGGAATCATCAGTGCAACCAACCGTACTCTGGACGGCTTTGACGGGGAATACATCCAGACAGACGCGGCCATCAATCCTGGAAACAGTGGTGGAGCGCTTCTGAATATCAACGGCGAGGTTATCGGTATCAACTCTGCGAAGATTAACGACTCTTCTGTAGAGGGAATGGGATTTGCCATTCCGATTTCCGACGCATCGGATGTCATTCAGAACCTGATGAATCAGGAAACCCGGACCCGGGTTGATGAGCAGGACCGTGGTATGCTGGGAATCACCGGAGTGGATGTGACAGCAGAAAGTGCCCAGATGTATGATATGCCGCAGGGCGTATATGTATCTGAGGTTGTAGAAGGCGGCGGAGCAGAAGCCGCAGGCCTGCAGCGTGGTTATATTATTACCGGTCTTGAGGGAAGTACGATTACAGACATGGAGACACTGCAGGACAGACTGACTTATTACAGAGCCGGTGAAGAGGTGACGGTCACGGTTCAGGTTCCGTCCGGCGACGGCTATGAGGAACAGGAGTTTACGGTGACTCTGGGAGCCGCATCTTAAGTGGAGTCCCTTTCACCAAAATGGGTAAGTGCCATACTATAATAATGGAAACGATTATGGAAGGAGCAGTTACCCATGCAAATTTACCGGAATTATACAAATGATTATGCAAGGCGTGGGAACTACGGCAGGAACTGCATGCAGACAAATGCAGGCGGCCGGACGGTTCCGGCGCCTTATTTGCATACAGAAAAATCCGGGAGACAGACCTGCGACCCGCTGCAGAACATGCCGCTGGCCATGGCCTATGTGCCGTGGCAGAACTGGAGAAATCTGTACGACATCCACAAAGGATTTACCAGAGGAACCATTTTTGAGGAGCTGGATAAACCGTTTTACGGGAAAGGAGGCTGTAACCGGTGAATGAGAGAATGAATGGAAAACCGGGACGCAGAGAGCTTCTGCACCGGATAGACATGGAGAGCTTTGCCGTGGATGAGGTGAAGCTCTATCTGGATACCCATCCGGATGACGCAGAAGCCCTGGCTTTTTTCAAAGAGCACAGCAGAAACCGGAATCAGGCGATGGAAGAGTATGCCAGAAACTATACTCCGCTTACCATTGACACGGCTTCCGCTTCCTGCGAAGACACCTGGAAATGGATTCAGGAGCCCTGGCCCTGGCAGGAAGGAGGATGTTAGGTTATGTGGAATTATGAAAAACGTCTGCAGTATCCGGTGAAAATCACACAGACCAATCCAAAGATGGCCCAGGTGATTATCAGTCAGTTTGGAGGTCCGGACGGAGAACTGGCGGCGTCCATGCGGTATCTTTCCCAGCGGTATACCATGCCGTATAAAGAGGTGACGGGAATTCTGACGGATATTGGCACGGAAGAGCTGGCCCATATGGAAATGATTTGCGCCATTGTCTATCAGCTGACAAAGAATCTGTCACCGGAGGAAATCAAGGCCTCCGGTTTCGACAAATACTATGTAGACCACACCCTGGCTCTCTGGCCACAGGCGGCCGGCGGCACGCCCTGGACGGCCACGTATTTTCAGTCCAAGGGAGACCCGATTACGGACCTGCATGAGAATATGGCCGCAGAACAGAAGGCGCGCACGACCTATGACAATATTCTGCGGCTGGTGAAAGACCCGGAGGTGTGCGACCCCATCCGGTTCCTGCGGGAGAGGGAGATTGTACACTACCAGCGTTTCGGTGAAAGCCTCCGCATCGTGCAGGATAAACTGGACAGCCGGAATTTCTATGCCATCAATCCGGAATTTGATACTGGAAACTGAGAAACAGATGTGTTATAATAAGCCTGATGGGGCATTGGCGCAGCTGGGAGCGCGATACGTTCGCAACGTATAGGCCACGGGTTCGAATCCCGTATGCTCCATTCAGGCATGTAAAAAAGGAATTCCCCTGGGAATTCCTTTTTTACGTAGCCCGCACCCTGGGGCAAACTGTCAGGGAGACGGTTTATGGCTCCTGGCAGTCCCGCAGATAATCTGCAAGAATGGAAATCAGCTCACTTGACGTAGGCTTGTCAAAGAGAGGATAATTCAGAAGTTTGCTGAGGATTTTGTCTTCGTTGCGGTTCCAGTAATTGGTAATTACTGTCCGCAGGGCTGCTTCAACACAGTAAGCGGATACACCGTATTTCTCTCCGATAACGGCATAGAGATTTTTCGTGACATTTTTCAGATACCCCGGATCCTCAAGAACCATGTCTACGGCTGTGGCAAGATAATGGTAGCCTGAATAGGTGGACCTCATTCCGATTTTCCTCAATAACTGGTATGCATTCTGCATAATTTTCCTCCTTTGTATGGCCTTACATCGAGAAAACCTACTAATACAATACTGGAAAAATAAGGTAAAATACAATTTGCGAGGAAAATTGACATAAATCGATGTTTTTTGATAGGCCGCACCCGCGCGCCGCGGCTCAGGAGGTGGCCGGAAGGGAGAAAATGCCGGTATCCGGAGGCTGAAAGGTAAAGAAAAAGAAGCCGGTCATCAGTGCCACTGTGAGAAAGACGACCAGAACCGGAGGAATGGATTTTCCCTGGGGCAGAAGGCACAGCTGGAAACTGAGATAGTAATCCAGAAGGACGCAGAGCAGAAAAGAAAGGATATCCAGGCTCAGGAAACTGGCGCCCAGAATGCCGCTGTAAGTATAGTATGCAATGGGAATGGCCAGCGTGCCGGTGAGGATGCCGGTAAGAAACGCAGTGATATAAGCCGGGAAGGCCTTTCGGAAAAAGGGCCAGCCGGGCAGGAGAAAGAGAAGGGACGGGAAAAAGACCAGCTTCATGTGCTCCCATACGGATTCACTGACCGGAGCAAACATTCCCACGAAAGGATTATAGCCGCTGTATTCGTAGGCAAAATGCAGGGCGCTTCCGGCGAGGGAAGTAAAAAGGAAGCCTCCGGCAGTATAGAGAAAAAGTTTTCGGTTCATAGACTTGCACCTCCCTGGACTGTATTTTCAGTGTATGCAGAAACAGGGAAAATATGCAGTCCGGCGGGAAGGAATCTGCGGTCATGGGCCGGACAGGGGAGGAAGAGACAGATGGAGATTTATTATAAAGAGAGGAAAGAGGGACTGGAGGTGTTTCGGGTCCATGCGGCAGGCGGGGTGCTGAAACTCCCGGGAAAGCTGCCTGCGGGACCGGTATATGCAGTAGCCCCGTATGGATTCTCTGACCGGGGAGATGAGGACGAAACCCGGTTATCCTGCTGCCGGACGGAAGACAGGGAAGGAGAGGAAAACCTGCCCTGCCGGGGCCGGGCGCTTCGAGAGATTCATCTGCCGGCAGGGGTGGAGCGGATTGGGAACTATGCGTTTTACGGCTGCCGGAATCTGTCGCTTTTCCACGGGACGGACAGTATTGTCCATATGGGAAGCGGTGTGTTTACCGGCTGCCGCCTCTCCCGGGTTCAGATGGATTTTTACCAGGGAGAAAAGTCCTGCCTGAAGGAAATCCTGACGGAAATCCGCTATCAGGTGACGGCTGAACTGTACTGCCGGGCAGGAGAGAAAAGGGGGATGGCGAAAGTAGTGTTTCCGGAATATTATGCGGATGCGGTGGAGAATACGCCGGCCCGGATTGTGGAAACCCACTACTATGGTTCCGGCGGAGACTATAGAGAATGCTTTTACCGGCGGGAGCTGGATTTTGGAAAGTATGACAGGATGTTTCCGCTTTCAGAGGCCAGGGACGAGGAGGAAGTGACGGTGAATCTGGCCCTGGCCCGGCTTCTCTGGCCCTGGAAACTGCAGGAGAAGGCCCGAAGTCAGTATCGGGACTATCTGCGGGAACATACAGACGCCGTAACCGGACTGGCTCTCCGTCAGGTGAAGAGCCAGGAAGGGCCGGTGGTGGCGGAAAGCAGGGAAATCCTGGGACTGATGTGCCGGGAGGGTCTGCTGGAGGGACCAGCCCTGGAGGAGGCGCTGATGCAGGTGGCGGAAGCAGAAGAACCGGAGCTTCTGGGCATTCTGATGGAGTACCGGCAGAAGCAGACCGGCTGGAAAAAGAAGACATTTGAACTGTAAGGAGAGCGGCTATGGATAAAACAGAAAGGACGCGGACAGAGGAAACGGAACAGACCCTGGCGCAGGCGGGACGGGAGATTCTGCAGCTTGCCCGCAGTGAGCTGTATCTGCGGATGCGTTTTATGGATGTGGCGCTGGGCAGCTTTGTATTCCTGCCGGATGGTCAGACAGTTCCGGCAGGAACAGACGGCATGGCCATTTATTATGAGGCGGTCAGCCTGGGCAGGCTGTTCCGGAGAGACGGGAACCGGGTCAACCGGCTGTATCTGCACATGGTACTGCACTGCGTCTTCCGGCATCTGTTTTCCCGGAAGGGAAGAGAAGAGAGACTCTGGAACCTGGCCTGCGACATAGTGACGGAAGCGGTGATTGATGACTGGAATCTGCGCAATGTCCGGGAAGGGCGTTCCTGGCTTCGCCGGGATACCATCGAAAAACTCCGGAAGCAGTACCGGGTACTGACGGCGGAGCGGGTGTACCGGATGCTGGAGGAATGGAATCTGCCTGAGAAAAAGCTGGAAGCCCTGGAAGCGGATTTCTGTGTGGATGACCACCGGTACTGGCCGGGAGACGGGGACCAGGACAGGCAGACCATGCTGAGCCGGAAGTGGCAGGATATCAGTGAAAAGATGCAGACGGACATGGAGACCTTTTCCCAGGAAGCGTCTGCCAGTGCGGGCCATTTCCTGGAACAGATTCAGGTGGAAAACAGAAAAAGATATGACTACCGCAGTTTCCTGCGCCGGTTTGCGGTGCTGAAAGAGGAAATGATGGTGGATGAGGACTCTTTTGACTATTTATTTTATACGTATGGACTGTCTCTTTACGGGAATATGCCGCTGGTGGAGCCCCAGGAATGGAAAGAGGTAAAAAAGGTAGAAGAATTTGTGATTGCCATTGATACGTCCATGTCCTGCTCCGGGGAAAAGGTCAGGCGGTTCCTGGAGGAAACCTACAGTATCCTGACGGAGCAGGAGAGCTTTTTCCGGAAGGTGCTAATTCACATTATTCAGTGTGACGACCGGATTCAGTCGGACAGGCGGATTACCAGTCCGGAGGAACTGCGGGAATACATGGAGCATTTTGATTTGTCCGGGGAGGGCGGAACGGATTTCCGGCCGGTTTTTGCCCGGGTGGAAGAGATGCTGGCCAGTCATGAGCTTACGTCCCTTCGGGGAATGATTTATTTTACGGACGGGCAGGGCATTTATCCGGAACATGTGCCGCCTTTTGAGACGGCTTTCGTGTTTACGGAGCAGGAGGAAGAGCCCCAGGTGCCTTCCTGGGCCATAAAACTGATACTGGATGAGGAGGAGCTGGAACGCGATGGATATTAAACGGGCGAAGACAGAGATAAAAAATACCATAGAGGCCTATCTGAAAAAGGATGCCTCCGGGGAATATGAGATTCCCTCTGTATATCAGAGGCCGCTGCTTCTGATGGGACCTCCGGGAATCGGGAAGACCCAGATTATGGAGCAGGTGGCCAGGGAATGCCATATTGCCCTGGTGGCCTACACCATTACCCACCATACCCGGCAGAGCGCCATTGGCCTGCCTTTTATCCGGGAGCGGGAGTACGGCGGAAAGGCGTATTCCGTGACGGAATATACCATGAGTGAGATTGTGGCCTCTGTCTATGAGAAAATGGAGGCCACCGGCCTTTCGGAAGGGATTCTGTTTCTGGATGAAATCAACTGTGTGTCTGAGACGCTGGCGCCGGCCATGCTGCAGTTTCTCCAGTGTAAAACCTTTGGAAATCACAGAATACCGGAGGGCTGGATTATCGCGGCGGCGGGAAATCCGCCCCAGTATAATAAGTCTGTCCGGGAATTTGACATTGTAACGCTGGACCGCATCCGCCGGATTGACGTGGAGGAAAATTTCGAGGTGTGGAAAGAGTACGCCTTTGCAGCAGGAGTACATCCGGCGATTCTGTCCTATCTGGAAATGCGGCGGGAACATTTCTATAAAATGGAAAATACGGTGGACGGAAAACAGTTTGCCACAGCCCGGGGCTGGGAGGATATGTCCCGCCTTCTGAAGGTCTATGAGGAACTGGGGAAAACGGTGGACCGGCAGGTGATTCACCAGTATATCCAGCATGAACGGATTGCAGGAGATTTTGCGGCCTGGCTGGAACTTTCCTACAAGTACCGGAAGGATTACGGCCTGGAGAAAATCCTTGAGGGCGTTTACGGAGCGGATACGCTGGAACGTCTGAAATTTGCTTCTTTTGATGAGCGGCTCTGTGTCACCGGTATGCTGTCCGGGCGGCTGGCGGAACAGTTTAAAGAGGCCTGGGAGCAGGACCAGTACGTGACGGAACTGTTTTCCTGGCTGAAGGAATACAAACGGCGGCAGGAAGAGGAACATGCCCTGGAGCAGGTGTGCCGGGAAGCAGAGGAAGCTTTGGAAAAGGAGAAAAAGGAAGAGCGGCTGTCCCGGGAGGAGGCGGCCCGGAAAGAGAAAGTGCTGGATACGCTGGAAGCGTTCTGTCAGGAGGTCAGAAAAGAGGGCCTGACAGGCGGGGCGGCATTTGAAAAGGTAAGGGAGGCATTCCGGGAAAAGGTAAAGGCGCGGGAGACGTGCCTGGAAAAAACCGGCGCCATGCTGGATGCTGCCTTTGATTTTCTGGAGGATGCCTTTGGCGAGAGCCAGGAAATGGTTGTTTTTGTGTCGGACCTGAATACGAATTATTACAGTGTCTGGTACCTGAAGGACCATATCTGCGGAAAATATAACAAATACAATAAGGGACTGCTTCTGGGAGAGCGGCGCCAGGCCATTTTAAAGGAGATGGAGCAGATTTCTCCGGATGGCATATAGTAAGGCATAAGAGTCAGAAAATGAGGGATGCCAGATGTGGAAGCAGGGACGGTACCGGCTTCTGGGTCCCCAGCCTCTGCGGGAGGGGCCGGGCCTTCAGTACCCCAGAATAGAAGAAGCGGACGGCCTGGACCGGTTCGGCAGACTTCCCGGCCGGACGCTGGTCCGGGTTCGGGAAATCCGAAGCCTCAGTGTATCTTCCTGGGGCCGTCTGGACCAGGGATGGATCTGTCTGGAAACCGGAGAAACCATCTATGCAGAACCGGAATTATCTTTATAAAAAGGACGTCTGGGGGATTCCAGGAATCCGCCAGGCGTCCTTTTTCTATTTATCAGATGTTTTGTTTTTCATTTCAGCCAGCTTCATGGCACGAACCTTCAGCGGCAGACCGAACAGGGTGATGAAGCCGTCGGCGTCGTGATGGTCGTAGAGGTCGCCGGTGGTGAAGCTTGCCAGGGACTCACTGTAGAGAGAGTAGGGGGAAGTGGTTCCGGCTTTGATAATGTTGCCTTTATACAGACGGAATTTTACCTCGCCGGTTACATATTCCTGGGTTTTCTCCACGAATGCCTGAATGGCTTCCCGCAGGGGAGTGAACCATTTGCCTTCGTATACCACCTGGGCCAGCTTGTTGGCCAGATTCTTCTTCACTTCCATGGTGGCTCTGTCCAGAACCAGCTCTTCCAGCTGCGCGTGAGCCTCCATCAGAATTGTACCGCCGGGAGTCTCGTATACACCGCGGGATTTCATGCCGACTACCCGGTTTTCTACAATGTCAATGATGCCGATGCCGTGTTTGCCGCCCAGTTCGTTTAATTTGCGGATGATATCGGCCACCTTCATTTTTTCTCCGTTGATGCTGACCGGTACGCCTTTTTCAAAGGTCATGGTGACAAATTCGTCTTCATCGGGAGCCTTTTCCGGTGTCACACTGAGCACCAGCAGGTCGTCATAGTTGGGAGCCTGGGAGGGGTCTTCCAGTTCCAGTCCCTCGTGGCTGATGTGCCACAGATTCCGGTCACGGCTGTAGCTGTGGCTTGCGTCAAAGGGAAGGTCGATGCCGTGCGCTTTGCAGTAGGCGATTTCATCTTCCCGGGACTGCATGGTCCAGAGGTCTGTCATTCTCCAGGGAGCAATGATTTTGATGTCCGGAGCCAGAGCCTTGATGCCGAGTTCAAAACGAATCTGGTCGTTTCCTTTTCCGGTCGCACCGTGGCAGATGGCAACGGCGCCTTCTTTTCTGGCGATTTCCACCAGTTTTGCCGCGATACCCGGACGTGCCATGGCGGTTCCGAGAAGGTATTTGTTCTCATAAACCGCGCCTGCCTGTACGCAGGGCATGATGTAGTTTTCACAGAAATCATCGGTAATGTCTTCGATATATAATTTGGAAGCGCCGGAAAGCTTTGCACGCTCTTCCAGGCCGTCCAGTTCTTCGCCCTGGCCGCAGTCGATGCAGCAGCAGATAACTTCATAACCAAAAGTTTCTTTTAACCAGGGAATGACAGCGGTGGTATCCAGTTCGCCGGAATAAGCCAGAACAACTTTTTCTTTCATAAATAAATGCCTCCTGATTTTTATCTGTTTTCAGTCACAAGACAAACTATACACCTTTTTTAATAATTATGCAATAGAAAAGTGAAAAAGTTTTTGGGAGATATGGACGTGGTTTCCGAGAAAACTGCGGAAAAGCAAAAAAGAAAATGCTTGCATAATATGCACTGCGGATGTATAATTATGCATAAATCTTTTTGGAGAAACTCTTTACTTTACCGGACATTTGGTTTATAGTGTTTATCAGATGTGTGAAAACACCCATCTGATAAACGCTCCGCGGGGATGCGCAGGGATTCGGTAACGAAGATGTCAGCTAAAGCTGACCCGAATCCCGCGCCAGGACCCGCGAGCGGGTCCTGAAGATTACAGGCATTCTCTGGAAGAAGGAAAGGAAGGTTTGGATGATTAAGGCAGGAATAATCGGCTCTACCGGATACGCCGGAGGAGAACTGGTCCGGATTCTTACCGGACATAAAGACGTAGAAATAAAATGGTTTGGTTCCAGAAGCTACATTGATAAGAAATATGCTTCTGTATACCAGAACATGTTTCAGATAGTAGATGCCGTGTGCATGGATGATAATATGGAAGAACTGGCAGAGCAGGTGGATGTTATTTTTACGGCGACGCCCCAGGGCCTCTGTGCTTCTCTTGTAAATGAAGAGATACTGTCCAAAGTGAAAATTATTGATTTGAGTGCGGACTTCCGGATAAAGGATGTGGCGACTTATGAAAAGTGGTATGGAATTACCCATCCCAGTCCGCAGTTTATCGAAGAAGCGGTATACGGCCTCTGTGAGGTAAACCGGGAGCAGATTAAAAAAGCGAGACTGATTGCCAATCCCGGCTGTTATACGACCTGCTCGATTCTGACGGCCTGGCCGCTGGCAAAAGAGGGGCTGATTGACATGGACACCCTGGTGATTGATGCCAAGTCCGGCACCTCCGGCGCAGGAAGAGGGGCAAAGGTACAGAATCTTTTCTGTGAAGTCAATGAAAATATGAAGGCCTATGGCGTGGGGACTCACCGCCATACACCGGAAATCGAGGAACAGCTGGGCTATGCGGCGGGAAGAGAAGTGACTTTAAGTTTTACGCCTCATCTGGTTCCCATGAACCGGGGAATTCTGGCCACCGAGTATGCGAAGCTGACCCGCCCGGTATCCTGGGAAGAGGTCCGGGCAGTGTATGAGAAATATTATAAGGAAGAAACGTTTATCCGTCTTCTGGATAAGGGCGTATTTCCGGAAACGAAATGGGTGGAAGGAAGCAATTATGTGGATATCGGATTCCACATTGATGAGCGCACCGGACGTATGATTATGCTGGGCGCCATAGACAATCTGGTGAAAGGAGCGGCAGGCCAGGCGGTACAGAACATGAACCTGGTATTCGGACTGCCGGAGGACGAGGGACTGAAACTGGTTCCCATGTTCCCGTAAGAAAAGATGACCATTCGAGAGATGACGATAGAGGACTACGATGAAGTGTACGCCCTCTGGAAAAAGATAAAGGGGTTCGGACTCCGGAGCATCGACGATTCCCGGGAGGGAGTGGAGCGGTTTCTGAAGCGGAATCCTACCACCAGTGTGGTGGCGGAACAGGACGGAAAAATCGTGGGAGGTATTCTCTGCGGCCACGACGGCAGGAGAGGCTGTTTCTATCATGTGTGCGTGGACGAACAGTACCGCCGGCACGGAATCGGGAAGGCCATGGTGGTATTTGCCATGGAGGCACTGCGGAGGGAGCAGATTAACAAGGTGTCCCTGATAGCATTTACGCGAAACGATATCGGAAACGCGTTCTGGAACACCATCGGCTGGACCCGCAGACTGGATCTGAACTATTACGATTTCACACTGAATGAAGCAAATATTACGGCCTTTAATGAGCAGTAGAAAGCCTGGAAGTCAAAAGGAGGAGACGTTATGAAAAAAATCGAAGGCGGCGTAACCGCGGCAAAAGGATTCGAGGCGGCAGCCGCTGCCGCAAAGATTAAATATCAGGACCGGACAGACATGGCCCTGGTGTACAGCCAGGTACCCTGTGTCTGCGCGGGAACCTTTACCACCAATGTAGTAAAAGCAGCCTGCGTGAAATGGGACCGGCAGGTAGTAAGAAGCGGGGCGAAGGCCCAGGCTGTGATTGTAAATTCCGGTATTGCCAATGCCTGCACCGGCGAGGAAGGCTTCGGCTACTGCCGTGACACGGCGGACGCTGCGGCAGAAGCTCTTGGTGTGGACGCGGACGGCGTACTCATCGGTTCCACCGGCGTTATCGGGAAGCAGCTCCCCATTGACCGGATTCGAAACGGAATCACCATGCTGGCGGAAGGAAAGAACAGCACCCTGGAAAACGGAACAGCGGCAGCGAGAGCCATCATGACGACAGACACCCGTGAGAAACAGATGGCAGTGGAAATCTCCGTGGGCGGAAAAACCGTGACCATCGGCGGAATGGCAAAAGGCTCCGGCATGATTCATCCGAACATGTGCACCATGTTAAGCTTTATTACGACAGACGCCGTAATTACAAAGGAAGCTCTGCAGAAAGCCTTAAGCGACGATGTGCAGGATACTTATAATATGATTTCCGTGGACGGGGACACTTCTACCAACGACACCGTGCTGGTACTGGCAAACGGCCTGGCGGAGAACGAGGAGATTACCGTGGATTCCGAAAGCTATCCGGTATTTGCCGAAGCGCTCCACGCCATCAACGAATACCTGGCAAAACAGATTGCCGGGGACGGGGAAGGAGCCACTGCTCTGTTTGAGGTGGAAGTCGTGGGCGCCGATACAAGGGAGAACGCAAAGACCCTGGCGAAATCCGTGGCCTGCTCCAGTCTGGTCAAGACGGCCATCGCGGGGCATGACGCCAACTGGGGCCGGATTCTCTGTGCCCTGGGCTACTCCGGCGCGCAGTTTGACCCGGAGAAGGTGGACCTGACTTTTGAGAGCAGCGCCGGAAAAATCCAGATTATCGAAAACGGTGTGGCGGTGGATTACAGCGAAGAGAAAGCCACCGAGATTCTGTCTCAGCCGGAGATAAAGGCCGTGGCGGATATGAAGATGGGAACAGAGAAAGCCACAGCCTGGGGCTGTGACCTGACTTACGATTATGTAAAAATCAACGCAGATTACAGAAGTTAGGAGACGGAACAATGAATCAGAATATGCAGAAGTACCTGGAGAAGGCGGAGGTCCTTATCGAGGCACTGCCCTATATCCAGCGTTTTAACCGGAAAATCATCGTGGTAAAATACGGTGGAAGCGCCATGATTGACGAGGAACTTCAGCAGAACGTCATCAAGGATGTGACCCTTCTGAAGCTTACCGGCTTTAAGCCGATTATCGTTCATGGTGGCGGAAAAGAGATCAGCCGGTGGGTCGGCAAGGTGGGCATGGAGCCGAAATTTATCAACGGCCTCCGGGTAACGGATGAGGACACCATGGAAGTGGCCGAGATGGTACTGAACAAGGTGAACAAGGGCCTGGTCCGCATGGTGGAAGAGCTGGGCGTCCGTGCCATCGGTATCAGCGGAAAGGACGGCGGCCTGCTGCGGGTGAATAAAAAGTATTCCGACGGGCAGGATATCGGGTTTGTGGGAGACATCAAAGCCGTAAACGCGGATATTCTGTTTGACCTGCTGGAGAAAGATTTTCTTCCGATTGTATGCCCCATTGGACTGGACGATGATTACAATACCTATAATATCAATGCCGACGACGCGGCTTATGCCATTGCCCGGGCGGTACATGCGGAGAAGCTGGCATTCCTTTCCGACATTGAAGGGGTATACCGGGATTATGAGGACAAATCTTCCCTGATTTCCGAGCTTACCGTGGAGGAGGCAGAGAAACTGATGGCAGACGGCACTATCAGCGGCGGCATGATTCCCAAGCTGAAAAACTGCATCGGGGCCATTGAAAACGGGGTATCCCGGGTGCATATTCTGGACGGAAGAATTCCCCACTGTCTGCTGCTGGAAATCTTTACGAAAAAAGGAATCGGAACAGCTATCCTGAAAAACAGGGACGAATCATAGAAAAGAGGAACGAACATGGGAAATCATTATATGGACACGGTACAGGAGGCCATGGTCAGAACCTACAACCGGTTTCCGGTGGTTCTGGACCACGGGGAAGGCATGTACCTTTATGACACGGAAGGAAAGAAGTATCTGGATTTTGGAGCCGGAATCGCCGTGATGGGGCTCGGATACGGGAACAGGGAATTCAATGACGCCCTGAAGGAACAGATTGACAAACTGATTCATACATCCAATCTGTACTATAATACGACGCTGGGAGAGGCCGCAGAGGCCCTCTGCCGGGTGTGCGGCATGGACCGGGTGTTTTTCACCAACAGCGGAACCGAGGCAAATGAGGGGGCGCTGAAGGCGGCCAGAAAGTATGCCTGGGAGCAGAAAACCGGACGCTGCGAATTCATTTCCATGGAGGACTCCTTCCACGGAAGAAGTATGGGGTCCGTATCCGTAACAGGACACAAAGAGTACCGGGAACCTTTTGAACCGGTGATGGGCGGTGTGAAATTTGCCGTCTACAACGACCTGGACAGCGTGAAGGCACTGGTGAGCGAGAAAACCTGCGCCATCATTCTGGAACCCATCCAGGGAGAGGGCGGCATCAATCCGGCCACTTTGGAATTCCTGCAGGGAATCCGGAAACTCTGTGACGATAACGGCATTCTGCTGATTTTTGACGAGGTGCAGTGCGGCATGGGAAGAAGCGGTTCCTGGTTCGCCTGGCAGGAAGCCGGCGTGAAGCCGGATATTCTGACCATGGCCAAGGCCATAGGGAACGGTTTTCCGGTAGGAGCTTTTGCCATGACAGAGGAAGTGGCGGCCCATTCCCTGAAGCCGGGAGACCACGGCACCACCCTGGGCGGCAATCCGCTGGCCGGAGCGGCCGTGAAAACGGTAATCGGGCTGTTTGAGAAAGAGCACCTGATTGACCATGTACGGGAAATCGCCCCGTATCTGACGGAAAAGCTCCAGGAGCTGGTGGATACCTGCGATAAGGCAGTCCGGGTAAAAGGGAAAGGACTTATTCAGGGCCTGGAAGTATCCATGCCGACCGGCGAGGTGGCAAATAAAGCCCTGGAGGAAGGACTGATTGTCATCACTGCGGCGCAGAATGTCATCCGGATGATTCCGCCGCTGATTGTGGAGAAAGAGCACATCGACGAAATGTGTGAAAAAATGAAAAAAGTGCTGTCCTAGCGCATAGAAAAACCCGGTCACAGGGCATACTTCTTACAGAAAAGGAGGGATGTTATGATGACCGGGTTTCTGATTGCCCTGCTGTCCGGCGCGCTGATGAGCGTCCAGGGCGTATTTAATACCCAGGTGACCAGGACAACGGGAATGTGGGTCAGCAATGCCTGGGTGCAGCTGAGCGCTTTCGCGCTGTGTTTTGTGCTGTGGCTCATAAACGGAAGAGATTCTGTATCTGCCCTGGCGGAGGTGGAGCCCAAATACATGCTTCTGGGAGGAGTTATCGGGGCCGGAATTACCTGGACGGTCATTCGCAGTACGGCAGACCTCGGACCCGCAAAGGCGGCCCTGCTCATCGTCATCGCCCAGCTTACCGTGGCCTATGTGATTGAGCTGTTCGGCTGGTTCGGCATGGAGAAGGCGGCCTTTGAATGGAGGAAAGCCGGAGGGCTGGTTCTGGCGCTTCTGGGAATCGCCCTGTTTCAGTGGGAAAGCTGAAAAAGGAGTTGCCAGTCTTCGGGAAATTCGCTACAATAAGAGGTGTCTGAGTAGTTCGGGGGACGCATCCGCGGAAAGGATGGATGTATGCGAAGGAAAAGACACCTGTTACTGTTATTTGGAATGATGCTGATGCAGGCTCTGGCCTGTCCGGGCTGTGACAGTCCGGGGGAGGACGCTTCCCTGGAGGAACTTGCGGCGGAAGAAACTCCAGCAGAGGAGGAAGCTGACCGGGAGGCGGCAGAAGACGGGCAGGAGGAGACGGCAGAGGAAGAAAAAAGCAGAATCTACGTCTATGTCTGCGGTCAGGTGGAATACCCCGGTGTGTATGAACTGGAAGAGGGAGACCGGGTATTCCAGGCTCTGGAAGCAGCCGGAGGACTGACGGAAGCAGCGGCAGAGTCCTGGCTGAATCAGGCAGAGATTCTGACCGACGGCGGCCGGATTTATGTGCCGGACCGGGAGGAGGCTGCGGCTTTCCGGGAGGCGGGAGAAGTCCCGGAAACCGGGAATGGCGGCGGCGCTGCCGGGGAA
Organism: Candidatus Bariatricus faecipullorum; assembly: GCA_019118525.1. Taxonomy (GTDB): domain Bacteria; phylum Bacillota; class Clostridia; order Lachnospirales; family Lachnospiraceae; genus Allocoprococcus; species Allocoprococcus faecipullorum. The sequence continues at coordinate 35,117 of DWYV01000056.1, forward strand.
GACGGAAAAGTCAACCTGAATACGGCGGACCGGGAAGAGCTGATGACATTAAGCGGGATTGGGGAGACAAAGGCGGACAGTATTCTTCAGTACCGCGAGGAGCATGGCCCGTTTCAGAGCATTGAAGAGATTCAGCAGGTAGACGGTATCAAAGACGGGACGTATCAGAAAATTAAGGACCAGATTACGGTCAAATAATAAGGGAGTCAGGTAAATGAGCAGAAAAGTACTGGTAGTGGACGACGAAAAACTGATTATCAAAGGCATCCGTTACAGTCTGGAGCAGGACGATATGGAAGTGGACTGCGCCTATGACGGAGAAGAGGCCCTGGAAATGGCAAAACGGAAAAATTACGACATCATTCTTCTGGACGTGATGCTTCCCAAATGCGACGGGTTTGAAGTGTGCCGTCAGATTCGGGAGTTTTCCGACGTGCCCATTATCATGCTTACCGCCAAGGGTGAGGACATGGATAAAATCCTGGGCCTGGAATACGGAGCCGATGATTATGTGACCAAGCCTTTCAACATTCTGGAAGTCAAGGCCAGAATGAAGGCGGTCATGCGCCGTTTTGGAAAGAAGAAGCAGGAGACTTCTTCCGGCAGAATGATAGAAAAAGGGGAACTCAGGATTGACTGCGAGAGCCGGCGGGTGTTCCGGGGAGAGAAGGAACTGAATCTGACAGCAAAGGAATTTGACCTGCTGGAGCTTCTGGCGAAAAATCCCAACAAGGTCTACAGCAGGGAGAACCTGCTGAACATCGTCTGGGGTTACGAGTATCCGGGGGACGCCCGGACAGTAGATGTACATATCCGGCGGCTCAGGGAGAAAATAGAAGAAAATCCAAGTGAACCAAAGTATGTATACACAAAATGGGGAGTTGGTTATTATTTCAGGGGTTAAACTTCAGCTTCGGCCTAAATTTTTAAACAGTCTTCAGGTGCGGATTACACTGCTTCTCAGTGTATTTGTCATTGTCTCCTGCGTGCTGTTTGGGGGGACGGTTCTGGGCAATTACAGCCAGGAACTGCTCTCGGAACGCACGACGGAGATTCAGAACCAGTGCACGATTCTGTGCAGTCAGATTCTCGGTTCCGGCTATCTGGAGGACGGGGAGTCCTCTGTGGTGGACGCGGAACTGACACAGCTGTCCAATATTTACAGCGCAAGAGTTGTGATTATCGATGATGAATTCCAGATTATCAAAGATACATATGAGCTCCAGGAAGGAAAGACTATCATATCCGAGGATGTGGTGCGGTGTTTCCGGGGGGAACAGATAAGTCATTATGACGCGGAGAACCGGTATATCGAGGTGGCGACTCCGGTTATGGAATCAGGAAGCCGCCAGGCGGAAGGCATGATGCTGGTCAGCGCTTCGGCGGACAGTGTGCTGGGCAGCGTGCATACACTGGAGAACAAAGCCTGGATAGCCCTGGTGGCGATTCTGATTAGCGCGGTAATGCTGGCGGTCTTTGCCGGCATGATGATGGTCCGGCCCCTGAGACGCATGGGATGGCGGATTGAAGCCATGGCGGACGGCTACGAGGAGAGTTATCTTCAGGAGAATGCCTACAATGAAACCGCCCAGATATCGGCGGCCTTTAACCGTCTCTGGGACAGATACCGGACGATGGACGCCTCCCGGGAGGAATTTGTGGCAAACGTATCCCATGAGCTGAAGACGCCGCTTGCGTCCATGAAGGTGCTGGCAGATTCCCTGCTTGCCCAGCCGGACGCGCCAGTGGGACTTTATCAGGAATTTATGGGAGACATGTCGGAGGAAATCGAGCGGGAGAACAAGATTATCAACGACCTGCTGTCCCTGGTGAAGCTGAATAAAAAAGGAGCGGACCTGAACATTCAAAGTGAGAATATCAACGAACTGGTGGAGCGGATACTGAAGCGTCTGCAGCCTCTGGCGGCGAAGCAGAACATCGAGCTGGTGTTCGAGAGCTTCCGGCCGGTCTACGCGGAAGTGGATGAGGTCAAGCTCTCCCTGGCTGTGACAAACCTGGTGGAAAACGCCATCAAATACAACAAAGAAAACGGATGGGTTCACGTGGCGCTGAATGCGGACCACAAGTTTTTCTATCTGAAGGTGGCGGATTCGGGAATCGGTATTCCCAGGGAAGACACGGAGCATATTTTTGAGCGTTTTTACCGTGTGGACAAGTCCCATTCCCGGGAAATCGGCGGCACCGGCCTGGGCCTTTCCATTGCCCGGAATGCGGTGATTATGCACAGGGGCGCCATTAAGGTGCACAGTGAGCCCGGGGAAGGGACAACATTTACCATACGGATTCCGCTGACTTACATCAGCGGACGTCCACAGGAAAAGGGGACGACGGTATGAAAAAGTGGATAATAGCGGCAGGCGCCCTGGTTTTTGTGCTGGCGGCAGGAGTGATTTTCTACTGCTGTCACGGCAGGGCGGCCCGGGAGGCCGGGAATCAGGGACCGGTTCTGTACCGGCTGAACGCCGAGGAAACTACCCTGGTAGAGGTCCCCTATGACGGGGACACGGATAATTCGGAAGAGGCCGTGGAAAGTATGCTGGCGGCGCTGGCCCGGGAGCAGGAGGATGAGGACACCCGTCCTGCCATCCCGGAAGGGGTGGAGGTGCAGAACTATGTTCTGGAAGATGAAAAGCTGTGCCTGAACTTTAACAGTGCCTATCAGGAGATGGATACGGTAAGAGAGGTGCTCTGCCGGGCGGCGCTGGTGCGCTCCCTGACAGGAATTGACGGGGTAGACATGGTGGCCGTGCAGGTGGACGGTGTGTTCCTACAGAATAAGGAGGGCAGGGAATACGGGTTCCAGCAGACGGAGGATTTTGTGCAGAATACCGGTTCCTCCATCAATTCCTACGAGGAGACCACGCTGACCCTCTATTTTGCAAACGAAAGCGGCAGGGCTCTGACGGCAGAGAAAGAAACGGTGCGGTATCATACCAGTCAGTCCCGGGAACAGCTGGTCATTGAGCAGCTGATGAAAGGCCCCGGGGTAAGCGGGCATAAAGCAGTGATACCGGCGGACGCCAGACTGCTCAGCGTATCGGTCCGGGACGGCGTCTGCTACGTGAATTTCGATGAAGGGTTTAACAGTCTGGTGGAGGGCGTCACCCCGGAGGTGATGGTCTACGCCATCGTCAACTCCGTCACGGAAAGCACTTCTACAGGTCAGGTGCAGATAACGGTGGACGGAGAGACGCCTCAGGTATTTCAGGCCAGCGTGGAGATGGGCGAACCGCTCACCAGCAATCTGGATATTCTGGAGGAGTCGAATCAGAATTGAAAAACAGAATTATCAGTCAGATATGCCTGGCGCTGATACTGCTTTGTACGATACTGTTTTATGCGGGAAGGGAGCGGTTCCCCGGCATGGGGCCCTCCTTTCTGGAGCAGGAGTATGAAGAGGGCGGCCAGGTGGTATTTACCGGGATTCTTCTGGGAACAGAAGAATCGGACAGGAGCCGGGGCCTCCGTCTGGGAGAGCTGTCCGGTTTCAAAAAGCCGGGCCGGAAAGAGCAGATTCTGGTCTGGCTGTCTTATCACAGTGCGGAAAGGATTCCGGAAACGGGGCAGAAAGTAACCGTGTCCGGAACCCTTCATTTCTATCAGAACGCCCCCAATCCGGGGAATTTCGACCAGAAATTTTATTATCAGAAACAGCGTATATACGGATATCTCTCGAAGGCGGAAATCCTGTGTGTGACGGGAAAAGCAGACGTCCGGAAGACCGTGCTGGAAGATATCCGGGAGAGGCTGGGAACCCAGATGGAGAAAAACGCGGGGGAAAAGTACGGGGGAATTCTCCGGGCCATGCTGCTGGGGGAAAGGAAAGCGGCGGATGAGGGAAGCCGGGAGCTCTATCAGAAAAGCGGCATCAGTCATCTGCTGGCCATCTCCGGCCTTCATGTGTCTTTCTTCGGCATGGGTCTTTACCGGATTCTGCGGAAACTGACGCTGCCCCGGTGGGCTGCCGCCCTGGCGGGAAGTCTGGTTCTGGCTGCCTATGTGGCCATGACCGGGGCCAGTGTATCTGCCAGAAGGGCGCTTCTGATGTTTCTGGTGCGGATGGGGGCAGAGGTGACCGGCAGGGTATACGATGGCGTTACTTCCCTGTCCCTGGCGGCCCTCGCCATACTGCTGGAGCAGCCGCTGTGGCTTTTTGACGCCGGGTTTCTGATGTCCTTTGGCTCGGTGGCAGGGCTGTACCTGCTGACGCCGCTGCTGGCAGGCGGGCAGACCGGGATTTTTTCGAAGCTGGCGCCGCCGGTGGCGGTGAACCTGGTGCTGCTGCCTCTGGTACTGTACTATTATTTTGAGTATCCCCTGTGGTCCCTGGCCTGGAACCTGGCCGTGATTCCGCTGGCTTCCGTTGTATTTGCTTCCGGGCTTCTGGGGGCGGCCGCTGGCGTACTGGTTCCGGCTGTCCCGGGGCAGTATCTGGCGGCGGCACTGGGGTTTCCGGCAAAAGTTCTGCTCTGGTTTTATGAGGCAGGAAGCCGGCTGACGCTGAAGCTTCCGCTGGCAAGGCTGGTGCCGGGAAAACCGGAGGTGTGGAAACTGATTCTCTACGTACTGCTGGCCGGCGCCGGAATCGCCCTGCTTCTGGCAGCCGGAGAGACGGCCGGAGAAAAGAACAAAGAAAAGGCCGGCAGGAGAGCCCGGACCGTCTCGGCCTGCTGTCTGCTGGGCGGGTGTCTGGTCCTCCTTTTTCCGGCCCTTCCGGATGGAAAACTGTCCGTTGTCATGCTGGATGTGGGCCAGGGAGACTGTCTCTTTATCCAGACTCCCGATGGAAAACGGATGCTGGTGGACGGCGGCAGCAGTACGCAAAAGGAGACCGGCCGCTACCGGATAGAGCCATTCCTGAAATATCAGGGGGCGGCAGAGCTGGATTACGTCTTTGTGACCCATGGGGACACGGACCATATCAGCGGAATCCGGGAGCTTCTGGAACGGAGAGAATGGGGGATAACCATCCGGCGTCTGGTACTGCCTCCGGGGCAGGTCTGGGAGGAAGAGCTGAAAGAACTGGCCGGACTGGCCAGGAAGGAGAATACCAGAGTCTTTGTCATGGAGCAGGAGGACAGGCTGGCATTCGAAGAGGTGAGCCTGACCTGCCTCTGGCCGGAAGCGGCTTACCAGGGAGAAACCGGAAACCCGGCTTCCCTTGTACTGAGCCTGCGCTATGGTAAATTTTCCATGCTGCTGACCGGGGACCTGGAAGGGGAGGGAGAGCAGAAAATGCTGGAATATCTGGAGGAGAAGGAAGAGAATCCGGCGGGATGGACGGTGCTTAAATGCGGGCACCACGGTTCCAAAAACGCCACCGGAGAGGCGTTTTTGCAGAGGGTACGGCCCTCCCTGGCCTTTCTGTCTGCCGGAGCAGGCAATCTTTACGGACATCCGTCCCCGGAAGTGCTGGAAAGACTTGAAAAATGGGAATGCACAATTTATAATACCATAGAGTGCCATGCCACCGGCCTGAAAACAGACGGGCAGACGCTGTCCGTGTGGACGAAAGAGAGGACGGCGGACTAGGCAAACAGCAGGAAATATTGTATACTGGAGAATATGAAGAGTTTAAATGAAGATTTAAAAACGGGAAACTTCCGGCAGGTTTATCTGCTGTACGGAGAAGAGGATTATTTAAAAAAACAGTATAAAGACCGGTTTGTCAAAGCCATGGTTCCGGAAGGGGATACCATGAACTACAGCTATTTTGAAGGGAAAAAGACCAGTGTGGCGGAGGTGACGGACCTGGCAGAGACCATGCCCTTTCTGGCCGAGAAACGGCTGATTGTGCTGGAAAATACCGGGTTTTTTAAAACGGCTTCCCCGGAGCTTGCGGACTACCTGAAGGAGATGCCGGAGACCACCTGCATGATTTTTGTGGAGCGGGAAGTGGATAAGCGGGGGAAACTCTATAAGGCCGTAAAAAACAAAGGGCGCATTGTGGAGCTGGACCGTCAGGATGAGAAAACACTGGTCCGCTGGATAACCGGAAAGGCGAAGCAGGAGGGAAAACAGATGACGGAGTCTGTAGCCCGGTTTCTGATTTCCTGGTCGGGACTGGATATGGAACAGCTTTCCCGGGAACTGGAAAAGCTTTTTTCCTATACAATGGGAAGGCAGGAAATCACGGCCGGCGATATCCGGGAAATCTGCACCCTTCAGCTTACCAGCCAGATTTTCGCCATGGTGGACGCCGTGGCGGAGGGGAAGCAGAAGGAGGCGCTGGACTATTATTACAGTCTGCTGACGCTGAAAGAGCCGCCCATGCGGATTCTTTCCCTTCTGTGCAGGGAATTCCGGCTCCTCATGGAGGTAAAGGAGATGGAACGCCTGGGGTACGGGCGAAAGGATATCGCCTCCCGGTGCGGAATAAATCCTTATTTTCTCGGGAAGTACCAGGCCCAGGCAAAACGGTTCCGGAAGGAAGAACTGCGTCAGATAGTGGAGGCAGGGGTTCAGACGGAAGAGAATTTTAAAATGGGACGGATGGGAGATGTTCTGTCCGTGGAGCTGTTTCTGATAGAATGCAGCAGAGCAGGAAGATAGAGAAGGAGAGAGACGACATGCATATTGAGCAGGATAAGATTCGCAATTTCTGTATTATTGCCCACATTGACCACGGGAAATCCACCCTGGCGGACCGGATTATTGAGCAGACCGGTCTTCTGACCAGCCGGGAAATGCAGGCCCAGGTGCTGGACAATATGGATCTGGAACGGGAGCGGGGAATTACCATCAAATCCCAGGCCGTGCGGACTGTATACAAGGCGAAGAACGGGGAAGAGTACATTTTTAACCTTATCGATACGCCGGGGCATGTGGATTTTAACTATGAGGTTTCCCGGAGCCTGGCGGCCTGCGACGGGGCTATTCTGGTGGTGGACGCGGCTCAGGGCGTGGAGGCCCAGACACTGGCAAATGTATATCTGGCCCTGGACCACGACCTGGATGTGATGCCGGTTATCAACAAGATAGACCTGCCAAGCGCAGAACCGGAGCGGGTAATTGAAGAGATAGAGGATGTTATCGGAATTGAGGCGGAAGACGCGCCACGGATTTCCGCCAAGACGGGTCTGAACGTGGACCAGGTGCTGGAGCAGATTGTAGAGAAGATTCCGGCGCCCCAGGGAGACCCGGGTGCCCCGCTGAAGGCTCTGATTTTTGATTCTCTTTATGACCCCTACAAGGGAGTTATCGTGTTCTGCCGTATCCGGGACGGTGCGATTTCCCGGGGAACCCAGGTGCGCATGATGGCCACCGGTGCTGAGGCGGAGGTCGTGGAAGTGGGATATTTTGGCGCAGGCCAGTTTATTCCCTGCGATGAACTTTCTGCCGGTATGGTAGGGTATTTTACCGCCAGCCTGAAAAACGTGAAGGACACCCGGGTGGGCGATACCGTGACAGACGCAAAAAGACCCTGTGCGGAGGCGCTGCCGGGTTACAAAAAAGTAAACCCCATGGTTTACTGCGGGGTGTATCCGGCGGACAGCGCACGGTATCCGGACCTGCGGGACGCCCTGGAAAAGCTGCAGCTCAATGACGCGGCCCTGCAGTTTGAACCGGAGACGTCCATGGCCCTTGGGTTTGGGTTCCGGTGTGGCTTTCTGGGTCTTTTGCATCTGGAGATTGTCCAGGAGCGGCTGGAGCGGGAATACAACCTGGACCTGGTTACCACGGCGCCGGGCGTTATTTACAAGGTGCATAAGACGAACGGGGAAGTGATAGAACTGACGAATCCTTCCAACCTGCCGGAGCCATCTGAGATTGAGTACATGGAAGAGCCAGTGGTGAAGGCAGAGATTATGGTGACCTCGGAATTTATCGGGGCTATCATGGATCTGTGCCAGGAACGCCGGGGAGTATACCAGGGGATGGAGTATCTGGAAGAAACCAGAGCCGTACTGCGGTATCATCTGCCCCTCAACGAGATTATCTATGACTTTTTTGACGCACTGAAATCCCGGTCCCGGGGGTATGCCTCTTTTGATTATGAAATGCTGGGATACGAGCGTTCCGAGCTTGTGAAGCTGGATATTTTAATCAATAAAGAAGAAGTGGATGCGCTCTCCTTTATCGTGTTTGCCGGAAGTGCTTACGAGCGGGGAAGGAAAATGTGTGAAAAGCTGAAGGAGGAAATCCCCAGACAGTTGTTTGAGATTCCTATTCAGGCGGCGGTCGGAAGCAAGATTATTGCCCGGGAGACAGTAAAGGCCCTGCGCAAGGACGTGCTGGCCAAGTGCTACGGCGGCGATATTACGAGAAAGAAGAAGCTGCTGGAGAAGCAGAAGGAAGGAAAGAAACGGATGCGCCAGGTAGGAAACGTGGAGATTCCGCAGAAGGCCTTTATGAGTGTGCTGAAATTAGACGACAAATAGACAGAAGAAAAGGCGGTTCTTTCGGGAGCCGCCTTTTGACGCATAACTGTTTCAAAGAGAAGGAGAAGAGGATGAGAACACCTGTTGAGCTTTATATTCATATCCCGTTCTGTATCCGGAAATGCCGGTACTGTGACTTCCTGTCATTTCCCAGCGAGAGGGGCGTGCCGGAGGAATACGTGGAACTTCTGCTGGCGGAGATAAACCGTTACCGGAAGACAGAAGAGCCCTGGCCGGTTTCCGCGGTTTTTCTGGGAGGAGGTACGCCTTCCCTGCTGCTGCCGGACCAGGCCGGGCGTATCTTTGCGGCCCTGAACGGCGCCTTCCGGATTCTGCCGGATGCGGAAATTACCATGGAAGCCAATCCGGGAACCATAAGCCGGGAAAAACTGCAGGCATACCGGAAAGCTGGTGTAAACCGGCTGAGCCTGGGGCTTCAGTCCATTCACCAGGAAGAGCTGGCTTTCCTTGGACGGATTCATACGTTTCCGGAATTTCAGGAGTCCTTTTCCCTGGCCAGGGAATGCGGATTTTCCAATATCAGTGTAGACCTGATATCTGCTGTGCCCGGGCAGACCGTGGAGGGGTGGAAAAGTACGCTGGAAACTGTGACCGCCCTGGAGCCGGAACATATTTCCGCCTACAGCCTGATTATCGAGCCGGGTACGCCGTTTTATGAATTATACGGGGAAGAAGCGCCCTTTCGGGAGGATATCCCGCCCCTTCCGGGGGAAGAGGCTGACCGGGAAATGTACCATCTGACAAAAGCGCTTCTGAAACGGGCCGGCTATGAGCGGTATGAGATTTCCAACTACGCGAAACCCGGTTTTGCCTGCCGTCATAACCTGGGATACTGGGAGCGGCGGGAGTATGTGGGCCTGGGACCTGGGGCCGCTTCCCTGGTTGAGGGGGTACGGTTTCAGAATCCGGAAGAGATGGACGTGTACCGGGAGCAGGTGCAGGCAGGAAGCCTTCCTTTCTGGTTACGGAGGACCCTTCCGGCCCTGACCCCGGAAGAAACGATGGAGGAAACCATCTTTCTGGGACTGCGGAAGATGGCGGGAATCACAGAAGAAGAATTTTACCGGCAGTGCGGGAAGGAACTGATGGACGTGTACCGGGAACCGGTGGAAAAAATGGAGAGACTGGGAATGCTGGCCCGGGAGGGCGGCCGAATCTTCCTTACGGAGCAGGGACTGGACGTCAGCAATGCTGTGTTTGTGGAGTTTATGTTATAAGTTCCCGGGCTCTTTGCGAATAGGGACGCTACCCCTGTGCGGGCAGCGCCCGTATTCGCAAAGCCGCACTGACGTGCTAACTGACAGCTGACGCTGCCTCTTTGCTCATAAGGGGACGCTCCCTTGTGTGGGCAGCGTCCGTATTCGCAAAGCCGCACTGACGCGCTAACTGGCAGCTGACGCTGCCTCTTTGCTCATAAGGGGACGCTCCCCTCGTTTGGAAGGCGCCTGAAGGATTTTATGCGAGCATAACTCCTTCAGGCGCCTTCCAAACGGGTGAACTAATAAAATTTATATAAACATAGTTGACAAACGAAAAAAGGAGTGTTACATTTATAGACGGAAAGAATATTAGCACTCGTAAGTAATGAGTGCTAACAAACTAAAAAGCTAAAACCTAAAAAGCGAAAAAGAAAAGGAGGCGGCATATGGAAGCGGTACAGGAACTGGATGAAAGAAAAAGTATCATTCTCCATTCCATTATCCAGAATTACCTGGAGACCGGGGAACCGGTCGGGTCCCGGACCATTTCCAAATACACGGACCTGCATCTGAGTTCGGCAACCATCCGTAATGAGATGGCTGACCTGGAAGAGATGGGTTACATTATGCAGCCTCATACATCCGCAGGGCGGATTCCTTCTGACAAGGGTTACCGCTGGTATGTGGATACGCTGATGAATCAGAAGGAACAGGAAGTGACGGAAATACGGGAGCAGATGCTGGAGAAAGCGGATAGGATGGAACAGCTGCTGCAGCAGGCGGCGAAGGTCCTGGCCAACAGCACCAATTACGCGACCATGGTTTCCAGCCCCACCTATTCCCGGAACAAAATCAAGTTCATCCAGCTTTCCCAGGTGGATGAGGAGCAGCTGATTGTAGTGATTGTCCTGGAAGGGAACATCGTGAAAAATCAGATTGTAACAGTGGAAGAGGCGCTGAACAGTGAGGCGCTGCTGAAGCTGAACATGCTGCTCAATACGACACTCACCGGAATGGCGATAGAGTCCATCAATCTGGGACTGATAGCAAAGCTGAAAGAGCAGGCCGGTATTCACAGCGGTGTGATGAGCGATGTGCTGGACGCCGTGGCCAATGTGATTCAGCTGCGGGAGGACATGGAGATTTTCACAAGCGGGGCGACCAATATTTTCAAATACCCCGAACTGAGCGACAAGGAGAGCGCTCAGGAAATCATCAGCGCGTTTGAAGAAAAACAGCAGCTGGCGACTCTGGTAACCCAGACCATGTCCAGTACAGAAAACAAAGGAATCCAGGTCTATATCGGAGACGAGTCCAATGTGGAAACTATGAAGGACTGCAGTGTGGTAACGGCAACCTATGAATTAGGGGAAGGCATGCAGGGAACCATAGGTATTATCGGTCCCAAGCGAATGGATTATGAGCACGTTATGATAACGCTGAAAACACTGATGGCTGAACTGGATGAAATTTTTCACAGACATGATTAGCGAAAAGAAAGAAAGGTGACAGACCCTTGGAAAATAAGACAAATCAGGAAGAAATGGTAAAAGAAGCGGTGGAAGAAGCCAGAAAAGCAGCGCGTGAGCAGGCGGAGGAAGCCGGGGAAGGGCAGGAAGAGACAGCCGGCAAAACCGAAGATCCTGAATCCGCCGAAGAGACCGGTAAGGACAGTTCCTCAGAAGGGACGTCCGCGGAAGAAAGCGGCCCGGAAGAGCAGCAGGAATCCCCGGAGGCTGAGGCTTCCGAAGAGGCACCGAAGAAAAAGAAATTCTTTGAGAAAAAGAATAAAAAAGATAAAAAGGATGAGCAGATTGCGGAGCTCACCGACAAGCTTACGCGCCAGATGGCCGAGTTTGACAACTACAGAAAGCGGACAGAGAAAGAAAAATCCGCCATGTATGAAATCGGCGCGAAAGACATTGTAGAGAAAATCCTTCCGATAGTGGACAATTTTGAAAGAGGTCTGCAGAGCATACCGGAAGAAGAAAAAGACGCCCCATTTGTCCAGGGAATGGATAAGATATATAAACAGCTTATGACGACACTGGATGAAATCGGTGTGAAGCCGATAGAAGCAGTGGGGAAGGAATTCAATCCCGATTTTCACAATGCGGTGATGCATGTGGAAGATGAAGAACTGGGAGAAGGAATTGTGGCCGAGGAATTCCAGAAAGGCTATACCTACCGCGACACCGTGGTAAGGCACAGCATGGTAAAAGTGGCAAATTAACCTGATTACAGAAAAGGAACAAATAGCATTAGGAGGTAACAGACTATGGGAAAAATCATTGGTATCGACTTAGGTACAACAAACAGCTGCGTGGCAGTTATGGAGGGCGGACAGCCCACTGTCATCGCTAATACAGAAGGCGCACGGACCACACCGTCTGTTGTGGCTTTCACAAAGAACGGAGAAAGACTGGTAGGCGAGCCTGCAAAACGGCAGGCAGTAACCAATGCCTCCAGAACCATTTCCTCCATCAAAAGAGAGATGGGTACAGACCATAAAGTAGACATTGACGGAAAGAAATATTCACCCCAGGAGATTTCCGCTATGATTCTGCAGAAGCTGAAAGCAGACGCAGAAGGCTATCTGGGTGAAAAAGTAACCGAAGCAGTTATTACCGTTCCGGCATACTTCAATGACGCACAGCGTCAGGCTACCAAGGACGCAGGAAAGATTGCAGGCCTGGATGTAAAACGTATCATCAACGAGCCTACGGCTGCAGCTCTTGCTTATGGTCTGGATAACGAAAAAGAACAGAAAATCATGGTATACGATTTAGGAGGCGGTACCTTCGACGTATCCATTATCGAAATCGGTGACGGTGTTATCGAAGTACTTTCCACAGCCGGAAACAACCGTCTGGGCGGTGATGACTTCGACCAGAAGATTACCGATTACATGCTGGCTGACTTCAAGGCAAAAGAAGGCGTGGACCTGTCTACAGACAAGATGGCCCTTCAGAGACTGAAAGAAGCCGCTGAGAAAGCAAAGAAAGAGCTTTCTTCCGCAACAACAACCAATATCAACCTGCCCTTCATCACTGCGACATCCGAAGGACCGAAACACTTCGACATGAACCTGACAAGGGCAAAATTTGACGAACTGACTGCAGACCTGGTAGAAAAGACTGCAGAACCGGTAAGACGTGCACTGTCTGACGCAGGCATCACTGCTTCTGAACTGGGCCAGGTACTTCTGGTAGGCGGTTCCACCCGTATCCCGGCTGTTCAGGAAGAAGTAAAACGGCTTACAGGAAAAGAGCCCAGCAAATCCCTGAACCCGGATGAGTGTGTAGCTCTGGGAGCTTCCGTACAGGGCGGCAAGCTGGCAGGAGACGCCGGCGCAGGCGACATCCTTCTGCTGGATGTAACTCCGCTGTCCCTTTCTATCGAGACCATGGGCGGCGTGGCTACCAGACTGATTGAAAGAAATACAACGATTCCGACCAAGAAGAGTCAGATTTTCTCTACTGCAGCAGACAACCAGACTGCCGTAGATATCAACGTAGTACAGGGCGAGAGACAGTTCGCAAGAGACAACAAGTCCCTTGGACAGTTCAGACTGGACGGAATTCCGCCGGCACCGCGTGGAATCCCGCAGATTGAAGTTACATTTGATATCGATGCAAACGGAATCGTAAACGTATCCGCAAAAGACCTGGGAACAGGAAAAGAGCAGCATATCACCATTACAGCCGGTTCCAACATGTCTGACGAAGACATTGACAAGGCTGTGAAGGAAGCAGCAGCCTTCGAGGCTCAGGACAAGAAACGGAAGGAAGCCATCGATGCGAAGAACGATGCAGACGCTATGGTATTCCAGACAGAGAAAGCCCTGAAAGAGGTCGGCGACAAGATTGACGCTTCCGACAAATCTGCAGTTGAGGCAGACGTACAGGCTCTGAAAGATCTGCTTGCAAAGGCAAACACAGACGAGTTAAGCGATGCTCAGGTCGCAGAAATCAAGGCTGCAAAAGAAAAACTGATGGAAAGCGCCCAGAAGCTCTTTACCAAGGTTTATGAGCAGGCCGGAGCAAATGCAAATGCCGGAGCCGGACAGTCCGGACCGGAGGCAGGAGCCGGAACAGGAGCAGGCCCGGAAGGATACAACACCGACGACGTTGTGGACGGAGACTATAAAGAGGTATAAAATACTCTGGAAAAAAAGATTCTGCAGGGCGGGTAATTCCGTCTTGCAGAATTCCTTGTGCTACGGAGTCCACCGGGATTTCCTGGCATAGAATGTTCTGTGCGGGGCAGGAGACGGACGTTTCCGACTGCACAGAAAAGCAGGAGGTTAGGTTATGGCAGAGTCAAAAAGAGATTACTATGAAGTGCTTGGAGTCTCGAAGGATGCGGATGATGCGACTTTAAAAAAGGCATACAGAGCGCTGGCAAAAAAATATCACCCGGACATGAACCCGGGAAATGCAGAGGCAGAGAAAAAGTTTAAGGAAGCATCAGAGGCCTATGCCGTATTAAGTGACCCGGAAAAGCGCCGTCAGTATGACCAGTTCGGTCATTCCGCATTTGAAGGAGGAGCCGGCGGAGCAGGAGGCTTTGGCGGTTTTGATTTCAGTGGGACGGATTTCAGCGATATTTTCGGCGATATATTTGGGGACCTGTTTGGAAGCAGCAGAAGAAGCCGCGGCAACAGCGGTCCCATGAAAGGCGCCAATATCCGGAAAGGAGTCCGGATTACATTTGAAGAGGCGGTGTTCGGCTGCGAGAAAGAGCTGGACGTTGTGATAAAAGATCCCTGCCCGACTTGTAATGGAACGGGAGCAAAACCGGGAACATCACCGGAGACTTGTCCGAAGTGCGGAGGAAAGGGCCAGGTGGTATACACTTCCCAGTCCTTCTTCGGAACCGTACAGAATGTGCAGACTTGTCCGGACTGCCACGGCAGTGGAAAGATAATCCGGGAGAAATGCCCGGACTGCGGAGGCAGCGGTTATGTATCCAGCAGGAAGACCATCCGTGTCTCCATTCCAGCGGGTATTGACAACGGTCAGAGTGTCCGGATTCGGGAAAAAGGAGAACCGGGTCTGAACGGCGGGCCGAGAGGCGACCTGCTGGTAGAGGTTACGGTATCCCGCCATCCTCTGTTCCAGCGGCAGGATGTCAATATCTTTTCTACCGCTCCCATCTCTTTTGCACAGGCAGCCCTGGGCGGCGATGTGCGGATTAAAACGGTGGACGGCGATGTGATTTACACCGTAAAACCGGGCACAAAGACAGACACCAGGGTCCGGCTGAAAGGAAAAGGCGTGCCCTCCCTGAGAAATCCGCAGGTGCGGGGAGACCACTATGTCACCCTGGTTATCCAGACGCCGGAGAAACTGAGCCCGGAGGCAAAGGAAGCCCTGAGACAGTTCGATGCGCTGACGGGAAACACGCTGAATCAGGATACACAGCATCAGACTCACAGCGAGAAAAAAGGAAAGAAAAAAGGCTTCATGGATAAACTGAAGGAAACCTTTGAAGAATAAGAGAAGGAAAAGAGACTGCGTTCCGTGCGCAGTCTTTTTTTCTTCATAGCACAAATTGCATAATAAAAACAGAAAAATACGGATAAAATTCTACACGGTTTTTGGACGGAAACCTGGAGTTTCGCGCAACTGCAGTGTGACAATGAAAAAAAATTGTGATATAATATGGAACCGAAGGTGAACCGGAAGGTTCATCCCTGGCAGGTTATTGTTACTTAGCAAGGAGGGTACTATTATTATGGCAACACGGAAAACAGTGAAAAAAGCAGCGGAGACTACGACGCAGACACAGGAAGTAAAGACAGCAGAGAAGGCAGCAGCTGAAGCAGTGAAGGCAGAGAAAGCCGCAGCAAAAGAGACAGAGAAATCCGCTGTAAAAGAGACAGCAAAAGCCGCTGAGGAAAAGCCGGCAAAAGCCGAGAAAAAGACCACGGCAAGAACAAGGAAAACGACTGCTGCGAAGAAAGAGATTAAGACAGAAATTGTTTTACAATACGGAGAAAAAGAAGTCAGCACCAAAGATATGATTGCGGCAGTCAAAAAGGAATGGACAAAGGCAAAGCACAAAATTTCAGACATCAAATCCATGGAACTTTATGTAAAACCGGAAGATTATGCTGTATATTATGTAATAAACGGAGATACAACCGGAAAGGTATGGCTGTAAAAGAAAAGTTGAAGTAACGTAATTGCCATTGTTCAGTTTCCGGGAGAGAATGATACAGCTTTCTCATCCCGGAAATCATGAACAAAAACATTTCAGAACGATTCATTTCATCAGAAAATCCCAGGATGATTTACAATATAAAAAAGGAGAAAGGAAGGAAAAACGTATGCAGAATTTTACACAGTATGCGCCTACAGAAATTATTTTCGGAAAAGAGACCGAGTGCAGGGCAGGAGCGGAAGTGAAAAAATGGGGCGGGACCAGAGTGTTTCTTGTCTATGGCGGAGGCAGCGCTGTTCGCAGCGGACTGCTGAAACGGGTGGAAACCTCTCTGGAACAGGAAGGCATTTCCTGGTATGAATTTGGAGGGGTAAAACCCAATCCCCGGCTTTCTTTTGCCAGAGAAGGAGTAAAGAAAGCGCTGGAAGAGAAGGCGGATTTTATTCTGGCTGTGGGAGGCGGAAGCGCCATTGATACGGCAAAGGCCATTGCCCACGGTGTGGCAAACCCGGAGGCTGACCTCTGGGACATCTGGACGAAAAAAGTACCGCTTAAAAAGAGCACTCCGGCAGGATGTGTCCTGACTATTTCTGCGGCGGGAAGTGAGACCAGTGATTCTGCCGTTCTGACCAATGAGGAACTGGGAAAGAAAGCCGGAATCAACACAGATTTCAACCGGCTGAAATTTGCCATCATGAACCCGGAGCTTACGTATACGCTGCCCCGGTATCAGCTTGCCTGCGGAATTGTGGATATTATGATGCACACGCTGGAACGGTATTTTATCCCGGGTCCGTCCAATGAGATGACGGATGAGATTGCGGAAGGACTTCTGCGGACCGTTATCCGCAACGGCAGAAAGGCTATGAAAAATCAGGAAGATTATGACGCCATGAGTGAAATTATGTGGTGTGGAAGCCTTTCCCACAACAATCTGACCGAGCTGGGACGGGGAAAAGATTTTTCGGTTCACAAACTGGGGCATGCGCTGGGCGCAAGATATGACGCGGCCCATGGCGCCACCCTGTCCGCTGTCTGGGGAGCCTGGGCGGACTATGTATACGAGAATGACCTGGCCCGTTTTCAGCACTATGGAAAGGCAGTCTGGGGGATTGAGGAAGAGGATACCGGGAAGGCCGCGCGTCAGGCCATCGACAGAACCGTGGACTATTTCCGGGAACTGGGAATGCCGGTGAATTTAAAAGAACTTCTGGATACTCCGGTGACGGAGGAGGATATCCAGGCACTGGCAAAGGATGCCACCATGAACGGCACAGTAAAACTTTCGAGAATAAAGGAGCTGGGAGAAGAAGATGTCCGCCGGATTTTTGAAGCAGCCAGGGAGCGCTAGAAAAGAAACAGACTGGAAGCTTTTTTATAAGCAGGTACTGCTTCTGGTTCTTCCCATGGCGCTGCAGAATCTGATAAATGTGGGCGTTTCGGCGGCCGATGTCATTATGCTGGGAAGAGTGGGGGAGAAAGTTCTCTCCGGCGCTTCTCTGGCCGGACAGATTCAGTACATTATGACCCTGATTCTCTACGGAATCACATCCGGCGCCACGGTACTGACGGCCCAGTACTGGGGAAAGAAGGATACGGCGGCCATTGAAAAAATACTAGGAATCGGGCTGACGGCCGGTCTGGCAACGGCTCTGGTATTCACGGCAGGAGCAGAACTGATTCCCCGGTATCTGATGCGGATTTATACCGGAGATGAGCAGGTGATTGCAGAAGGGGTGAAGTATCTCCGCATTGTGGGGATTTCCTATCTGTTTACTGCAGTCACCCAGGTGTATCTCTATATTATGCGGAGCATTGAACGGGTTGTGATTGCCACGGTAGTTTACAGTCTGTCCCTGCTGACCAATATCTGTATCAATGCGGTACTGATTTTCGGACTTTTTGGATTTCCTGAGATGGGGATTGCAGGGGCGGCCATCGGCACCCTGGCGGCCCGTATTCTGGAACTGGCTGTTGTCATCTGGTACGGGCATGTAAAAAACCGGGTCGTCCGGTTTCATTTCCGGAATATGTGGAAGATGGACCGGATGCTTCTGCGGGATTTTGTGGTCTATGCCTCCCCGGTCATTCTCAATGAACTGATGTGGGGACTGGGAACGTCCGCCAATACAGCCATCATCGGACATCTGGGAAGCGCCGCCGTAGCGGCAAACTCAGTGGCGCAGGTGGCCAGACAGCTGGCTACTGTGGTAGCCTTCGGCGTATCCAATGCCACAGCGGTTTATCTGGGTAAGACAATCGGGGAAAAGAAGTACGAGCTGGCAAAAGAATATGGAAAGCGGTTTGCCTGGCTCAGTGTTCTGACAGGTCTGGCCGGCGGACTTCTGATACTGGCCTCGGGACCTGCGGTAAACCGGTTCATGGTTCTCTCCGATGAATCCCGGGGATACCTGATGTTTATGTTTGTGGTGATGTCCTACTTTACCCTGGCCCAGTCTGTCAATACGACGCTGGTGGTAGGAGTGTTCCGGTCCGGGGGAGATACCCGCTTCGGACTGCTGCTGGATGTGGGCACCATGTGGGGGTGTTCAATTCTTCTGGGATTTCTGGCGGCCTTTGTTTTTCATGCAGGAGTGCCCGTGGTATACGTCATCCTGATGAGCGACGAAGTCATCAAGGTCCCCATCACCCTGCGCCGGTTCCTGAACTTTAAATGGATAAAAAATATTACAAGAGAGGCTGTATAACGAGGATAGCAGAATGCCCGCGCAGTTTGGGAAAACACATGGAAATTCTGCGGGATTTGTGGTATTCTGATAGTAGTGTTTTCAGGGCGTTTTTGACTCTGAAAAAATTAGAAAAAGAAAGGGTTGTGAAAGAAATGAAAATAGTAGCGACGGAAAAAGCACCGAAGGCGCTGGGACCCTATTCCCAGGGATATGTACATGGAGGCATGTTCTATTCTGCAGGCCAGATTCCTATCAATCCGGCCACAGACACAGTTGAGGCGGAGACTATCGAAGAACAGACAGAGCAGGTCTGCAAAAACCTGGCGGCTGTCCTGGAAGCGGCAGGAACAGATTTTGACCATGTAGTAAAAACCACCTGCTTTCTGGCGGACATGGGTGATTTTGCTGCTTTTAACGAAGTATATGCAAAATATTTTACATCCAGACCGGCAAGAAGCTGTGTGGCTGTAAAAACACTTCCCAAGAATGTACGCTGCGAGGTAGAACTGATTGCGGCAGTGGAAGAATAGAAGGAAGTAAGAAGAACGAAAAAGAACAGGAAAAGAGGAAGAAAAATGGCAGAAGAACAGCAGCAGGGATGCCAGCCGTCTGACTGCGCAGGATGTGCCCATGCGGATTCCTGCAAATCCAAACCCCAGGATATGAAGGCTGCGGCCAATCCCTATTCTCAGGTAAAGAAAGTAATCGCTGTTATCAGCGGAAAGGGCGGCGTGGGGAAATCCATGGTGACCGCTTCCCTGGCCAGAATGGCTGTGGAACAGGGCTATACGGCGGGAATTCTGGATGCCGATGTGACAGGCCCTTCCATTCCCAAGATGTACGGTGTTCATGAAAGCGCCATGGGGACGGAAGAAGGAATGTTTCCCAGTGTGGCAAAGGACGGAACGAAGATTATGTCTGTCAATCTGCTCCTGGAAAAAGAATCCGACCCGGTTATCTGGAGAGGCCCGATTATTGCCGGGGTGGTAACCCAGTTCTGGACCGACGTGATGTGGGGAGATCTGGATTTTCTGTTTGTGGACATGCCTCCGGGAACCGGAGATGTACCGCTGACTGTGTTCCAGTCCCTTCCGGTGGACGGCGTGGTTATCGTGACCTCCCCGCAGGACCTGGTGCAGATGATTGTGGAAAAGGCCTATAACATGGCGAAACAGATGAATATTCCGGTGCTTGGCATTGTGGAGAACTACAGCTGGCTGGAATGTCCGGACTGCGGGAAAAAGATTCCTGTATTCGGGGAAAGCCATGTGGACGAGACGGCGGAAAAGCTGGGAATTCCGGTTCTCGGAAAAATCCCGGTGGATGCGAATCTGGCCCGGGCAGTGGAGGAAGAGCGCTTCTACGGGACGGAGAATCCCTATCTGGAAAATGTCATAGAGAAACTTGTATAAACGCGAAAAGAGCTTCGGTGGACCGGGGCTCTTTTTGCGCGATACGCCCGTCAATGGGCCGCCGCGCTTGCGCGAGCGGACATTAGACGGGCAACGGTCATCGAGCGGCAATGCCGCGAGATGACCGGGGTATCGCGGTAATCGGGCAGGGGAAGGAATCTTCCCCTGCCCGATTTACTTGCTCTTTTTGAAAAGGTGTGATAGAATAAAAAGAAAAAGAACATATGTTCGGATAAAAGGGGAGAAAAGCAGATGAGGATTGCAAAAGACATGGAACTGTACGAAAAACTGGCTATTCTGTCGGACGCGGCAAAGTATGACGTGGCCTGTACTTCCAGCGGGGTGGACCGGAACGGAGACGGCACCGGTATGGGAAACTGCCGGAAGGCCGGAATCTGCCACAGCTTTTCCTCGGACGGCAGGTGTATCTCTCTGCTGAAAATTCTATTTACCAATGAATGTGTTTTTGACTGCCGGTACTGCATTAACCGCCGCTCGAATGATATACGGCGGGCGTCCTTTACTCCGGAAGAGGTCTGCCGGCTGACCATGGAATTTTACAGAAGAAATTATATTGAAGGTCTGTTTTTAAGCTCCGGAGTTCTGAAAAGCCCGGACTATACCATGGAACTGCTTTACGCCACCCTTCTGAAACTGCGGACGGAATACCGGTTTCAGGGCTATATTCATGTGAAGGCCATTCCCGGGGCATCTCCGGAGCTTATCCGGCGTATCGGATTTCTGGCGGACAGAATGAGTGTGAATCTGGAACTGCCCACGGAGGAGGGACTGCGGAAGCTGGCGCCTCACAAGAGCCGGAAGACCATTCTGACGCCCATGCGGCTGGTTCAGAACGGCAGGGAGGAAGAACGCGGGGAACTGGCAGTTTACCGCGGGGCAGGAGAGAAACGACCCCGGTTTGTGCCGGCAGGACAGAGCACCCAGATGATTATCGGGGCCACGCCGGAGACGGATTATCAGATTATGGCGGTGGCAGAGGCGCTTTACCAGAAGTTTGATTTAAAACGGGTGTTTTATTCGGCCTTTGTACCTGTGACGGAAGACGAGAATCTGCCGGCCCTTTCGGAGAAAGGCCCGCCTCTTCTGCGGGAGCACAGACTTTACCAGGCGGACTGGTTAATCCGGTACTATCATTTTCAGGTATCGGAACTGCTGGACGAAGCGCATCCGAATTTTAATGTGCTTCTGGATCCGAAATGCGACTGGGCCCTGCGGCATCTGGAAGAGTTCCCGGTGGAGATAGGAAAGGCGGATTACCGCACCCTGCTCCGGGTGCCCGGAATCGGATGTAAATCTGCCGGAAGAATTGTGAAGGCCAGAAGGCTTGGCCCCCTGGATTTCGGGGATTTAAAGAAGATGGGAGTTGTTTTAAAGCGGGCTCTTTATTTTATTACCTGCAATGGGAAGATGATGTATCCGGTGCGGATGGAAGAAGATTACATTTTGAGAAATCTGCTGGATGCGGGAGAGCGTCTGCCGGATTCTGTGCGGAATATGGGATACCGCCAGCTTTCCTTGTTTGACGACCAGAATTATCCCGCGCCGGGATTCACAGGCGTGTCCTGAGTTAGGAGGCGATAAGAGATGAAACGGGTCTTTGTATGTCAGGATAATGTGACAGGGATATTTTCCGCCCTCTATGATGCCTGGCTGGAGTGCCGGAAGACCGGAGAGGCCGGTGTGGCCGTCCGGGGATTTCTGGAGCAGAAGCTTTTCTGCGATTATGTGGAGTCCATGCCTTCCGCAAAAAAGGCGGCGGCTGTGGAACGGATGATTTTGAAAAACCTGGGGGAGACGGCCGCCCGGGAACTTTACTATGCGGCGCTTTCCAGGGACGGGGAGAAGGGAGAGGCGATTCTGGGCGCCATGCTGGCTGCCAGGAAACTGAGGGACAGCCGGAGAATTATGGAACAGCTTCAGGAGCCCCATGTGGCCCGGGTGTTTGAACTGAGCCGGAATGTAAAGAACGAAACCCACAGTTTTCTGGAATTTATCCGCTTCCGGGAACTGGAAAGCCGGATTCTGCTGGCGCGTATCCGGCCCAAAAACCAGGTTCTTTCCTGCATTGCGCCTCATTTTGCCGACCGGCTTCCTCTGGAAAACTGGATGATTCTGGATGAGACCTGGCATATGGCGGCGGTTCATGAAAAGCAGAAGCAGTGGGTCCTGGTGCGGGATGTGCCGGACTTTCCGGGAGGACAGCTGAAGTTTTCGGCCCAGGAAGAGGAGATGACCCGCCTCTGGCAGGGGTTCTGCCGGAGTATTGCCATTGAAGAGCGGAGAAATGAAAAGCTGCAGCGTACCCACCTTCCGCTGTGGTACCGGGAGCATATGGTGGAGTTTTTCCCGGCCTGACTTCTGTCCTGGTTTCCTGCTTCGGGACTTTTCCGGTACGGACGCTTTGTTTTCCCGGGGAAGTATGGTAAGATTAAGAGCAGATACAGACGACAGATTGTGAGGATACACTATGGAACAGGAACTTCCGGTTATCCGTATTTCCGTGCGGAACCTGGTGGAATTCATTCTGCGGGAAGGCGATATTGACAGCCGCCGTGGCAGCGGAGCGGATAAAGAGGCCATGCAGCTGGGAGGAAAAATTCACCGGAAAATTCAAAAAAGCATGGGAGCCGGGTACCGTGCAGAGGTGACACTGAAAAGAGAGGTGCCCTGCGACGGCTTTCTGCTGCGGATAGAAGGGCGCGCGGACGGAATTATCGAAGAGGAGACCGGTACGGTCATTGATGAAATCAAGGGCGTGCTCTGCGACCTGGAAAAGATAGAGGAGCCGGTGAAAGTACATCTGGCCCAGGCACGGTGCTATGCCTGCTTTTACGGCAGGGAAAAGGGTCTGGATGAAATGACTGTACAGATGACCTACTGCCAGATGGAGACGGAAGAAATCCGGCGTTTCCGGGAGACATACCGGACGTCAGAGCTGGAGGAATGGTTCCAGGAAATTGTGAAGACCTATGAAAAATGGGGCCGGTTCCAGATACAGTGGAAGGAAATCCGGAACCGTTCCGCCCGGGAGATTCCGTTCCCCTTTGCCTACCGGCCGGGACAGAAAGACCTGGCCGCGGCAGTATACCGGACCATTCTGCGGAAGAAAAAACTGTTTATCCAGGCGCCCACGGGGGTGGGGAAAACCATGGCCGCTGTGTTTCCGGCAGTAAAGGCTGTGGGTGAGAACCTGGGAGAAAAAATATTTTATCTGACGGCACGGACCATTGCCCGCACAGTTGCAGAGCAGGCCTTCCGGATTCTGAAGGAGCAGAACCTGCGGATGAAGGTAATTACCCTAACGGCAAAGGAGAAAATCTGCTTTCTTGAAAAAGCAGAATGCAATCCGGAAGCATGCCCCTATGCCAGGGGGCATTTTGACCGGGTCAACGATGCGGTGTATGAACTTCTGACCGGGACGGATGACATGAGCCGGGAGGTGCTGGAGAAGCAGGCGGAAAAGTTCCGGGTCTGTCCTTTTGAGATGTCGCTGGATATGGCGGTGTGGACGGATGCGGTCATCTGTGATTACAATTATGTATTTGACCCCAATGCCCATCTGAAACGGTTTTTTACCGAAGGTGTTCCGGGGGAATACCTGTTTCTGATTGACGAGGCCCACAACCTGGTGGAGCGGGGGCGTCAGATGTACAGCGCCTCCCTGTATAAAGAAGATTTCCTGGTGGTGCGGAAGCTGGTAAAAAAAGAGGACATGCGTCTGGCAAAACGGCTGGGAGACTGCAACCAGATACTGCTGTCCCTGAAACGGGAATGTGAATCCTGGCAGGTGCTGGAGGGCGTACCGGCCCTTTACCTGAAGCTGATGAACGTGCTGACTGCCCTGGAAGACTATCTGGAGGAGTGCACGGAGGAAGAGAAAAGAGAGCAGGTGCTGGATTTTTACTTTTCTGTCCGGGATTTCCTGAATATCTATGACAGACTGGATGATAATTATGTGGTGTACACAGAACTGCAGGAGGACGGGAGATTTCTGCTCCGTCTGTTCTGCGTCAATCCGGCGGCGAACCTGCAGAGATTTCTGGACTGTGGAAACAGTACGGTGTTTTTTTCGGCCACACTGCTCCCCGTTCAGTACTATAAAAAGCTGCTGAGTACGGAACCGGATGACTATGCGGTCTATGCGCCGTCCCCCTTCCCCAGAGAGAACCGGCTTCTGGTCTGCGGGCGGGATGTAAGCACCAGGTATACTCTCAGAGGCGAGCAGATGTACCGGAAGTATGCCGGGTACATCCGGGATACCGTCCGGGCCAGGAAGGGTAATTATATGGCCTTTTTCCCCTCCTACCGGTTTATGGAGGAGGTGTACGGCTTTTATGAGGAAATGGCCGGGGAAGACGGGACTGAGTGTATCCTTCAGAGCCATTTCATGAATGAGGAGGCCCGGGAGATTTTTCTGGAAACCTTTGAGGAAGACCGTGATACCAGTCTGGTAGGCTTCTGCGTGCTGGGCGGGATTTTCTCGGAGGGGATTGACCTGGACCAGGAAAAGCTGATAGGCGCCTTCATTATTGGCACGGGACTTCCCCAGGTCTGTACAGAGCGGGAGATTCTGAAGCGGTATTTCGACGGAAAAGGAATGCGCGGATTTGATTATGCCTATCTGTATCCGGGCATGAACAAGGTGATGCAGGCGGCCGGGCGGGTCATCCGCACAGAGACGGACCAGGGCGTTATCCTTCTGCTGGATGAACGGTTCCTGGAAAAGAGGTGCCGGGAGATTTTTCCACGGGAATGGAGCGACTGTACCGGGGGAAACCGGAAGCGGATTGCAGAAAAAGTGGAAGAATTCTGGCGGGAAAGGGACGCCCGGAAAGAGGACGCCGATTCCCCGGGAGGGCCCGGGGAGACTGCTATGCCTCATCCGGGGAAGCCTCCGGAAAACAGCGGATAAATTCCCGGACCGCATGGGAGAGGGGAACATGGCGGCTGTAAGCCAGAACCAGTTCCCGCTCCGGAAGTGTTTCCCGGGTCTTTACCGTGAAGATACCCTGGGAGGAATCCGGGACGCAGTAATCCGGAATGAAGGCAATGCCCAGTCCGATGCGGGCCAGGTCCGTCAGAAGGTCATTGCTGCTGAGTTCGATTTCCGGAACCAGGTCCAGCTGATAGCGCTGAAACTGACTGTGCAGGAATTCGCTGGTTGTGCTTTTCCGGTCCAGCATCATAATCGGGTATCGGAGAAGTTCCTGAAACGTAAGGATTTTTCCTTTGAGTTCCGAATAGGCCGCCCCGGCGATGAAAACATCGTGGAAGGTTTTCAGCTTTCTGACGGTAAGCCCGCTTCCCAGACTGGGGTTGGGAAAATTGCTGACGATTAAGTCGACCTGCCCGTTCTGAAGAAGTTCCGCGCACTGCACAGAAGTAGCGTTGGTCACCTTGATATGGGCGTTGGGAAAATCCCGGTGAAAGCGTTCCAGGTAAGGGACCAGGAAATAGCGGCAGATGGTGTCGCTGGCGCCGATGCGGATCTGACCGCCGGTGGAGGCGGATTCCAGAATCTGGGATTCCCCCCGTTTTATCAGGTTGACGGCAGGCTCAATGTGACGAAGGAGAATCTCTCCTTCGGGAGTGAGCTGTACTTTTTTGGTGCTGCGGATAAACAGTACCTGGTTCAGTTTTTTTTCCAGGGATTTTACAGACTGGCTTACCGCGGACTGGGAGATGTAAAGCTGCTTGGAAGCTTCGGAAAAGCTCAGGGTAGTTGCCACATAGTAAAAAACTTTATATAATTCATAATTGATATCCATTATTAGCCCTCCTTATAAAGTTACTTTGTATTATAAGTGAAGAAGAGGGAAAAAACAAGAGTAAATCAAGGACCCCGGCGGCTCTGCAGGAAGGGCCGGGCGGAAAAAAGAAAGGTGGAAAACAGCATGGAGAAAACAGCACGCTCCGGCGGGATGCGCTGGCTGCACAGGATACTGGCCGTGGTAGCCTCTCTGGGCCTGATTCTGGCGGGCCTGATTACGAGCTTTGAAATAGCGGCATACGGGAGCTGGTCCTTCTATGAAGAGGAGTACAGAAAATATGACGTCCAGTCGGCTCTGGACATGGAGATGGACGATATTATGACGGTAACCCGCTATATGATGTCCTATCTGCGCGGCGGAGAAGAGGAACTGAGCATCGATGTGAAGGTAGAGGGCGAGGTTCAGGATTTTTTCAATGAGCAGGACCGGTTCCATATGGGCGAGGTTCAGAATCTTTTTCTGGGAGGGCTTGCCTTAAGAAGAGGGGCTGTTATCGTACTGCTTCTGTGTGTGGCGGTTCTGGTTCTGACAAAAGGAGACTGGAAGCGTCTGCTTCCCAGAATCTATCAGATAACCATGGGAGTGTTCCTGGCGGTCGTGCTGGTGGGAGCCCTGCTTTTGTCCCAGGATTTTAACAGGTATTTTGTCATCTTTCACCATATATTCTTTGACAATGACCTGTGGATTTTCGACCCGGCCACGGACTATATGATACGGATGCTTCCGGAAGGCTTTTTCTATGATATGACAATGAGAATCGGCACCTTTTTCCTGGTGTTCCTTGTGGGCACGTTTCTCATCTGTGCGGGATGGAGAAAACTGGTTTCCGTATCTGATAAGAAAAATGATAAGAAAGATAAGTAATACTTATAAAACGGCGCAATTATATTTATTGCGCTTATAATAGACAGTATGCTATACTGAAATCAGAAAACCTGGAAACAGCAGACATAATGGAGGAGATTATGAGCAGTGTAAAACGAGTGTATGTGGAGAAAAAACCGGAGTTTGCCGTACAGGCAAAGGAACTGGAACAGGAAGTAAAAAGCTATCTGGGAATCGGGGGCGTGAAGAAACTGCGGGTGCTGAACCGCTATGACGTGGAGAATATCTCAGATGAGACTTTTGAGAAAGCCTGCCGGGGCGTATTTGCGGAACCGCCCGTGGATTTGCTGTATCTGGAGGACTTTCCCCACGGGGAGACGGACCGTATTTTTTCTGTAGAATATCTGCCGGGACAGTTTGACCAGAGAGCGGATTCTGCCGTGCAGTGTGTGCAGTTCATCCGGGAGGACGAGCTTCCGGTTATCCGGACGGCCACAACCTATGTGCTGGAAGGAGAGATTACGGAGGAAGAGCTGGAGGCAGTGAAAGCGCACTGCATTAACCCGGTTGACTCCCGGGAGACGGGACTGGAAAAGCCGGAGACCCTGGTGACAGAATATGAGGAGCCTGCGGACATCTCTGTGTTTTCTGGTTTCCAGCAGATGGAAGAAGAGGAACTGAAGGCACTTTATGATTCCCTGGGACTGGCCATGACCTTTCGGGATTTCCAGCATATCCAGAACTACTTCCGGAAGGAAGAAAAACGGGATCCTTCCATGACGGAAATCCGGGTGCTGGATACGTACTGGTCTGACCACTGCCGTCACACCACGTTTTCCACAGAACTGACGGATGTGACTTTTGGAGAGGGCGATTACCGGCAGGTTATCGAGGACACTTATAAGGAATACCTGCAGACCCACAGTGAGATTTTCAAAGGGCGGGAAGATAAGTTTGTCTGCCTGATGGATCTGGCCCTGATGGCGATGCGGAAACTGAAAAAAGAAGGAAAACTGGCTGACCAGGAGGAATCCGAGGAAATTAACGCATGCAGTATCGTTGTTCCGGTGGAAGTGGACGGCGTGGAAGAAGAGTGGCTTGTGAACTTTAAAAATGAGACCCACAATCACCCCACGGAAATCGAGCCCTTCGGCGGTGCGGCCACCTGCCTGGGAGGGGCCATCCGTGACCCCCTGTCCGGACGGACGTATGTCTACCAGGCAATGCGTGTGACAGGAGCCGCAGATCCCACGGTTTCCGTAAAGGAAACCATGAAAGGAAAACTTCCCCAGAAAAAGCTGGTGACCGGTGCTGCCCATGGATACAGCTCCTATGGAAACCAGATTGGACTGGCAACCGGCATGGTAAAAGAGATTTACCATCCGGACTATGTGGCGAAACGAATGGAAATCGGCGCCGTGCTGGGGGCAGCCCCCAGAAGAGCGGTTATCCGGGAAACCTCAGACCCCGGGGATATTATTATCCTGCTGGGCGGCCGGACCGGCCGGGACGGCTGCGGCGGAGCTACCGGCTCCTCTAAGGTGCACACTGAGGAATCCATTGAAACCTGCGGTGCAGAAGTGCAGAAGGGAAATCCGCCCACAGAGAGAAAGATTCAGCGGCTGTTCCGCCGGGAAGAGGTAAGCCGCCTGATTAAGAAATGCAATGACTTTGGCGCCGGCGGAGTGTCCGTTGCCATTGGAGAACTGGCGCCGGGACTGAAGGTGGACCTGGACAAAGTGCCGAAAAAATACGCCGGACTGGACGGAACGGAAATCGCTATTTCGGAATCCCAGGAACGGATGGCGGTCGTTGTGGCTCCGAAAGATGTGGAGCAGTTCCTGGCCTATGCAAAAGAAGAAAATCTGGAGGCAACCGAGGTTGCGGTAGTAACGGAAGAGCCAAGGCTTGTGCTTTCCTGGAGAGGGAAGGAGATTGTAAACATCTCCCGGGCATTTCTGGATACCAACGGCGCTCATCAGGAGACGACTGTGGAAGTGGGGATTCCCTCCCGTGCAGACAGCCAGCTGAAGCGGCAGGTCGAGACGGGCGACGTCCGGGAAGCCTGGCTTTCCACGCTGAAAGATTTAAATGTATGCTCCCAGAAGGGGCTGGTGGAGATGTTTGACGGCTCTATCGGCGCAGGCTCTGTTTTCATGCCTCACGGCGGAAAATACCAGATGACAGAAACCCAGGCCATGGTGGCAAAGCTGCCGGTGGCAAATGGAAAATGCGATACAGTTACCATGATGAGCTATGGATTTGACCCGTATCTTTCCAGCTGGAGCCCCTATCACGGAGCGGTTTACGCAGTGACAGAATCCGTGGCCAAAATTGTGGCGGCCGGCGGGGATTACCGGAAAATCCGCTTTACCTTCCAGGAGTACTTCCGCCGCATGACGGAAGACCCGAAACGCTGGAGCCAGCCTTTTGCCGCGCTTCTCGGAGCGTTCCGGGCCCAGATGGGATTTGGCCTGCCCTCTATCGGAGGCAAGGACAGCATGTCCGGTACGTTTGAAGATATCGATGTGCCGCCGACTCTGGTTTCCTTTGCAGTGGATACGGCAAAACAGGGAGATATCATTACCCCGGAACTGAAGAAGGCCGGAAGCAAACTGGTATGGCTGCGGATTGAACGGGACGAGAACGACCTTCCTGTATTTGAAAAAGTGATGGAACAGTACGGAAAATTTGCCGATGACATCCACAGCGGAAAGATTCTGTCTGCCTATGTGCCGGACCGCCATGGCGTGATTGCGGCTGTCAGCAAAATGGCCTTTGGAAACGGAATGGGTGTGAAGCTGGAGCACAGCATGGACGTCCGGGAACTGTTTGCGCCTGCTTACGGCGACCTGGTGGCCGAGGTGGCGGAAGGAAAAGTGGGAGAGCTTTCCATCAGTTATACCGTCATCGGGGAAGTGACCGGCGACGGAACATTTTCCTATGGCAATGCCGTGATTCCGCTGAAGGAAGCGGAAGCGGCCTGGAAAGCGCCTCTGGAGCAGGTGTTCCGGACGGTATCCGGCGAAGCAGGAACGGAAGCGGTGGATTCTCCGCTTTATGATACAAAAGAAGTGCATGTATGCACACACAAAATCGGACGTCCGACGGTGTTTATTCCGGTGTTCCCCGGAACCAACTGCGAGTATGACAGTGCCAAAGCCTTTGAGCGGGCAGGGGCGGACGTGATTACCCGTGTGTTCAGAAACATGAACGCGGCGGACATCCGGGACTCTGTAAGTGAGTTTGAAAAGGAAATTGCAAAATCCCAGATTATCATGTTCCCGGGCGGTTTCTCCGCAGGAGATGAGCCGGACGGTTCCGCGAAATTTTTCGCTACTGCATTCCAGAACGCAAAGCTGAAGGAGGCAGTGGAAAAGCTGCTGAATGAACGGGACGGGCTGGTGCTCGGTATCTGTAACGGATTCCAGACACTGGTGAAACTGGGACTGGTGCCCTATGGTGAAATTACCGGCCAGACGGCGGATTCTCCCACGCTGACCTACAATACCATCGGACGGCATATTTCCAGAATGGTCTATACAAAAGTGGTGACAAACAAGTCGCCGTGGCTTGCGAAGGCACAGCTTGGCGGCGTGTATACCAATCCGGCTTCCCACGGGGAAGGACGGTTTGTGGCCAGCGGGGAGTGGCTGGACAGACTGTTTGCGAACGGACAGGTGGCGACCCAGTACTGTAATCTCGAAGGCGAAGTAACCATGGACGAGGAATGGAATGTCAACGGCTCTTACCGTGCCATTGAAGGTATTACCAGTCCGGACGGCCGGGTGCTGGGCAAAATGGCCCATTCCGAGAGAAGGGGCGACGGAGTTGCCATCAATATTTACGGGGAGCAGGATATGAAGATTTTCGAGTCCGGCGTGGAGTATTTCCTTCTGTAAACCGTAAAAAGGGAAGTACTGCCCCCTGAAACAGGGGAAATGGCAAAAGGGTGCAGGAAAAGAAGGGGACACTTGCAGAAAAAATAAATATCATCAATAAAATTGATATATGAAAGCATAAAAGTGAAACAGACCATACTCTGTTTTTCAAAAAACACCAGAAAATCCTGACAAATTCTTGACAGAAGCAGGACTATGCTTTAAAGTGATAAAAGATAAAGTTAGGAGGTAAATGCAGTATGTCTTATGTTGATGAGGTTATTGAACTGGTAGAAAAGAAGAATCCGGCAGAACCGGAATTCCATCAGGCCGTACGGGAAGTGCTGGAATCTCTCCGGGCAGTGGTGGAAGCCAATGAGGAAAAATATCGCAGGGACGCCCTGCTGGAGCGTCTGGTTGAGCCGGAGCGGCAGCTGAAATTCCGCGTACCGTGGGTGGATGACAATGGTCAGGTCCATGTAAATACGGGTTACCGGGTACAGTTTAACAGTGCCATCGGACCCTACAAAGGAGGGCTTCGCCTGCATCCTTCCGTAAACCTGGGAATTATCAAATTCCTTGGTTTTGAGCAGATATTCAAAAATTCTCTGACAGGCCTTCCTATCGGCGGAGGAAAAGGCGGATCAGACTTTGACCCCAAGGGGAAATCCGACAGGGAAGTGATGGCTTTCTGCCAGAGCTTTATGACAGAACTGTGCAAATATATTGGAGCGGATACAGACGTCCCGGCCGGGGACATCGGAACCGGCGCACGGGAAATCGGATATATGTACGGACAGTACAAGAGAATCCGGGGACTTTCCGAGGGAGTTCTTACCGGGAAAGGACTGAGCTATGGCGGTTCTCTGGCGAGAACAGAGGCTACCGGCTACGGACTTCTCTATCTGACTGAGGAAATGCTGAAGCTGAACGGCCAGGACATTGCCGGAAAGACCGTGGCAGTATCCGGTTCCGGAAACGTGGCAATCTATGCTACGGAAAAAGCGCATCAGCTTGGCGCAAAGGTGGTAACTGTCAGCGATTCTACCGGATGGGTTTATGACCCGGAGGGAATCGATGTGGAAGCCCTGAAGGAAATCAAGGAAGTAAGACGTGCCAGACTGACGGAATACAAAAACTACCGTCCGAATTCCGAATATCATGAAGGACGGGGCGTATGGTCCGTAAAAGTGGATATCGCGCTTCCCTGCGCAACCCAGAACGAACTTCATCTGGAGGACGCAAAGCAGCTTGTGGCAAACGGCTGTATCGCTGTGGCTGAGGGTGCCAATATGCCGACGACCCTGGAGGCTACCGAGTATCTTCAGAAAAACGGTGTGCTGTTTGCGCCCGGAAAAGCGGCAAACGCAGGCGGTGTGGCAACTTCCGCCCTGGAAATGTCACAGAACAGCGAACGTCTGAGCTGGACGTTCGAGGAAGTGGACGCCAGACTGAAAGACATTATGGTAAATATCTGTCACAACATGGCAGAGGCGGCAGAGCGCTACGGAGTAAAGGGCAACTATGTTGTGGGCGCCAATATTGCCGGTTTTGAGAAGGTTGTGGACGCCATGAATGCCCAGGGAATCGTATAATTCGTTATCGTTCCAGAAGAAAGGACGGCTCCGGTTTCTGCATTTTGTGCAGGAACTGGAGCTGTCTGAAAATTCAAATCTTTTCAAAAAATAGATGAACTTCAAAAAAAGGAGAAAAACGGTTGACATTCCGGGAAAAATCATTGTATAATAGCAAAGCAGTCAGGGAGTGACCGGGCTGCAGGGAAAGAATATGGGATCATAGCTCAGCTGGGAGAGCATCTGCCTTACAAGCAGAGGGTCATAGGTTCGAGCCCTATTGGTCCCATCTTTCAAAAAATAATATGGCGGGATAGCTCAGTTGGCTAGAGCATACGGTTCATACCCGTAGTGTCGCTGGTTCGAATCCAGTTCCCGCTACTTGGAAAAAAGCTCGTTTTTGTACGGGCTTTTTTTGGCAATACGGGAAAATGCGGAATACGAATAAAAGCACGGAGGAAAACTATGCAGAGCAAAACGAGAAAAATAGTGATGGCCCTGGTGGGCGCGTATCTGACATACACAGGAGTGGAGCTTGTGCTTGCCGTGCAGCGGGAAAAACCGGAAAACAGCGTTCTTTTTATGGTTTTTGGAATTATTTTCGCTCTGTTTGGCGTGGCAACCGTGATAGTGAATATCCGGGAACTGCTGAAAATCCGGAAATCAGAAACAGATTCCGGGGCGTCAGAGGAACCGGGAGAACCTGCAGAGGAATTCGTGGAGACAGACGGGACTGCGGAGAACGAAGAAGAAGAAGAAGAAGAAGAAGAAGAAGACGGCGGAGACTGGGAAGAAGACGAAGAAAACTGGGACGAAGACAGCGAAGAAGA
Source organism: Candidatus Bariatricus faecipullorum (assembly GCA_019118525.1). Classification (GTDB taxonomy): domain Bacteria; phylum Bacillota; class Clostridia; order Lachnospirales; family Lachnospiraceae; genus Allocoprococcus; species Allocoprococcus faecipullorum. The sequence goes on from DWYV01000056.1 coordinate 67,911, forward strand.
CCAGGACGGAGAAGAGGATGAAGATGAGAGTAGGCATGGGGTATGACGTACACAGACTGACAGAAGGAAGAAAGCTGATTCTGGGAGGCGTGGAGATTCCTTATGAGAAAGGACTTCTGGGCCATTCCGACGCAGATGTGCTTCTGCACGCCGTGATGGACGCGCTTCTGGGCGCAGCAGGACTGGGAGATATCGGAAAACATTTTCCGGATACGGATGCCCGCTACAAAGGGATTTCCAGCATGAAGCTGCTGGAAGAGACGGGCAACATGCTGGAGGAGCACCTTTATATCGTGGAGAATATTGATGCCACCATCATTGCCCAGCAGCCGAAAATGCGTCCCCATATAGAAAAGATGGAACAGAATATTGCCGATGCTCTGGGAATAGAGGCATCGCAGGTCAATGTGAAAGCGACTACGGAGGAAGGACTTGGATTTACGGGGGCCGGAGAAGGAATTTCGGCTCAGGCGGTATGCCTTCTGGAGAAAATGACAAACCTGCCGGCACAGGATGTGGCCGGGGAATGCGCAGGCTGCGGCGGCTGCAGGTTTCAGGAGTAACGGAAGAAAAAAGGGGCAGGATTTGGGCAGATGATACTGAAAAAGCTGAGGCCGGAGGACAGCCGGCTGACCCGGCCTTTGTGGGAACGGGTTTTTGATGAGGACACGGAGGAATTTCTGAATTATTACTATTCCGTCCGGACAGAGGACAACGAAATTTATGTGATTGAGAAGGATGGCGACATTCACGCCATGCTGCATCTGAATCCTTATGTGCTTCAGGTAGGACAGAAGGAAGAGGGGAGCCGCTATATTGTGGCGGTTGCCACGGATATCCTGTACCGGGGGCAGGGGCTGATGACAGAGCTTTTACAGAAAGCTGTCCGGGATATGTATGCCCGGAAGCTTCCTTTTGCTTTTCTGATGCCGGCCAGCGAGCAGATATATTATCCCCATCATTTCCGCTTTATTTATGCGGCAGAACAGTGGAAGGCGGAAGGGCGTCCGGGAGAAAAGCTTACGGCTTACGGACTGCTTGGAAGAGGTGCAAAGGGAGGTCAGGTGACGCTGAGCCTGGCCAGGCCGAAGGACTGTCAGAGACTGGCCCGGTTCGCGGAGGAAATCCTGCGGAAAAAATACAATGTCTATGCGAAAAGAACCCGCCATTACTACGAGGTTCTTTTAAAGGAACAGGCCAGTGAAAACGGCGGCATTCTGATTGCGGAAAAAGACGGGGAAATCCGGGGGACGGTGCTTTTTGACGAGGAAAACGGCTTTGCCGTCCGGGAACCGGTTCTCGCTCCGGGATACCGCAATGTGTTCGATGAAGCGGGGCTTCATCTCAAAAAACTGAAAAACAGAAAACCCATGATTATGGCCCGGATTCTTCATGTGGAATCTCTTCTGGCCTGCATGAAATGCCGGGAGGAAATGGAACTGGAGTTCTGGCTGGTAGATCCGGTTATCCGGGAGAATAACCGGCTTTTTACGCTGAAAGGAAACGAGGAGCGGACGGTAGTCCGGACCAGGGCGGCCAAACCGGGGGAAACGGTACAGAAAATCAGTGTGGATGCCCTGACGACCCTGGTGTTTGGCTACAAATCCGTGGAGGAGACGGAAAAAGAAGAGCAGGAGACTTTTTCCGATGAATTTAAGAAGGAACTGGAGAAGCTCATCCCGCTGAATAAAGTGTTTCTGAACGAGATAGTGTAAAGTGCTCCGGGTGGCGGGTTGACAAACGGCCGGTTTTCGCATACTATAGAAAAAGATATAAGGAAAGACTGGGAACGAAAGGAGTACCCTTCCGGAATCCAAAAGAGAGGGACTGTCACTGGCTGAAAGCAGTCCCGGGAGGAAGGCTGGGGAAGTGCATTCGGGAGTTGGTTCGGCGAACTCCCCGGGGGGAGACCCTCCGGAGGGACAGTAGCCGGGCACGGCAGCAGCCGTTATCTGCCAAAAGAGGAAGACAGGGAAGCTGTCTTTCAGTAGAGTGGAACCGCGGAAAACTTCGTCTCTTGGAGGGATGAAGTTTTTTTCTTTATATAGCAGGAATTTATCGCAAAGCAACCGCCCCGGGCAGGACAGGAGCTGATAGTATGGGAATTATTTCGTATATCCGGGAAGAAATTGCAGTGGTGAGAGACCGGGATCCGGCCATCAAATCCAGTATGGAGGTACTTTTGTATCCCAGTTTTAAGGTGATGCTTCATTACCGGCTGGCTCATAAACTGTATTTGAAGAAGCATTATTTTCTGGCGCGGTGGATTTCCCAGAGGGCCGTCCGAAAGACGGGAATTGAGATTCATCCGGGAGCCCGGATTGGGAAAGGGCTGTTTATCGACCACGGAAGCGGCGTCATCATCGGGGAAACCGCGGTTATCGGAGACAATGTGACGCTGTACCAGGGAGTGACCCTGGGCGGAACCGGAAAAGAACACGGGAAGCGCCATCCCACGCTGGAAGACAACGTGATGGTCAGCGCGGGAGCCAAGGTGATTGGTTCCTTTACCGTGGGAAGAAACTCGAAAATCGGAGCCGGGTCTGTGGTGATAGAAGAAGTGCCGCCCAACTGCACCGTGGTCGGAGTGCCGGGAAGAGTGGTCCGCAGGGGTGACCAGCGGATACCCCGGGCCGATTTGGACCAGGTTCATCTGCCGGACCCGGTGCTGAACGATATCCGGGAACTGCAGGCAGATAACCGCCGGCTGAAACGTCAGCTGGATATTCTGGAACAGAAAATCAGAGAGAAAGAGGAAAAGAGCAATGAAAGTATTTAACACACTGACAAAAAAGAAAGAAGAATTTATCCCCCTGGAAGAAGGGAAAGTAAAAATGTATGTGTGCGGGCCTACGGTGTATAACTATATTCATATCGGAAACGCACGCCCCATGATAGTCTTTGACACGGTACGGCGTTATTTTGAATACAAGGGATACGAAGTCAACTATGTGTCCAACTTTACCGATGTGGATGACAAGATTATCAACAAGGCCATCGAGGAAGGAGTATCCGCCCAGGAGGTGGCCCGGCGCTATATTGCCGAGTGCAAAAAGGACATGGAGGGCATGAACGTGCTCCCGGCTACCACCCATCCCCTGGCTACCGAGGAAATCTGCGGTATGGTGGAGATGATTCAGGAGCTGATTGACAAAGGCTATGCTTATGAGAAGAACGGCACGGTGTATTACCGTACCAGAAAATTCGCCGAATACGGAAAGCTTTCCCATAAAAACCTGGATGATTTGCGCTCCGGCGAACGGTCTCTTCTTGTGACCGGGGAGGATGAAAAGGAAGATCCGCTGGACTTCGTGCTCTGGAAACCGAAAAAAGAAGGAGAACCGGCCTGGCAGTCTCCCTGGAGCGACGGAAGACCGGGCTGGCATATCGAGTGTTCGGTAATGGCCAAAAAATACCTGGGCGAAGAGATAGATATTCATGCCGGCGGAGAGGACCTGGTATTTCCTCACCACGAAAATGAAATCGCCCAGAGCGAGGCGGCTAACGGAAAGCCTTTTGCCCGGTACTGGATGCACAATGCCTTCCTGAATATCGACAACCGGAAGATGTCCAAGTCACTGGGAAATTTCCGCACCGTGCGGGAAATCAGTGAACAGTATAATTTGCAGGTGCTCCGGTTTTTCATGCTCAGCGCGCACTACAGAAGCCCGCTGAACTTCAGTGCGGAGCTGATGGAAGCGTCCAAAAGCGGACTGGAACGAATCGTAAATGCCGTAGACAGTCTGAAATATCTGCTGGGAAGTGCAAAGCAGGAGGAAATGACGGCAGAAGAGCAGGAAAAAGCGGCCAAAACAGAGGAGTTTGTCCGGAAGTTTGAAGATGCCATGGACGACGACTTCAACACGGCAGACGCAGTGGCGGCTATTTTCGACCTGGTAAAATATGCCAACACGACTGCCGCGGGAGAAAGCTCCCGGGCCTATCTGCAGAGCCTTCTGAATCTGATTGTCCGGCTTTCCGGCGTGCTGGGACTGAAAGTGGAAAAGCAGGAAGAAATGCTGGATGAAGAAATTGAAAAAATGATTGAGGAACGACAGGCGGCCCGAAAGGCGAAGGATTTTGCAAAGGCTGACGCCATCCGGGATGCGCTTCTGGAAAAAGGAATTATTCTGAAGGATACCAGAGAGGGCGTACAATGGAAAAAAGCATAGATATCGGACTGAAAAAGGAACTGGCGGAAGCGTTTGGTCTGCCGGACATGGAGCCGGAGACCTACTCTTCCCTGGCGCTGGCTTATATCGGGGACAGTGTGTATGACCTGGTTATCCGGACGCTGGTTCTTTCGGAAGGCAATCTGCCGGTGAAGGAACTGCATCATAAGACCAGCAGCCTGGTACAGGCTTCGGCCCAGTCCCGGATGATGCGGGGACTGCAGGAGCTTCTGACCGAGGAAGAGCACGGCGTCTACCGCCGGGGACGGAATACCAGAATGGTATCTCCGGCAAAGAATCAGTCCCTGACCGATTACCGCAGGGCGACCGGATTTGAGGCCCTGATTGGCTGGCTCTATCTGCGGGACGACTGGGGACGGATTCTGGAGCTTGTCAGAACCGGGCTGGAATTCCTGGAGCAGGGAGGAAAACAATGAGAACAGAACAGACAGAAAATACCCAGAAAACCGAGGGGAGAAATGCCGTGCTGGAAGCCCTGCGTTCCGGCAGGCCGGTGGAGAAAGTGTTTCTCCTGGACGGCTGTCAGGACGGCCCTATACGCAGCATTGTGCGGGAAGCAAAAAAGCAGCACATTCTGGTGCAGTTCGTGCCGCGGGAGAGGCTGGACAGAATGTCAGAGACGGGAAAACACCAGGGGGCCATTGCCCTGGTGGCGGCTTATGAATATGCCAGTGTGGAGGACATGCTGAAAAAAGCAAAAGAGAAGGGAGAACCCCCATTTCTGATTCTGCTGGATAATATTGAAGACCCGCATAATCTTGGAGCGATTATCCGGACGGCCAACATGGCGGGAGCCCACGGCGTGATTATCCCCAAACGGAGGGCCGTGGGTCTTACGGCTGTTGTGGCCCGCACTTCCGCCGGGGCACTGAACTATACCCCGGTGGCAAAGGTGACCAATCTGGTGCGCACCATGGAGGAGCTGAAGAAACGGGGACTCTGGTTTGTGTGTGCGGACATGGACGGACAGCCCATGTATCAGGTGGACATGCGGGGCCCCACAGGACTGGTGATTGGAAACGAGGGAGAAGGCGTGGGAAGGCTGGTAAAGGGGGCCTGCGACCTGACGGCTTCGGTTCCGGTAAAGGGGGATATCGATTCCCTGAATGCCTCTGTGGCCGCCGGTGTGCTGGCCTATGAGGTGGTGCGGCAGAGAATGCAGTAGCAGACGGCGCGGGGAGCGGCGGAAAGGCAGGAAACTCATGGAGTATGACAGGTATACGGACGAGGAGCTGATTGGCAGGCTTCAGAGCGGCGACCGGGGTGTTATGAACTATATTATGGAAAAATATAAGGGGATGGTACGGAAAAAGGCCATGGCCATGTACCTGCTGGGCGGTGAGAAGGCCGACCTGATACAGGAGGGAATGATTGGCCTTTTTGAGGCGGTGCAGAATTACCGTCCTGAAATGGGCGGCTCTTTTTCCGGATTTGCAGATCTGTGCGTGTCCAGGCAGCTTTACAGTGCCGTCCGGGCGGCGGGACGGAAAAAGCACATCCCCCTGAATTCCTATATCTCTCTTTACGGGGAAGACCCGGGGGAGGACGACCAGGGGCGCTCCCTGGCGGATACGATAGAAGACGACGGGCAGAGCAATCCGGAAGAGGTACTCCTGAGCCGGGAGTTTATGCGGGAATTTGAGGAGGCGCTGAAAGCAAGGCTGAGCAGTATGGAAAGTGAGGTTTACAGCCGTCATATGAAGGGGATGGACTATGCCGGGATTGCGAGGGAGCTGGGAAAAAGCCCGAAAGCTGTGGATAATGCGCTTCAGAGAATCCGTGGAAAGGCCCGGGCCCTGCTGAAGGAGTACGAGGGATAGGATGCCGGGATGAAAGTTTCCGGATTTCCCTGAAAAAATAGAAGATATGTATTGACAAGCCGGGAGGGAATATGCTATATTAAACGAGTCGCGAAAATGCGTGCTGCCTTGGCTCAGTCGGTAGAGCGTCGCCTTGGTAAGGCGGAGGTCGGCGGTTCAAGTCCGCTAGGCAGCTCTGGAGAGGGCCTTTGAAGTATCAAAGGTCCTTTTTGTGATTTATATGTAAAGGAGAGGGATTTCCATGGCTGAGGAGACAGTTTCAAAAAACTTTATAGAGCAGGAAATTGAGAAGGATTTACGGGAAGGGGTGTATGACCACGTATGTACCCGGTTCCCGCCGGAACCCAACGGATATCTTCATATCGGACATGCCAAGTCCATTCTGCTGAATTATGGAATTGCCCAGGAGTATGGCGGAACGTTTCACATGCGGTTTGACGACACCAATCCGACCAAAGAGAAGACCGAATTTGTGGAGTCCATTCTGGAGGATATCCGCTGGCTTGGCGCAGACTGGAAGGACCATCTGTACTTTGCTTCCGATTACTTCGACATCATGTATGAATGCGCCGTAAAGCTGATAAAAAAAGGGAAAGCCTATGTCTGCGATTTGACTCCGGACGAAATAAGGGAATACAGGGGAACCCTGACGGAGCCCGGAAAAAACAGTCCTTACCGGGAGCGGAGCGTGGAAGAGAACCTGGAACTTTTTGAAGGCATGAAGGCGGGAAAATACGAAGACGGCAGCAGGGTGCTGCGGGCGAAGATTGACATGGCTTCCCCCAACATCAATATGCGGGACCCCATCCTTTACCGGGTAGCTCATATGAGCCATCACAATACAGGGGACAAGTGGTGTATCTATCCTATGTATGATTTCGCCCATCCGATTGAGGACGCGGTGGAGGGAATCACCCATTCTCTGTGTACCCTGGAATTTGAAGACCACAGACCGCTTTATGACTGGGTGGTTCGGGAATGCGAATTCGAAAACCCGCCCCGGCAGATTGAGTTCGCAAAGCTTTATCTGACGAATGTGGTGACCGGCAAGCGGTATATTAAAAAACTGGTGGAAGAGAAGATTGTGGACGGCTGGGACGACCCGAGGCTGGTATCCATCGCTGCCCTCCGCAGAAGAGGCTTTACCCCGGAATCCATTAAGATGTTTGTGGACATGTGCGGAATTTCCAAGAGCCAGAGTTCTGCGGACTATGCCATGCTGGAATACTGCATCCGGGAAGACCTGAAGTTAAAACGCCCCAGAATGATGGCAGTTCTGGACCCTGTAAAGCTGGTGATTGACAACTATCCGGAAGACCAGGTGGAAGAACTGGATGCGCCCAACAATCAGGAAAATGAGGAGCTGGGCAGCAGGAAGGTGCCTTTCTGCCGGGAACTTTACATTGAGCGGGAGGATTTCATGGAAGAGCCTCCGAAGAAATATTTCCGGCTGTTCCCGGGAAATGAAGTACGGCTGATGAACGCCTATTTTGTAACCTGCACCGGCTGTGAGAAGGATGAAGACGGAAACGTAACGGTTGTACACTGCACCTATGACCCGGAGACAAAATGCGGAACCGGGTTTACCGGACGGAAGGTGAAAGGAACCATCCACTGGGTTCCGGCGCCTTATGCAGTAAAGGCCACCGCCCGTCTGTACGAGAATCTGATTGACGAGGAAAAGGGTGTGTACAATAAGGAAGACGGTTCTCTGAACCTGAATCCGAATTCCATGACGGTAAAAGAGATTTATGTGGAGCCGGCTCTTGCAGGCGCCCAGGCATATGAGAGCTTTCAGTTTGTGCGGCAGGGATATTTCTGCGTGGATTCCCACGATTCCCGGCCGGATGCCCTGGTGTTTAACCGGATTGTCTCTCTGAAGAGTTCTTTTAAACTGCCGAAGAAATAATGAAACAGGCGGTCGCCCTCCGGGCGTATCGCGCAAAAAAAGAGTTCCGCCTGCGGAACTCTTTTTCATTCGTATTACTCTTCTTCCTCTTCTTCGTCATCTTCCTCATCCGGAACAGAAGTCTGGTCTGCCGAAGCTGCGGCATCACCGGAGGGGTTCAGAGAAACGTATTCTCTGGAAGACGGGGAAACTTCACCCAGGTCGTCATCCAGTTCAAAATCGTCATCCTCATCAAAGTCGTCCATGAACTCGTCTTCCTCTTCGGAATCCGCCTTTTTGTTTAAAAAGTAATAGATACCTGCACAGGCAGCGCCAATGACGGCAAGCCCTGCCAGAACTTTGCATAATTTTTTGAACATAATGCCGCTCCTTTCTCCATATACCTCTCGTATATACACCATATTGTAATACTTTTTACAGAAAAGGGGAAGTAAAATATTTATAAATCTGTTGGAAATGCAAGTTGTGGGAGGCCGGAATTTGTGATAGGATAGGAAGGTAATGGGTTGCGCGGGGATGCGGAACGGTCAGTGGACGTTCCGTCTGGCGCGGCCGCAGTGAAGCGAAGAACGCAGGGATTCGGGAAGGAAACGACAGGATATATGAGTAATCAGACAGAACGAGAACGGTATGGCGACCAGAGCCTTACCATGGGCGAGCGGGCGAAAAATAAGATTTTCGGTGTGATATACGGAAGAACAGCTGTTGTGCTGCTGCTTCTGCTATTACAGATAGGAATCATGGTGTTTACCCTGACTTTTCTGGAGAATTACGCCTCTTATCTGTATGGAGTTTTTGTGATTCTGTCCATGGCGGCGGTTATCTATATTATAAATGAAAAAGAGAGCAATCCGGCGTTTAAAATGACCTGGCTTCTGCTGGTCCTGCTGGTTCCGGTAGTGGGAGTAGGCTTTTATATCTATGTGAAAATGGATTTCGGAACACGGTATATGGGAAAGCGGCTGCAGGTACTGCGGCATGAGACAGAGGCTTTTATGCAGCAGAATGAAAATGTGGTAAAGGCGATGCGCAGCAGCAGGCTGGCCAATACCAACCTTTCCCATTTCCTCTGTCACCAGGTTGGGTTCCCCACCTACAGCAATACCACGGCCCAGTATTTTCCGCTGGGGGATGATAAGTTTCCCGTGCTGGTGGAGGAACTGAAAAAGGCGGAAAAATATATTTTCATGGAGTATTTTATCGTCCAGGAAGGGATTATGTGGAATACGGTGCTGGCGATTCTGGAAGAGAAGGCAGCGGAAGGCGTGGAAGTGCGCTTTATGTACGACGGGACATGCAGTGTCTCCCAGCTTCCCTATGAGTATCCGGAGGAGCTGAAGGCAAAAGGAATCCGGTGCAAGGTTTTTGCCCCGGTGCGTCCTATCATGACTACGACTCAGAACAACCGGGACCACAGAAAAATCTGCGTGATTGACGGTAAAGTGGCCTTTACGGGCGGAGTAAATCTGGCGGATGAATATATCAATAAGAAGGTGCGGTTCGGTCACTGGAAGGATACGGCCATCATGCTGAAAGGCGATGCGGTGCAGAGCTTTACCATGATGTTTCTGCAACTCTGGAATATTGATGAAAAGGAGCCGGAGCTTTACCGCAGTTATCTGACCCGGAAACACCGGAATTTTTCCCGGGAAACCGGATACATGATTCCTTACGGGGACAGCCCCTACGACCATGAGAACGTGGGAGAGGAGGTTTATATCCATATCCTCAATCACGCGAAACGGTATGTGCACATTATGACGCCGTACCTGATTCTGGACAATGAGATGATGACGGCCCTGAAGCGGGCGGCAAAGAGCGGAATTGAGGTGCAGATTATTATGCCTCATATTCCGGACAAGCCGTATGCGTTCTATCTGGCCAAGACCTATTATGCCGAGCTGATTGAAAGCGGGGTGCAGATATTTGAGTATCTGCCGGGCTTTGTACATGCCAAGGTATTTACCTCGGATGACGATACGGCGACGGTGGGAACGGTGAACCTGGATTTCCGGAGCCTGTACCTGCATTTTGAGTGCGGTGTGTTTATTTACCACAATCCGGTGGTTTACGATATTGAGCAGGATTTCCAGAAAACGCTGGCGGTCTCTCAGAAGGTGACCCTGACGGATGTCAAGAACCGGAGCCTGCTGATTCAGATTTACGGGCAGCTGCTGCGGCTGATTGCGCCGCTGATGTAGCAGAATGGAGAAAAGACTGTGGAAAAACCCGTTTTTACGGGAAAATAAGAGTGTACAAGCCGGAAAAAATGTAGTATAATTTTAAAGGTTTCTTATAAGTGACGATTCATAAAACCTATAAGGAAAAATTATCTCATAATGAGGTTTATCAGGCAGGAGGATTTATTATGGTAAAAGCAGTAGTAGGTGCCAACTGGGGAGACGAAGGCAAGGGGAAGATTACAGATATGCTTGCCGAGAAGGCGGATATCATCGTTCGTTTCCAGGGAGGGGCAAATGCCGGTCATACGATTATCAATGATTATGGAAAATTTGCGCTCCATACCCTTCCGTCCGGAGTGTTCTACGGGCATACTACCAGTATTATCGGAAACGGCGTAGCCGTGGACATCCCGGTGCTCTGTAAGGAGATTCAGTCCATTATTGACAGAGGAGTGCCGGCACCGAAGATTCTGGTCTCTGACCGGGCCCAGATGGTGATGTCCTATCACAAGAATTTTGACGCATACGAAGAAGAACGGCTGGGCGGAAAGTCTTTTGGTTCCACCAAATCCGGCATCGCGCCGTTTTATTCTGACAAATATGCGAAGATTGGATTCCAGATTAGCGAGCTCTTCGACGAGGAACTGCTGCGGGAAAAAGTGAACCGTGTGGCAGAGCAGAAGAACGTTCTGCTGGAGCATCTGTACCATAAACCTCTGCTGGACCCGGACAGTCTGATGGAAGAGCTGCTGGGATATAGAAAGATGATTGAACCCTATGTGTGCAATGTGTCCCTGTATCTGGACCAGGCGCTGAAGGAAGGAAAGGAAATTCTGCTGGAAGGGCAGCTGGGAACGTTAAAGGACCCGGACCACGGTATTTATCCGATGGTAACGTCTTCTTCCACACTGGCCGCTTACGGCGCTATCGGGGCAGGAATTCCGCCCTATGAGATTAAGCAGATTGTAACTGTGTGCAAGGCATACTCAAGCGCTGTGGGCGCAGGGGCTTTTGTCAGCGAGATATTCGGGGCTGAGGCCGATGAGCTGAGACGCCGGGGAGGCGACGGAGGCGAATTCGGAGCGACCACGGGACGGCCCAGAAGAATGGGCTGGTTTGACTGTGTGGCATCCCGGTACGGCTGCCGCCTGCAGGGAACAACCGATGTGGCGTTTACCGTTGTGGATGTACTGGGCTACCTGGATGAGATTCCGGTCTGCACCGGTTATGAAATCAACGGGGAGATTGTAAAAGAATTCCCGCCCACATATCTTCTGGAAAAGGCCAAACCGGTACTTACCACTCTTCCGGGCTGGAAATGCGATATCCGGGGGATTCAAAAATACGAAGACCTGCCGGAGAACTGCCGGAATTACATCGAATTTATCGAAAAAGAAATCGGCTACCCGATTACCATGGTTTCCAATGGGCCGGGACGCCATGATATTATTTTCAGAAAATAATGAGAATTGTATACGGGGACGGGTACCGGCTGGCCGGTACCCGTCCCCGTTCGTTTAAAGGAGGCAGATGCCGCCTTCGGCAGCAGCCTCTACAATTTCCTGGGGCCATATGGAGGACTGTACTTCTCCGATATGAGCCTTTCTCAGATAGAACATGCAGATGCGGGACTGTCCGATTCCTCCGCCTACAGTGCAGGGGAGTTCTCCGTGAAGGAGCGCTTTCTGGAAATCCAGTTCGGCCCGTTCTTCGCAGCCGGCCAGTTTCAGCTGTCTGGCAAGAGCCGCTTCGTCTACGCGGATTCCCATGGAAGAGAGTTCCAGGGCGATGTCCAGGACGGGGTAGTAGACGATGATGTCGCCGTTCAGCTCCCAGTCGTCGTAGTCCGGCGCCCTTCCGTCATGTTTCTGGCCGGAGGCCAGCGTTTTTCCAATCTGTTTGATAAATATGGCGCCCTTTGCTTTGGCAAAATGGTATTCCCGCTCTTTCGGAGTTTTGTCCGGGTACATGGTTTCCAGTTCCTGGGAGGTGATAAATGTGATTTCCTCCGGCAGGAAGGCTTCGATATAATTATACCGTCTGGCCATGAACTGTTCCGTTTCTTTCAGGGCGCTGTATACTTTTCCCACTGTGTATTCCAGTGTTTCCATATTCCGTTCTTCCCGGGAGATTACTTTTTCCCAGTCCCACTGGTCCACATAAATGGAATGAATATTGTCCGTTTCTTCATCCCGCCGGATGGCGCTCATGTCCGTGTACAGCCCTTCTCCGGAATGAAAACCATAACGCTTCAGCGCGTAGCGTTTCCATTTTGCCAGAGAGTGCACGATTTCCACTTCCCGGTCCTCCTGCTCCCGGATGCCAAACGAAACGGGGCGTTCTACGCCATTTAAGTTATCGTTCAGCCCGGATTCCGGACGGACGAAAAGGGGAGCGGATACACGGGTCAGATGCAGGGATTTGGCAAGGGCCCGCTCAAAATGGTCTTTTACCTCTTTGATGGCGACTTCGGTTTCCCGAATTGTCAGGGGCGAACAGTACCCTTCCGGTATTACTAAATGCTCCATTTTTCACTAATCCTTTCTGCTGATTTCCGGCTTCCTTCGGCCGGCGCTATTATCAGTGTAGGAAACGGGCAGGAATTTGTCAATCAGAAATTATTAAGATTTGAGTCAGAAAAACTTTAGAAAACAGTCATAAGGGAGTCACATTTGGGCGGTATAGTAAAAGAGCAGACGGGGGATAAAGTCATAGAAGTGAGGGAGTATGCATATAATTAACATGTCGGGGTCTCCTGGAAAGGAGACGAACATACCGGCTTCAGGGGGAGCCGGTATCTGCCGAACTGATAAAGGAGGTATTCTGTATGAAACATGAGATGCAGACAACTGGACGAGAGATTATTTCAATGGAAGAATACTTGTGCAGAAGACAGAAAGTGAGAAGACGCGAAGGAAGAGAACTTTCCGCGGCAGAAGAGGAACCGGCCTGGGTGCTGGCAGAGCTTTTGTACGTTTAGAGGAAAAAACAGATACAGACGAGGTACTATTTTGAACTGCCGGATTCCTCGTTTTCGGAATCGTCAGGACGTTTCAGAAGACGGTAAATCAGAATCATGGCGTAAAGGAGAACCGGAACCAGAATGGTGCAGGCCAGGGAGGCCCAGAGGAAATCCAGCGCCCATTCTTTATCCAGCAGCGCAAAAATAAGAGTACAGCCGTACATGGCCAGCAGAATTACCACAGCTGCGAGGGCGGCGGCACGTTTGAGTTTTTTCATCAGTCATTCACCCCGGTTTTATCAGATAACGGGTCCCTTCCGGGACTCTGGTATCATTATATATAGAAAACAGGGTTTCTACAAGAAAATGTTTTGCAAATCAGGGGAAAATGCTATATACTTTTGCTTATGGGGCCGCGGGATGTTCCTGCGGCCGCCATAGTGAGAAAATGCAGATGAAGGAGATTGTATCATGAGTACATTACTGGAACAGTGGAGAGACACTGCGTATTCCAAAGAGATGGACAAGGCTTCCCTCCAGAAATTCTGGGGCAGCTATTTCCAGACTGAGAAAGAGATATATGAAAAGCTGCTGGAGAATCCAGATGAGGAAGTGAAGGGAACGGTAAAAGACCTTGCAGAAAAGTACGGCATCAGCGTCTTTACCATGACCGGTTTTCTGGACGGAATCAATGACAGCCTGAAAGAGGCCAATCCGATTGAAACCATGGATGAGGATACCGAGGTCAGCCTGGCCTTTGACAAAGAGCTGCTCTATAAAAACATGGTGGACGCGAAAGCGGACTGGCTCTACGAGCTTCCCCAGTGGGAAAAGATCTTCCCGGAAGAAAAGCGCAAAGAGCTCTACAAAGAGCAGAAAAATGCCCGCACGGTACACAACGGGCCAAAGATTTATCCCAATGACCCCTGCCCCTGCGGCAGCGGAAAAAAATATAAGAAATGCTGCGGGAAAAATAAATAGTACCGGATAAATGATGATACTGGGAATTCTGTTTCTGGGATATTATCTGGTTATCTGCCGGTATCTGCGCCGATGGGATTCCCCCTTTCCCAGGCTGTGGGCCCTGCTGGGACTGGTGTGTATCAGCTGGACTCTGTTACGGGAGAGGATTCCGGAACCGGTCCGGGAAGGAATCACGGCTCTGACAGGTGCGGTGCTGGTTCTGTTTTTCCTGGTGGAATGCGCCATTCTTTCCGGAATGCGGGAGAGAGAGCCTGAGGAAACCTGCCGGTGGATTATCGTACTGGGCGCCCGTGTGGACGGCGTCCGGCTTACCGATGCCCTGCGGCAGCGGCTGGACAGGGCGCTCATCTGCCTGAAGGCCAGTCCCGGGACAAAAGTCATCGTTTCCGGCGGCCAGGGACCGGGAGAACTGGCGACAGAGGCGGCAGTTATGGCTGCTTATCTGGAAGACCATGGCATTAAAAGAGAGCGGATATGGGAGGAAGACGCTTCCACCACGACCAGGGAAAATCTGGTGTATTCTGGAAGAATTGTACAGCGGGAGGAAAAAGCCTCTTCCTGGGAAGAAGCACCGGGAAGGGTCCCGGTCGGGATTGTTACCAACAGTTTTCATCTGTTCCGGGCTCTTTTTACGGCCCGTCAGGTGGGATACCGGAAAGCGGCGGGGCTGGCGGCCCCTACGACCTGGCTTATGCTGCCCAATTATATGACCAGAGAATTTTTCGGCGTTTTGAAAATGCTGTGTCAGGGAAGGAAAAAACCGGATTGACAAAAGCAGAAGCCGTGATATAATGATAGCAAATGCGTTGACGAGACGAGTAGGACGTGAAAGGATACAGAGAGAGAAGCCGCAGGCTGGAAGCTTCTTATTGCGGAAACGTCTGAAGACTACCTCTGAGTGGCTGGGGAAAACAGCCCGGTGGGAACCGTTATCATCCGAAAGAAGCGGATTCGGCCATGTGCCGGTTCAAGCGGGGTGGAACCGCGGGAAGAAAAGATACCCGTCCCTGCAGCAGAGATGCTGCAGGGTTTTTTTATGCAACAGGAAACTTCGTTCCCGGCTGTGTAAAAACGCTCTGCGGATGCGATTTGGAAAAAGGGGAAGGTGGCTATGGAACAGTATACGCACAGAGTTCAGTACTACGAAACGGACCAGATGGGAATTGTGCATCATTCCAATTATATCCGCTGGTTCGAGGAGGCGAGGACAGACTGTCTGGAGAAGATGGGAATTCCTTATGACAAAATGGAAGAGGACGGGATTATCAGTCCGGTAATTGCCGTGGAGGCAGAATATCTCCGGATGGTCAGGTTTGGAACAACCGTAACCATTTTTACAAAAATAAAGTCCTATAACGGCATTAAACTGGCCCTGGGATACGAGGTGGTGGACACCCATACCGGCATGGTTCACTGCCGGGGGACCAGCAGACACTGTTTTCTTAATGAGAAAGGGAGACCGGTAGCCCTGAAAAAAGCAAACCCGGCTTACCATGCCATTTTTATGGAAGCACTGGAAAAGGAAAAAGAAGAGGAGGAAAAATAAGATGAAAATTACACTGAAAGACGGCTCCTGCCGGGAGTACGACGGTAGCAGGACTGTGATAGAGATAGCGTCCGATATCAGCGAAGGGCTGGCCCGCGTGGCTACAGCCGGAGAAGTAAACGGGGAAGTGGTGGACCTGCGTACCAGCCTCAGCGAAGACTGTGAGCTGAACATCCTGACGTTCCAGGATGAAAAGGGAAAAGGCGCGTTCCGTCACACAGCGTCCCATATTATGGCCCAGGCCATCAAGCGGCTGTATCCGGATACAAAACTGGCCATCGGCCCCTCTGTGGCAGACGGATTTTATTATGATATTGACAGGGAGACGCCGCTTGTGGCAGAAGACCTGGAAAAAATTGAAGCCGAGATGAAGAAGATTGTAAAAGAAAATCTTCCTATTGAGCAGTATACAAAGCCCCGGGAAGAGGCCGTTGCCTACTTTAAAGAGAAAAACGAGCCTTACAAGGTGGAACTGATTGAGGATCTGCCTGAGGATGCAGTTATCAGTTTTTACTCCCAGGGAGAATTTACCGACCTCTGCGCCGGACCTCATCTGATGAGTACAAAGCCGGTCAAGGCTTTTAAACTGACCAGTCTGGCCGGAGCTTACTGGCGGGGCAGTGAAAAGAACAAAATGCTGCAGAGGGTATACGGAACGGCCTTCCCGAAAAAAGCGGAGCTGGATGAATACCTGCATATGATGGAAGAGGCAAAGAAGCGGGACCACAGAAAACTGGGAAGAGAACTGGGCCTGTTTATGATGCGTGAGGAAGGACCGGGATTCCCCTTCTTCCTGCCAAAAGGAATGGAACTGAAAAACCAGCTTCTGGACTACTGGAGAGAGATTCACCGGAAAAACGGATATGTGGAAATTTCCACTCCGATTATGCTGAACCGTCATCTCTGGGAGACATCCGGACACTGGGACCATTACAAAGACAATATGTACACAACGGTAATTGACGAGGAAGATTTCGCGATAAAACCAATGAACTGTCCGGGTGGAATTCTGGTATATCAGTCAGAGCCCCGGTCCTACCGTGACCTTCCTCTGCGGATGGGAGAACTGGGACTGGTACACCGGCATGAAAAATCCGGCCAGCTTCACGGCCTGATGCGGGTGCGCTGCTTTACCCAGGACGATGCCCACATTTTTATGACGCCGGAGCAGATGCGGGACGAAATCAAGGGTGTCGCCCGTCTGATTGATGAAGTATACAGCCTGTTCGGATTCAAGTATCACGTGGAGCTTTCCACCCGTCCGGAGGACAGCATGGGAAGCGACGAGGACTGGGAGATGGCAACAGACGCGCTTCGCGGCGCTCTGGACGATCTGGGCCTGGACTATGTGGTAAATGAGGGCGACGGCGCGTTCTACGGCCCCAAGATTGACTTCCACCTGGAAGATTCCATCGGCAGAACCTGGCAGTGCGGAACCATTCAGCTGGATTTCCAGCTTCCGCTGCGCTTTGAACTGGAATATACCGGGGCAGACGGGGAAAAACACCGTCCGATTATGATTCACCGGGTAGCGTTCGGTTCCATTGAGCGGTTTATCGGAATCCTGATTGAGCATTTTGCAGGTGCGTTTCCTACCTGGCTTGCGCCGGTGCAGGTGAAGGTACTGCCTATTTCCGACAAGCACATGGAATATGCGAAAAAAGTACTGGAAGAACTGGAACATGCCGGAATCCGTGCAGAGATAGATATCCGTGCGGAGAAAATCGGCTATAAAATCCGGGAGGCCCAGCTGCAGAAGATTCCGTACATGCTTGTAGTAGGAGCAAAGGAAGAGGAAGAAGGACTGGTGTCCGTCCGGAGCCGGTTTGAAGGAGACGAAGGCCAGAAGAGTCTTGCTGATTTTGTGGCCGCCATAAAAATGGAAATCGCTTCCAGAACCGTCCGGGAAGTCCAGACAAAGGAAGAATAACCGCATAAAAAGAAAAAAACCGGGCATACTGTCAGGGAATCCAGTTATAAAAGGAGGAGACAGTATGCCTGAATTAAAATGTACCGTGCAGACCTGTATGCACAACAAAGATTACTATTGTGCCCTGAACGCCATCACCGTGGGAGGAAGCAACGCACAGAAAGCTTCCGAAACCTGCTGCGACAGCTTTCAGGAGAGAAAAAGCGACACCTACAGCAACCTGGGAGGCGAGGCCAGCCCCAGAAGCAGCATTGACTGCCAGGCAACCCGCTGCCAGTACAACGAAGACTGCAGGTGCGTGGCTGGAAAAATCAGTGTGGAAGGCGGCAGCGCCTGTCAGTGTGAAGAGACAGAGTGCGCAACCTTTACATGCGGATAAAAAGGCAGAAAAAAGAGACTCCGGCGGAAGGAAAAGAGGCCGCCGGGGTCTTCCATTCCAGGGCGTGCGCAGCCCCCGGAGGGATAGCATATGTAACGACAGGAGAGAAAAACATGCCAATTCGAGTACAGAATGATTTACCCGTGAAGGAAATACTGGAAAAAGAAAATATTTTTGTTATGGATGAGCACCGGGCGATTCACCAGGACATCCGGCCGATTAAAATAGGGCTTCTGAATCTGATGCCCCTCAAAGAGGATACAGAGCTTCAGCTTCTGCGTTCCCTTTCCAACACACCGCTTCAGGTGGACGTGGAATTTGTCATGGTGAAGAGCCATGAATCCCGGAATACTTCCGCAAATCACCTGAACCGGTTTTACGAGACCTTTGATACCATACGGAAACAGCATTTTGACGGATTTATTATTACCGGCGCGCCGGTAGAGCAGATGCCTTTTGAGGAAGTGGACTACTGGGAGGAACTAAAGGAGATTATGGAGTGGACGAAAACCCATGTTACCTCCACCATTCATCTCTGCTGGGGAGCCCAGGCGGCGCTTTACTACCACTATGGAATCGATAAGACAGACCTTCCGAAAAAACTGTCCGGTGTATACTGGCACAGGGTGATGAACCGGAAAATTCCGCTGGTAAGGGGATTTGATGATGTATTTCTGGCTCCCCATTCCAGGCACACGGACGTACCTGTGGAAAAGATACGTGCGGAAAAGCGGCTTACGATTCTGGCAGAATCAGAAAAGGCCGGGGTGTTTCTGGCCATGGCTGAAGAGGGAAGACAGATTTTTGTGATGGGGCATCCGGAATATGACCGGATTACACTGGATACAGAATATAAGAGAGACTTAAAGAGGGGGCTTCCGGCGGAACTTCCGGAAAACTACTATCCGGATGACGACTGTACACAGAAGCCGCTGCTTACCTGGAGGGCACATGGCAACAACTTATATACGAACTGGCTCAATTACTATGTATACCAGGCGACCCCCTACATACTGGAGGAAGACGAGTAAAAAAGCAGCCGTTACGGCTGCTTTTTGCTTTCTGTGGGGACGGGAAAATTCTGAACCAGACTGCGGACAGTATCGCGTATGAAAAGTTTATAGGAATCCGGCAGCGGTTCCAGAAGTTCCGTGATTTCACGGGTCAGCATGTCCGGGTTTTCCGGACCATGCTCCAGATAGTCGCAGAGCAGATAATCCAGGTGGACGTCCAGCGCATCGGAAAAGTGCAGCATGGACTGGAAGGAAGTGGCCTGGGAACCGTTTTCGATTCTGCTGATAGTGGTTTCATCCAGATTCACTTTCTCTGCAAGAGCGGCCTGGGTAAGTCCGGCGTTGAGCCTGGCCTGACGGAGCCTTGCACCGAATAAATTTTCCATACTTCACCACCTCATTTCCCTGCGCGTCATTACTACTTGTAGTGTAGCATTTAGGGTAAGTAAAATAGAATGATATTATACGCAATACATATTTACAAATATGCAAGTTTGCTGATACTATGTAAACAGAACGGCGCACTGTGCTCAGTCCCTGGAGAGAGACTATAAATATTACTACTACAGGATACGAGGAGAAAACGACATGAGACTGGAAGAATACAGAACAGAAATAGAAGCGGCCAGGCTGTCCCTGGAGATGCTTGCAAGAAGAGAAGCGGATGTGAAGGCAGTTTTTCAGAAAAGCATGCAGAATCTCTGCCGGCTGGCGAAAGAAGAGGCGGAGCCGGAGGCGCTTACCGGAGCCGTGATTCTTATGCGGGCCTGGCTGGAGATGGGGTTCCCCTACGGCATGTACCGGGACCTGTTTGACAGCGTGCTAAAAAGAGCAGGCCTTGAGCGAAACGATGTGGTTTCAGACGAAGTGCGGGAGATGCGGAAAATCCGGCTGACCCGCCCGCAGATACGCAGTATGCTGGGCAGATGGAGCACGTCTTCCCGCAATTCCATGACCAAGGAAAAGGTGGTGGATGACATCCTGGACAAGGTGCAGCAGGAAGTGCCGGGGGTCTATTATTATGAAAACTTTCATTCCGGTCCGGGCAGGATGCAGGATATCTATGAACTTGTAGTAGAAGAGGGCGGAAGCTTTTTCCATGATATCAGGAGGGGACGCTGCTATCAGTTGGAAGAAAAAGGACCAAAAGAGCGGAAAATCGAAAAAAATTAGGAAAAACGGAGCGAAATTCACAAAATTTACATCATGAAGAAGAAAAATAATTGCCAATCCACAAAAAATCATGTAGAATAAATCTAACGGATTAACACGTTAATGAGAGAAAGAGGAGGCAAAAGGATGTTTGACGCTATCAATTCATTCGTGACGACAGTGAACGGCTTTTTATGGAACGGACTGATGATTTTTCTCCTGATGGGGACCCACCTTCTGATGACTGTTCTGACAAAGGGAATTCAGTGGAAATCCATCACAAAAGGAATTCGACTTTCTGTAACGAGAGACCCGGATGCAGAGGGAGAGGTATCCCAGTTCGGGGCCCTGACTACCGCTCTTGCAGCCACCATTGGAACCGGAAACATTATCGGCGTGGGAACAGCCATTGCCCTAGGAGGACCGGGAGCGGTACTCTGGTGCTGGCTTACCGGTGTATTCGGCATTGCCACCAAATATGCCGAGTCCCTGATTGCGGTAAAATACCGTGTTAAGACAAAGGACGGACGGATGCAGGGCGGCGCCATGTATGCCCTGGACAGAGGCCTGAACATGAAGTGGCTGGGCATGATATTTGCTCTGTTTGCCGGTTTCGCTTCTTTTGGAATCGGATGCGCGACCCAGGTAAACGCCATTGCCACGGTATGTGAAGAAAATATCGGTATCCCGCCCTGGATTGTAGGCGTGGTGATTGCCATCCTGACGGCGATTGTTATTTTCGGCGGTATCCAGACGATTGCCAGCGTATGCGAGAAGCTGGTTCCGATTATGGCCATCTTCTATGTGCTGGGCTGCCTGATTATTCTGGGAATCAACTATGACTACATTATTCCGGCGATTGCGACTATCTGCCGGCTGGCCTTTACACCGGGCGCCGCTGCAGGCGGTCTGGTAGGTTCCGGAATGCTGATGGCCATGCGCTACGGAGTTGCCCGAGGACTGTTCTCCAATGAGTCCGGTATGGGTTCCGCTCCGATTGCAGCATCCGCCGCACAGACGAGAAATCCGGTACGCCAGGCACTGGTTTCCTCCACAGGAACGTTCTGGGATACGGTTGTCGTATGTCTGATGACCGGTCTTACCCTGGTGACGACCATTATGAAGAACCCGGCCATCAATGCGGATGAGATTTCAGACGGCGGCGTACTGACGTCCCTGGCCTTTGGGCAGATTCCGTATCTTGGACCGATTATCCTGACACTGGGCATTATCTCCTTTGCCTACTCCACCATTCTCGGATGGGCTTATTACGGAGAGCGGTGCGTGGAATATTTCGCAGGAAAGATAGCGCTGATTCCCTACCGTGTGCTGTACGTTGCCGTAGCGGCAATCGCGCCGATTGTGGCACTGGATTTTGTATGGCTGGTAGCCGATACTTTAAATGCGCTGATGGCCATACCAAACCTGATAGCGGTCCTCCTTCTGTCGCCTGTCATTGTCAGGGAGACGAAGAAGTACATCAATAACCTGGATGCAAAGGATGATACGCCTGTGCCCATTGTGGACAAATAAAAAAACACAGGAACCGCTGACTGCGGATAACTGCCGGCTCCCCGGGGAGCCGGCAGTTTTTTTGCGGTGCGCCCGGAGGGCGGCCGCCGTGCCTGCGACGCGGAGCTGTTTCTTTTATTGACAGCGGATTGCGGACGTGGTAGTATAGAAGAAGTCATCTACACGATATTGTGATAATGATAAAATAGACACACTAGATATGGGTAAAGGGGAAAGGAGAAACAGTATGGATTTAAAGGATGTAAAAGTGGTAAAAAAAGACGGTACCAAGGAAGAATTCAATGTACAGAAGGTGGTTGTGGCGGTCAACAAGTCCGCTTACCGGGCACTGATTCAGTTTACCGATGAGGATTTGAAATTTATCTGCCAGTTTGTGGAGGAGAAGGTAAAGGAACTGGGCATAAAGGAAATCCAGATAGCCCAGATGCACAATGTAGTGGAAGGAGCCCTGGAAAAAGTAAATCCGGTTGTGGCAAAGAGTTACCGGGATTACCGGAACTACAAACAGGATTTCGTGCATATGCTGGATGAGGTCTACCGGAAAAGCCAGTCCATTATGTATATCGGGGACAAGGAGAACAGCAATACGGACAGCGCCCTGGTGTCCACAAAACGAAGCCTGATTTTTAATGAACTCAATAAAGAGCTTTACAAGAAATTTTTCCTTACTGTGGAAGAACTTCAGGCAATCCGGGAAGGGTATATTTATATTCACGATATGTCGGCAAGAAGAGACACGATGAACTGCTGTCTGTTCGATGTAAAAACAGTGCTGACCGGCGGGTTTGAGATGGGAAATATCTGGTATAACGAGCCTAAGACACTGGATACTGCGTTTGACGTTATCGGAGATATCGTGCTCAGCGCGGCCAGCCAGCAGTATGGCGGCTTTACGGTGCCAAGCGTGGACGACATTCTGGAACCCTATGCAGAGAAATCCCACAAAAAGCTGATTGAGAAGTACAGAAGCCTGGAACTTGACGAAGAAGTGGTTCAGAAGACGGCCTGGGCTGACCTGGAACGGGAAATGGAGCAGGGCTTCCAGGGCTGGGAATACAAGTTTAACACTGTTTCTTCCAGCCGGGGAGATTATCCGTTTATTACCGTGACCAGTGGAACCAACATCAGCAAATACGGAAAGCTTGTAACAAAGACCATGCTGGACGTAAGAAAGAAAGGACAGGGAAAAGAAGGCCATAAAAAGCCGGTGCTCTTCCCGAAACTGGTATTTCTGTACGACGAGAACCTGCACGGACCGGGAAAACCGGGTGAAGATCTGTTTGAGGCAGGAATCGACTGCTCTGCGAAGACCATGTATCCGGACTGGCTCAGCCTGACCGGAAAAGGCTATGTGGCCAGTATGTACAAACGTTACGGAAAGATTATCAGCCCCATGGGCTGCCGTGCCTTCCTTTCTCCCTGGTATGAAAGAGGCGGCATGACGCCGGCAGACGAAAACGATGAGCCGGTATTCGTGGGCCGGTTTAATATCGGAGCAGTCAGCCTTCACCTGCCCATGATTCTGGCGAAAGCCCGCCAGGAAGGGAAAGACTTTTTTGAAGTGCTGGACTACTATCTGCAGCTTATCCGGAAACTTCATATCCGGACCTATGATTACCTGGGCGAGATGCGGGCATCCACCAATCCGCTGGCGTACTGTGAGGGCGGTTTCTACGGAGGACACCTGGGACTGCACGACAAGATTAAGCCCCTTCTGAAGTCAGCCACCGCATCCTTTGGAATTACGGCGCTGAACGAGCTGCAGCAGCTTTACAATAAGAAATCCATCGCAGAGGACGGGGAATTTGCCCTGCAGACTCTGGAATATATTAATAAGCGGGTAAATGAGTTCAAGGAAGAGGACGGGCATCTGTATGCCATCTACGGAACACCGGCGGAAAACCTCTGCGGTGTGCAGGTACAGCAGTTCCGGAAAAAATACGGGATTATAGAAAATGTATCCGACAGAGAATATGTCAGCAACAGTTTCCACTGTCATGTTTCCGAGGATATCACGCCGATAGAAAAGCAGGACCTGGAAGGCCGGTTCTGGGATCTGTGCAACGGCGGGAAAATTCAGTATGTAAAATATCCCATCAGCTACAACCGGGAAGCTATCAAATCCCTGGTGCGCCGGGCTATGGACATGGGATTCTATGAGGGGGTAAACCTTTCCCTTGCCTACTGTGACGACTGCGGCCATGAAGAGCTTTCCATGGACGTATGCCCCGTATGCGGAAGCACCAATCTGACGAAAATTGAGCGGATGAACGGCTATCTGTCCTACTCCAGAGTGAAGGGGGATACCCGCCTCAATGACGCCAAGATGGCTGAGATTGCGGAAAGGAAAAGTATGTAATGCGGTATCATAATATCACAAAAGACGATATGCTCAACGGAGACGGGCTCCGGGTAGTGCTCTGGGTTTCCGGCTGCAGCCACTGCTGTAAGGAATGCCACAACCCCATTACCTGGGACCCAAATGTGGGGCTGATTTTTGACGAAGCGGCCCGGCAGGAAATTTTTCATGAGCTGGAAAAAGACTATGTCAGCGGGATTACCTTCAGCGGAGGGGACCCGCTGCACATTGCCAACACCTATGAGGTGACAGCGCTGGCCAGGGAAATCCGGGAAAAATATCCGGAGAAAACTATCTGGCTGTATACCGGATATCTCTGGGAAGAGATACAGAACATGGAAGTTGTCCGGTATCTGGACGTGCTGGTGGACGGAGAATTCGAAGTGGACAAAAAGGATAACCAGCTGCACTGGAAGGGCAGTGCCAACCAGCGGGTCATCAATGTTCCGGAGACATTAAAAAGAGGAGAAGTAATACTGCATGAAGAGAATTGCTAAATTTCACAAAGTAAGCCCGGAACAGTTCCGGGAAGGATGGAAAGATACCTTTGGAGAGGTTCCGGAGGAGGAGATTCAGAACATTTATGAGGCGCTCCGCCTGCCTTCCAGGGCAACTGCGGGCAGCGCAGGTTATGATTTTTTTTCGCCGGCGGATTTTGAGCTTGAACCGGGAAAGACCCTGAAGATTCCCACCGGAATCCGGGTGGAGATGGAAGAAAACTGGGTGCTGAAGTGTTATCCAAGAAGCGGCCTTGGATTTAAGTACCGGCTGCAGCTGAACAATACCGTCGGGATTATTGACAGCGATTATTTTTACTCTGACAATGAGGGCCATATTTTTGCCAAGCTGACCAATGATTCCCGGGAAGGAAAGACACTGAAGCTGGAAAAGGGAACCGGCTTTATGCAGGGGATTTTTGTGGAGTACGGCATCACGGTGGACGATGACGCATCCGCGGTGCGAAACGGCGGATTCGGCAGTACCACGGCAGCATCTGTCTGACGGATGTATAAATTTCCGGCAGGGCGGACATCCTATGTCATCATGACGAAAAGAGGACGGAAGCCATGCAGGAATTGAAAAAAGTAAGCAGAACGCTTCGGGAAAATGTAGAGTACCTCTCCCGGATTCTTCCGGTGAAGGAGAGTTTCGACCTGATACAGAGGGACATGTATATCGGAGGCAGGGAGAGTACTTTTTATTTTATCGACGGTTTTACAAAGGATGAGTCCATGCTGAAAATTATGGACTCTTTTTTTGGCGTCAAAGAGGAGGAGATGCCGCCCGATGCCACCGGGTTTGCCAGGCGCTGCGTTCCTTATGTGGAAGTGGACGTGCTGGCGGATTATAATGATATTCTGAAAAATCTGCTTTCCGGAGCCACCTGCCTTTTCGTGGATGGCTATGCGGCGGCCATTGTCATCGACTGCCGTACTTACCCGGCGAGAAGCGTGGAGGAGCCGGATAAGGACAAGTCGCTCCGGGGATCCCGGGACGGATTTGTGGAAACGATTATCTTTAACACAGCGCTTATCCGCCGGAGAATCCGGGATCCGCATCTGATTATGAGCATGACGGAGATTGGGAAAAGTTCCCGTACGGATGTGGCGCTCTGCTATATGTCGGACCGGGTGGACCAGGAAGTGCTGGACCGTATCCGGAAAAAGCTGGATGAAGTGCAGGTGGATGACCTGCGGATGAACCAGCAGACACTGGCGGAGGCTCTGTACAAACGGAAGTGGTACAATCCTTTTCCAAAGTTTAAATTCACAGAACGGCCTGACACGGCGGCGGCCTGCCTGCTGGAAGGGAAAATTATACTGCTGGTGGACAATTCTCCTGCGGCCATGGTACTGCCCACGTCGGTGTTTGACATGATTGAGGAGGCAAACGACTACTATTTCCCTACGCTTACGGGCGTTTATCTGAAACTGTCCAGGGGACTGATTACCTTTCTGACCGTTTTTCTGGTGCCGGTATTCCTGCTCTTTATGCAGAACCCGGCATGGATACCGGAGAGTTTCCGGTTTGTGGAAATCCGGGATACCCAGAATATTCCCCTGATTTTTCAGATACTTATACTGGAGCTTGCCATTGACGGCCTGCGGCTGGCGGCCCTGAACACTCCTTCCATGCTGAGCACGCCTCTGAGTGTTATCGCCGGTATCGTGATGGGAGAGTTCTCCGTGGAGTCGGGGTGGTTCAACAGCGAGGTAATGTTATATCTCGCTTTCGTATCCGTGGCAAATTATACCCAGCCCAACTTTGAACTGGGGTATGCGCTGAAGTTCATGCGCCTTCTCCTTCTGGTGCTGACCGCACTGTTTGATTTGCCGGGATTTGTGGCAGGAACCCTGGTGGTCATCCTGGCCGTCTGCTGGAATAAGAACCTGGGAGGACGAAGCTACCTGGACGTCCGCCTCCATCAGGGAAAAGGAAAATAAGAAAACGGAGACCGCCCCCCTGGGCGCGGTCTCCATTCAGTTCTGACTGTGTATTCTGGCCGCGGCTTACAGCCTGCGGTTGATTTTAAAGCTTCCGGTACTGCCCTGGAATGCGCTGCGGATACTCTGGAAACTGCACACCAGAGTCAGCACATAGCCGATTGCCAGGTCGCCGTAATACTGGCCGGTGAGTTCTGAGAGGGAGAGTATCTCTCCCAGTCCCCGGAAGCAGTCGGCAAAGGTATAGCCATACATCTGCAGGGCGTCGTATGCTTCCCAGGCCCAGGCAATCCGGTTGGCGAAGAAAATCATAAGTACCATAATGATGATGGAGCCGATGACTCCCTTTTTGTCCAGGGTTCCGCCCAGTTTCTCATATCCTTTCATGGCGCAGATTCCGGTGACGGCCCCTGCAATGCCGGCGATGTATCCCAGCCGGTATATGAGAACCCAGAGAACACATCCAATCAGAGAGCCGAGAAAGGCGCCAACGAGACCGGATACCAGTCCGCTTTTTTTGGAAGACACTTCCTGCTGGTTCTGCTGAAGAGAAGTATGTACCTGGCTCAGGCAGGAATCACAGAGATGGAAGGCGGTCCCGTTGATTTCGTAGCAGCCGATGTTTTCTGTGGTTCCGCAGGACTCACAGCCGGAAGAATAGTGGAAATTCTGCAGGTATCCAAGGATGGGGCCTGCTGTGGAATTTACGGCATCCGGGATGTTTTTTGCCAGGGACGGCACCTTCATGGTCAGGGTAAAATATTTTGGAAACAGCTTAAAATCCAGAATCCGGCTGTTCTGTGCCTTCTGCTGTGCAAGGAACCCGCCAAGCTGCGCGCCGTCCGGATCCTCCTGGGACCAGGCGCTGATTTTCAGTTCATAGCGGCCGTTCTGGAAATGAATAATGGTAAAAAATCCGCCGCAGTATCCGGCCAGGTAAGTCTTAAAGTCTCTCATACAGCCCCCGAGTATCTGGGAGCGCACTTTTTCTGTAAGCATAAAAATCCCCCTCTTTTTTCAGACTACTCATATAGTATACCATGACCGCGGGCGGTCTGTACAGCAAAATGAGAAAGTCTGTCGGGAAGATTGCGGGAAAAGGTTTTGCTTAATCTGCGTAAATGAGGTATACTAACAAAGGAGAGTGCTATTGAGAGAATGGTATCGAGGAGGAAAAAATGATGCGGGATTATGTAATTATTACCGACAGTACGGTAGACCTGCCGAAAGAATATGTTACGGAAACGCTGGGAGTACCTTATATCCCGCTTTCCTATGTTATGGACGGAGAGACGTATGAAGACATGAGCGGTCTGTCCGGAAAAGAATTTTTTGACAGAATCCGGGCGGGCTCCATGCCCACTACGTCCCAGATTACGCCGGAGCAGGCCAGAAATGCACTGGAGCCCTGGCTGAAAGAAGGAAAGGACCTGCTTTACCTGGGATTTTCTTCGGGGCTCAGCGGAAGCTACAACAGTGTGCGGGTGGCTGCCCGGGAACTGGCAGAGGAGTATCCCGAAGCGCAGATTATCACGGTGGATACGCTGTGCGCCTGCCTGGGAGAAGGGCTTCTCGTATATAAGGCAGTAAAGATGAAAAAAGAAGGAAAAAATCTGGAGGAAGTGGCTAAATGGTGCGAGGAAAACAAGCTCCATGTCTGCCATGATGTTACCATTGATGATTTGTTCCATCTGCACCGGGGAGGAAGAGTGTCAAAGGCCACGGCAATCCTGGGAAGTATGGTAAAGGTAAAACCTGTCATCCATATGGATAATGAAGGAAAGCTCCAGGTTATCGGAAAAGAACGGGGCAGAAAGAAATCCCTGAACCGGATTGTGGACATGGCGGTGGAACAGGCAAAGGGCTGGGATAATGATATCATCATGATTACCCATGGAGACTGTGAGGAAGACGCAAATTATGTGGCGGAACTGGTACGGAAGAAAATGGGAATAGACAATATTCTGATTAACTGTATCGGTACCGTAATCGGCAGTCATACCGGTCCCGGCGTGGTAGCGGTGTTCTGCATGGGAGACCACCGGTAGGACACGCTTTAGAAAAAATCAGAAATCAGACCGGCCTGCGCCCCGCTTTGCCGGGGCGCCAGGCTGATGAAAAATCCGCTCAAAAAAGGTATTGACAGAACGGGCCGGGTATGGTACATTAGTCATTGCGGAAAGCAAAAAGAAAGAAGAGTATCCACTCTCACCCCAGCGCAGAAGGCGTCACGGGTTTGATAATGCAGACGGCACAGAGCTTTTGCGCTGTGTTTTAAGTGAGGTGGATAGTCTTGACTATTCACTATTTTTTATGTATGGAGGTGCACAATTATTAGCAGCGATTTATTAATCAACGAACAAATCCGCGACAGAGAAGTGCGTGTGATTAGTGAGAGCGGGGAACAGTTGGGAATTATGTCAGCGAGAGAAGCCTTGAAGCTGGCGCAGGAAGCGGAACTGGACCTGGTTAAGATTGCTCCCATGGCAAAGCCGCCGGTATGTAAAATTATCGATTACGGCAAATTCCGGTATGAGCAGAGCCGCAAGGAAAAGGAAGCAAGAAAGAAACAGAAAACTGTGGACGTAAAAGAAGTGCGTCTCTCACCAAACATTGATACCAATGATTTGAATACGAAAGTGAATAATGCGAAGAAGTTTATCCAGAAGGGGAACAAAGTGAAGGTGACCCTGCGTTTCCGTGGAAGAGAAATGGCACATATGCAGCAGAGCAAACATATTCTGGATGATTTCGCAGAGCTTCTCAAGGACATTGCCGTAGTGGAGAAACCGGCAAAGCTGGAAGGAAGAAGCATGAGTATGGTTTTAACTGAAAAACGTTAAAAATAAACTACTATATTTTAAGGAGGATTTTACCATGCCAAAAATTAAAACGAATAGAGCAGCTGCAAAGCGCTTCAAAAAAACCGCAACCGGACTGCTGAAGAGAAACAAAGCGTACAAAAGCCATATCTTAACTAAGAAATCTCCGAAGAGAAAGAGAAATCTTAGACACGCAACTATCACAGATGCAACCAACGTAAAGAACATGAAGAAGGTATTACCATATCTGTAGGATATGCAGAAGATAGAAGGAGGAGTAAGAGATGGCAAGAATTAAAGGCGGCATGAACGCAAAGAAGAAACATAACAGAACCCTGAAACTGGCAAAAGGATACAGAGGAGCCCGCTCCAAACAGTACCGTGTTGCAAAACAGTCTGTAATGAGAGCGCTGGCAACTTCCTACGCAGGAAGAAAACAGAGAAAACGTCAGATGCGTCAGCTCTGGATTGCGCGTATCAATGCAGCAGCAAGAATGAACGGCCTTTCCTACAGCAGACTGATGCACGGCCTGAAAGTTGCCGGTGTTGACATGAACAGAAAGATGCTGGCTGAAATGGCTGTAAACGATGCAGAAGGCTTCACCGCAGTAGCAGAGACTGCAAAGAAGGCTCTTGCATAAGACAGTGAAACACGCTGTCACCCCTGAAGTTTGAGAGAAGAGGGAAGCCCGCGGGACACTGGTCCTGCGGGCAGTTTTTTATATAACAGGAAACTTCGTTCCCTGTTATATAAAAACGCTCCGCGGGATGCGCACTCGCGCGAAGAAGAAATTTGTCGCCAAAGCGACCGCACTCAGCGCGAGAGTTCCGCCCGCGGAACTCTTTGTTCTATAAATAACAGGGAAGTCTGCTCCAAAGAAAGAGCATCCGCAGAATACGGATGCTCTTTCTGTTACCTTATTGATTTTGT
Organism: Candidatus Bariatricus faecipullorum; assembly: GCA_019118525.1. Taxonomy (GTDB): domain Bacteria; phylum Bacillota; class Clostridia; order Lachnospirales; family Lachnospiraceae; genus Allocoprococcus; species Allocoprococcus faecipullorum. The sequence continues at coordinate 98,071 of DWYV01000056.1, forward strand.
GAGTAGCAAAACACTGGTAAAATCAAAGGTTTCCACAGCAGATAACGGGAATCGAACCCGCCTTATTTATCCAAAAACCCAGTAAAATCAAGGGTTCTGAAGATTTTAGTTTGATTACCTTTGATTACCTTTTATTACTTTACCATAAAAAGTAATAAAAAGCAAACAATTAACAGAAGGAGGAAATCCTGAACATATGACACTTGTAAGATATTGATATGATGTCATAAACCATTCACCGTGATATGATATAAATATCTTGCAAATCGTAAAAAATAGGGCTCACATTTTCTAATGTGAACCCTTATATTATTTTGTTAAATCGGAATTTAATATGCCAACACAACGACGATTTTTCCATGAAAACATTGGAGATATTGCTAAATGAACACAAAATAATTTTGCACATTGTTGTATGTTTTGTACAATATTAAGTGACTCGTTTGGCACTAATTTTATAAAACAGCAGCCTAACATGGATTAAATCACACTACTCGAAAAATATCAATTAAATTTAAATCACTGACCGCTGTATGTGTTATATTATGTTAAAAATAATCAAGATTTTCTGTTAATTCTTGATGTATCATAATTTTTTCGGAAGTAAATATGGAAGTTATGTGCGACATTAAATTCCGATTTATCATTGCAACCTTTTCAATAAAATGTTGCTTTTTTCGACATGTTATTGCATATGTTCTCCATATCATGTAAATTTCAGTACTCTATTATTTACATGAAAAGGAGATAAGAATATGAAAATGCAAATCATTCAGAAAGTATTAAATTCTATGTACGAGGAATGCAACGAAGAGCAGTTAGCACACTTAAAAC
>DWYV01000057.1 GCA_019118525.1 Candidatus Bariatricus faecipullorum
GCGATATTACTTTTCTGCATTTTCATACTTTTCACACCTCCTGACCTCATTATACTCTTGGCTTTTCAAAAGTTCTACCAACTACTGCAAGCAAAAAATGTTATATTTAGTTGCATTAATCAACGAATCTACATTAGCAATTCTCTCCAATAAATAAGAAATCAGTTTTATGCCAAATGATATTTTGAGAATAGATTTTAGAAACTACACATAATAATAGTAAAATATCTTCTCCTTGAAGGCCGTCCATTTTAATGCTATTATAAAGATAGAAGGCTGGAAGGAGTGAAAGTGATGGTAAATAAATTGGAAAAACTCAATCAAACAGCACTATCGGAACTTTTAACAAAGTTAGAAAACAAGCTTGATGCTGATATCTTTACTTATTATGGTGAAATAGTGAATGGTGTCGAGCGCGAAGTTAAAGACATAATTGAAGCCTTGGCTAACGATTCCAATAAGCACCGCGCAATCTATGTGTTTCTTACTACACCAGGGGGAAGCCTCCCTCCAGTTCAACGAATGGTCGATATTTTGCGTCACTTTTACGATGAAGTGAATTTTATTGTTCCCGACTATGCATACAGTGCTGGAACAATCTGGTGTATGAGCGGTGATAATATTTATATGAATTATTACTCCACACTGGGCCCAATCGACCCTCAAGTCCAGAATAAAGAAGGTAATTTAGTGGCTGCACTGGGTTATCTCGATAAAATTAATGAATTTTTAGAAAAAGCCAAAAAGAACGAGTTAACGCAAGCCGAGTTTCTAATTCTAAAAGATTTCGATCTTGCTGAATTGCGGTCATATGAACAAGCCAAGGAATTGGCCGTAGATATGTTAAAGAAATGGCTGACCAAATACAAATTCAAAGATTGGACGAAACACTCTTCGAACGGAAAAGATGTTACACTTGCAGAAAAAGAGGCACGAGCGCTTGAAATTGCAAACAAGCTGAGCGATAACAATGAATGGAAATCTCATGGAAGGCCTATTAGCATTCAAGTACTCACAGAAGAATTGCATTTGAAAATTATTGATTTCGAAAAAGATCCTGAACTAAGTTCTATAATTAGTGAGTATTATGATAGCTTAACCGAGTATATTAGAAGGCATAATTTTAGAATCTTTTTGCAAACGAGGTTATTTATATGAGTTTAGTTGATGAAATCAAACAATTATCTAATAGTACTGTGCTCATTGATGAAAATTTTGAAAGTCTAAAAACAGCTCTCGAACAATATCACTGCTTGGTTAATGAGGGCAAATTAATTCCAAGAAGTAATACCTTACAAAGTGGCTATATCGTTTATGAATATAGCAGCAATGCAAATATGTAACTTTAGGATTTTGACCCGATAGATTCGCAATTGTAGAAAATAGCCAAAAACATTAAACCGATTCCTTCTGAGATTTTCTCAAAAATGGAATCGGTTTAATGTTTATGATGGCTAAGACTTATTGTTTTATGCTTTATATAACGATAGTGTCAAATGGAATTTATCTTTTTGCCTAGCGGTTAAATTTAAATGTCATTCAAAGCTCTTTCAAAAATGGTGTAGTAGTGGTGTAGTAGGCGCCTTTCTCTTTCGTAAAACCATTGATTTTACTGGCTTTTCCGGGACTTTTCAAGATACTTCCGCGGGAAACTGACTTTTTCACATGCTGAATTGTTATATATGGATAGAACAGCAAAATCTGAAAAAGGAGCGGATACTTCTCTTGGCTGGAATCTGATTCTTGTAAATGATGATTACCATGTCCCCGCTGATTATGAAGTGGAACTTACAGAGCTGTCCAATGGGGAAAAAGTGGATTCGCGAAAAATGTTCCTCCGATGCGGTCTATACATGGCTTGCAAACAATGCATACAGATACGGCTTTATTCAAAGATATCCTTCTGACAAGACGGATATTACCGGGGTGAACAATGAGCCGTGGCATTACAGATATGTCGGGGTGGAAGCTGCACAGGAAATGCAGGAAAAAGGGCTGTGTCTGGAAGAATATACTGATTTGTTAAAATCATAGCGGCCGGCTATTTTCCCGCACGCTCCAGAGCCTCGCATATCGCCTGCATTCCCTGTTTCTGTTTTTGTAATTTCAGTATAGTGTTGTGACAGATACCCGTCAACGTGCTTCGGGTAAAGAACAGGTAAAATGAAACACCGGTTCGTACCATGGGCGTTCACGGGTTTTTGGCAGATTATTGACATTTCCCTGCCGTTCATATAGAGTGAACATGAGACATGACAAAAATAACCAGCCGAAAGGGAATGGGAGAAATGAAAAACATATACGATGATAAGTTACAGTTTAAGGGGAACTGGAGAACTTACCAGTCCCGGGTTCTTTCCAATGCGGAAAAATATCTGGCGGATGGAAAGCTTCATATTGTGGCGGCGCCCGGGTCGGGGAAGACGACTCTGGGCATTGAGCTGATTCGCCGGCTTGGCGCACCCTGCCTGATTCTGGCTCCCAGTATCACGATTCGTCAGCAGTGGCTGGAGCGCATTGAAGAAGGATTCCTCCTTCCGGGCCAGGAGCCGGGAGGGCTTCTTTCCCATGACCTGAGAAATATGAGAAGTATTACGGCCATCACATATCAGGCTCTGTACAGCGCCATGAAGAAGTATCAGGGCAGGCTGGAGGAAAGTGACGATGAGACCGCTGAAGCTGAGGATGGTGAAAACGAAGGAGCATCCGAAGAGGTGGATTTCCGGGATTTCGACATCTTTGAAGCGGTACGGAGGGCCGGGATTCAGACGGTCTGCCTGGACGAGGCCCATCATCTGAGAAGTGAGTGGTGGAAGGCGCTGGAGAAATTTCTGAAGGAAGTAAAGGGGATGACGGTCATCGCCCTTACGGCTACGCCGCCTTATGACAGCACACCAGGGCAGTGGAAACGCTATATCGACTTGTGCGGACCCATCGATGAGGAAATCTTTACGCCGGAGCTGGTGCAGGAGGGAAGTCTGTGCCCTCATGAGGACTATATTTATTTCAACTGGCCTGCAAAAGAGGAACTGCGCGAGATAGAGGAGTACCAGAAAAAAGAAGAGGCCATACGGAACCGGCTTCTCAGGGGGAGCAGGTTTACGGAGATGATTGCCACCCATAAGGGCCTGCAAAGTCCGGAGGAATACAGTGAGAGATTTCTGGACAATCCCAGGTATTTTTCTGCGCTTCTTATTTTCTGTCAGGCACAGAAGATTCCGTTTCCCGCCTATTTAAGAGAACTGACCGGAACAAAGAGCAGGCTGCCGGAACTTGACAGCTCCTGGCTGGAAGTTCTTCTGCAGGGATTTCTCTACGATGATGTGGATTCCTATGAGGTGTCCCAGGAGGACAGAGAGGAACTTTTGCGGGAACTAAAAGAGGCAGGCTGCATTTACCGGAAAAAGGTGTCTCTTACCCAGAAGGATGCCATGCAGAAACTTCTTGCAAAGAGCAGGGGGAAAATGGAGAGTATCGGACAAATCGTGGACGCAGAATACACTTCTCTGGGAGAGGAACTGCGCCTTCTGGTTCTCTGCGACTATATCAAGAAGGAGAAACTGTCTCTGGTGGGTACGGAACAGGTCATAGCTGCGGAAATTGGGGCGGTGCCCATCTTTGAATATCTGAGAAGGAAACAGCGGGAAGGCGTCCGGCTGGGCTGCCTCAGCGGCACAGTCATTCTGCTTCCCATGGACACGAAGGAGAAACTGGAAGAACTTCTGCAACGGAAGGGGTGCCAGGGAACCCTGTCCCCGGTGAGGGAGACGGGGTACGGACAGCTGAAGGTAAAGGGGAAAAACACCCATGTGGTGGCGGTAATCACGGAGCTGTTCCGTCAGGGAGCGGTTAATGTCCTTGTGGGAACCAAGTCTCTTCTGGGAGAAGGATGGGACGCGCCCTGCATCAATTCCCTTGTTCTGGCAACCTACGTGGGTTCCTTTATGCTGAGCAACCAGATGAGAGGCCGTACCATACGGACAGACCGGGAACACCCGGAAAAGACGGGAAACATCTGGCATCTCGCCTGCATTTTCCCGGAAAAAAGGGGAAAGACAAAGCATGCGGATTTTTCCGGGGACTACGAGACTCTTGTAAGGCGGTTTGACGCCTTTCTGGGCGTGTCCTGGAAAGATGATGTGATAGAGAGCGGTGTGGAGCGCCTGGCCATTCCGGAATTTGACACGAAAGAGAAGATGGAGAAGGTCAACCGGGTGATGCTTGAACGGGCGTCCGACCGGGAGGGGCTGAAAAGCCGGTGGCAGAGGTCCCTGCGGGAGATTCGGGGCGGCATGGAAGTACAGCAGGTGGAGGAGATACCGGCGGAGGCGGCAAAAACAGGTTTTCTTTTTGTAAACGCAGTATGGATGGAGATTCTGAGCCTGCTTATAACCGTTCTGATGGGGGTTGGCCGGTCCGTTACCCAGACGGCCTACGGGGCCGGGTCCGTGCCGGCGACACTTCTTGGCTTTGCCATGCTGGCTGCCGGCGTACTGGTGGCCAGATACGGTGTGCGTCTGGTGCGGCTTAGTACGCCCCAGCGGCGAATGGAAGGAATCAGTCGGGCCGTGGTGGACGCCCTGGCAGAAACGGGGGAACTGGAGGACCCGCAGCACTGCCGGGCTCAGGCAGAGTCTGCCGACGGCCTTGTCATCGGGACCTGGCTCAAGGGAGGAACCATGCGGGACAAGACGGTATTTGCCGCCTGCATGGAGGAACTGTGGGGAGTCATAGACAACCCCAGATATCTGCTGATGAAGGAGAAAAAGGGAGGACGAAGCGAAGAGTTCTACAGTGTTCCGGAAATCTTTGGAAATAAAAAGGAGAGAGCTCTGGTCTTTGAGAAGCACATGCGCAGAGTTCTCGGAAGATACAGGGTGGTTTACACCCGGACGCCGGAGGGAAGAAAACTTCTGCTTCGGGCCAGGACAAAGTCTTTCGTCAATAAAAATCAAAGTGTCCTGCAGGGCAGGAAGGTGGCAAAAGGGAAATATGAATGACCGGAAAGCCCGGGGCGCCTGCATACATCATTTGAAGTAGAGAATCCTTTCGGAATCTGTTAAGATACAAAAACCCTCTGGTTACAGCGTTTCACAGGAGCAGTACCGCTTCAGGGCTTCGGCATCCAGCACGGAAATCTGCTTTCTTCCGGTTTCAATGATGTGCTCACTGCGAAGCCGGGTCAGTCCCCGGGTCAGATTTACCAGACTGACCCCCAGAATTTCCGCCAGGGTATCCTGGGTAATGTCCCCCAGATAATTCTGGCGGCCGTTCTCACTGACAAGAAGCAGGTACAGCAGATTGCAGAGCTTGACAAAGGCACTGTTGTAGTCCTGGTGAGCCGCTTCAAACAGAAGCAGATTGACATAGGAAGCGTACCAGTCGATGACCAGGTTCTGCAGATTCGCATTTTCATGAAACATGGCAGAAAACTGTTCCTGGGTAAATTCCAGAACTTCTGTGTCAAAAAGCGCGAGGGATACCAGAGAGTTTTCGATTTTATAATGGGTCTGGTGATATCCTGGAAACACGGTTCCCGGCCCATGGAAGGAGACGATTTTCCGCTTGCCGGAATCATGCTCCAGGGAGTTCTGAATGGTGCCGGAGAGAATATAATGAATTTTTCCAAAAGGCTCTCCTGGTTTCCACAGATAGTCTCCTCTCTGGAAGGAACATTTCTGGTGTGGACGGGATAGAAAGTAGGGTTCCATTTCCCGGAAATCGCCGGAAAAAATATAGTTCGGTGTCAGTGACATGAAAAAGTCCTCCTTCTGAAGTCATAAGTCATTATAGCATGAGAGGAAGGAAAGAAGTTATGAAAAAAGTGAAAATTACCGTATTAAAAACCACCCTGGATAAGGAACTGGCGGCAGAATATGGAGCAGAGGGCCTGACTGCATGTCCGATGATGAAAGAAGGCCAGGTATTTTACGCAGATTATGCAAAGCCGGAAGGTTTTTGCGATGAGGCCTGGAAGGCCATCTATCAGTATGTGTTTGCGCTTGCCCATGGCGCCGGAAACGGGCTGTTTTATTACGGAGACTGGATTCGCAAACCGGGCGTGGCAGTCTGCAGCTGCAATGACGGACTGCGTCCGGTTATTTTTAAGCTGGAGGCCACCGATGAGGAATCGGTGATTGACTACGAACCGGTCCGGTAAAGAAAGTGTCAGGTGTCATTTTGGAAGAAACCGGGGCATGGTATACTCATTCTGAAAGATTCTGTTTTATAGGAAAAGGAGGATGAAAATGGGATTTTACGAAGAAAAACTGGTTCCGGTTATCCGGGAAACGTGCAGAGTGATTGAAGAGACAGAGCACATGAAAGACATTCTCCACGGCACCATGTCCGAGGAGAGATTCCGGTTTCAGATTCTGCAGAATCATCAGTATCTTCTGGATTATACGAGATGCTGGGCTGTGGGACTGTCAAAATGTACCTGCTTTGAGGAAATGAATGAGTGGTATCCGATTGTAAAAAGCACCATGGAAGGCACTGTTATGATGAACCGGGAATTCTGGTCCAAAGAAATCGGAGTGAGCGTAGAAGAGATGGATGCGGTAATGGAAGCGCCGGGGAAACGCTCCTATACGGCATTTCAGCTCATGTGCGCAGAGCAGGGAGGCCTGGCCGAATGTATGATGGCCATGTTTCCGTGCAACATTCTCTACCGCTTTTTCGGAGAAGATTTGCTGCCGAAGTGCCAGCTTCCCAAAGAGAATAAATTTTATAAATGGCTGGCGTTTTATGTCAGCGAGGAGTACATTGCCAAAACCGACAATGAAATCCGGATGGTAAATAAGCTTTGTGCGAATAAGACGGAAAGGGAGCAGGCAAGGCTTCTGGAAATCTTTGCGGTGAGCTGTAATTATGAGATTCTACAGTGGCAGGATATGTATCATAACATGACAACCTGGCCTCTGGACTCCATTTTCCCGGATAAGTTCACGACGGTGAAGGAATAGCCCTGTGACGCTGGAAAGACTGATTCGGGAACTAAAGTTTACGCCGGAAACAGAAGAACAGACGGTCCGGGAAATTTACAGGAATCCGGAAAAAATTAAAAAGCTGGCAGAAACAGCCTATGAAGGAGAGAATTTTCAGTTTCTGTTATGCAAAGCCCTGCCACTGGAACGCCTGGCCGCAGTTGTATGGCTGCTTCGGAGCGCATATGACAGATACCAGGCAAAGAAAATACCGGATACGATTATTTTTGATACCTTTCGGGACGTCAGCCTTCGGGCTGGTCTGTACTGTCAGAGAACAGGACAGTGCGGCATTTCCGCAGAAGATGTCATCTGGTTCCGGCATATTAGGAATGCCGGTATTTTTAAGATAGGTGTCCTGCAGTTCCAGCGTTTTGAAATGCTGTATCCGGAATCCCTCGGGGAGGATGTGGTTACCTTTCAAAACGGGATAAAAGAAGAACTGCCGGAAGGGACTCCGGTAATCAATATTCATATACAGAAGGGTACAGATTTGCAGGAAAGCAGGGTGGAAACATCCCTGGAAAATGCGGCAGAGTTTTTCCAGCACTATTTTCCGGAGACAGATTACCGGGCATTTCTCTGCTGCAGCTGGCTGCTGTATCCGCCAATGACAAAATGTCTGCCGCCGGATTCCCGTATCCGAAAGTTTGCCGACAGATTTACGATTATTGGAACCAGTACATACAGGGAGCAGGCAACGGAGAATCTGTATGCAGAGAACGGGAAAAAGGGCCAGACGGAGAAACGAACCTTTCTTCAGAAACTGGCGGTTTCTGAACCGGAAAAATTCGGTTTTGCCCTCGGACTATGGACAGACCGGAAAAGAAAAGAGGAGAACGTATGATTATCAGCACAGGAATGCGCACGGATATCCCGGCGTGTTACAGTGAATGGTTTTTTACCCGGATCCGGGAAGGCTTCGTGCTGGTCCGCAATCCCTATAATCCCCGGCAGGTGACCCGCTACCGGCTGGATACGGAGGTGGTGGACGGCATTACCTTCTGTACCAAGAATCCGGCTCCCATGCTGGAGCGGCTGGAAGAACTTTCTGCCTTTCGCCAGCTCTGGTTTGTGACCATTACGCCCTATGGACGGGAAGTGGAGCCGGGAGTGCCTCCGGTGGAAGAAGTGCTGAAATCTTTCCGCAGACTGTCGGAAAAACTGGGAAATCAGTCTGTTATCTGGCGTTATGACCCAGTCTTTATCACAGAAACTTACAGTCTGGATTTTCATATCCGCAGTTTTGCCAGGATGGCAGAAGCCCTCTCCGGATATACGGAAGCCTGCGTTATCAGCTTTATCGATTTGTATCAGAAGACAAAGCGGAATTTTCCCCAGGCACGGACCGTGGGAAAAGAGGAGCGGGAGACCCTGGGGAAAGCCTTTGTAGAAATCGGAAAACGGTGCGGCATCCGGATTGATACCTGCTGTGAAGGAACGGAACTGGCCCGGTTCGGAGCAGATGTATCCGGCTGCATGACAAAAGAAAAGCTGGAACACGGACTGGGGGTGACCCTGGACATTCCGGCGGGGCCGAAGCCTCCCCGGGAAGGATGCGGCTGCTTCTGGGGAATGACATCGGAGCCTACGATACCTGCACCAACAGGTGCCTTTACTGCTATGCCTGCCAGGATAAAGAAAGAGCGCTCAGAAACCGCAGGGCCCACGACCCGGCTTCCCCTTTTCTGACGGGAGGCGCCCTGCCTCAGAACGAGGTGCATGAGGCAAAACAGAAATCCTGGACGGATGGGCAGATGTCGCTGTTTCAGCTGTAGTGTTTGAATTGCCAGGCCGGTTGAAAAAAAACGTTCCGCGTGGTACATTTATGGTAACAAGAAAAATAAGTTTGATTATATCAGCTTATAAAGGAGAGTTGTCAGATGCGTAAAGCGGAAATAAAAACGAAAACAGGGAAGCTTGTGATAAATATCAGAAAATCTCCTGGGGAGATAAGAACAGGATTGACAGACAGAGACCGGGAAATGGATAAAAGAGCGACCCGTGCGGTAAAGGCGGCAGTTGAAAAGGCAAAAGTGTGCAGGAAACCAGTTGCAGGATATGATATAGAACGGAAGAAAGCGTATATAGAGTATGCAGATGGGAAAAGACAGTATGTTGAATAGCGTGAAAAAACCAATGGTTCTTGTACTGGCAGGACCAAATGGTTCGGGAAAAAGCACAGTTACTCAGTATTTTGAAACGGTCGGGACCTATACCAATGCTGATGACGTGGTTGCTGCTACTGGCATGAGCAATGAGGAGGCTGCAAAGTTCGTAGACAATAGACGGTACGAATCTATTCGTAAGAGAGAGGACTTTACTTTTGAGACGGTTTTGTCTTCCCACTATAAATTAGATATACTTAACAAAGCGAAGGCAGAGGGATATTTCATCAAGTGTGTTTTTATATTAACTGTATCTCCCGATATCAATATTGCAAGAGTTCGTGCCCGCGTGGAAGCAGGTGGTCATGATGTGGAGCGGGAGAGAATTATAAGTCGTTATGATAAATCACTGGGCAATATAAAAAAACTGCTGGATATTTGCGATATTATGCATGTATATGACAACTCGCTTCAAGAGCCTGTCAGGATAATCAGAAAGCATAAAGAGGAATTATCTATCTTCCCGAATGAATTGTGGCCGGCGGAGAAAATATTAAAACTGCTGGGAGTGGAGTGACAGCTCAGTAAAGATAAAGGGGGCACAGAGGATATGGCAGGGATGGAAAACCTGCCTGCCGGACTCAAGTTTTTCCAGGGCGTAAATAAGGATACCCTGGACAGACTCTGGCGGGCCGGAAAAGTGGAAACCTTTGAAAAGGGCCGTGCACTGATTCGGGCGAAGGAGCCGGTGGAGTCTGTGTATGTTCAGGTGACGGGAAAATCCATGGTCTATAATCTGACTCACACAGGAAAGCGGAAAATCATCTTTATCTTCGGCCCCGGGGTTCTGCTGAATGAGCATGTGCAGAATTCCCACGACGCCTCCCTGTACTGCGAAACCATTGAAAAAAGCAGGATATTTGTAGTGCCCGCGGCAGACGTCATGTACTGGATGGAACGGGATTTTTCCCTGACCAGGGCGGTGCTGACGGCCCAGGAGCAGAAAATCTGGAGGATGGGCCATCAGCTTAAGAATACTATGGGCAGTATCTACCTGGAACGCAAGCTGGCGGCAAAGCTCTGGAAGCTGGGACGGGATTTCGGGATTCCCGTGGAGCAGGGAATCGAGATAGACATCAGTCTTCCGGTTTCCTTTCTGGCAGATATGCTGGGGGCGCCCAGAGAGACGACTTCCCGGGTGTGCAAGACTCTGGCCGGATACGGTCTGATTCGGATGGACAGAAAGCGAATTACCATTCTGAATCCTCAGAAGATGGCGATTTTCTATAAGACAGGAAAAACCGGATAAAAAAACGATAAACGGCAGGAAGATTCCGTGACGCAGGTCACGGAATTTTTTTGTCCCGGCTGATAAAATATTATCAAATATACAATCAGCCGGTGTACCCTGGCCTGGACCGGGAGCCGGGAAAGGAGCTGTTATGGGAATTTTATTATCAAAACCGGAAGCAGCGGAGATGTTTTCCAGATGGACAGATACCTACGATGTCTATGCTCCGGTGAGAAAGGAAGGAGAGGGCTGTTTTTCCGATACGGATGTAATCCGTTATGACAGAGTCACCTCTCTGGATGACATTGTGTGGGACAAAAAATCCGATTATTCTTTTAAGGAAACCCTGCTTCACATCAATGAAACCCTGTTTTATTACACGGAAGACCAGACGCTGGTTCCCAAAGGGCCGGAGCGGGATATTCTGATTTTCCTGCGGGCCTGCGATTTGCACGGGGTGAAGAGGCTGGATGAGATTTATCTGCGAAACGGCTACGAGGACTTTTACTATGCCCGCATTCGGGAACGGGCCCATTTCATTCTGATGGGATGTGAGAGCACCTGTGAATCCGGATTCTGTGTCAGCATGGGAACGAACCGGGCGGAGAACTATGACGGGTATCTGAAACTGGACGGGGACCGGGTCTGCGCCGACTTTCCCTGGGAGGAACTGGCAAAACTGGCGCCGGAAGGAATCAAAGCAGATGTCACGCCGGATTATGTGACGGAAAATAAGGAAAAGGTGACCCTTCCCAGAAACCTGTCCAATGCGACTTTTGAAAATGAAATCTGGAAAGAGTATGGAGAGCGGTGCATCGGCTGTGGACGCTGCAACTTTGTCTGTCCTACCTGTACCTGCTTTACCATGCAGGACATTTTTTACAGGGATAATCCGAAGGCAGGGGAGCGGAGAAGAGTCTGGGCCTCCTGCCAGGTGGACGGCTACACGGACATGGCCGGTGGACTGGGGTACCGGAAGACCCAGGGAGAACGGATGCGGTTTAAGGTCATGCATAAGATTTATGACTATGAGAAGCGGTTCGGCTACCCGATGTGTGTGGGCTGCGGACGCTGTGACGACGGCTGTCCGGAGTACATATCCTATTCCAACTGCATAAATCGTCTGGCAAAGGAGGAAAGTGAGCAATGAGAAATGAATATGTTCCACAGCTTTCCACGATTCGGGAAGTGATTCGGCATACGGACCTGGAGTATACCTTCCGTATGGAATTTAAAGGAGACGTAAAACCGGGACAGTTTTTCGAGATTTCGCTTCCAAAATACGGGGAGGCTCCGATTTCTGTCAGCGGAATCGGAGAGGACACCGTGGACTTTACCATTCGCCGGGTAGGAAAAGTGACGGATGAGATTTTTGAGAATTATGTGGGGGACAGACTGTTTCTGCGGGGCCCCTATGGGAATGGTTTTGAGCTGGATAACTATAAAGGAAAGGAACTGGTTGTGGTTGCAGGAGGGACGGGACTGTCTCCGGTCCGGGGTGTGGTAGAATATTTTGCCCGTCATCCGGAAGAGGCAGTGAGCACGACTCTGATAGCCGGTTTCAAATCTCCAAAGGATGTGCTTTTTAAGGAAGACTTTTCCTTCTGGAAAGAGAGAATCCGGGTAATTCAGACGGTAGATGCCGCGCCGGAGGGATATGAAGGTCCGGTGGGCATGGTGACAAAGTATATCCCGGATCTGCAGTTTGAAGATATCGGCAATACGGCATTTATCTGTGTGGGACCGCCGGTGATGATTAAGTTTACCGTGATGGAAATTCTGAAGCTAGGGGTACCGGAGGAAAACATCTGGATTTCCCATGAACGGAAGATGTGCTGCGGACTGGGAAAATGCGGGCACTGTAAAATCGGCTCCACTTATGTCTGTCTGGACGGGCCGGTGTTTAACTATGTGGAAGGCAAAGAACTGATTGATTAAGGAGGGTACAGATGGGACTGGATATCAATACAAAAAAACTGAAAAAGAATGCGTTCCGGGTATCCAAGGAGCGGGGAATCGGCGCTTCCCGGATACGTGTGCCGGGCGGCTATCTGGATGCGGAGGTGCTGGGCATGATACAGGAAATCGCCCAGACCTACGGAAACGGCTATGTACATCTGACTACCCGGCAGGGATTCGAGATAGAGGGAATCCGGCTGGAAGACATGGACGAAATCAATAAAAAGCTGCAGCCGATTATCGAGAAGCTTGAGATTAACCAGAAGGATCCGAATACCGGGTATCCGGCGTCCGGCACGAGAAATATCAGCGCCTGCATCGGCAACAACGTCTGTCCTTTTGCCAACTACAATACGGCAGAACTGGCAAAGCGGATTGAGAAAGCAGTATTTCCCAACGATTTGCATTTTAAAATTGCCTGTACCGGATGCTCCAACGACTGTGCCAAAGCCAGGATGCATGATTTTGGGATTATCGGCATGACCATGCCCCAGTATGACCCGAACCGGTGTGTAAACTGCCAGGCCTGCGTAAAGGGATGCCGCCAGCTCTCCGTCAGCGCGCTCCGTGTGGAGAATTATAAGATTGTACGGGATGAGGAAAAATGTATCGGTTGCGGCGTCTGCATTACCAAATGTCCGACCAGGGCGCTGACCAGGAGCCGGAAGAAGTACTACAAACTGAGTATTATGGGAAGAACGGGAAAGAAAAATCCAAGACTTGGACAGGATTTCCTTGTATGGGCAGACGCGGACAACATCATCAAAATTATTCTGAACACTTATAAATTTGTGGAAGAATACATTTCCCCGGATGCGCCGGCCCGGAAAGAGCATATCGGATACATCATTGACAGGGTAGGATTTGAGGAGTACAAAAAATGGGCCCTGGAAGGGGTGGAACTGATGCCGGAAACCATTATGAAGCAGTGCATTTACTGGGACGGAATTCATTTTGACCGGTAGGAAAGGACGAAACCATGAAAAAAATACAATCAACCTGCAATTACTGCGCCATTGACTGTAACCTGGACTTCTATGTGGAGAATAACCGGGTGGTAAAGACCGTGCCGGTAAAAGGGTATCCGGTGAACGACGGATTCTGCTGTATCAAGGGTCTGTCCCTGGACAAACAGCAGAAGACCGTAAAGCCGGGCTGTCTGCCGAAAATCCGGCAGGAAGACGGAAGTTTCCGGGAAGTGCCCTGGGAAGAGGGATTTCAGTATGTGGCGGATAAACTGAGAGAACTTCAGGAAAAATACGGCAGGGAGAGCGTGGCGGGCATCAGTACCGGCCAGCTTACCCTGGAAGAATTTGCTATCTTCGGACATATCATGCGGAACTGTCTGCAGACCAATGTGGACGGAAATACCCGTCTGTGTATGGCCACAGCGGTGGTGGCGCATAAGCAGAGCTTCGGGTTTGACGCTCCCGGCTACACACTTCAGGACCTGGAGCTTTCCGATACCCTTATTTTTATCGGGGCAAATCCAGTAGTGGCCCACCCTATTCTCTGGGGACGGGTCCGGCAGAACAAAGTGCCGGGACACAAGATTATCGTAATCGACCCCAGAAAATCCGAAACCGCCATGAATGCGGACTACTGGTACGGCCTGAAATGGCGCAGCGATTTGCTGCTTCTTTACACCGTGGCAAATCAGCTGATTGAAAAGGACTATCTGGACCACCGGTTTATTGCGGAACATACGGAAAAATTTGAAGAGTTTAAGGAATTTGTAAAAGCTTACACGCTGGAGCGGGGCGTGGAAGGCACGGGACTTTCCCGGGAACAGATTCTGGAACTGGTGGAGCTGATTCACCGGGGAAAACGGGTATCCTTCTGGTGGACCATGGGCGTCAACCAGGGATATGAGGCAGTCCGTACGGCCCAGGCCATCATCTGTCTGGCACTGATGACGGGAAATATCGGAAAGCCCGGAACCGGGGCGAACTCCATCACCGGGCAGTGCAATGCCATGGGCTCCCGGCTCTTTTCCAATACGGCGTCCTTCTTCGGAGGCGGGGATTTTACGGACCCGGCCCGCCGGAAACGGATGGCGGAGGTACTGAACGTAGAGGATTCCATGCTGGCGAAAAAGCCTACCATTACCTATGACAAAATTATCGAGGGAATCAATGCGGGAGAAATTAAGGGGCTCTGGATACTCTGTACCAATCCCCGGCACAGCTGGACAAATAACGAAACCTTTGCCTCGGCTGCAAAAAAGCTGGAGCTTTTTGTGGTGCAGGATATTTATGATACCATCGAAAGCGCAGAGGACTGTACGGTCTTTTTCCCAGTCGTGCCCGGGCTGAAAAAGGAAGGAACCTACATTAACCTGGAGAGGCGGCTTTCTGCCATGCGTCCGGTTCTGGAGCGGGAGGAAAACGAGATATCCGATTATGAGGCGATTCTGGGAGTGGGCCGGGCCCTGGGCCTGGGCGATGCCTTAAAAGGCTGGGAAACACCGAAGGACTGCTTTGCCCTGATGCGGGAATGCTCCCGGAATATGCCCTGCGATTTTACCGGGGTGACCTGGGAGATGCTGGAAGGGTCTCATGGCATTCAGTGGCCTTATCCGGAAGGCCGGGAGGAAGAGTTCCGGGAAGAGCAGAGAAGGCTCTATGAGGACGGCAGATTTTTCACTCCCTCCGGGAAGGCACAGTTTATCTTTGAGGAAGTGCGGGAGAATCCGCTGCCCACGACGGAAGAATTCCCTTATGTGCTCAATACCGGAAGAGGAAGTGTGGGACAGTGGCACACCCAGAGCCGGACAAAAGAAGTGAAGTTTGTGGAGGATGTGACCCTGAAAAAAGCCTATCTCTATATGAATACGGAGACGGCCAGAGAACATGGTATCCGGGAGACGGACAGAATCCGGGTGTATTCTGTCAACGGACAGAATGCCGTCTTTACAGTAAAAGTGACAGACAATGTGCAGCGGCAGGAGCTCTATGCCCCGATTCACTATATCGAATGCAACAGACTGACGCCGTCTGTATACGATTCGTATTCCCGGGAGCCGTCCTATAAGGCGACGCCGGTGCGTTTTGAGAAATGTCAGGAGGAGAGCTCATGTACCGAATAAAAATTGACCGCAGCCGCTGTATCGGCTGCCTGACCTGTGTCACTGCCTGCGTGGTAAGCCACGAGACAGAGAGCGGGGACGCCAGAAACCGGGTGACCATTGACAGTGAGACAAAACCGGCTCCTATTTTCTGCCGGCACTGCGAACGCCCGGAATGTGTGTTTACCTGCATGACAGGAGCCATGAAGAAAAACCCCGTTACCGGATATGTGGAATACGATAAAGAACAGTGCGCCAGCTGTTATATGTGTATCATGTCCTGCCCTTACGGGGTGCTGAAATACGACAGTATCCGCCACAAAGAGATTATGAAGTGCAATATGTGCGTGCACCGCAGTGAGGACGGCACGCCGAAACCCATGTGCGTGGAAAAATGCCCCATGCAGGCCATTACTCTGGAGGAGGTGAAGGACAGGTGAAATATGTAGTACTTGGTTCTTCAGCAGCCGGTATCAATGCAGTGAGAGAACTGCGGAAACTGGACGGGCAGGGGGAAATTGTGCTGATTTCCAAAGATAAGGAGATTTATTCCCGGTGTATCCTGCACCATTATCTGGGAGGTGAGAGGACCCTGGAGAAACTCTGCTTTGCAGAACACAATTTCCCGGAACTTTATCAGGTGAACTGGATACGGGGAAAGGCCTGTACCGGAGTAAAACCGGAAGAAAAGAAGGTTCTCCTGGAGGACGGAACGGAAGTGACGTATGACAAACTGCTGATTGCCACCGGCTCCCATACCTTTGTTCCGCCGGTAAAAAATCTAAAAGAGGCGGTGAATGTCTGCGGGTTCCGGAATATCGAGGACATGGAGGTCCTGAAAAAAGCAGCCAGGGAAGCGAAGCATATTGTTGTGATGGGGGCCGGACTGGTGGGCCTGGACTGCGCCAGCGGGTTCCTGGAGCTGGGAGTGCAGGTGACGCTGGTGGAGATGGCCGGCTGGCTGCTCAGCAAACAGCTGGATAAAAGAGGCGCACAGTTCTATGAAGACGCGTTTTCGGCCCGGGGCGTCAAACAGTATTATGGCGTAGGAATGGCGGAAGTGGTGCTGGATGAGCAGAACCGGATAACTTCCGCAATCCTGACGGACGGGACGGAGCTGCCCTGCGATTTTGTGGTTGTAACGGCAGGGGTGCGCTCCAATGTGGAATTTCTGGAGGGCTCCGGAATCGAGACCAGCCGTTTCGGACTTATCTACGATGAAACCGGAAAGACCAGCGATGACAGTATTTACGGAGCCGGGGACGTGTCCGGAACCAGTCCAATCTGGCCGGTGGCGGTAAAAGAAGGAATGATTGCCGCCAGCAGTATGGCCGGAGTGCCCCGGAAGATGACGGACTTTTTCGCCAGCAAATCTACCATGAACTTCCTGGGAATACCGGGAATGTCCCTGGGAGATGTGAATACGGAGGAAGACTGTCAGGTGGAAATAAAAGATACCGGAGATACCTATAAAAAGATTATCCATAAGAACGGGAAGATTACCGGAGCCGTGCTTATCGGGGATCTGGCATACAGCGGAATTCTGCAGCAGCTGATTGCCCGGAAGATAGATATTTCCAGAGTAAAGAAACCCGTGTTTGATATTGATTACTCTGATTTCTTCCACATTAAGGATAACTTTGAGTTCTATTATGAGGAGGAGTAGAGGAAGGAGAGCCAATGGAACGATTAAAAAGAATGCCGGTACCGGTACTGCCCACCTTTGTGGGAGCCCTGACCCTGTCAAATCTGTATAACGGAATGGGTTTTCCCTGGGTGCGGCACCTGACCATGTGGGCGGCAACGGTTATGATTCTGGTTTACCTGGTGAAAATCATCCGCTATCCGGAGGTGTGCAGAAAGGAATATGAGACGGTGGTGCCGTCAAGCCTTTACGCCGGATTTACCATGGTGCTGATGATTCTGGGAAGTTATTATTATGATTATGCGCCGGCAGCCGGCAGAGTTCTCTGGTTTACAGGGCTTGCCGTTCACGCCGTACATATCCTGGTGTTTACCTGGAGAAACGTCATCCGGCAGCGGAGCCTGGAAACCTTTGTGCCGTCCTGGTTTGTGAC
Source organism: Candidatus Bariatricus faecipullorum (assembly GCA_019118525.1). GTDB lineage: Bacteria > Bacillota > Clostridia > Lachnospirales > Lachnospiraceae > Allocoprococcus > Allocoprococcus faecipullorum. The sequence continues at coordinate 17,490 of DWYV01000057.1, forward strand.
CTATAACGGCATTATGGTAAGCTGCGTGGTGGGCGGCGCCATGAATGCTGGCGGAATTCTGAAGGCTGTGGTATACTATGGAATCATTATTTATTTTATTCTGATTCCCCTGATGGTGTGGCGGCTTGCCACCCGTAAGATAAAACCGGAATTTTATCATACCATGGCAGTGGTGCTGGCGCCCTGCAGTCTCTGTCTGGTCAGCCTGCTGAATGTCATGGAAAATCCGCCCGGGGCGCTGGTAGTGATTCTTTATCTGTGCGTGCTGGTTTCCCTGGCATTTGTGATTGGGAAGCTGCCCCGGTTTTTCTCTTTCCCGTTTTCGCCCGGGTATGCAGGCATGACCTTCCCCATGGCTATCGGGACGGTGGCCTCCGGCCGGATGGAAGCCTGGCTGGCGGGAAACGGCCAGGAACTGCTGGCAAATGTGGCAGGACAGCTGGAAGGAATCCAGTTTTATCTTACCACCATGATTATCGGGTATGTTCTGCTGAAATTCGCGATGATGGCGCTTCGGACAGAGAGGAAGGCCTGAGATGGAAATCGCGGGATATATTCTGGCCGGTGGGAAAAACCGGCGGATGCAGGGAGAGAAAAAGCTGTTTCTGCCCTGGGACGGGGCGACGTTTCTGGAACGGATTCAGGAGACCCTCTGTGCGTTTCCGGCTGTCTATCTGTCCGTGGAAGCTGTGGAGCCTTATCAGGGGCTTTCTCTTCCCCTGGTTCTGGATGTGTACCCGGATGCCGGGCCGCTGGGCGGAATCTGCGCGGGACTTGGCGCCTGCCCGGAGGATGCCCTGTTTGTAACGGCCTGCGATATGCCCCTTCTGGACAGGGAAAGCGTAGAACGGCTCTGTCTGGCCTTCCGGGAACGGCCGGTTCTGACTCTGCCGGAGACGGACAGCGGACTTCAGCCTCTTCCGGGTATTTATCCCCGGAGCATTCTGCCGGAGGCAGAGCGCCTTCTGAAGGAAAAACAGTACCGGCTGCGGGCCCTTGCCGAAAGGGTGGAAGTGAACCGGGTCCGGCTGGAGGAAACGCCACTGAAAAATGTGAATACGCCGGAAGAGTACCGGGAACTTTTAAAAAGCGGACAAAAGAATCATACGGGCAGGGGGAAAGAGGAATGCTTCAGATAGAAGAAGCAGTGAAACAGCTGCAGAAACAGGTGACACAGAAAGAACATACGGAGCAGATGCCGCTTCTGGAGGCGGCAGGGCGAATTCTGGCAGAGGACGCAGTGGCAGAAAAGGACCAGCCGCCCTTTCCCAGATCCCCTCTGGACGGATACGCCCTCCGGGGAGAAGAGACTGCCGGGGCGTCCCGGGAGCATCCGGCGATTTTCCGGGTTACAGGGAAAGTCTGCGCGGGAGAGTGGTTTCCTGGCCGTGTTCAGAAAGGGGAAGCAGTGCGGATTATGACCGGTGCGCCGGTGCCGGAGGGGGCGGATACGGTTATCCGTCAGGAAGATACCGATTACGGGGAGGAAACCGTTCAGGTCTTCCGCGCTTCGGCGGCGTTTGAGAATTACTGCCCCCAGGGAGAGGATTACAGGACGGGAACGGTCCTGCTGAAAAAGGGACGCCGGCTCGACGGGGCGGCGACTGCCATTCTGGCCGGCATGGGGCGGGACAGCGTACGGGTGTACGGCCTCCCCCGGGTGGCTGTGATTTCTACCGGAGACGAGGTGGTTCCCCCGGGCCATCCGCTGGAACGGGGAAAAATCTACGATTCCAACCGGTATTATCTCTGCGCCAGAATGCAGGAAAAGGGACTGCGGCCTGAGAGAAGCATGCACTGCAGAGATAATGCCGCAGAACTGGCCGGACAGATTCGGGAGATGTGCGAAGAAGGAATGGAGCTGATTGTGACTACCGGCGGCGTGTCCGTGGGGGAAAAAGACATCCTGCATGAGACCCTGGAACTTCTCGGCGCCCGGAGGCTGTTCTGGCGGATAGATGTAAAGCCGGGCGCCCCGGTGATGGCCGCAGTCTGCCAGAATACGCTGCTCATCTGCCTTTCCGGAAATCCCTACGGCGCTGCCGTAAATTTTGAACTTCTGGTGCGCCCGGTTCTGGAAGTACTGACCGGCAGCCGGACGTGGCGCCTGGAGAAAAGGCAGGCTGTACTGCAGAATGATTTCCGGAAAAAGAAAGGGACGCGGCGGTTTCTCCGGGGCAGGGAGGAAAACGGAAAGGTCTGGGTGGCAGCAGGAAACCAGGCGTCCGGGGCCCTTTCTTCCCTGGCAGAATCCAACTGCCTGGTGGAGATAACGAAGGAGATGGCCGGTGCCACGAAGGGAGAGACAGTATGGGTATATCTTCTGTAGAAAAAAAACCGTTTCTGTTTGTGGTGTGCGGGTATAAAAACAGCGGGAAGACCACCATGATAACCCGCCTGATTCCGGAACTGAAAAACAGAGGATACAACGTGGCCGTCATCAAGCATGACGGTCATGATTTTGAAAGCGATGTGCCGGGAACGGACAGCTGGAAACACCAGAAGGCCGGCGCCTTTGGCGTGGCCGTGTTTTCAGAAAAACGGATTCTGATAACAAAAGAATGCGGGAATATTACAGAACAGCAGCTTGCACGGGCCTTTCCGGAAGCAGATATCATCCTGATAGAGGGACTGAAAAACAGCAGTTATCCCAAATACGTCTGCCGTTATCCGGAAGAACCTTTAAAACCGGCAAAGGAAGTGGCCGATATTATCGAGGCGGAAAAAAAGCGGCAGGAGAAGAGGGAATGATATGAAGTTCTATCTGGCGCCCCTGGAGGGCATTACCGGATATGTGTACCGGAACACGCTGGAAACCTGTTTTCCGGGCATGGACCGGTATTTTACTCCCTTTCTGGCTCCGGGTCAGAAGGGGAATTTCAGTCACCGGGAACAGGAGGACGTGGCGCCGGAACACAACCGGGGCATGGATGTGGTTCCGCAGATTCTGACAAACCGGGCAGAGGACTTCCTGCGAACAGCAGAAAAGCTGAAGGAGCTGGGATATACGGAAGTGAACCTGAACCTGGGGTGTCCTTCCCGGACGGTGGTAACCAAATACCGGGGGGCCGGATTCCTGGCAAAACCGGAAGAACTGGACCATTTCCTGGAGGAAGTGTTTGCCAGGTGTCCGACAGGGATATCCATAAAAACACGGATTGGAAAAGAGGACCGGAAGGAGTGGAGCCGTATTCTGGAGATTTACCGGAAATATCCTCTGACAGAGCTCATCGTACATCCCCGGATTCAGGAGGATTTTTACAAAAATAAGCCGGACTGGGGAGCTTTTTCCCTCACGCTTGCAGACGCGCCCTGGCCGGTATGCTATAATGGAGATATCGTAACCGCGGAAGATTATAAAAGACTGACGGAGGTCTTTCCCGGGCTGGAACGCGTGATGGCAGGCAGGGGTGTTCTGCGAAATCCCGGTCTGGTATCCCGGATCCGGGACGGGGTTATGCCGAAAAAGGAGCAGATTCACCGGTTCCACAGTATGCTGTACGAGGGATACCTGGAGACCATTCCAGGAGCCAGAAATGTGCTGTTTAAGATGAAAGAAATCTGGGTATACCTGCATCAGCTCTTTGAGGACAGTGAAAAATATGCCAAACGGATCCGGAAGGCGGAGAAGTTTCCGGCCTATGAGGACGCGGTGGCAGCTCTTTTTGCGGAATGCAGACTCCGGCAGGAATAACAGCAGAGGTGACAGATGACGGTATGGGAGACGGCTGCGGCCCTGGTGATGATGGCGGCGGGCAGCATTTACGGGACAAAAAAGAAGGCATGGGGCAGGCGGGCGCTGTTTTTCAAAGTGCTGGCCACCATGAGCGGCGTCCTGCTGTCGCTTCAGAGCGCCCTCCTTACCCCGGAACTGTGGAGGTGGCTGCTGACAGCAGGGCTGCTTCTGTGCGTGGCAGCTGACGTGCTGCTGGAGATACAGCTTCTCGCCGGAGTCAGTTTCTTCGGGGCGGCGCATCTCTGTTTCCTGGGTGCGTCCTTCTGTCTGGGCGGCTGGAAGCTTCCGGCGGCAGGGATGGCCCTGATTCTTTACGGAATTTTTTTCCTGTCTTTTCGGCGTTATCTGCCGAAGCTTGGGAACCTGCTGGTTCCGGGACTGATTTATCCGGCCCTGCTCTGCCTGATGGCGGGCACGGCGGTCCTGGCCTCCTGGGGAGAGGCAGGACAGGCTCCGGCGACCTTTGGCGCAGGGGGTCTTCTGTTTGTAGCCTCAGATTACCTGCTCGCAGAGCGGGTCCTTGGAAAAAGCAGAAAAGGCCAGAATATGGCGGTGCTGATACTTTACTATGGAGCGGTGTATCTGATTGCGCTTGGCTGAAAAGGTCTGTCACAGGAAAAAGAAGAAAAAAACATTAGAAAAATATCCATAAATTCTGTTAAAATATAGATAAGAGTAAGAGAGAGGAAAAGGAATCTGACAGAAAGGATGGATAGAATTGTTTGAAAAGGGTGAACTGGTTGTATATGGAAGAAACGGAATCTGTGAAGTGACTGGTATTACACCGATGAAACTGGATGGGAAAAAGGAGGAACGGCTTTACTATATTCTGATTCCGGTAAAGGACAGAAGCGGAAAGATTTTTACCCCGGTGGACAACCACAAGGTGCCCATGCGACATGTGATTTCAAAGGATGAGGCTGTTCGGCTGATTGACGGGATTGCCCAAATTGCGGAACTTGGAATTGAAAACGATAAGACCAGGGAACTCAGTTATAAGGAGTGCATGAAGAGCTGTCAGTGCACAGAGTGGGTGCGGATGATAAAGACGCTCCGCCACAGAAGGGCGAAACGGCTCTCGGAAGGAAAGAAGATTACGGCTACGGATGAACGGTATCTCCGGCAGGCACAGGACAGCTTGTATGCGGAACTGTCCGTGGCTCTTGGCATTCCGGAGTGTGATGTGGAAGGATATATTGGAGCCCACCTGGGAGAGAAGAAAGAATAAGCGGTATAGAAATAGCGGAGAAAGGGATGTTTCCTTAGGGGGATGTCTCTTTTTTTTACACAGACAGACAGATTTATGATATAATCAGTAAAGTATGTAATAAATATAAGAAACAGGAAAGCTGGGGAAGGAGTCAGCATGGAAGAGAAAGCATTACAGACAGTGGAAGAAAAGGCGTCGATTCTGATAGACGCGCTCCCCTATATCCGGGATTTTAATCATAAAATTATTGTCATCGAATACGGATGCAGTGAATGGCTGAGCGGGAAGGAAGAAGAACGGCTGATGCAGGACATTGTTCTGCTGAAGAGCATCGGCATGCGGCCGGTGGTAGTGCATGACACCCGGATGGGCATGGATAAGTTCCGGGAAAACAAGCGGGTGGCCAAGCTGCTGGAACTTTGCGGCGTCAAGGCCATCGGTATCTGCGGCGTAGATCCGGAGACCCTTCACATGGCGATTGACCATGACTATATTCCGGTGATTGTGCCGAACGACATTGACAATGAAATGGAGTATATTGACCCCAGGGACACGGCTCTGGAAATCGCGGTAAAGCTTCAGGCCGACAAACTGGTTTATCTGTCCAGATATCCCGGTATTTTTGTGGATGAGAAGCGGGAGGACGTCTATGCCAGACTGACGGTGGAAGAGACGGAAGCGCTGAAAAAGGAGCGGAATTTTCCGGAGGATTTCCTGGAAATTATAAACCGGGGAATTGAGGCCGTAAAACAGGGAGTAAACCGGGTCCACATTCTGGACGGCCGGATGAAACATGTGCTTCTGATAGAATTTTTCAGCGTAAAAGGTGCGGGAACCATTATTATCCAGGACGAGAGCCGGCTTTACGAACATGAGCTGGATAAAAAGGTGCTGGAAGAGGAGGTTCCATTTTCAGAAGAAGTGTGATATACTCAAACGAGAATGAACTTTAGGGAAAAGATAAAGGAAACAGGAGCAGAAAACGGATGAAAAGAGTACTTTTAAAACTGAGCGGAGAAGCCCTTGCGGGAGAGAAAAAAACGGGATTCGACGAGGCAGTGTGCCTGGATGTGGCCCGGCAGGTGAAGCAGATTGTAGACCAGGGAATCCAGGTGGCCATCGTGACCGGAGGCGGAAATTTCTGGAGAGGGCGGACCAGTGAGACGATTGACCGGGTGAAGGCCGATCAGATAGGAATGCTGGCCACAGTGATGAACTGCATCTATGTGTCTGATATTTTCCGGTATGCCGGAATGAAGACCGAAGTATTCACCCCCTTTGTGTGCGGAGCATTTACCACACTGTTTTCCAAAGACCGGGCAGTGGAAGCCCTGGAGGCAGGAAAAGTGATATTTTTCGCAGGCGGCACGGGGCATCCGTATTTTTCTACCGATACCGGCGCTGTTCTGCGCGCCATTGAGATTGAGGCGGACGCCATGCTGCTGGCAAAAGCCATCGACGGTATCTATGACAGTGACCCAAAGGTGAATCCGGACGCGAAAAAGTATGATGAGATTTCTATTCAGGAAGTCATTGACAAAAAACTGGCGGCAGTGGACCTGACGGCATCCATTCTGTGCATGGAACAGAAGCTCCCCATGCTGGTGTTTGGCCTGAATGAGAAGAACAGCATTGCAGAGACCATGAGCGGTACGTTTACCGGTACGAAAGTTACGGTATAGGACGCCTGGAGATAGAGGAGGAAGAGGATTATGCATGAAAAACTGAATGTTTACGAGGAAAAGATGAAGAAAACCATGAACAGTCTGGAAGGGGAACTGGCTACCATACGTGCCGGACGTGCCAATCCTAATATTCTGAACAGACTTACGGTAGACTATTACGGGGCCCAGACGCCGATTCAGCAGGTGGCGAACATCTCTGTTCCGGAACCGCGGATGATTCAGATTCAGCCCTGGGAGAAAAAATTGATTCGTGAGATTGAGAAAGCCATTCAGACGTCCGATATCGGTATCAATCCTACAAACGACGGAACGGTTATCCGGCTGGTATTTCCGGAGCTGACGGAGGAGCGCAGAAAGCAGCTCGTTAAGGATGTAAAGAAAAAAGGAGAGGCGGCCAAGGTGGCTGTCCGCAATATCCGCCGGGATGGCAACGATATGCTGAAAAAGCTGAAAGGCAGCGACATCTCTGAGGACGAAATCAAGGACATGGAAGATGAGCTGCAGAAACTGACGGATAAATTCATCAAAGAGGTGGATAAGTCCGTGGAAGCAAAATCAAAAGAAGTAATGACCGTATAAACGAAATAAAGCGCAGGGGGACGGCGAGTTACCGCTGTCCCCTTTTCTTCTGGCGCGGAGGAATTTCCGAAGGAAGGTCCGCCCAGGGGAAAGCTGCCGGGAGAGGGGTAAGAGAATGAACGTACCACAGCATATTGCGATTATTCTGGATGGAAACGGCCGCTGGGCAAAGGCGAAGGGCATGCCCCGGAATTACGGCCACGCCCAGGGAAGCAAGAATGTGGAGAAAATATGCGAAACTGCCTATAAGATGGGAGTGAAATACCTGACGGTGTATGCTTTTTCCACAGAGAACTGGAACCGTCCGCAAAGTGAAGTAGACGCACTGATGACGCTTCTGCGTAATTATATGAAAACTTGTCTGAAGACGGCGGAGAAAAACAGAATGAAGGTGCGGGTGATTGGTGATATTACCCGGCTGGATGAGCATATCCGGACCCGTATCCTGGAACTGGAAGAGGCGTCGAAAAACAACGACGGACTGAATTTCCAGATTGCCATCAATTATGGAAGCCGGGACGAGATGGTCCGGGCCATGCGGAAGATGATGCAGGACTGCCGGGACGGAAAGCTGGAGCCGGAGGATGTGACGGAGGAACTGTTCTCCTCCTATCTGGATACGGCTGGAATTCCTGATCCGGATCTTTTAATCCGCACCAGCGGGGAACTCAGGCTTTCCAACTATCTTTTATGGCAGCTGGCCTACACGGAGTTCTATTTTACGGATGTTCCCTGGCCGGATTTTTCAAAAGAAGAATTAGAAAAGGCCATTTTGCAATATAATAACAGAGACAGACGTTACGGTAAGATAAAGGAGGAGTAAGTGATGTTCAAAACCAGACTTCTCAGCGGTATTCTGCTGGTGATTATTGCTTTTGTCACCATCTGCCTTGGGGGAGACGTGCTGTTTGTCACCCTGCTGGCCATCAGTCTTATCGGAATGATGGAACTTTGCCAGGTTGTAAAAGTCGGGAAAAAGCTGCCGGGTATTGTAAGCTATCTGGCGGCAGCAGTATACTATTTTCTGCTGCGGGCGGACCGGAAGGAAGATATCCTGTTTCTGGTTATTCTTTTCCTGGTGGTTCTGATGGCAGTATATGTGTTTTCGTTTCCGGCGTACGGGACCGAACAGATTGTGATGAGCTTTTTTGCCCTGTTTTATGTGGCAGTTATGCTGTCCTATATTTATCAGACCCGGCTTCTGGAGGACGGCCTTTTCCTGGTGGGGCTGGTATTTTTGTGCTCCTGGGGGTGCGATACCTGTGCCTACTGCGTGGGCGTGCTCATCGGAAAGCATAAGATGGCGCCGAAGCTGAGCCCGAAAAAATCAGTGGAAGGGGCGGTGGGCGGCCTTCTGGGAGCGGCCCTTCTGGGAGCTCTCTATGCCCTTGCCATCAGCAGATGGGGCGGCGTTTCCGCTTCCCCGGCGGCCTATGCCCTGATTTGTTTTGTGGGCGGCATGATTTCCATGGTAGGAGACCTGGCGGCGTCCGCCATAAAGCGGAATCATGAAATCAAGGATTATGGAAAACTGATTCCCGGTCACGGAGGAATTCTGGACCGGTTTGACAGCGTAATTTTCACAGCGCCGGCAATCTATTATCTGGCTCTTGCAATTGCGTGAATTGTTTTTGAATTGTATACGGGGACGGGTACAGGCCGGCCCGTACCCGTCCCCAAAGGAGGAAACAGAACATGAAGAACATTACCGTACTGGGCTCTACCGGATCCATCGGAACCCAGACGCTGGAAGTGGTCCGGGAGACGCCGGGGCTTAGGGTCGTGGGCCTTGCCGCAGGCAGGAGTGCAGACCTTCTGGAAGAGCAGATTCGGGAGTTTAAGCCGAAAATGGCCGTTCTCTGGGACGAGGAAAAGGCCCGGAAGCTTCGGGAGTCCGTAAAAGATATGGACATAAAGATTGGCAGTGGAATGGAAGGCCTGCTGGAACTGGCGGTTCTGGAAGAGAGCGAGATTCTGGTGACGGCGATTGTCGGCATGATAGGAATCCGGCCCACGATTGCCGCGATTGAGGCCGGGAAGGACATTGCCCTGGCCAACAAGGAAACCCTGGTAACAGCGGGGCATCTGATAATGCCCATGGCTCGGGAACGGGGCGTGAAGATTCTGCCCGTTGACAGCGAGCACAGCGCCATTTTTCAGGCTCTGCAGGGAAGCCATGCCGGAGAACTTAAGAAAATCTGGCTCACTGCTTCCGGCGGTCCGTTCCGGGGCAAAAAGCAGGAAGACCTGATGGAAATCCGGGTGGAGGACGCCCTGAAGCACCCCAACTGGAGTATGGGAAAGAAAATCACTATTGATTCGGCCACCATGGTAAACAAGGGCCTGGAGGTCATGGAGGCCCGGTGGCTTTTCGGCGTGGACATTGACGATGTGCAGGTGGTGGTACAGCCCCAGAGTGTGGTGCATTCCATGGTAGAGTTCGTGGACGGGGCTGTGATAGCCCAGCTGGGGACGCCGGATATGAAGCTTCCCATTCAGTATGCCCTGTTCTATCCGGAGCGGAAGTATCTGCCGGGAGAACGGGTGGATTTCTGGAAGCTGGGACACCTGGATTTTGAGAAACCGGATATGGATACGTTTTATGCCCTTCGGCTGGCCTATGAGGCGGGAAAGAGGGGCGGAACCCTTCCTACGGTGTTTAATGCGGCAAATGAGCTGGCGGTGAGCCAGTTTTTGAATCATGAGATAAAATTCCTGGAAATCACAGAGATTATCGAGGACTGTATGAGAGCCCATAAGGTGGTGGAAAATCCGGATGTGGATGAGATTCTGGAAGCCGAGGCGGCTACATATGAAAGAATAAAAAGCAGGAGGTAACGCATGGGAATCGTACTGGCAATACTGATTTTTGGTTTCATCATTTTTTTCCATGAACTGGGACATTTCGCCCTGGCCCGGATAAATGGAATCAATGTGGATGAGTTCTGGATTGGAATGGGACCTACCCTGGTGCATAAAAAAATAGGGAATACGGACTACTGTCTGAAGCTCCTTCCAATCGGGGGTGCCTGTATGATGGGGGAAGACGAAGAGGATGACCAGAGGGAGGGAAGCTTTAACAGCAAGTCCCCTCTGCGGCGGATTACCGTAATTGCGGCAGGCCCGGTGTTTAATTTTATCCTGGCCTTTCTCTGCTCTCTGGTATTTGTAAGCTGGGTGGGGTACGACAGTACCGTGCTGAGCGCAGTGACGGAAAACTCTGCCGCGGAAGACGCAGGACTGCAGGCAGGGGACCGGATTACAGCGGTGCAGGGAGACTCCGTACGGCTGTTCCGGGAAATTCAGATGTATAATCAGTTTCACCCCGGAGAGAGAACGGAATTTACCATAGTGCGGGACGGTGAGACGTTTACCGTGTCCCTGGAGCCACGGCAGGCAGAGGACGGCGGATGGTATTACGGATTTCAAAGCTCCGGGTATACCCGGGGAAACATCCTGCAGACGCTGGGGTACAGCGTATATGAAGTAAAATACTGGATAGAGATGACAGTAGAAAGTCTGGGACAGCTGATTACCGGCCAGATAGGAGTGGACCAGCTTTCCGGCCCGGTGGGTGTGGTGGATACCGTGAATACGACCTATGAGGTCAGCCGGTCCGGCGGGGCAGCCCTGATAATCATCAATCTGCTGCGGCTGACCATTCTGCTTTCCGCCAACCTGGGCGTGATGAATCTGCTGCCCATCCCGGCACTGGACGGGGCCAGACTGGTGTTCCTTCTGGTGGAACTGGTGAGAGGAAAACGGGTTCCTCCGGAGAAAGAAGGGTACGTACACCTGGCAGGAATGGTACTGCTTCTGGGACTTATGGTATTTGTCATGTACAATGACATCCGGAGAGTTTTTTTCTAGCCCCTGACCGGACGGAGGGCCGGAGGCCGTGAGACGGCATGCAGGTCCATGAAAGGCAGAAGACAGAGAGGAAGAAAGAAATGCGGGAGAAGCTGACAGAAAACGATGTAAAAAAGATTCAGGAAGAGATAGAGTACCGGAAGCTGGTAGTGCGCAAAGAGGCCATTGAGGCAGTAAAAGAAGCCCGGGCCCAGGGCGATCTCAGCGAAAACTTTGAATATCAGGCGGCCAAAAAAGACAAAAACCGGAACGAGAGCCGTATCCGGTATCTGGAGCGGGTTCTCAAAACGGCGGTTATCGTTTCCGACAAATCAGAGGCAGGAGTGGCAGGAATCAACAACCGGGTTACCGTTTACTTCCCCGACGAGGATGAGGAAGAGACCTACAAACTGGTAACCTCCATCCGGGGAAATTCCCTGGAAGGACATATCAGCACCGAGTCGCCCCTCGGGAAAGCCATCTTCGGCCACCGGGCCGGAGACCGTGTCCAGGTACACGTTAGCGACAGCGTTTCCTATGAAGTAGAAATCCGGAACGTAGAAGATACCACTGACGATGACGAACAGATACGGGCTTACTAGTTATCAGAATTGTTTTTGAATTGTAGTCGGGGACGGGTACAAGCCGGTCCGTACCCGTCCCCAGGGAGGCCAAAGGAGGAATTTATGAGCAGACAGGAGGAACGACTGGATTATCTTCTGGAAAAATTTAAGGAAGATTCGGGAAGGTACCGGAATCTGGAAGTGGGAGACGACTGGCAGGAAAAGAGAATGGTGCTGCGTTCTCTCATGAACATCCGGATGCCGGGAGCCATGGATGAGGATGTCCTGCGGATGCAGGATGAATTCCTGCAGGAAGAGGCAAGGGAAAAAGGAATTGTGACGCTGCAGGAGATTCCTTCCGTGAAGGAGCAGTACGGAAGCGAACGTCCTTTGGCAGACCGGATATCCCTCTGGCAGGGAGATATTACCAGGCTTCAGGTGGGAGCCATTGTCAATGCGGCCAATTCCCAGATGCTGGGCTGTTTTGTGCCCTGCCACGGGTGCATTGACAATGCGATACACAGCGCGGCCGGAATCGAGCTGCGGGAAGCCTGCAGCCGGTACATGAATCAGAAAAGGCGAGAGCGCGGCAGGGACTATGAAGAGCCGACCGGACAGGCCGTCCTGACAGAAGGATATAACCTTCCTGCGGACTATGTCATTCACACGGTGGGCCCCATTGTGGGAGGAAGGCTGACCCCGGGGCTGGAGCAGGACCTGGAAAACTGCTACCGGAGTGTGCTGAACTGCTGTGTGGAGCACCGGATCCGTTCCGTGGCTTTCTGCTGTATCAGTACGGGAGAATTTCATTTTCCAAACGACCGGGCGGCAGAAATCGCACTGGATACGGTGACCGGATTCCTGGAGAAGCACAGTCAGGACTTTGAACGGATTGTGTTTAACGTATTTAAAGACATGGACCGGGAGCTCTACGAAAATCTTCTGTAAAAAAACAGTCTGAAACTGAAAAAGAACTGTAACGAAATCCCCTTTTTGCGGTCTTATAAGAAAGAGCGTGGAGAGGGGGATTTTTTAGGCGGACAGAGAAAAAGAAACGAAAGATGAAACTGCTAAGCCTGATTCTTTCCGCGGTACAGTTTCTGACCCTGCTTCTGCCCTGGGTAAGCCTGAAAGGGAAGAGTTATACGATTCTGGAATTCTATCTGGCCACGGCAGAAGCAGGAGGCCCGGAAACATTCTCCGGCGGCGATGTGGGACTTTATCCTCTGTACCTGTTTCTGCTGCCGGGAGCGCTGGCCTGCCTGCTGTCCGGAATCCGGGCAGTGCTGTTTGTGATGGGAAAGAACACGGACCGTTTGGAAAAAAGCGTCAATATTCTGGTATGGGGATACATGGCCGGTATCTTTTCATTTGCCGCCGGAACCGCCACGGCGGCATTCTTCCTCCTGCTGCTTACCACTCTTATCAATTTCATGGTAAACCGGTACCTGGAGCAGTTCGAAGAATTTACCGGGCGCAGTACAAAACTGGAGGCGGAAGAAAATGCCAGGCAGAAAGAACGGAAAGAAAGACTCCGCTTTCCGGGCCACTATCCGCCCCTTTTGTACCGGGTATTTCTGGAAAGTGCCGGAAAAGAAAAAAAGAGCTGGCTGCTCCTTCTTATCTGCGGCAGTTTCTCCTCTTTCTATCTGTTTACGGTACTGGGGCTTAATGAGGCACTTCAGATTATCCACACAGAGGAACTGCTGTTTCTGGGAAAAGGTCTTCAGGAAATCATGAAGGAGGCCTTACAGATACTGGCAGTCATTCACATGGTGCTGATGGTGTTTGCCTTTTCCGGCTGGCGCAGACTGCGAAGCGCCCAGGAACAGCTGCTGGCCAGACTGGGAGCAAGAAAACAGCTCCGGAGCCGGATACGGGCGGCAGAGTATGGAATCTGCGTCCTGGTCTCCCTCCCGGCCGGCTGGATTCCCGGAATCCTCCTGCTTGCTCTGGCTGGACAAAGGTTCGAGGGAACGGAAAGCACCTTTCTGCCGGGCCCTGCCGTATATGGAAAAAGCATGGTCCTGTTTCTGGCCGCGACCCTGCTTTCTCTTGCGGTAAGCGGCGGTCTGTTTGAGGAAAAAGACAGCACGGCCAGAGAAGAACGGCCCAAAAGAGAACCGGTGCCGGGAAGAAAGACCATTCTGATAGGCGCCGCGGCAGGAGCGCTTTTTCTGGGAATGGGACTTTTCCTCTTCCATAAACGGACCTGGGCAGAAGGACTGGGCCTTCTCTTTCTGGAAGCGGCCGGCGCAGGACTTCTGCTGGCCGCAAACGGCGCCCGGCTTATCGCCGGAAAAGAAAAAATCGGGAAAACACTGACCGCAGAGCGGCTGCTGGCCTCGATTCCGTTTACCTTTCATTACCGCCGCTCCTTCGGCTGTATCGCCATCCTGCTGGCCGTACATTTTCTGGCGCTGGGCCTTTTTGGGAACCGGCTCGCCTCCTCCCTGACCGCAGGGTCGGCGGAAACCTTATATCCTTATGATTTCGTCTGCATGGCCTACCCGGAAGATATGCCGCTGTTCCAGAGTCTGGAAGAGGAGGCAGAAATCCTGGACGTTCCCATGGTCCGGGTTACCAGTGTGCAGGGAGATGCGTACGACTGGAAAGACGCAGCGACCAACGCCTTTATGGACGTTATGTGGCCCCAGGGCCAGCACGTGGGGATTTCCTGGTCCACTTACCGGAAACTCTGCCAGAATGCAGGTCTGCCGCCGACAGAAACGGAACCGGAAGGGGAGGAAATCCACATTGTCTATCAGCAGGACGCCGCTGTCCGCGCCCATCCCCTGGACTGGTACCTGCACAAGAAAACCCCATATCTGCGTATCGGACAGCCGCTGGAATATTATGACTTTGTGGACCGGGCCAGATATTACCCGCCCCGCAGGGTAAAGAGCGAGGAAACCCGGATACTGACGGGCATGTTCGGACGGGGCATGCAGGAGAATCTGGTGGTCTTTTCCGACCAGTATTTTGCCGGACTTTTCCCGGAAGGCCCCACCCGGCTGATTCTTATCCGCACCGGAGAAGAACACAGAGAAAAAGTAAAGACAGTTCTGGAAGAATTTGCCCGGAGGCACCGCGCGGACTCCAGGTGGGATTCTGACATCCAGCCCTATTATGACAGCCGGCAGAGTATGGATGATGTGCGGACAGAGCGCCTGCTGGAAGACAGTATCAGCGGATTCGGACTGGCGCTGCTGGCCGTATGCTCCATCCAGGTGCTTTCCCTGAAATATGTCTTTGAATATCAGGAAATGGAAGAGCGCTACCGGCTCCTTAGACAGACCGGTATGAGAGAAAAAGCCGGGAGAAAACTGCTGAGACGGGAAATTCGGCCCTTTTTCCTGCTTTCCCTGGGACCGGCCCTCCTGCTCTGGGGCTGGCGGGCCGCGGAAACCGTCCGCCTCCGGATGTATACCGGAAAAGAACTGCTTTCGTTTGCCGGATATGCGGCGGGAATCACAGCGGTCTGGATACTGGTTCAGACTGTATTTGCGGCAGCCTTGTATCAGAAACTGAAAAAAGCAGGAAAAGAAACCAGAAAGAGGGGTGGCAGTCTGTGAGAAAAACCGATACAATAATAGAAGCAAGAAATCTGAAAAAGTGTTATGAAACCGGAGAGAGCCGGAAAGGAAACGGATGGACAGTGGAAGTCCTGCAGGGATGCAGTCTGGCCGTGAAACAGGGAGAATACGTGGCCGTAATGGGCCGCTCGGGCGGAGGGAAAACGACCCTCCTCCGTATCCTGGGCCTGACCCTTCGGCCCACGGAAGGAACGGTATTTTTCCAGGGCAGGGATACCGGAGACCTCTGGGAAGAGGAACTGGCGGATATCCGGCGCCGGGACATCGGTTTTGTGTATCAGGATTTTCAGCTGCTGGACAGCCTTTCCGCCCTGCACAATATTATCCTTCCGGGGCTTTTGGACAAACGGAAGGGTGACGGGCTGAAAGAGCAGGCGTTCCGCCTGGGAGAACGGTTCGGCCTGCAGAAGGACCTGCTTGGAAAAGCACCTTACGAGCTCTCCGGCGGAGAAAAACAGCGGGTGGCCATCTGCCGGGCCCTGATAAATAATCCGGCCCTGGTTCTGGCGGACGAGCCCACCGGAAATCTGGACGAAAAATCTGCCGGACTGGTGGCCGGTATGCTGAAAGAGATACATGAAATCATGGGGAAAACCATTATTATGGTAACCCATAATCCGCAGCTTGCCAGGCAGGCAGACCGGACGTGCATCCTGCGGGAAGGACGGATGACAGAGAACTAAAAGAAGAGCCCTCTGCCCCAGGGAGCAGGACACCCCAGGCGGAGACAGACCAGGAGGAAACCATGGATTTTGAAGAGATATACAGAACTTATTTGCAGGACGTCTATCGTTTCCTTCTGAAACTCTGCCATGACGAGCAGATAGCGGAGGAACTGACCCAGGAAACTTTTACCCGGGCCTATGCGTCCATCGACAGCTTCCGGGGTACCTGCAAATTCTCCGTCTGGCTCTGTCAGATAGCCAAGAATACCTGGTTTTCCTATTATGAACGGCAGAAAAAAAGTCCCCCCTCCGCGCTGGCGGACCAGGAGATCCTTGTGGTTTCCGGGGAAAATCCGGAGGAGGACGTGGTGGACTCCCTGACGGCCATGGAGCTTCACAAAATCCTTCACCGGATAAAGGAACCTTATAAAGAAGTTTTTATGCTCCGGGTGTTTGGAGAACTCCGGTTTAAAGAAATCGCGGAAATATTTGACAGGCAGGAAATCTGGGCCCGGGTCACCTATTACCGGGCAAAGGAAATGATACAGAAGCAGACAGAGAAAGGGGACAGAAAAAAATGAAATGTACCGTGGCAGAAGATTTACTTCCGCTTTATCTGGAAGGCTTGTGCAGAGAAGAAACTGCAAAAGAACTGGAGGCACATCTGGAACACTGTCCCCAGTGCCGCAGAAAGGCAGAGGCGCTGAAAAAAGAATACCGGGTAAAAGAAGAGCGGAAACCTTCGGGAGAGTATCTGAAAGAAGGAAGGCTTTTCGAAAAGAGAGAGCGGGCTCTCCGGGAGGAAATGGTGGACGCCGTACTGGGGTGGGGTGTATTTGTAGACGCTATCCTGCTGTATGCCTGCACTGCCGTTATCTTCTGGCAGATTGGGACGGTGCTGGCAGAATACGGAATCCAGCAGCTGCAGAATCTCCAGATTGAGATTCCTTGTATCATGGCGGGCGGGGCACTGATGGATACGGTTTATCTGGCCGGGCGCTATCTGCTGAAAAAAGAGATGCAGACCTTCCGTACTGCCTGCATTCTCTTCCTGGGAGTCCAGGTCATCCTGATAATTGCCCTGATGATTACAGCTATTGTATGGATGGCATCAGCTCCGGCTCCGGATATCCTGCGGGTGTTCTGCTAAATGCCGGAACAGCAGCCGCCAGAGCGCGTAAAGGATGGCACTGCCCAGAAAAGTGGATGCCACATAGGAAAGGATTCCGGCCCCGTTTCCCCAGATACGGGCAATGTGCCGGAAGACAATCTGTTCCATGGGAAGCCGGGGACTGATATAAAACATATTGATGATGCCGAAGCGGGAAAGAGTAAGATTCAGTACCGTGGCCGCAAGGCAGAGCAGGCCGTAGAGCAGAGCCGCATGCAGAAATGTCCGCCAGGAAAGGCGGGCATTTTGTGTGAACGGGGACGGGTACCTGCTGGCCGGTACCCGTCCCCGGCCGGATTCCCGGACCAGGCAGAAACCGGCGGCCAGCCCGGAAAGAATCAGCACAACATGCCAGAGGTAGGAGTGGACGGTCAGTATGGAAAGTGCATAGTGCATGCCGCTGGTATCCAGAAAAACCGCCATGGCTCCCAGCAGGGTAAATGTAGAAAGGAAAGCCAGCACACAGCGCCGCTTTTCCCCTTTCAGGAAAGGCAGAAGCGGGAGAAGATACATGGGGATGCTGCAAAGCTGAAAAGGAAAGTACCACCAGAGATAGTGCCCCTTTCCCACAGAAAAGGTCAGAAGAAGCTGCTTTCCTGCTTCACTGCCAAGCAGAATCATACCGGTGACAAAAAAGAACCGGTTCCACAGCCGGACAGACCGTTCCATATATATCCCTCCCTTTTCACAGCCTTCTTTTCCTTTATTATAGTGAAGTGACAGAAAAAAGCAAGGAAGCTTTCCGGTTCCGGCTAGTATCTTTTTTTATACAGTTTTTCCACCGCTCCAATCACCGCGTACAGTGCCATTGCCATCATGCACAGCAGTACAATCGACATCAGCAGCCAGTCAAGTTTGAACACCTGACTGCCGTAAATAATCAGGTAGCCCAGACCCTGGCGGCCGCCGATGAACTCCCCGATTACCACGCCTACCAGGCATAATCCGATGTTGACCTTCATATTGCTGATAATGGCAGGAACATTGCCCGGCAGTACGACTTTGGTCAGCGCATGGAGACGTCTGCCGCCCAGGGTATAGACCAGGGTAATCTTTTCCGGGTCCACAGAGGTAAAGCTGGTATAAAGGTTCAGAATGCTTCCGAAAATGGCCACGGACATTCCGGCCACAATAATCGTTTTCTGGTTCGCTCCAAGCCATACGATAAGAAGCGGGGCCAGGGCGGATTTTGGCAGGCTGTTCAGTACTACCAGGTAGGGGTCCACAATTTCCGAAAACCGGGGCCACATCCAGAGAAATACCGCAAAAAGCACACCCAGAAAAGTTACCAGAAGAAAACTGGCCAGGGTTTCGTAAAGAGTTATGCCCAGGTGCAGAAAGATACTTTTATCCAGTACCATACCCCAGAAACAGCGTGCAATCTGGGTCGGACTGCTGAAAATAAAGGAATCAATGATTCCGGTACGGGCGGTAAATTCCCACAGAAAAAGAAAAACAAGTAAAATGGCGGTCCGGAAAAAGAGGACCGTGTATCGCTGCCGTTTCTGCTTATGCAGATAACGGAGCTGTCCGCTGGACGGTTCATGCATCAGGATTCAGCTCCTTCCAGATAAGATTAAACCAGGTTTTGAATTCCGGGTCATTGCGGCGCCTGAGAGGGGAAGTTTCCCCGGAGGCAAAGGAAACCGTGACGGTCTGGCTGAGGGCGGCGGGACGGCTGGAAAAGACCAGAATCCGGTCCGCAAGGCTGACCGCCTCGGAAATATCGTGGGTCACCAGTATGGCGGTCTTTTTTTCTTTCCGGATAATCTGGCCGATGTCATTTCCCGTATTCAGCCGGGTCTGGTAATCCAGGGCAGAAAAGGGTTCATCCAGAAGCAGAATGTCCGGTTCCAGAACCAGGGTCCGGATAAGGGCGGCGCGCTGACGCATTCCGCCGGAAAGCTCCGAAGGCCGGGAAGAAGCGAACTGCTCCAGACCATAGGTTTTCAGAAGTTCTTTTGCCCGTTCCCGGGTACGGGGATTCAGCCGGTGCTGGATTTCCAGCCCCAGCAGTATATTGTGGTATACACTGCGCCAGTTCAGCAGTTCATCCTTCTGGAGCATGTAGCCAATCCGGACAGAGCTGTCCTTCCGGGAGCTGCCCCGGATGTTTATCTGCCCCTGCTCCGGTTCCAGCAGGCCGAAAATCAGGTGCAGCAGAGTGGATTTCCCACAGCCGGAGGGCCCGACGATGGCGATAAATTCTCCTTCCCTTACCGAAAAGGAAATATCCTCCAGGGCCCGGGTTTCCCCGTCTGGGGTATGATAGGCATAGAAAATATGTTTTAATTCCAGAATGGGTTCCATAACCGTTCCTCCTGACTGCCCGGCTCCGAAAACCCCGGCGCCGTCAGCTTTCTATACAATACAGTATGAAAAACCGGAAAAAGTGTTCCCGGACGCTTGCAGAAAAAAAGGACAGAGGCGTATAATAAAACACAGCATGCAGGTATGTAAAAGGAAGAGGGGACATGCCGCAGGAGAGGACGGACAGCCATGAGGATAAATTATCAGAAAGAACTGGATAAGATTCTGGAGGAACTGGAAAGGACCGGGAAGGTTCCCCGTCTGCTGCTGCACAGCTGCTGTGCGCCATGCAGCAGCTATGTACTGGAATATCTGTCGAAGTATTTCCGGATTACCGTGTTTTACTATAATCCCAATATCTGGCCGGAGGAAGAATATGGGAAACGGGTGGAAGAGCAGAGAAGGTTTGCCGGGGAACTGCAGACCAGATATCCGGTCTCTTTTGTAGAAGGACGCTACGAAAAGGAACGGTTTTACGAGATGGCCCGGGGACTGGAGAACGTCCGGGAGGGCGGAGAACGGTGTTTCCGGTGCTACAGACTCCGGCTGGAGGAGACGGCCCGGAGGGCGGCAGAAGGAGGGTTTGACTATTTTACCACTACTCTCAGTATCAGCCCCATGAAAAACGCGCAGAAGCTGAATGAGACAGGGCTGGAGCTGGCAGAGATTTACCAGGTTCCCTACCTGGTATCGGACTTTAAAAAGAAAGACGGTTACCGGCGTTCCGTGGAACTCTCCCGGGAGTACGGACTGTACCGGCAGGACTACTGCGGATGTATCTACTCGAAAAGGGAGAGGGAAAACCTTTACAGAGAGTCCCCTTCTGTGGTACACTAAAACGAAAAAGCAGAAACAAGAGAAAAGAGGAAACAGTATGGCACAGTTATGGGGCGGACGGTTTACCAGAAAGACAGATGAACTGGTATACCGCTTTAATGCATCCCTGTCCTTTGACAGGAGACTCTATGCCCAGGATATCCGGGGGAGCCTTGCCCATGTAAAAATGCTGGGGAAGCAGGGAATTCTGACGGAGGAAGAGACAAAGGAAATTACAGAAGGCTTAAACGGCATTCTGGAAGATATTGAAAACGGAAAGCAGGAAATCACCGGAGAATATGAAGATATTCACAGTTTTGTGGAATCCGTGCTTACGGACCGGATTGGAGAGGCCGGAAAGAAGCTGCACACCGGCCGGAGCCGGAATGACCAGGTGGCCCTGGACATGAAGCTTTATATCCGCAGTGAGACAGAGGAACTGCAGAGCCTGGTGCGGGAGCTGCTTACAGAACTTCTGAAGCTGATGGAAAAACATACAGAAACCATCATGCCCGGGTTTACCCATCTGCAGAAAGCCCAGCCGGTAACGCTTGCCCATCATCTGGGCGCTTATTTTGAAATGTTTCGCCGGGATAACTCCCGGTTTGCCGATATCCGGAAGCGGATGAACACCTGCCCGCTGGGCTCCGGAGCCCTGGCAGGAACCACGTATCCTCTGGACCGGGACTATACGGCAGAACTTCTCGGATTCGACGGTCCCACGCTGAACAGCATGGACGGAGTTTCCGACCGGGATTATCTGATAGAACTGCTCAGTGCCCTGTCCACCACGATGATGCACTTAAGCCGGTTCTGCGAAGAGATTATTATCTGGAATTCCAATGAATACCAGTTTGTAGAGATTGACGACGGATACAGCACGGGCAGCAGTATTATGCCTCAGAAAAAGAACCCGGATATCGCAGAGCTGATTCGGGGAAAGACGGGCCGTGTTTACGGGGCCCTGATGGGGATGCTCACAACCATGAAGGGCATTCCCCTGGCCTACAACAAAGACATGCAGGAAGATAAAGAGATGGTCTTTGACGCCCTGGATACTGTGAAAGGCTGTCTGGCGCTCTTTACCGGAATGCTTTCCACCATGAAGTTCCAGAAGGAACGAATGCTGGAGAGCTGCCGCCACGGCTTTACCAATGCCACTGACGCGGCGGATTATCTGGTAAATCACGGCGTACCCTTCCGGGACGCTCACGGCATTATCGGCAGACTGGTCCTGTACTGCATTGAGAAAAACAAGGCCCTGGACGATTTGACCATGGAAGAATATAAAGCCATTTCTCCGGTGTTTGAGGAGGATATTTACGATGCGGTCAGCATGGAAACCTGCGTACAGAAGCGCAATACAGTTGGCGCTCCCGGACCGGAGGCCATGAAACAGGTGATTCAGAAATGCAGGGAATACCTGGAGGAGCAGAACGCATAAAACAGAGGGAAGAAAGCGAGGAACAGACATGAAAGAAAAATTACGGGTAGGGATTCTGGGAGCTACCGGAATGGTAGGACAGCGGTTTATCGCACTGCTGGAAAACCATCCCTGGTTTGAAGTGGTTACGGTGGCTGCCAGCGCCCGTTCCGCAGGAAAGACATATGAGGAAGCCGTAGGAAAACGGTGGAAGATGGACACACCCATGCCGGAGGCGGTAAAGAAGCTGGTAGTACATAACGTAAATGAAGTGGAAACCGTGGCAGAGACCGTGGATTTTGTCTTCAGTGCCGTAGATATGACCAAGGAAGAAATCCGGGCCGTTGAGGACGCTTACGCGAAGACGGAAACACCGGTTGTCTCCAACAACAGCGCCCACCGCTGGACGCCGGACGTGCCCATGGTGATTCCGGAGATAAATCCCCAGCACTTTGATGTGATTGCAGACCAGAGAAAACGCCTGGGAACTACACGGGGCTTTGTGGCAGTAAAGCCCAACTGCTCGATTCAGAGCTATGCACCGGTGCTGACTGCCTGGATGGAGTATGAGCCGACCGAAGTGGTGGCGACGACCTATCAGGCTATTTCCGGGGCCGGAAAAACCTTCCAGGACTGGCCGGAAATGGTGGAAAATATCATCCCCTATATTGGCGGGGAAGAGGAAAAAAGCGAGCAGGAACCGCTGCGTATCTGGGGAAGAGTCGAAAACGGGCAGATTGTGAAAGCGAAGGAACCGGTGATTACGACCCAGTGTATCCGGGTACCGGTGCTCAATGGACATACGGCGGCCGTGTTCGTGAATTTTGCCAAGAGTCCCACAAAGGAAGAGCTGATTGAAAAGCTGCAGGAGTTCAAAGGACTGCCCCAGGAACTGGAACTTCCCAGTGCGCCGAAGCAGTTTATCCGGTATATGGAGGAAGACGACCGTCCCCAGGTAAAACTGGATGTGGATTATGAGAAGGGCATGGGCATTACGGTGGGCCGCCTTCGGGAGGACGTTCTTTTCGACTGGAAATTTGTAGGACTGTCCCATAATACCGTACGCGGGGCGGCCGGCGGCGCCATTCTCTGTGCCGAGACGCTGGTGGCAAAAGGATATATTGAGAAGAAATAGGGGAAGAAAACAATTCGAAAAGGAGGGCGGACAGATGGGCTGGAAAATGATTTTTCTGCGAATCCAGAACGGTTATGCTTCGGATGTTCAGGCTATCAGTGCGCCCATTTTTAACAGTCAGATCTAATTTCTGTAAATGGGCATTATTCTAAAAAACAGTGAGGGATAATGCGATGAACATCAAGAAACAGATTTCCAGATTATATTTCTATGAAACAGTAAGCGGACTAAAAATTGTAGATGCAGTGTGGGTCTTTTTCCTTCTGCAGAGAGGTTTTTCCATTGCCCAGGCAGGAATTGCGGAAGGTGTTTTCCATCTGGTCAGCATGTGCTTTGAGATTCCAAGCGGCATGGTGTCTGACACGATTGGAAGGAAAAATACGCTGATGCTGGCCGGGCTTGTGTCGGCCTGTTCTTCTGTGCTGATGGTTCTGCCTGGCAGTTTCCTGCTGATTCTGGCGGGCATGGGACTGAATGCGGTCAGTTATAACCTGGTTTCCGGTACCAGGGAGGCACTGACTTATGACAGTCTTCTGGAAGCGGGAGAGGAGGAGAATTATCTCCGGGTTTCGTCCCGCCAGGAATTTCTGTATGAAACACTCTATGCACTCAGCAGTCTTTTGAGTATCGTGACAGTCCGGCTGGGTTACCGGAGGGCTTACCTGCTTTCTGCTTTTCAGGGAGCGCTCTGCATCTGTGTGGCCTCCGGACTCAAAGAAGCGGCTCCATTCGGGAGAAAGGACAGACAGTCTTTTTCAGTACGGGAGACAGCGGAACATTACAGACGGACTGCCGGTTCCCTTGGGAAAAATCCCCGTGTCGCCGGAAGAATGGCATTTTCCGGATTTCTGTCGGCTGTGGTCTATGTGGACTACATGTTTTTGCAGGAGCATCTGACGCTGTCAGGACTGAAGGCAGAATTTCTTGGCATTCCCCTTCTCCTGGTTTCTCTTCTGGGAACGACGGGGACTTTACTGGCTCCCCGGACTCAGGGAGTTTCGATGCGTTTTCTGTATCTGACCGGAGGAATACTGACCGGAGTATCCGTTGTCATCAGCGGCGGGAGTACTCTGCCGGTCATTATTGCAGGTGCCGGGGCGGCGCAGTGCTTAAGCGGGGCAGTGGTGCTTCGCACAGAGGCAGAGAATCAGAAGGCCTTTTCCAGTGAATCCCGGGCGACGTTTGTTTCTGCGGGCAGTATGGTATACAGTGTGTTTATGACGCTGCTAAGCCCGCTGGCCGGGGCGCTGGCCGGGAGAAGCTCGGTACCGGTTGCCTTCTGCATGATGGAGGCCGTGACGGCGGCAGTATCGGTTCTGACGTACGGGACAGCAGAAAAAAGAAGGGGAAGAAAGGGGAATAAAAAATAGGAATTTCACATAGATTTTACCTGAAATCTTTCGGGAGTGTGTTATAATAGAGTGAATAACAAAAGACAGGGGAAAATAATATGAGAAAAGAAATGCTGAACTACACCCAGAACAGGGAACTTTCCTGGCTGAAATTTAACCAGCGGGTTTTGCAGGAGGCCCAGGATTCTTCCGTCCCTCTTCTGGAGAGAATGAAGTTTGTATCTATTTTTACAAGTAATCTGGATGAATTCTTTATGATTCGTGTGGGCAGCCTTTATGATATGGCCCAGACGGATAATTCTGCTATTGACAGCCGGTCCGGCATGACTCCGAAAGAGCAGCTGGACGCCATCTTTGCGGCGGTGGCCCCGCTTTACAAGGAAAGAGACAAAACGTATTCCGAGATAAAGAAACTGCTGAGCCCTTACGGGGTATGCGGCCTTTCCATGAAGGAACTGGAGCCTCAGGAGAAGAAGTTTGTAAAAAAATATTTTAAGGAACAGATTCTCCCGATTCTGTCTCCCCAGATTGTGGATGCCAATCATCCCTTCCCCCATCTTCTGAATAAGGAACTTTATGTGGTGGCAAGTCTGAAGCAGGGGGACACTACGATGCTGGGAATCGTTCCGGTGCCCCAGTTTGTGTCAGACATTCTGTATCTTCCGGGGCATGATATCCGGTACATCCGCATGGAAAAAGTGATTATGGAATATCTGGAAATCGTATTTGACAAGTATGAGGTTTCCGAGAAAAACTACATTTGTGTAACCCGGAATGCAGACGTATCACCGAACGATGAAGCGCTGGAAATCAACGACGACTTCCGGCTTCTGATGCAGGAGACTCTGCACAAACGCAGAAGAATGGCGGTAGTCCGTCTGGAGACGGCGGAACCCCTGGCGAAAGACCTGGAAAAATTTTTCTGTGACAAATTTAAGATAACACCGGCTCAGATTTACCGGACCAAGATGCCCATGAAGCTGGACTATATCTTTTCCATTGTGGACAAAGTGCCGGCTTCCATGAAGCGCTCCCTGACTGACGACGTGTTTACGCCTCAGCCTTCCCGGTATCTTACCGAGGGCAGCGTGATGAAGCAGGTGAAAAAGCGGGATGTGCTGCTTTCCTATCCTTATGAGAGTATGGAACCGTTTTTGCGGCTTATCAAGGAGGCGGCTTATGACCCCTCTGTGCTGACGATTAAAATTACGATTTACCGTCTGGCGAAAAAGGCACGGCTGGTGGAGTACCTCTGTGCGGCGGCGGAAAATGGAAAAGAAGTTACGGTTCTGATTGAGCTGCGGGCCCGCTTTGACGAGCAGAACAATATTGACTGGTCCGAGCGGCTGGAGGAAGCGGGCTGCCGTGTGATTTACGGCTTTGAAGGCTACAAGGTTCACTCCAAAATCTGCCTGATAACATACCGCAATAAAAATGAGATTGAGTACATTACCCAGATTGGAACGGGAAATTACAATGAAAAAACAGCGGCCATGTATACGGACGTGTCCCTGATTACAGCGGACAGGGGAATCGGTATGGACGCTACCGTGTTTTTCAAAAACATGTCCATTGGCAACCTGAATGGAAGTTATGAACACCTGATTGTGTCGCCCACCAGCCTGAAACCGAAGATTCTTTCCCTGATTGACGAGGAGATTAAGAAAGGATCCGCGGGCAGGGTTGTCATGAAGATGAATTCCCTGACAGATGTGGATTTTATTGAGAAAGTGTCCGAGGCGTCCAGGGCGGGAGTGAAGATAGACCTGATTGTCCGGGGAATCTGCTGTATTCTGCCCGGCGTGCCGGGATATACGGACAATCTCCGGGTAACCAGTATTGTGGGACGGTTTTTGGAGCATCCCCGTATTTTCAGCTTCGGTACCGGAGCAGCTCAGAAGATGTATATTGGCTCTGCCGACATGATGACCAGAAATACGGAGAAGCGTGTGGAGGTGGCCTGCCCGGTCTACGATGAGCGGATAAAGGCACAGCTTACCCATATGCTGAAGATTATGCTGGCGGATAATGTGAAGGCGCGGGAACTGCAAAGTGACGGTACTTATAAGAAGAAAGACAAGGGAACCGCGAAAGTGAATTCCCAGGAGTATTTCATGAAAGAGGCCATTACGACCAGACCGCCCCGGGAGGAAGAAAAGGAGACGGTCAAGAGCCGGATTCGTGCCTTCTTCCGGAAACGGAGATAAAACCGGTTTGATTTCCGGCAAAAATATGGTATGATAAAAAATAGATTGCGTATCTGCGCAATCTATTTTTTAATCGAATCAGAACAGGGGAGAAGTTACGAAAAACAGATATGGGTAAGACAGTATACATAGCAGAAAAACCAAGTGTGGCCCAGGAATTTGCCAAAGCGCTGCACGCAGGCGTGAAACGGCAGGACGGGTACATGGAAGGCGGAGACATCATTATTACCTGGTGTGTAGGGCACCTGGTTACCATGAGTTACCCGGAGGCTTACGACGAAAAGTATAAGCGCTGGAGTCTGGAGACTCTGCCCTTTCTCCCGAAGGAATTTAAGTATGAGGTCATTCCTTCTGCGCAGAAGCAGTTCAATACGGTAAAAGGGATTCTGACCCGGGAAGATGTGGAGCGGATTTATGTCTGTACCGACTCGGGACGGGAGGGGGAATACATTTACCGGCTGGTAGAGCAGGAAGCTCACGTGAAGGGGAAAGAGCGCAGAAGAGTGTGGATTGACTCTCAGACAGAGGAAGAAATTCTTCGCGGTATCCGGGAGGCAAAGGATCTGTCGGCCTATGATAATCTGGCGGATTCCGCCTATCTGCGGGCGAAGGAAGACTACCTGATGGGCATCAATTTTTCCAGACTTCTGACGCTGAAGTACGGGGACAGTATTTCCAGATTTCTTCATACCAGATATACGGTAATTTCCGTGGGCCGGGTCATGACCTGTGTGCTGGGCATGGTAGTCCGGCGGGAACGGGAAATCCGGGAGTTTGTAAAAACCCCGTTTTACCGGGTTATCAGTAATCTGGAACTGGGAGGGCAGACCTTTGAGGGCGAGTGGCGCGCGGGAAAAGAATCCCGGTACCTGGATTCTCCGCTCCTTTATAAGGAAAACGGTTTCCGGGAGAAAAAGGACGCGCTGGCTCTTATTGATGTTTTAAAAGAGCATCCGCCGCTGGAGGCGAAAATTACGGCTCTGGAACGGAAAAAGGAAAAGAAGAATCCGCCCCTTCTCTATAATCTGGCGGAGCTTCAGAATGAATGCTCCCGCAGGCTGAAAATCAGCCCCGATGAGACGCTGCGGATTGTGCAGGAACTGTATGAGAAAAAGCTGGTGACCTATCCGAGGACGGACGCCAGGGTGCTTTCTTCGGCGGTGGCAAAGGAAATCAGCAGAAACCTGAACGGTCTGATGGGATATGAGCCGGCAAAGCCGTTTCTTCAGGATATTCTGGGGTTCGGGAGCTATAAAAACCTGGCGAAAACCAGGTATGTGAACGATTCCCAGATTACGGACCACTATGCGATTATTCCCACCGGGGAAGGACTGGGGGGGCTGGCAAAAGCGGCGCCCCTTTCCAGAAGGGTTTACGATATGATAGTCCGCCGGTTTTTAAGTATTTTTTACCCGCCGGCGGTGTACCAGAAAATCTCCATTACCACAGAGCGGGAGAAGGAACAGTTTTTTTCCAGCTTTCGGGTGCTGGCAGAAGAAGGCTACCTGAAAGTGGCGCAGGTACAGGGAAAGAAAAATGAGGAAAAAGAAGGAGATTCCAGAGAAGGGGAGACGCCGGAAACGGATGCGGCCTTTTTTGAAAGCCTGCAGAAGCTGAAAAAAGGGGAAATCCTGCCGATACGGGAGTTTACCGTAAAGGAGGGGGAGACTTCCCCGCCCAAACGGTACAATTCCGGTTCCATGATACTGGCCATGGAAAATGCGGGACAGCTTATTGAGGACGAGGAACTGCGGGCGCAGATAAAGGGAAGCGGTATCGGTACCAGCGCCACCCGGGCAGAGATACTGAAAAAGCTTTTTCATATCAAATATCTGTCTCTGAACAAGAAGACTCAGGTCATTACGCCTACGCTTCTGGGGGAAATGATTTATGACGTGGTGGCAAACTCCATTAAATCCCTGCTGAATCCGGAACTTACGGCCAGCTGGGAGAAAGGGCTGACCTACGTGGCGGAAGGGGACATTACCCAGGAAGAGTACATGGTGAAGCTGGAACATTTTATTGAAAGCCGTACCAGCGGCGTGCTGGGACTCAGGAATCAGTATCAGCTAAGAGGCTGCTATGAAAAAGCGGCGGCATTTTATAAAACAGAGAAAGCAAAAAAGACAGGAAGGAAGGGAAAGAAAGATGAAAGAACTGACAGTTAAGGAGCTGTATACCCTGGAGGAGACGATTGCAAAGGATATTTTTGAAGGGGCGACCTATCCCTGGGAAGTGCTGCCGAAAATCAGCAGTTTTATTCTGGAACTGGGCAGTACGCTTCCGGAAGAGGACTATGAAAAACGGGGCGAAAACGTGTGGGTTGCAAAAAGTGCAAAGATTGCCCCGACGGCTTACATCAACGGGCCGGCCATTATCGGGAAGGACGCGGAGGTGCGTCACTGCGCGTTTATCCGCGGGAATGCCATTGTGGGCGAGGGCGCCGTGGTGGGCAATTCCACAGAGCTTAAGAATGTCATTTTATTTAACAAAGTGCAGGTTCCCCACTACAATTATGTAGGGGATTCTATTCTGGGATATAAGTCTCATATGGGAGCCGGTTCTATTACCTCCAATGTAAAATCCGACAAGAAGCTGGTAGTGATTCACACTCCGGAAGGCGGAATTGAGACGGGACTGAAAAAATTTGGCGCCATGCTGGGAGATAATGTGGAAGTTGGCTGCGGAACCGTGCTGAATCCGGGCAGTGTGGTAGGAAAGGAGACGAATATTTATCCCCTTTCCATGGTGCGGGGATATGTGCCGGCAGGCAGTATTTACAAGAATAAAAATGAAATCGTAGAGAAGCAGTAACACCGGGGAAAGGGGGAACGGAATATGGAGCTGACCATGCTGGGAACCGGAAACGCCAATGTGACGGAATATTTTAATACCTGCTTTCTGCTGGAAGAGGCCGGGCAGTATTTTCTCGTGGATACCGGTGGAGGGAACGGAATCTTAAAGGCGCTGAAAAACGCCGGCGTTTCGGTGATGGATATCCATGACATCTTTATCACCCATGAGCATCTGGACCATCTGCTGGGACTGTTCTGGATTATCCGGACGGCAGGCCATGAGATGAGCCAGGGAAACTATCCGGGAGAGCTGCGGATATACTGTCACAGCGGTCTGGTTTCGACCATCCGGACAATTGTGGAGCTGACCATCTGGAAGAAGACGGCCCGGTACCTGGATGAACGGATCCTTCTGATTCCCGTGGAGTCCGGCGAAACCAGGGAGATAGCCGGATGCAGGGTGACCTTTTTCGATACCGGGTCCACCAAGGCAAGACAGTTTGGCTTTATCCTGGAGACCCAGAATCATATCCGCCTTTCCT
This sequence comes from Candidatus Bariatricus faecipullorum, assembly GCA_019118525.1. Classification (GTDB taxonomy): domain Bacteria; phylum Bacillota; class Clostridia; order Lachnospirales; family Lachnospiraceae; genus Allocoprococcus; species Allocoprococcus faecipullorum. The sequence continues at coordinate 47,124 of DWYV01000057.1, forward strand.
GCTGCGGGGACGAGCCGGCCCGGGAATGCGAATTTCCCTATATAAAAGACAGTCACTGGCTGCTTCATGAGGCCTTCTGCCTCTACCGGGATGCAGACAAATACCATCCCCGCGAAATTCATCACAGCACCGTCAGAGAGGCCTGCACCCTTGCGGAGCGGTTCCGGATTCCCAACCTGGTGCTTTACCACACCGAAGAGGATACTTTGGCAGACCGGAAAACACTGTATACAGAAGAAGGAAAACGGTTTTACCACGGGAACCTCTACGTTCCCTGGGATGGAGAAAAAATCAGAATAGTTTGAGAAATGTCGCCGGGGACGGGTACAGGCCAGCCTGTACCCGTC
>DWYV01000058.1 GCA_019118525.1 Candidatus Bariatricus faecipullorum
GTATAAGAGACAGGGTACGGGCTGGCCCGTACCCGTCCCCGACCAAATCTATTTCGTCAGGACTTCACAGCCGTCCTCCGTGATAAGTACCATGTACTCAATCTGCGCGGACAAGCCGTCGTCGATGGTGTAGACGGTCCAGTCGTTGTCCTCGTCGATAAAGAAGTCGGGGCTTCCCTCGTTTATCATAGGCTCAATCGTGAACATCATGCCGGGTACAAGAAGCATTTCGCTGCCCTTCGGGGATACATAACTGACCCAGGGATCCTCGTGGAACTCCAGCCCGATGCCGTGTCCTCCGATATCCTCAACCACGGAATAGCCGTTGGCCTTTGCGTGTGTGTTGATGGCGTCGGCGATATCGCCCAGATGGTTCCAGGGCTTTGCCTGCTCCAGGCCCAGTTTTACGCATTCCTCCGTGACGCGGACCAGACGTTTTGCGCGGTCGCTGACATTTCCAATCAGAAACATCCGGGAAGCGTCTGAAAAGTAACCGTCCAGAATGGTGGAAACATCCACGTTGATGATGTCTCCGTCCTGGAGGATGATGGACTCGTCCGGAATCCCGTGACAGATTTCATTGTTGATGGAAGTACATACGCTTTTGGGAAACCCCTGGTAGTGGAGCGGGGCCGGAATACCGCCGTGGGACACGGTAAAATCATAGACCAGACGGTCAATTTCCTCTGTGCTCATACCCTCATGAATGTGGGCGGCCACATAATCCAGCACAGCGGTGTTCAGTTCGGCGCTTTTTTTGATGGCCTCAATCTGGGGAATGGTTTTTAACATACTCCGGTCCGGGACAATATCCCCCTTATCCTGATAATACTGTATTTTATCTTCAATCAGCCGGTGGCACTTTTTGTATTTTTTTCCACTGCCACACCAGCACAATTCATTTCTTTCCATAAAAATACCTGACTTTCTTTTTTTCTGAATATAGTATAGCCATTTTCCGGAGGGGAGTCAATGGAGGAAGTCCGGGAAAAAGTGATGAATTATCATCAGCTGGGGCTTTATGTAAATTCCCGAATATGTTACAATATTTAAAATGAAAAAGAAAGGACGTGACCTTGAATGCTTAGAATAGGGATGCTGACAAGCGGAGGGGACTGCCAGGCACTGAATGCGGCCATGCGCGGAGTAGTGAAAGGACTGTACTCCAAAAGAGATGATGTGGAAATTTACGGATTTGAGGACGGCTACAAGGGGCTGATATATTCCAACTTTAAAATGCTGACTTCACGGGATTTCTCCGGAATCCTGACCCGGGGTGGAACGATTCTGGGTACTTCCAGACAGCCGTTCAAGCTGATGCGCGTACCGGGAGAGGACGGAATCGACAAGGTAGAGGCGATGAAGCATACATATCATAAGCTGAACCTGAACTGTCTGGTTGTACTGGGCGGAAACGGAACCCACAAAACCGCCAATATGCTGAGAGAAGAGGGACTGAATGTGGTAACCCTTCCGAAGACGATTGACAACGACCTTTGGGGAACGGATATGACCTTTGGATTCCAGAGCGCTGTGGACATTGCCACAGATACCATTGACCGCATCCATACGACGGCCACTTCCCACAGCCGTGTATTTATTATCGAGGTTATGGGACATAAGGTGGGCTGGGTAACCCTGCACGCAGGAATCGCCGGCGGCGCCGACATCATTCTGCTTCCGGAGATTCCCTATGACCTGGACGTAGTGGTAAAGGCCATCAATGCCCGTGCCAAGGCCGGAAAGCGGTTTACCATTATTGCGGTGGCCGAGGGCGCCATTACCAAGGAAGACGCAGCACTTCCCAAGAAAAAACTGAAAGAAAAACAGGCGAAGAAAAAATATCCCTCTGTAGCTTATGAGCTGGCAGAGAAAATCCAGAATCGCACGGACCAGGAAGTCCGCATTACGGTTCCTGGACATACCCAGAGAGGCGGTTCTCCCTGCCCCTACGACCGGGTGCTTTCTACCCGTCTCGGCGCGGCGGCGGCAGACCTGATTCTCCATGAGGAATACGGATACATGGTAGGTATCCAGAACGGCAAAATCAAGAAAGTACCGCTTTCCGAGGTTGCCGGAAAACTGAAGATGGTAGATCCGGACGCCGATATTGTGAAGGAGGCACGGCTGACCGGAATCAGCTTTGGAGATAAATAATTTTTTTGAGGTGAGACCTGCATGTCATATACAGCTTTGTACCGGAAATTCCGGCCCGCAGAATTTGAAGATGTGAAAGGACAGGAGCATATTGTTACCACGCTGAAAAACCAGATAAAGGCAGGACGTATCGGTCATGCCTATCTGTTCTGCGGAACCCGGGGAACCGGGAAGACCACGGTGGCCAAGATTTTTGCAAAGGCGGTGAACTGTGAGCACCCGGTGGATGGAAGCCCCTGCGGGGAATGCGCCATGTGTAAATCCATTGCGGCAGGCACGTCCATGAACGTAATCGAGATTGACGCGGCTTCCAACAACGGCGTGGATAATATCCGGGAAATCCGGGAGGAAGTATCCTACCGTCCCACGGAAGGCCGGTACAAAGTGTATATCATCGATGAGGTACACATGCTTTCCAGCGGCGCCTACAATGCCCTTCTGAAGACGCTGGAAGAACCGCCGGAATACGTGATTTTTATTCTGGCGACTACAGAAGTACAGAAAATTCCGGTGACGATTCTGTCCCGCTGCCAGCGGTATGATTTTCACCGGATTACGATTGACACTATTACCGCCCGGCTGGAGGAGCTGATGAAGCAGGAGCAGGTGGACACGGAAGAGAGAGCCCTGCGCTATATCGCCCGTGCGGCGGACGGTTCCATGCGGGACGCCCTGAGCCTTCTGGACCAGTGCATTGCCTTTTACCTGGGACAGAAGCTGACCTATGACCGGGTGCTGGATGTTCTGGGAGCCGTGGACGCCGAAGTGTTCAGCCGGCTTTTGCGGGAGATACTGGACCAGAATGTGGGTCAGGTTCTGCGGACAGTGGAGGAACTGGTGATGCAGGGCCGGGAACTGGCCCAGCTTACGGCGGATTTTACCTGGTATCTGCGAAACTTGCTTCTTGTGCAGACTTCTGATAATATGGAGGATGTGCTGGACATGTCCACGGAAAATCTGGTGCGTCTGAAGGAAGAAGCACAGATGACAGAGCCGGAGATACTCCTGCGGTATATCCGGATTTTTTCAGAACTGAACAGTCGGCTTCGGTTTTCTACCCAGAAGAGGGTGCTTCTGGAAGTGACCCTGATTAAGCTGTGTCGTCCCCAGATGGAGACGGAAAAGGATACGCTTCTGGACAGAATCCGGGCGCTGGAGAAAAAGGTGGAGGAAGGCAGTTTTTCCCAGCCGGTACAGGAACGGGGCGTGTACGTAAACGGGGACGCCCCGGAACCAGCTCCGAAGCCGGAACTTCCCAGAGCGCTGACAGAAGACGTGAAGCAGGTCGTTTCCCAGTTCCGCACCATAGCCCGGGACGCTTCCGGAATGCTGCGGAATTATCTGAAGCAGGCGAAGCTGAGCGTGGGGAACCAGGATCAGCTTCTTGTGGTGATGCCGGATGAAATCAGCGCCGGGGTAGTGGGAAGGGAATCCCACCGCCGGGAACTGGAAGAACTGATAGAGAACAAAATCGGAAAAAAGGTTCCGGTAGAAGTGCGTCAGGTGGAAGAAGGACGGCAGTTTGAAGACAGCTTCGTAGACCTGGAGAAGCTGATTCACATGGACATTACAATCGAGGACTAGAAAAAGGAGGATATAAGGCAATGGCAAAGCGTGGAGGATTTCCGGGCGGTGGTATGCCGGGAAACATGGCAAACCTGATGAAGCAGGCCCAGAAAATGCAGCGGAAGATGGAAGAGCAGGCAAAAGAACTGGAGACAAAGGAGTTTACGGCCACAGCAGGCGGCGGCGCCGTGGAAGTGACGGTAAATGGAAAGAAAGAACTCCAGAAAGTGAAGCTTTCCGAAGAAGTGGTAGATCCGGATGATATCGAAATGCTGGAAGACCTGATTGTGGCCGCGATAAACGAGGCTATGCGTCAGGTGGACGAGGAAAGTACGTCCGCCATGAACAAACTGACTGGCGGAATGGGCGGCGGTATGCCGGGAATGTTCTAGGAGTGAAAGAGCATGGAATACTACAGCAGTCAAATCAGTAAACTGATAGAGGAGCTTTCCAGGCTTCCGGGAATCGGTTCAAAGTCAGCCCAGCGGCTGGCTTTTCATTTGATAAATATGCCGAAAGAGCAGGTGGAGCAGCTCGCCTCCACGATGGTGGAGGCCCGCAGCAATGTCCGCTACTGCAGGGAGTGCCAGAACCTGACAGACCAGGAACTGTGCCCCATCTGCGCCAATGAGAACCGGGACCATAAAACCATTATGGTAGTGGAGAATACCCGGGACCTGGCGGCTTACGAAAAAACGGGAAAATACGACGGCGTCTACCATGTGCTCCATGGGGCCATTTCCCCCATGCTGGGAATCGGTCCCGGGGATATCCGGCTGAAAGAGCTGATGCAGCGGCTGCAGGGAGATGTGGACGAGGTTATCATTGCCACAAACTCCAGCCTGGAAGGGGAGACGACGGCCATGTATATCAGCAAGCTTATCAAACCCAGCGGAATTAAAGTCAGCCGGATAGCCAGCGGGGTTCCGGTCGGAGGAGACCTGGAATATATCGATGAGGTAACCCTGCTGAGAGCGCTGGAAGGACGGACAGAACTGTAAATTGGATATTGGATACGAAAAAAGTTTTTACATGCTATCTAACTATTGACCAGATTCTTGGTATTGCGATATAATCAAGAGAGGACAGCCGGGACTTTCCGGCGGTTAGGAAACAAAGAGATAGTGGAAAGGTTAAGGAGGAAAGAAAATGAAATTTTTCATCGACACAGCAAATGTGGATGACATCAGAAAAGCCAATGATATGGGTGTTATCTGCGGTGTTACTACAAACCCGTCCCTGATTGCAAAAGAAGGACGTGATTTTGCAGAGGTTATCAAGGAAATCACCTCTATTGTGGACGGCCCCATCAGCGGCGAGGTAAAAGCCACAACCGTGGATGCGGAAGGTATGATTGCAGAGGGAAGAGAAATTGCAAAGATTCATCCGAACATGGTTGTGAAAATTCCGATGACCGTGGAAGGCCTGAAAGCCTGCAAGGTTCTGAGCTCTGAAGGCATCAAGACCAACGTTACCCTGATTTTTACTGCCAACCAGGCTCTTCTGGCGGCAAGAGCAGGCGCTACTTATGTTTCCCCGTTCCTGGGACGTCTGGACGACATTTCCGTACGCGGCGTAGACTTAATTCGTGAAATTGCCGAAATTTTTGCAGTAGCCGGTGACATTGACACGCAGATTATCGCAGCAAGTGTCCGCAACACCATGCATGTGACAGACTGCGCGCTGGCAGGCGCTGACATCGCAACCGTACCCTACAAGGTAATTGAACAGATGACACATCATCCGCTGACCGATGCGGGAATTGAAAAATTCCAGGCTGACTACAGGGCAGTGTTTGGAGAATAGAACAGCGGGAGACAATTCAGTATCAGGAGGCAAATTTCATGGATAAATTAGAACTTATGAAAACTGCGAACCAGATTCGCAAGGATATAGTTACGGCTGTATACCATGCAAAATCCGGCCATCCGGGCGGGTCTCTGTCCGCAGCAGATATCTATACATATTTATATTTTGAGGAGCTGAACGTAGACCCGGCTGACCCGAAAAAGCCGGACCGCGACCGTTTCGTACTCTCCAAAGGACATACGGCTCCGGGCTATTACTCTACACTGGCTGAAAAAGGATTCTTCCCGGTGGAAGACCTCAAGACCCTGCGTCATACCGGTTCCTATCTTCAGGGACATCCGGATATGAAGCACATCCCCGGTGTGGACATGTCCAGCGGTTCTCTCGGACAGGGCGTTTCCGCAGCAGTGGGAATGGCAATCTCCGCAAAACTTTCCGGTGATGACTACCGTGTATACACACTGGTGGGCGACGGCGAGATTCAGGAAGGCCAGGTATGGGAGGCAGCCATGCTTGCAGGCTTTAAAAAGCTGGACAACCTGGTATTCATCATTGACAACAACAACCTTCAGATTGACGGTCCCATCGACGAGGTAAACTCCCCGTATCCGATTGACAAGAAATTTGAGGCATTTAACTTCCATGTAATCAATATTGACGGCCATAATTTTGATGAAATCGATGCGGCATTTAAAGAAGCGAAAGCTACCAAAGGAATGCCCACCGCCATCATTGCCAAGACCGTAAAAGGCAAAGGCGTTTCCTTCATGGAAAATCAGGCCGGATGGCATGGAAAAGCCCCCAATGATGAGGAATACAAAATTGCCATGGAAGATTTGGAGAAAGCAGGTGAAGCATTATGCCAGAAGTAAAGAAGATTGCGACAAGAGAAAGCTACGGAAATGCGTTGGCAGAACTGGGAAAACTGCATGAGGATGTAATCGTACTGGATGCGGACCTGGCAGGTGCAACCAAGACCGGTACGTTTAAGAAAGCGTTCCCGGAACGGTTTATCGACTGTGGAATCGCAGAAGGAAATATGATGGGCGTGGCAGCAGGTATCGCCACCACCGGAAAAGTGCCGTTCGCAAGCTCTTTTGCCATGTTTGCGGCAGGACGTGCTTTTGAGCAGGTACGGAATTCCATAGGATATCCGAAGAACAATGTAAAAATCGGTGCAACCCATGCGGGTATCTCCGTAGGAGAAGACGGCGCAACCCATCAGTGCAACGAAGATATCGCCCTGATGAGAACCATTCCGGGTATGGTAGTTATCAGCCCCTCCGATGATGTAGAGGCAAAGGCTGCCGTATTTGCGGCATACGAGCACCAGGGACCGGTTTATATGCGGTTCGGACGTCTGGCTGTGCCGGTTATCAACGACAATCCGGATTACAAATTTGAAATCGGAAAAGGAATCGTGCTTCGGGAAGGAAGAGACGTTACTATCGTTGCTACCGGCCTGGAAGTAAGCGAATCCCTGGAAGCTGCCGAAAAACTGGCGGCAGACGGCATTGACGCAAAAGTCATCAACATCCACACAATCAAGCCGCTGGATGAAGAACTGATTGTGGCAGCCGCAAAAGAGACCGGAAAAGTAGTAACTGTGGAAGAACATTCCGTAATCGGCGGTCTGGGAAGCGCAGTCTGTGACGTGCTTTGTGAAAAATGCCCCACTCCGGTACTGAAAATCGGCGTACAGGATGTGTTCGGCGAATCCGGCCCGGCCAAGGAACTGATTAAGAAATATGGCCTGGATGCAGACAGCATCTACGAAAAAGTAAAAGGATTCGTAAAATAAGAAATACAAAAAACGGCTTCGGAGATTTTCCGGAGCCGTTATATTTTCTGAATTGTAGCAGAATTGTAGTGGGGGACGGGTACCTGTCTCTTATACACATCTGAC
>DWYV01000059.1 GCA_019118525.1 Candidatus Bariatricus faecipullorum
GGGTACGGGCCAGCCCGTACCCGTCCCCGACTAAAATTAAAACAATTCGTAAAAGCCGGGCCAGGAAACATCCACGCACTGACTGTCCAGAATGGTGACGGGACCGTCGGCAGCCAGTCCGGCGATGGAGAAAGCCATGGCAATGCGGTGGTCCAGGTAACTGTTGACGGTGCCCCCGTGAATGGGGCTCCCGCCCTGGATAATCATACCGTCCTCCGTGGGGGTCACATCTGCGCCCAGCGCCCGGAGACCCTCGGTGGTGGTTTTGATACGGTCGGTTTCTTTTACTTTCAGTTCGGCGGCGTCCCGGATAACGGTGGTGCCGTTGGCGAAAGCGGCCAGCACGGCCAGTATGGGAATCTCATCAATCAGGGTGGGAATGATACTGCCTTCGATGACGGTTCCGTGAAGACTGGAGGAGCGGACCAGCAAATCGGCCACGGGCTCCCCGCTGTCTGCGTTTTCATTCAGATAGGTAATATCCGCGCCCATGGCCCGGCAGACATCCAGAACACCGGCCCGGGTGGGATTTACGCCCACATTGCGAATCAGAAGCTCGGCATTTGGAACCAGGAGAGCGGCGGCGATAAGATAGGCCGCAGAAGAAATATCCCCCGGCACCTTTATCTGACGGGCGAAAAGTTCCTGGCAGGGAGAAACCGTGGCGGTAGCGCTGCCGCCTTCATGAACCTGCGAGGAAACGGAGGCCCCGAAGCCCTGAAGCATCAGCTCTGTATGATTCCTGGAAAGCACCGGCTCGGTTACGGAAGTATCCCCGTCCCCGGCGTAAAGTCCCGCCAGAAGAATGGCTGATTTTACCTGGGCAGAAGCCACTCTGGAAGTATAGTGGATACTGTGCAGGTTCCCTTTCCGAATCCGGAGAGGCGCACAGCCGTTTCCGTTTACACTGGCAATGTCCGCCCCCATCTCCTGCAGGGGCAGAATAATCCGGTTCATGGGACGGGAATTTAAGGACGCGTCCCCGGACAGAACCGAAGAAAAAGACTGACCGGAAAGGATACCGGAAATCAGCCGGGTAGTGGTGCCGCTGTTTCCCACATCCAGGGTGCGGGACGGCGCGGAAAGCCCGTGCAGTCCTTTTCCGTGAACCAGAATTTTTTCCGGCGTATTTTCAATCTGAATTCCCATTTCCCGGAAACAGCCGATGGTGGAGAGACAGTCCGCCCCCTGAAGAAAATGCGTAATCTCTGTGGTTCCCTTTGCCAGGGCCCCGAACATCACCGCCCGGTGGGAAATGGATTTGTCCCCGGGGACGGTGACCTCGCCCTGCAGCTTTTTCAATGGTCTGATTTCCATGGTAGCCATATCTGAAAGAATCCTCCTACTGTTCGTAAATAATATACCGGTGTTTCAGAAGAAGCGCCGAAGCACTGTCATAGGAAGTCTGGTCATAAAATTCAATCCGCAGAACCCCTTCTTCAAATTCCCGGTTGTGAATGATTCCGATGTTTTTAATACTGATTCCGTTTGAAGCCAGGATGGTGGCAATCGTGGCGATGACACCGGCTTCATCGGGAATGTCGCAGTAAAGGGCAAACGTCCGCCTGATTGGGCCGGCAGAGCCGTCCGGCATGGAATTCCGGTAGTTGCGGGACTGCTCAAACATCTCGTAGATACCCTGGCCCTCCCGGCCGGAAACCATCTCCCTGGCCTTTTGCAGAGAATGGATGTAATCGTCCAGAATGGAAGTCAGATTTTCCTCGTTCTGAAGGCAGATCTGCTGCCACATGGCAGGCGAGGATGAGGCAATCCGCGTAATATCCTTAAATCCTCCTGCCGCCAGGTTCTTCATCAGCTCATCTTTTGTATCTTTATTCCGGACAAAATTCACCAGGCTTGCCGCAATGATATGGGGAAGATGGCTGATGGTTCCGGTAACGTAGTCATGCTCTTTATACTCCAGAATAATCGGAAGAGCCCGCAGGGAAGCGGCAAATTCTTTGTAAGCCTTCACCTTTTCCCGGGGAGTTTTCTCCGTGGGCGTCAGCAGGTAATAGGCATTTTCCAGAAGCAGGGGCCGGGAGCTGGAAAATCCGCTTTTTTCCGAACCGGTCATGGGATGCCCTCCGATAAAATATTCCTCCAGGCCAAGCCGGGCCGCTTCCTCATGGATGGGCGTTTTCACACTGCCCACATCCGTCAGAATCAGGTCCTTATGGAGAAAAGGAGTCATCTGCTTTAAATAGGCAGTGTTCATGGCCACCGGTGTACAGAGAAAAATATAATCGCAGCCCTGAAAATTATCATCAATCGACGTACAGGCCACATCGATAACCGCTTCCTGGGTGGCCAGGGCCAGGGCCTCCCGGTTTTTATCGAAGGCCACGGTCTCGCAGTCCGGATAATACTGCCGGACGGCCCTGGCGATGGAGCCCCCAATCAGGCCAAGGCCGATAAATCCGATTTTATTCAGTTTCATTGTAAAATCCTTTCCCAAAATACTTCAGGACCTGCTCGCGGATCCTGGCGCGGGATTCGGGCGTCTTTGGAATCCAACAACATTCTAAAGGAAAAAACAGGTTCTGTCAACAGTGTGTCACTTTAAAGTGCGAAAGCAATTTTCTTGTTAAAAACTAATAAAATAGTTGTAAGAACAGAAGAAATTTAGTACAATATACCCATGAGTACTTATTAAAGGAGGCAGCAGCATGAAGGTTTACAGAACAGACGAAATCAGAAACGTGGTTCTTCTCGGACATGGGGGAAGCGGAAAGACAAGCCTTGCAGAGGCCATGGCCTACGTGTCAGGCGCCACATCCCGCATGGGTAAGGTGGATGACGGTAACGCAATCAGTGATTTTGATAAAGAGGAGCAGAAACGGAAAATTTCCATCAGTACAAGTCTGATTCCGATTGAATGGGAAAAGGCAAAAATCAATATTCTGGACACCCCTGGCTACTTTGACTTCGTGGGGGAAGTAGAAGAAGCAGTCAGCGTGGCCGACGCTGCGGTTATCGTGGTATCCGGAAAAGCCGGCGTTCAGGTGGGAACGGAAAAAGCATGGGAACTGTGCGACAAGTACAATCTGCCCCGTATGATTTATGTAACAGAGATGGACGTGGACGACGCCAGCTTCCGTCAGGTAGTGGAAGATTTAACCGCCAAATACGGCAAGGTGATAGCACCGCATTTTCAGCCGATTCGTGAGAATGAAAAACTGGTAGGCTATGTCAACGTAATTAAGAATGCAGCCAGAAGATACACGGGAATCGGCCAGAGAGAAGAATGTGAGATTCCGGAATACTGTCTGCCCAATCTTCAGATTTACCGGGAAAAACTTCTGGAAGCAGTTGCTGAGACAAGCGAAGCTTTCATGGAAAGATATTTTGAAGGGGATGAGTTCTCCGTGGAAGAAATCCGTTCCGCCATGAGAACGGAAGTAATGGAGGGCGACATCGTTCCGGTTGCCATGGGCTCCAATACCCAGGCCCAGGGCGTTGCCAACCTGCTTTCCGACATCGTCCGGTTCTTCCCAAGCCCCGACAACAGAGAGTGCAAGGGAATTAACCGGAAGACCAATGAGATTTTTGAAGCGGACTATGATTTCTCCAAAGCCAAGAGCGCGTATGTATTCAAAACTATGGTTGACCCCTTTATCGGAAAATATTCCTTCGTTAAAGTATGCTCCGGCGTACTGAAAGGGGACGACGTGATTTACAATACCGAGACCGACAGCGAAGCAAAACTGGGCAAGATTTATACCATGTGCGGAAACAAACCCATGGAAGTACCGGAGCTTTTTGCCGGCGACATCGGCGCCCTTGCCAAACTGGGAACCACAAAGACGGGAGATACCCTTTCCACAAAATCTGTACCGGTTATGTTTGGAAAGACCGAATACTCCAAACCCTATACATATATGAAGTATACCGTAAACAACAAAGGTGACGAGGACAAGGTATCCCAGGCTCTGTCAAAGATGATGGCCGAGGACGTGACCCTGAAAGCAGTAAATGACAGCGAAAACCGCCAGACCCTGCTTTACGGTATGGGTGACCAGCATCTGGAAATCGTGGCCAGCAAGCTGGCGGACCGTTACAAAGTAGGCATTACACTGGAGACGCCGAAGGTGGCATTCCGTGAAACCATCCGTAAGAATTCCGATGTGGATACGAAATATAAGAAACAGTCCGGCGGACACGGACAGTATGGACATGTAAAGATGAGATTTGAGCCCTCCGGAGACCTGGAGACGCCTTATGTATTTGAAGAGGAAGTAGTAGGCGGCGCCGTGCCGAAGAACTATTTCCCGGCTGTGGAAAAAGGACTTCAGGAATCCGTGACAAAAGGCCCTCTGGCCGGATATCCGGTAGTCGGCGTAAAAGCTACGCTTTATGACGGTTCCTACCATCCGGTAGACTCTTCCGAAATGGCCTTCAAGACTGCAACCATCCAGGCCTTCAAGAAAGGCTTTATGGAAGCGTCCCCGGTTCTGCTGGAACCCATTGTATCCGTAAAAGTAACCGTTCCGGATGACTATACCGGCGACGTAATGGGCGACCTGAATAAACGCCGCGGACGTGTGCTGGGCATGACTCCCATGTCCGGAGGATATCAGGTGATTGAAGCGGATGTTCCCATGATGGAGATGTTTGGATACTGCACCACGCTTCGCTCCATGACAGGAGGAAGAGGAACTTATTCCTATGAGTTTGCCCGCTACGAGCAGGCGCCGAACGACGTGCAGGAAAAAGAGATAGCAAAACGAGCGGCTGAGGAAGCATAAAACAAAAGCAGACACCGGACAATTGTGAACTGCTCCCCGTCAAGAGGACAGAGAAAAAATATAAAATTTTTCCGGCCAGCAGCTAAACGTTGCTGGCCGCTTTTTATGCAGCAAGGCACAACTTATGTTTTTCCATCGGTGTCAGCACGCCCAACTTACGCTGTACTCTTTTGGTGTTGTAATAACGGATGTATCTCTCAATCATTTGCACGAGTTCCTGTTGGCTGGTAAAGCGCTTGCCGTAATAGCGTTCCCGTTTTAAAATGCCCCAGAATCCTTCCATAGGCCCATTGTCAATGCAGTGGGCTACACGGGACATACTCTGTGTCATTCCAGCCTGTACGAGTTTATGGTGGAACAATCTGCTTGTGTATTGGAAACCTCTATCACTATGGAACAGGGGATGGGCATCTGGGTTTGCCTTAACAGCTTTATCAAAGGTTTTGTAAACAAGTGGATTATCATTGTGCTCACTGAGCACATAGGACACGATACGCCGGTCACAGAGATCCAGGATGGCACTCAGATAGAGTTTATGTACCTCAATGCCCTCATACCATTTGAATTCTGTCACATCGGTAAGCCATTTCTCATTTGGTTTCTCCGCGTGGAATTGGCGGTTCAGCAGGTTTTCAGCAAGATACTGGGGAGTCTTTGCCCGTCTGGTGCAGCCACGGTTATTGTACTTTACAGTGGAGCGGATATCTTTGGCCCGGCAGATGCGCAACACCCTTTTATCATTGACGTAGATGCCATAGTCATGACGTAGATCGTCATTCAGTCTCCGGTACCCTTTATCCGGGTTTTCCAAATGAATTTTTTCAATCCTGTCGGTCAGTTTCTCATTCTCCGCAGCCCTGTGACTCAGTTTCCCGGATGCCCATTTGTAGTAAGCAGAACGGGCCACATGGAGCAGTTCGCAGGCTGCCTCAACAGGAAACCCATGTTCCTTACAGCACTCTTTAATGGCCGTATAAATTTGCCTCTGCCTTACTTCTGAGAGGCATCCCTCCTCTCTACCCCGTCCAATTTTTTTAGAAGTGCATTCTCCATTTCCGCCAGATACAGTTTGTGCTTGAGCTGTTCTGTCTCAATTTGTGCCTGTTCCAGCTCAGTACGGGGAGTCTGATCCTTCTTGCGCCGGCCACGCCGGTCTTGTAATCCTGCTTCTCCCATCTGTTCAAAACGGAGTGTCCAGGTACGAACTTGTTGGTAGCTTACCTGGTATTTTAAGGCTATTTTTCCGCAGTTTTTCCCTGTGGCGATACATTCCCTGGCGATTTGAACTCGTTCCTCAAATGTGGTTTCTCGTCCTTGCTTCATGTAACTTCCTCCTCCAGAAAACTTTGTGGAGTTGAAATCTCCATGAGCATTATACACCTTTATCCAGTTACTGAGTTGACAATCATTTCGCAATTTATATTTTTTGCTGATTTCTCCAAGACTGCCCGCCCCGGATAGGTATTCCTGCACCGCCTTTAACTTTAGTTCTGGCGGATAGACTCGGTTTTTCTGATATGGTAAAAATCCGGCCGCCCCTTCTGCTTCATACCGTGCGCTCCATCTATAGATTGTCGTTGTCCCAACCCCTGCATCCCGAGCCGCTTGAACTAAGCCTATTTCCCCTTGCTTGTACCTCTTGATAATCTTGACTTTTTCTTCTGTGTTTAGTTTACCTTTTTGTGACATAGAATTGCTCCCTTCATGATGACAGTTTGTTTTTTCACTGTCTCTCATAAAGGGAGCAGTTCAGAATTTAAGCCCTGCTTTTTCTTTTCAAAGTACTTTTTCCGCACAGAGCAGAATCTCTTTCTGAAATGACTCCGGCGCCATGCTCCCTCTCTCCAGTATCCGGGTAATCACTCCGTCTTTCATAAAGAAGGTCTTCTGGCTCCGGCTGGCCACTTCGGCGTCATGGGTGACTACTATCAGCGTTCCGCCCATCTCCTGGTGCACCTTATCCAGCATGTCCAAAAGAATATGCCCATTGACCGAATCCAGGTTTCCCGAGGGCTCGTCCGCCAGCAGGATATCCGGGCTGTTCACCAGGGCACGGCAGACAGCGGCACGCTGTTTTTCTCCGCCCGACAGGGCCCTGGGTCTTTTTTTCAGAAGGTGTTCTATCCCGAAATACTGCGCCAGATTCTGAAGGCGTTCCCGCATTTTCTTCTCTCCGGCCTTGTCCAGAATCAGGGGAAGAACAATATTATCCGCTATAGTCAGGCTTTCCATCAGCATAAATTCCTGAAAAACGAAACCGATTCTGCGCCGGCGCAGATCCGCCAGTTCATCGCTCCACAGTTCTTTTGTATCCATACCGTCCAGGTACACGGTTCCCTGGTCTGGCCGCTCCATCATTCCCAGTATTTTCAGAAGCGTGCTTTTCCCGCAGCCCGACCGGCCCATGATGGAAACGTATTCCCCCTTCTGCACCGTAAAATTCAGTCCACGCAGTACCTTTATCAGTGTTTCCGGATTATTTTCCTCCGGATTGACGTCGTAATTTTTTATCAGGTCTTTTGCCTCGATAACTGTATGTTCCATTTGATTATTCCTCCTCTGTTTTTTGTAGAAACAGTTTTCCTATCCAGTTAAAAAACACTGCCTGGCAGACCCAGTAAATCCCCCAAATGGCAATGGCATATTTCAGGTAATTCTCTATATCCGTCAGCGTATACTGACGAAGCCGGAAGGTAATGACAGTAAAAACAAGCGCCGCTGCTCCAGAGACTGTAAGTGGAACCGCCCAAAAAGTACGAAGTTCCCTCTTTAACGTTTTTTTTCGTTCCTTTTCTCTCATTCCCACAATTTTTAAATGTCTGTATTTTGCAACGGTTTCGTCCATTTCCAGCAAAAATTTTTCCAGAAGCAGGAATACCCCGCTAAAGGCTGCCATAAAGAAAGAAAAAATCCACACTGTTGCCCTGAGATACCGTTCACTTTTTGTATCCTGAATCATTTGTTTTTTTCCGTAAAAAGGTCTGATGTCACTATCCCACTGACTGTCGCTTTTATGTCTTTCGGCAAATTCCTGAAGCCGCACTTCTGCTTCATCATACTTATCCGCGGGCACATTCAGCAAAAACAGTTCCGTTGGGCCCTCAGTTTCTCCGGCCGAAAGCTCCGCAAACCATGTATCAGAGATTACCGCCAGATTTTCCTGGTCTCCTCTTCCAAACATTCCCGTTACAATACTTATTTCGGAACCAGTCTGTTTCCGGGGCGGATACAGTGCATCCCTTTCCGCCCAGTCATAATCAGTCAGGGGCTGTCCCACACGAAGACTGGGGTCTGTTCTGGTCTGGTAAAGATACCAGCTCAATGGATGTGCGGGAAAGGAAGTATCCTGCTGAAATACAGTATAAATTTCCCCTTCCCGGAGATCTGGCAGTTCCGCCTTTTTCCCCAGCATTTTTTTCATCTCCTGGAAAGTACTTTCCGACACAATCACGTGCTGTCCCTGAGGCCAGATAACAAAGAAAAACTGATTATTCATATTGTCCACCCAGGTAGGTCTGTCACCCTGGGGCGTAGTCCCGCGAAGCATGGGAAAGTGATATATTTCTGCCTGACAGGAGGTCTCAATCTCTGTGAAAATATCCTCATCTTCCCAATCCCCCATGCAGACAAAGTCATAGGGAAACAGTTCTTCAGCCGGAGACGCGGCGCCCAGTCCCGCCAGAGGAACCGTAAACATATACATAGAAAAAAATCCTGCGGCGCTCAAAAGAGCCAGAGTATTTGTATTTTTCCAGAATCGCTGATAAAACGGCAGTCTCTGAAATACCTTCCGGTAATAGTTTTTTCCTTTTTTCCCATCCCGTCTTACCATAAATCCTAAAATGCTAATGAGACAGAACCATATCCCAAATACCAGTTCAAACTGACATGCTGTATTTTCTCCATTTTGAACCCGGAGTAATTCCCTGACAGCTTCTGCGACCAGCCAGATTCCCAGGGGAAGCGTAAACCAGGTTCCCTTTCCCGGCAGTCTGATTTTCTCCGGCGCCAGAAGTTCCGCAGATTCATATTTCATCCGGTCGTATATCTCATGATTGATGACCGCCGCCAAAAGGGCTGCCCCAGTGTATATGCCGATTACTATCAAATAATAATATCCCGGAATTCCGGAATAAGTCAGAAAAAGTTCTTTTCCTACCACTCCCAGCAGTATCTGAAGCACCAGCCTTCCACTCAAAAGTCCAAGTATCAGGGCCAGAAGAGTGCAACCGCTATATTCCATTATCAGTATCATAGTCTGGGTGCGGCTTCGAATCCCTAACAGAAGGAAAATCCCTTCCTCTTTCGTTTTTCTTCTAATGTAATAGGTAAAGGAAAGTGCCATCAGAATTACATTCAGCACCAGCCCCATAACAACAGCCTGCACCAGGATCTTTTGAAGTCCTGTCCCAAGCAGCAGAGCTTCCTCGGAATGACTTCCGGAGAACACTGCCTGGAGAGCGAAAGTCAGGAAAAGATACATGGTCATAAATGTACCGCTAATTACAAGCAGTGCATAATTTTTAAAATGATATATTACATTCTCCAGAAGCACCCGGTAGAAATGTCTGCTGTAATGCCCCGGAAAAGCAAGCCTTCGCTTTCGTTCCAGCCGTTCCTGCCTCTCTCTTTCTTTTTGTTGCCGGGCCAGGCGGTGTATCTCGTCCCGCTGGCTTAACCAGATATTTATCAGGACATCGGCCAGACTAAACAGCGGAATAATAAATGTCCAGAGCATGGGAACCAGCCCAAAAAAGGTAACAACAGCGGCTATATAAACAAACTGTATCCAGTGAACTGCCTGCCTCAGAAATGGCAGATTCCTATTCAAAAGACCGGCAACGCCATACACAATTGAACAGACGGCCGATATCAGCTGGAGAAATCCAAAAACAGCAAATACATAGACCATCGGATCCTGGGTTTTCAGTTCTGTGGCAAACGCAGCCTGCCACAAGAATACGGGCAGATTTTTGTATTCTCCGTCTACCTGAATCCAGGGGAGAAATATTGACAGCCCGGAAAACAAATGTAAAGCCATACTAATCCGCAAAAAAACCGCTAATTTCTTATCCATTTATCTAACCTCCTTTTTTGCAGTATAACCCATTTCCACCATACTGTCCCGGGAGTGTCCATGAAACGTCAGTTTCTGACCATAAAAAGCATTTTATACTTTCTTTTCTTTCTCTTTAGGAATTCTTCATGCTGAAGTCACAGTTTTGTCACACCTCTCCTGTATAGTAGGAACCATACAAGGAGAAATCCTTTTTACATACAACTACCTTTCCTCTGCCAGGGCCATGGGGCCCCGGCTTTTTTTTATATCAGGTGGGGATGTGCAGGAAACTTCCTTCCCTGTTATATAAAAAAGACTTCCTTTTAGCCAAGGAAGTCTTTCGATAATCGGGGTAACAGGATTCGAACCTGCGACCTCGCGGCCCCCAGCCGCGCGCTCTAACCAAGCTGAGCCATACCCCGGTGAAATCTATTATAATATATCCCGCTAAAAATCTCAATCATTATTTTTAGAAATTTACAGCAACCGGAAATACCGCCCGGCGGCAGGCCGGGCAGCCTTTCTAGTGTACAGTTCTCATCTTCCGGTTTTTCCGGGATTCTTCCATGGTTTCCACGGTCAGTCCTGCTACCGAAAGCGCCACTGCCAGCGGCCAGCAGAATAAAACAGATGCTCCCCATGCTGTAAAAAATACGGTTCTATATACTTTTTTCATTTCCAGTTCCTCCATTCTTTTCACAGTTAAAGTCGTTTTCCCTTTGTTCTGTTTCAAGAATAGCAGAACCAGTGTCCAAAAATGTGTACACCCAGTCTGATTTTTCGTTTTCTATTTTTTAAGAAGCAAAAGCTGAATTCCTTCACGGGCAAAATAATTTCCTACCCGAGTCAGAGTATCCAGTCTTCTGCCCAGAGAAACCTGCTCTTCCTCCTGCTCCCCCTTTGAAGACCGCTCTTTCCGGGTCCTGGGAATGTCTTCCATGTCCAGTACCTGCCACAGGAACTCATCCATATTGTCATAGGTATACTGGCGGCTCTGTTCCAGCACGGTTTTCCAGCCCTGCTCCAGACGCACGTTCTCCGGCTGAGAGTACATCAGCGCGCTGTCAGAATCTCCCTGATAGCAGATGCAGTGCTCTTCTTTTCCTTCTATATAAGGAAGTCCGTAGCAGTTGACGAACACACTGTGGGCCGATACCATATGGCATTTCTGAAAATCGGTCATGTCCTGGTAGTCTGTAAATGCGGGCGCGCAGTAATACACCTGATTCCTTCGGCTTTTTCTGGCAAGCTCTGCCAGAAGGTTGTGCTGGGCAGACCGGTCCGCCGGGTAAATGCTGATGCGGTAGTAAGGCTTTTCGCCCATATCCGCCCATTCCCTGGCGTAATTGCGGGTCAGTTTTTCCGGCAGTTTATACTGTAAAAACAGGGTTACCACCGGTCCTTCGAATGCTACGTCAAACCCGCATTCTCCTTCTTTTCTGAGGTTTGGCAGACTGGGGATTCCCAGATTCAGCCCGGAAAAAATAATCCGGTCCTCTATTTCCCTGGTTATGGCATAGGCAAACTGAAGCTCGCCAAATTCTGCTTTCACTGCATCTTCACTTCCTTCCTCTCTTCCAGATATTCCTGGTAAAGGTCCAGGGTCATCTGGGATTCTTCTGTCGTTTTTCCTTTCAGTTTAAAAAGTTTCTCGTTCTCGTACCATTTTTCTTCCAGACAGCGGCGCAGCCAGCCTGCCAGATTTTCGATACAGCTCTGCTCCCCTGCCAGTTCAAAGGCTTTGCGGATATCCTCCACACTGTTTCCGGAAACCCGCAGAAGCATCCGGATATCCTGGATGGTCACCGGCTCGTTTCCAAAAATGTCCGCCACTTCCAGTATCAGGCTTTCATCTGCCACAGCCCGTGGCGCTTCCAGCACATCCGGAGCTATCTCCTGCAGAGATTCTCCTGGAGGATGCGGCATCCGTCCTGCATCCGTGTGGTGCGTACAGTTTGGATTTTTCCGGACAAAGAACCGGACTCCCGAGACTTTGCCGCCCTTTCCGCTTTTTACCGGTTCATAGTCAAAACAGATTTCCGAATATTCGGATTCCTCCAGCTCTTTTTTGGCTACTTCCAGCACTTTTCTGCGGAAATTCCGCCAGTCAGAAAAGGGCGCGTCTTTGATTTCTTCCAGGGCGTCTTCAAAACGCCCCTGCTCCACCAGTCTCTTTACGGTCCGGGAGGCGTTTGCGTCCACTACGTTCAGGGTAAACTTCAGTTCCGGAAGGGAATACGGATTCTTCGGCGGCCTGGGCACCGTCAGCACCGTGGCGTTTTCCCGCTCAAACCGGTAATAATGGGTCCGCAGAATCTCATAAATCCGGGTCGTGAACAGAGATTTGAAGGAGCAGAGCACATCCAGACTCATGCGGGTATAATCCTTTTTCAGATTGTAGATGTGCGGCTTCATCTCTTTTGTAAAACGGGTGGTGAACACACCGTCCCGGTACTCACATTTATTAACCACGTTAAACATGATAAAATTCTCTTTTTCATCGTCTTCAATGCTGACTACATGCCCCAGTGTTTCCTTGGAGACCTCCTTCAGACGGGAGTATATGGAATTCCCGCTGATATGCAGATAGCTTTTCACATCCTTTGTGGATACCCGTGCAATCAGCTCCCCGTCTTCTATGTATGCTTTTGCGATGGCGATATTCAGCAGTTTCCGCTCAAACAGCGAAGTGCTGGATTTACTTTCTATCAGCACGTTGGAGCGGGATACCATTTCCCGTTCCGCCAGATGTTTTTCCCCTGCTTTTTTTGATTTTTGTGTCATCCCCTTATACCCCCGGTTTTTCTTCTGTCTCTTCCCGCATCCGTTTTGTGTACCTTTCAGGGTAATCCTCCAGGTGCCTTTTTTCTATTATGTGTACTTTTGCGGTTACTCCCTCTTGTTTCGTGTACCGGAAAGGTACCTCTCCGGTGCCTGATATGCTTTTTCGTGTACCTTTTGGGGTAATCCCCCAAATACAGTGCAAGGGCGAGAGGAAATAGGGACTTCTGTCTCCTGGTTTCCTTTCACCCCTGCGGTTATTGTGCACGGCTCAGATTCTGCCGGCTGTTTCGTTTTTATGTGTACTTTTCCGGTGAAACCTTTTTCTTTTTGTGTACGAAAAAGGTGCCGGCTGTCAAAACAATACTTTCTTTTACGTCTGATTATATACAGGATACAGGCATTTGTAAAGTAAAAAACAGAATCTTGTATTTCTGCGACTCTGCCGGATTTCCCGGGAACCTCCGGGCCCTGCGCTTTGTGTACCTTTCGGGTAAAACATTTAACCGGAAACGTACACAGGATGCCCCCTTTTCCGACACAGGATACACCTTTTTTGTACACGCCTTTCCCCCAAAAAGGTCACGTCTTTCCCCTTCCCGGTACACAACTAAACCGGGAAACGCCGTGTTTGCGGGCTTTTCAGCCTCTCTAATAAACAAATAGAATTTAATCTCTGTTGATGTATTTCTTTCTATTATAGAGTTATAAGGGATTCCCGAAGTATTTTAAGAATTCTATAAGAATTTTGTGTACCGGAAAGGTATCCGGTATGGTACACTATAGACCATACAGAGGAGGAGAGGAGATATGTTGAAAAGGAAAGTAAGTATTTCAGGGAGCAGGGCCCGCTCTGCCTGGAAATTCTGTATCCGTTTTGTTTTCCCTGCCTGCACTGCCGTGCTGTTTCTGATACTGGGCATCAATTTTTATGTTGTTTTCAGCACCCGTTCCCGCATCATCTCTGCGAAGGAGGCCGGAAAGCTTACGGATGCGGACTGTATTCTGATACTTGGCGCCGGCGTGCGTGCGGACGGCTCCCCGTCTCCGATGCTGCAGGACCGGCTGGATACCGGTATTGCCCTTTATCAGTCCGGCGTTTCTTCCCGAATTCTTATGAGCGGAGATCATGGAAGAAAAGACTATAATGAAGTGCAGGTAATGAAAGATTATTCTTCAGAGAAGGGAATCCCTTCTTCCCGGGTGTTCATGGACCATGCCGGCTTTTCCACCTATGACAGTTTATACCGGGCCCGGGACATTTTCCAGGCACGGAAAGTCGTGATTATATCCCAGAAGTATCATCTGCACCGTGCCTTATACCTGGCCAGCCAGCTTGGCCTGCAGGCTTATGGCGTCCCGGCAGACACCAGGACTTACCGCGGTCAGGGGGCACGGGAACTGAGAGAGATTCTGGCCCGGAACAAAGATTTCTTTTCCGGAATTATCCAGCCGTCTCCCCGGTATCTTGGAGAGCCCATTCCTCTTTCCGGTGACGGAAACCTGACAAATGACTAGTTTCAGCCGGACTGGACGCATCCGGCCCGGCTGAAACCGTAATGCTCTAACAGCTCTTATTCAGAATATCCCCGTTAATACCGACAGTTACCACATTCCAGGGTATCAGTTTTCCACTGCCCGCCAGCGCCTTTTTCACTGCCATCTCAATTCCACCACAGCAGGGCACTTCCATACGGACAACCGTAACACTCTGAATCTCATTCTGACGCAGGATTTCTGTCAGTTTTTCTGCGTAGTCCACGTCGTCCAGTTTTGGACAGCCAATCAGTGTGATATGGCCGTCTATGAATTCCCGGTGAAAGTTTCCATATGCGTAGGCGGTGCAGTCTGCCGCCACCAGAAGCTTTGCATTCTGGAAGTATGGCGCCTGAATGGGAGCCAGCTTTATCTGAACCGGCCACTGGGAAAGGCAGCTTTCCAAAACTTCCGGCGCCTTGTCCGGACGGGGCGGAACAGGACTGGACGGTTTCTCAATCTTTCGGGATGCAGAACCCGGACATCCGCCGCCCATGTTCTTCTTTTTCATGTTTTCCTTAACGGCCTCTGCGTCATAAGCCGCGGCTTCCCGTTCCACAAAGGTAATGGCTCCGGTGGGACAGGCCGGCAGACAGTCTCCCAGTCCGTCACAGTAATCATCCCGCAGAAGCTTTGCTTTTCCGTTTACCATTCCGATGGCACCTTCATGGCAGGCCTGGGCGCAGGCGCCGCATCCGTTACATTTTTCTTCATCAATCTGAATAATTTTTCTAATCATGTATATCCTCCTTTTTCGGCTTTCGCCGTCTGTTTCTTGTGTTTTCAGTCAGAGTATACTATAGTGAAAAAGAAAAATATGTTGTTATAGCAACGGAAGGAAATCTTTTATGAATCTGGAACTGATACGGAAAAACCGGCTGTTCCACGGAATTAACCGGGATGAGCTGGAACTTCTTCTGAAAAATGCAGAGGCACGGGAGAAAAGTTTTCTTCAGGGAGATGTTGTTTTTCACGCTGGAAAACCGGTTTCCCGTATGGGACTGATGACGGAGGGTTCTGTGAATCTTCTGAAATATGACGCCTGGGGAAACGACCACATTCTGGATAATGTGGGGACCGGAGAGGTGTTCGGAGAGACGTATGCCTGCCTGAGGACTGAGCCCCTGATGGTAAATGTAATCGCAGCCACAGACTGCCGGATTCTCTTTCTGGATATCCGGAAAATCCTGGACAGAGTCCGTCTGTCCGGGCCGGAAGTCCAGCTTGCAGGAAATCTCCTCACTGTGCTGGCCGCGAAAAATCTGAACCTGTCCAGGAAAATAGATATGATTACACCCCACCGTCTGCGGGAACGTATTCTGGAATATCTGTCCTGGCAGTCTGTAAGCCAGGGAAAACGCAGTTTTACCATTCCTTTTGACCGCCAGCAGATGGCGGATTATCTCTCTGTGGACCGGAGCGCTCTCTCTGCAGAGCTTTCCAGGATGCAGAAAGAGGGGCTGATACGGTTCCGGAAAAATCATTTTCAGATACTTTGAGAAGGCTCCCGGGGATAGCACGCTAAAGACTGCACGCAGGCTGTCTGTGCACCTCGATTTCGCTTCGCTTCATCTCGGTCGCAGACAGCCTTTTTTATTGCAGTGCGTGCAGTCCTTGTCATTACGCAAAAAACAAGCACCGTCCCCGGTGCTCTCTTTCGTCATCGAAAACAGTGCTGTGAGTGCGCCTTCAGGGACTCGAACCCTGGACAAATAGATTAAGAGTCTACTGCTCTACCAGCTGAGCTAAAGGCGCATATCTTATTATTTGTAACGCAAGGATTATTATATAATAGCTTTTCCAGAAATGCAAGTATTTTTTTATCGAATTTTAATTTTTTAGTTACTATTCACAGCCGATTCAGAATGCACAGCCTATGCGTTGTGCTCGCACATAAGCTTTGGCTGTGCATTAGTAACATTTTTTAAAGAAGTTCAGGACTGCCGGCTATGGCAGTCCTGAACCTTTTTTGACAGTATTATCGCTTTAACGCTTCCAGCTCCTGCCGAAGAGCCTCGATTTCAGCATCCTTCTTCCCCAGTTCTTCCTTCATCCCGTCTATTTCGTCCTGCATCTCGTCAATCATGTACTGTACGGTATTGCGGTCCAGTTCTTCCAGTTCCTTGGAAAACATATGCATCACCCTCTCCGTGTCCTGGCACAGCCGGTACACTTCCTCATACAGGGGACGGAATTCCGGATAGGTCCGAATCAGGCGGATGATTTCCTCCGGCTCGTCCCGCGAAAGAAAGTGGAGCCATGCCTCCAGCTTGGTTTCTATATCCTTATTTTGCGTGAGACGCCGGAAGTTGTCAAGGGAAACAAAGACATATTTCTGGAGCAGGTCCATTTCCAGGCCGGTATCAAAAACCTGCCTGCTCCGGTGAAGGTACCGGTCTGGCAGGGACCGGAATTCCCGGGGACTTTCCTCGAAAAGAACAATGGTGTAGACGGGACGGATATCCCGGTAGCTGAAGAGTTTTTTCCGTTCGCTTTTTACCCGTTTGTACTGACGGAGCAGCAGGTCCGACGAATAGCAGGCTGCCCGCTGGCCGGGGAAGGCGTAGCCGATTTTCTGGACCTCCACGTTGGCAATACTGCCGTCGGCCAGCTCCACCACGATGTCCAGAATCAGCAGGGAGTCCTCGGCAGCAATCCGGGATTCCTGGGGAAGGACCTTCAGAATCCGCACGTTCTGTCCCAGCAGAAGGGACAGCAGTTCCTCCATCCGCTCCGGTACGGTGTCGGGGTCCATGATGATTTTAAAAAACGAGTCGTAAAGCATCCGGACGCCCCGGACGCCGGTGCAGCAGTTCAGAAACAGGTTCTGCTGTTCCGGGTTCCAGCCGTTAAATATCTGTTCCAGTGCAGCGTTCCCGTGAATCTGTTCCAGCAGTTCCTCCCTCTGCCGGATATTTGGAAAATAGGTTTTCAGTTTTTGCGTCAATAAAATTCCTCCTTTGCACAGTAAAAATACAGTCTCGAAACATTGGAAACATTTCTGGGTACTTCTGCCCGACAAGGGGCGCGAAAATGTGGCCGCGGGGTTCGAATCCGGGCCGGAAAGAAATAAAGCTTATAAGACGTATGAATACGAGTTACCGTAAGGATAGCAGAAAAGCAGATGGGACGCAAGTGTTTTTTGTCCTCTCTGCTTTCTCTCTCTGCTCTTTTTTTACAACATTTTTTATTCCCATTCTTCCACAAAAATTCCAGTAAATTTCGGAACCTGAAACCGCTCCGTAAACAGTTCACATTTACACAGAAAAGAATAAAATATATGCCGTCCCTGTCTGGAAAGAGACTCATAATTTCCCTGCCCTTTCGCAAGAATGACGTCGGCATGGTCCAGTACTTTTTTTGCCTGGTCCGGAAGCATCTCATAAATCGTTCCTGCCACCGGCACACCACTGGAAATAATTTCCGCGACTTTATCCAGCCCTGCATATTCTGCATCTTCCCGGGTGGCGTCATTGAGCACCTCTCCTCCACGGACCAGTACGCTTATCTGAAGTTCCGGACAACTCTTTTTGAGCTGTTCCAGAAAAAGCTTATCCAGAACAATCTCGCCGCAGTTATCCGCAATCAGCAGAAAGCTGCGGGCTTTTCCACACTGGTCAAGGAACGATTCCAGCACCTTTGATTCCTTATCCTGCAGTTTTTCCTCCTCAAAAAAGGAAAGAAACGTTTC
Source organism: Candidatus Bariatricus faecipullorum (assembly GCA_019118525.1). Taxonomy (GTDB): domain Bacteria; phylum Bacillota; class Clostridia; order Lachnospirales; family Lachnospiraceae; genus Allocoprococcus; species Allocoprococcus faecipullorum. The sequence goes on from DWYV01000059.1 coordinate 17,816, forward strand.
TTCATCCACCTCGTTCATGGCACCGAAATCTATATAATTTCCTGCACGGGCAAAAATCAGAGCCTGCGCCAGCGGATTTTCCGAAGCTTCTATTCTGTTTCTGAGAGAATCTTCCATAGAAAGAACCAGACTGTTGTATTTTTCTTTTATCTCTTTATATGGAGGTCTCTGTCCAAAATGTTTTTCATAAGTCCGGTTAAACAGATATATCAGCCAGGGAGATGTGTCCTCCTCGTTTCTATTGTCTATAATCTCTTTAATCTCAGACAAGTAGTCCGCATTATCCGATAAATGCTTCTGCTTATCGTACAGACATTTTGCACAGCTTTCTGTTACTCTCATCTGTCACACCTCCTGCTATTACTGTTCTTTTAATGCCTGCAGTTCCCGCCGAAGAGACTGGTAATCCTGAATCAGGCAGATGATTTCCTCCGGCCCGTCCCGTGAAAGGAAGTAGCGCCATGCCTCCAGTCTGGTTCCTATATCCTTATTTTCGTTTCAGTTCTGCCACGGTCTCTATATGATATGTGCCGGGAAACAGATCCACACAGCACATCCGTTCCACCTGATATCCCCGTCCCTGGAGCAGTTCCAGGTCCCGGGCCAGGCTGGTGGGCTTGCAGGCAATATACACCATTTTCTCCACCCCAAAATCCGCAATCTTCATCAGGGCTTTGGGGTGTACCCCGTCCCGGGGCGGATCCAGTACAATGAAATCAGGCGTTTCGCCCAGACTGTCTATGACCTTCAGCACGTCCCCGGCCCAGAAAGAACAGTTTTCCAGACCGTTTAGTTTCGCGTTCTCCACAGCGGCCTCCACGGCCTCTTCCACGATTTCCACTCCGACAACTTTCCTGGCCACGGGCGCCAGAATCTGGGCAATGGTCCCGGTACCGCTGTAGAGGTCATAGATTACCTTGTCCTTTGTATCTCCGATATAACGCCGGACCGTCTCATAGAGCATCTCGGCGCCCAGGGAATTGGTCTGGAAGAAGGAGAAAGCCGTAATCTGAAAAGTCAGGCCCAGCAGTTTTTCATAAATAAAATTCCGGCCGTAAAGCACGGTGGTTCCTTCGTCCCGTATCACGTCTGCCACACTGTCATTGACCGTATGCAGGATGCCCGCCACTGTGCCCTCCAGCGGCAGAGCCAGAATGGCCTCTTTCCAGGCTTCCAGGTCTGCCTGGCCTTCTGTGGAAGTAACCAGGTCTACCAGGATTTCTCCGGTGCAGGCGGCCTTTCGCACAAGCAGGTGGCGGAAATATCCGGTATGACGCATCCGGTGATAGTAGGGCAGACCGCTTTCTGCCGCGAATCTGCGGGTACAGCTGAGGATTTTCCGGAAATCGCCGTCCACTATCCGGCACTCTTCCACGGAAACAATGTCGTAAAAGCTGTTCCGTTTATGAAGCCCCAGGGCCATGGGACCGTCCTTGTATTCATCTCCAAAGGAGAACTCCATCTTGTTCCGGTAGGCCTCTTTTTGGGGACTTGGATAAATACCTTCCCAGACATAGTCTCCTTTTACTGCGCTGTCCATCATTTCGCGGACCTGCGCCTCCTTCATCTTCAGCTGTTCTTCGTACGGCAGGTTCTGCCAGGTACAGCCGCCACACTGTCCGAAATGAGGGCAGGCAGGTTCGGTTTCCAGGGGCGAAGGCTCCAGAACCTCCAGAAGCCTTCCTTCGGCCCGGCCTTTTCTGATTTTATTTACACTGAACCGTACTCTCTGTCCCGATATGGTATTTTTCACAGTGACGGCTCCATCTTCTCCATCCACCTGAACCTGTCCTTTATTGGGAAATTCCACTGCCGTTACTGTTCCTTCTGCTGTCTGTCCTTTTTTCATGCTCCACCTCTTCTATTATCTGAATTCGTCTGCAAACCCGCATCGCAGGCGCGGCGTCCATTGACGGGCGTATCGCGCAAAAAGAGGACAGGAATCTGTGCCGGTTCCTGCCCTTCTGTGTTTTCTTTCCCTTAATCTACTGTACTTCGTCTTCGCTGCTGAAGAAATCGTCGTCAAAATCGTCATCGAAATCTTCCTCGAAGTCCTCCAGGTAATCCGGAGTGAAGAAGCAGTAAACCGCATATGCGATAGCCGCCACTGCTGCTACGGCTCCGACAATGGCCAGAATCCAGAGTACGGTGTTCCTGGTCTTGTCCTCATCTCTTTTGTTCATCATGTCACTCAGCTTTGTTGTTGCAAGCAGTTCTTCAAATCTGTTCATATTTTTTCACGCCCTTTCCGATGCAGAGACGAATTCTTCCGTCTGTGTTCTTTACACGCACATCATTTGAAAATATTATAGCATTGTCACTGATAAATTTCTACCAGAATATACGATTTTATTCTATTTTCTGAAGTTTTGCAAACATGGCAAACATCTTTTTTGTGCCTGCCCCATCGAAGTCTACGGTCACTTCGTAATCCCTTCCTCCTTCGGTTATCCGGGTCACAGTGCCTTCTCCAAATTTGATGTGCCGGACTCTGTCTCCCACATCATAGCCGGGGCCGTTTCCGTTTTTCACGCCAAAATTCTGGACCGGACGGACTGTCTGGAAGGGTTTGGAATAAAAGCTCTGTCTGGTCTGCCCTCTCCGGTCTGACCCGGACTCTTCCCGTGTCTTTTTCACCGTGGAAAATACTTCTCCGGTGGAGAGCAGTTCCGGCGGAATCTCGTTTACAAACCGGGACATCCGGTTATACTGGAGTTCTCCCCGGACCATACGTTTCCTGGCGCAGGTCAGACACAGGGTATCCATGGCGCGGGTGATTCCTACATAGCAGAGCCGCCGCTCTTCTTCCAGCTCTTCCGGGCTGTCGGAAATGATGGTCATATAGCTGGGGAAAAGCCCGTCCTCCATACCGGCCAGATACACATGGGGAAACTCCAGGCCTTTGGCGCTGTGAAGGGTCATCAGCACCACATAGTCTGCTCCTTCCTCCAGGCTGTCAATATCCGCCACCAGAGCCACTTCTTCCAGAAATCCGGAGAGGGAGGGTTCTGTCCCCTGCTCCCGGCAGGCTTCTTCGTAGGACACCGCTTTGTTTTTCAGTTCCTCCAGGTTTTCCACCCGGGAAAGATATTCTTCCTCGGTATCTGCCTGACTCTGCAGCTCTTCCTGGTAACCGGTTTCTTCCAGCACCATGGCCAGAATATCCGGCACGGACAGTTCCTGATTCCGGGCCTCGGCCTTAAAATGTTCTATCAGTGCAGCAAAGGATTCCACCTTCCCGGTGCTCCGCCCCATTCCCGGAATCAGGTCCGCAGCCAGTACGGCCTCATAGAATCCGGTCCCCCGGGAGGCGGCATAATCCTGGATCCGGCTTATGGTCGTCAGGCCGATTCCTCTTCTGGGCACATTGATGATTCGCCGGACCGCCAGGTCATCCTGGCCATTGTCCATGGTCTTCAGGTATGCCAGAATATCCTTAATCTCTCTTCTGGAATAGAAGTTAATGCCGCCCACGATTTTGTAGGGCACTCCGGCAGCCACAAATTTTTCTTCCAGAATCCGGGACTGGGCATTCGTCCGGTAGAGCACTGCATAGTCCTGATATTTTCCCCGTCCTGCGTTTACTGCTTTCCGAATGTCATTGACAATGAATTCTGCTTCGTCGTAAGCCTGGTCGAACTGGCGCAGGCGTACCGGTTCCCCTTTTCCCCTTTCTGTCCAGAGGGATTTCTCTTTCCGCCCTTTGTTGTTGTGGATAACTGCGTTGGCCGCATCCAGAATGGTGCTCACGGAACGGTAATTCTGCTCCAGTTTTACCACGTGGGCATCCGGATATTCCAGCTCAAAATCCAGGATGTTACGGATATCCGCCCCCCGGAATTTGTAAATGGACTGGTCGTCGTCTCCCACCACACAGAGATTCCGGTACTTTCCGGCCAGCAGGCTTACCAGACGGAACTGCACAAAGTTGGTATCCTGGTACTCATCCACCATAATATAGCGGAACCGCTCCTGGTAGTTTTCCAGAACATCGGGGCAGGTCTCAAAAAGCTGCACGGTCCTCACCAGCAAATCGTCAAAATCCAGGGCGTTGTTGGCCTTCATCTGCTTCTCGTATTCTGCGTAAACCTGCGCCGTTTTCTTTCTGACAAAATCCCCTTCCGCCTCGCGGGCAAAATCTTCCGGGGAAATCAGGCTGTTTTTTGCGCCGGAGATGGCGCCCATCAGGCTTCTCTCCCGGAATTTCTTGGTGTCTATCTGAAGCTGACGGCAGACTTCCTTTATCATGGTTTTCTGGTCGTCGGTATCATAAATAGAAAAATTCCGTTCATATCCCAGGCGGTCTATGTATCTGCGCAGAATGCGCACGCACATGGAGTGGAAGGTGCTCACCCAGATACTTTCTGCGCCGTGGCCCACAATGCGGTCTACCCGCTCCCGCATCTCCCCGGCGGCCTTGTTGGTAAAGGTGATGGCCAGAATATTCCAGGGGTTTACTCCTTTTTCTTCTATGAGCCAGGCAATCCGGTGGGTCAGCACTCTGGTTTTCCCGGAGCCTGCTCCGGCCAGAATCAGCAGGGGGCCCTCGGTATGATACACGGCCTCCTGCTGCTCTTTATTTAAAGAATCGTAGATACTCATGTTCTTACTCCTTCGGTCAAAACTCGTTTCGCTTCATTATAATATAATTTTCTCCCTGTGTCCACCTGCAGGAACTGACTGTCTTTTCTGAAAAAGTACCTGACTTTTTCGGAAAGTGGGAAAAACTCACACAATGAGTGGACTTTATAAATTTACTGTGTTAAAATACAGAGGAACACACTTTTTGGAGGAATTGTCATGAGTAAAAAAATCAGAACGGAAGCCGTTGATTCCCTTTTTGAGGCGATTCTGAGTCTGGAAAGCCGGGAAGAATGTTATAAGTTCTTCGAGGATATCTGTACGGTGAACGAGCTGTTATCCCTGTCTCAGCGGTTTGAAGTGGCAAGGATGCTCCGGCAGGAAAAAACTTATCTGGAAATTGCGGAACGGACAGGCGCTTCCACCGCCACTATCAGCAGGGTAAACCGCTCCCTGAATTATGGAAATGACGGATACGACATGGTTCTTCAGAGAATTCAGCCTGAAGAGGATTCTGCATCTGAAAACGACTGACCGAAAAGCCCCGGCAGACGCCGGGGCTCGTTTAATGTGCTTTATTTCTTTTTTTCCGGTTCCGGAAGTGTATCAATCAGTTTTTCAATCAGCTGTTTTTTTACATACACATCAAAGCTCAGACTGCAGATAAAGGAGAAGAGTCTCAGATACTCCTGCTCTTCTTCCGGCGCGTCCTTCCAGGTCTGTTCCGCCTGTTCATACATCGCCCGGATGCTTTCCTGCACATCTCCGATGCGTCCTTTCTCCAGCCGGCAGACTTCTTCATAAATACCGGTCAGGGTGATGTCCCCGTCCGTGTCAAAATATTTATCCGTCAGAGGACGGAACAGAGTCTCAATATCCCGGATGGAAAGCAGGCTCTTGAAATAGAAAATAAAAATCAGAACCAGCATATGTTCTTTGGAATATTTTTTCTTTACCGGCGGAGGAAGCAGATTGTTTTTCGCATAGTTGTTAATCATGGTCTTTGTCAGCACTTTATCCTCCGGATACCGTCTGGTCCCGCGGAACTGGTCTTCCATAAAAGTGGTCACCTGGTCCATGTATAAATCAATGTCCGGTATCTTTTCCGGCCTGACGTAATCGATTCGCCCAATGCTTTCCAGTATGCTCTCCAGCAGGTTGTCTTTATCTATGGTCATTGCCCTCACCTCAGTATTATCATTATATAGTATTCAAAACTATATGGCAAGTATTTTTCTCAGCTTCTGGACGGACGTGTTCACCACAAGCTCGTCCGGGAAACTACATTCTACCAGCAGTTTCAGCGCAGTCTCGTAAGCTGCGATGTCGGCGTCCACATGGGCGTCGCTGCCCAGGATAACCGGCACGCCGTACTGTTTGCACAGAAGCAGCATTTCCCTGTCATTTTCATAGGCATTTACCCGGAATCCCTCCGGCCGCATGGAGGAGTTGTTCAGTTCCAGCAGGGTTCCCGTCTCTTTGGACTTTTTCACAAGCCGCTCATAGTCTGCCGGAAATCTGCCGTCATCCGGATGCCCGATAATATGAATCTTCGGATTTTCCATGGCAGACAGATAGGCCTCTGTTACGGCTTCTCTGGTCACCGGTCCTTTATAGCAGTTGGGATGAATGCTGGCGATGGCGATATCCAGGGCATTCATGGCACGGTCGCTTAAATCCACCGTCCCGTTTTCGTCCAGGATATTCAGCTCCGCCCCCAGGAGAAGCCGGACGCCGTACATTTCCCGGGGAACGACTGTCAGATTCTGAAAATAAAATTCATGACAGCTTCCCGGCATCTGGGGAGCATGCTCTGTGATACCAAGAATTTTCAGGCCTTTTTCCGAAGCCATGCGGGCCATTTCCCGAATCGTACTGTAAGCATGTCCGCTTACCAGTGTATGTGTATGAAGGTCTAGTTCTGTCCGCAATGTCTGGTCCCCCTTTTCTCGCGTTTTCGCAGTTTTACATCTGCTTTTCATCATATACTTTTTTCTCTTCTTTTACAACGAATTTTACATAGTTTTTTCCCGCTTCGGCACAATAAGAGAAAAAAAGGAGTGTTATCATGAACAGAAAAGACAGGGAAGAAAATGAAAAACTGATACGGTCCACGGACTATCTGAGCACCTCGGCGTCCTCCTGGGACTGTACCGGTCTGATACCTTCTGCGCCCCGGTCCCGCGCGGAGCTGGAATCCTATGAGGACCTCTATCCCTATCTCTGCCCAGGAGCCAGCCGGAATCCGGAGGAACGGATTCTGGAAAAAGACGATTTCTAAAAAAAATATTAAATGCTCTCCCGGAAGCGTAGTATGTGTGAAACACATGGTATAATAAATAACATCAGATGAAACTACAGAAATACGAAAAAGAGGTTGTTTTATGAATTTACTCTCAGCAATAAAAAGTGTACGGCTGTTTCCCAAAAGAGAGCCTCTTATCCCTCTGACCACGGTCTGGGGAGAAAATCTGGATTCCGGCCACGTGCGGGAAGAATATCCCCGTCCCCAGCTTGTGCGGGGAAATTACACCTGCCTGAACGGGTACTGGGACTATACCATTACTTCCACGAAACGCAGGTCTCTCCGGCTTTCGGGAAAAATTCTGGTTCCTTTTTCGCCGGAGGCTCCTCTCTCGGGAGTGAACCATACTCTTCAGCCGGATGAACTTCTCACCTGCCAGCGGGAGCTTCCTCTGGACGGTCCTCCGGAAAACGGGCAGCGCTGTATCCTGCATTTCGGCGCGGCAGACCAGTGGGCCCGGGTACTGGTAAACGGACGTCAGGCGGTCAGTCATACAGGCGGCTACCTGCCGTTTTCCGCGGATATTACGGAACTGCTTCAGAAAGGGCGCAATCTCCTCACGGTTCAGATTCGGGATGTGACGGACACCTCTTACCACAGTGTCGGAAAACAGCGCCTGGGCCGGGGCGGTATGTTTTACACGGCTCAGAGCGGACTCTGGCAGCCGGTATGGATGGAAACCGTGCCCGCCGTATACATCCGGACCCTTCTTCTGACGCCCTGCTATGACAAAGAAACTGTTCACGTGTCGCTGACACTGAACCGGCCTCTCTCCCATCAGAAAGGACAGTCCGGCTCTATTGTCTGCCATGTGTCGGACGCAGACGGAAAGCCGGTATCCCGGTCCGTCTGCACCAATCAGTCAGACTCTCTGTGCTCCTATTCCTGCTACTGCGATGTAAACGACATGCAGCCCTGGATGCCGGACAGCCCTTATCTTTATCATATGCGGATTTCGGCAGGGGAGGATCAGGTGGAAAGCTATTTTGCCATGCGCACCTTCACCATTGAGCCGGACAGTCAGAACCTCCCCCGGTTCTGCCTGAACCATAAGCCCCTGTTTCTGCAGGGCGTGCTGAACCAGGGCTACTGGCCCGACGGGCTCTATACCGCGCCCTCTGACGAAGCCTTTGTTTATGACATTACGCAGATGAAAAAGCTGGGATTTAACATGATACGGATGCACGCCAAGGTGGAATGTGCCCGGTGGTACTATCACTGTGACCGGCTTGGCATGATAGTCTGGCAGGATATGGTAAACGGCGGACACTACCATGCACCGCTGATGACCTGGTTTCCCGCTCTTTTCCCCTGGCTGAAGACGCATCTGCCGGATACCTTCTGTCCTCTTCTCGGACGAAGGGAACGCCGGGGGCGCCAGGAATTCGAGCAGGAATGTCTGGAGACCGTCCGGGCTCTGGCAGCCTTCCCCTGTATCAGTACCTGGGTGCTTTTTAATGAGGGCTGGGGACAGTTCCAGTCTGTCAGACTGACCCGAATGCTGAAAGAGCTGGATACCGGCCGGCTGGTCGACTCGGCCAGCGGATGGTTTGACCGGGGGCAGGGGGATTTCAAAAGTGAGCACAACTATTTTGACCGGCTGACTGTCATTCCCGACAAACGGGCTTTTGTCCTCTCGGAATACGGCGGCTATGCCTGCCCGCTTCCCGGCCATATCAGTACCCGGGACGTGTACGGTTACCGCAGATACCAGAATCTGAAAGATTTTCAGACGGCTTATACAAAGCTTATGAAAGAAGAAGTCCGGCCGCTTGTCTCCAGAGGGCTCTGCGGAGCTGTCTATACCCAGGTGTCAGATATCGAGGAAGAGACCAACGGGCTTCTCACATACGACCGGAAAATCTGCAAGCTGGATTCCGGTCTTGAAGAATAGCAGAACGGAAAAAGAGCGGTTCTTTCGAACCGCCCTTTTTGTACTCTATGAAAAGAGTTTGAGAGAAAAGAACTGTTTGCATATAAGAGAAACAGCTCTATGGAGGGTAAAACAATTTATAGTACAACCCTTTCGGGTATCGTTTCTAGGTGGGGCCCCTGCTTCAGTCATCAATAACTTTTACAATTATTATAATATCCGGTAATTGTGACATGAATATGACTACAGCATAAAAGGATTATAAAATTTCGAAAGAAAATCTTAAGAAGAAATGGATTCCTTATGAAATCAGTTCTTCCTGCCTGGAATCCGGGAATCCCGCTTGAAAAGGACGACCCGGTAACGTATAATAAGAGACAGCAGAAAACACTGAACTGACAGGAGGCATAATTATGTGGAACAGAACTGAACTGAAATTCCGTGGAAAGCAGGCCTTCCGGCGGAACTATGCCGAGGCCGTAGGGGCCTCCCTGATTTTTACCTTTCTAAGCGGATTATTCTCCTTAAATACCGGAACGGCAGGCACCGCAAGAGATGTGGCGGACGACGGTGTCGTGACCATTGGCCCAGGTGCCTCTTCCTTTGGCAGTAATACCTTTCGCGGTCTGACCATTAACATCCGCATGACCCTGGCGCTTCTTCTTATCCTGCTCGTACTGGCAGTCGTAGCACTGGCGCTGAGATTTTTCGTGGTAAATGTTCTGGAAGTCGGGAAAAATCGGTTTTTCCTCTATAATCAGACAGAAAAGGCGAAAATGAAGCGGATCCTGGAGGGCTTTACCTCCGGTCACTATATGAACCTGGTAAAAACCATGCTGCTGCGGGATGTTTTTCTGTTCCTGTGGTCCCTGCTTCTGATTATACCGGGCATCGTCAAATCCTATGAATACCTGATGATTCCCTATATTCTGGCAGACAACCCGGGAATGAACTGGAAGGAGGCTTCTCAGATTAGCCGCCGGATGATGACCGGCCAGAAATGGAATGCTTTTGTTCTGGACCTTTCTTTTCTGGGCTGGTTTCTCCTGGATTACTTCACCTGCGGTATCCTGGGTGTCCTTATGGTGAACCCTTACTACGAGGCCACTCTGGCAGAGCTTTACGCCTATAATAAATCCCAGGCCTACCAGGAAGGCTATATCCGTTAAATACAGTTCCCGGAGCAGGGACTGCCAGCGCAGTCCCGCCCCGGGATTTTCTTTTCTATTTACCGACGGCCGCCTTTTCGGCAAATTCTGTAGTCACCAGACTGGAGTAGGGCGCCCGTTTTTCCAGTTCTCCCGCGCTTTCCAGAATATCCTGCAGAAGGTCGAAACTGCTTTCTTCAAAAATCAGGTTCTCTTTCCAGGTATCCTGTTCATAATACCGTTTCACGATGGTCGTAATCGTGGTCAAATCTGTTTCCTCAAACTGGGGCGAAATCACTTTGGCAATCTCTTCCGGGGTATGGCTCTGTACATAGTCCATGCCTTTCTGCAGGGCATTGGTAAATCCCTGGATAATTTCCGGATTCTCTTCTATATAGCTTTCTTTTGCGCTGTAGGCCGTGTAGGGAACGTAGCCGGAATCCACACCCAGGGAAGCGACTACGTATCCGTCTTTTTCCTGCTCCAGGGCTGTGGCTCCCGGTTCGAACTCTACCGTGAAGTCCCCCTGTCCGCCGGAAAAAGCCGCGGCAGTCGAGCCAAAATCAATACTCTGGTTAATTTCCAGGTCTGTCTCCGGGTCGATTCCATTCTGTTTCAGAATATACTCGAAGACCATTTCCGGCATACCGCCCTTGCGGCCACCCAGCACATATTTTCCCCGGATGTCATCCCAGGTAAAATCGGTGATTTCTTCCCGGGAAACGAGGAAGTTGCCCGCCCGCTGGGTAAGCTGGGCGAAATTGACAATTACATCATTGGCGCCTTCCTGCCAGGTGTAAATGGAAGATTCGCTTCCCATAAAACCGATGTCGGCTTCCCCGGACAGAACGGCTGTCATAACTTTGTCGGCGCCAAATCCGTTTACCAGCGTCAAATCAATTCCTTCTTCTTCGAAGTATCCTTCTTCGATGGCCACATACTGGGGCGCATAGAAAATAGAATGAGCCACCTCGTTCAGTGTGACGGGAATCAGCTCTTTCTCCCCGGAATCTGCCCCGGCGGTCTGGTTTGTCTCTTCGGTTCCGGCGCAGCCTGCTGCCAGCCCGGCAGCAAGCGCCAGGCAGAGTGCAGCTGCCAGCACTTTCTTTTTCATAAAACTCCTCCTGCTTATCTGTAATATGGTTTACCATATGCCGGCAGGAGAAAAAGGTTCCCGGAGGCCCGCCCGTGCCCTAAAGGACCAGCTCCGCGTCGCAGGCACGGCGGTTGCCCGCCGGGCGCACCGCAAAAAGAGGAAGGCAGCCTGCTGCCTTCCTCTTTCTGAATTTTTCTTATTCTATTCGCATTCCCGAATCTTCTTCCGAAGGGGAAGAACCATGGACGGAGATACTGACAGTTCATCCAGTCCCATCTTCAGGAAGGTCTCTGTCAGTTCCAGGTCTGCTCCCAGTTCTCCACAGATTCCAATCCACTTTCCTTCTGCATGGGCATTGTCCGCCGCCATCTGAATCATCCGCAGTACGGCCGGATGGTGCGGGTCATAGAAGTTATCCAGCTTCTGGTTCTGCCTGTCGATTGCCAGAGTATACTGGGTCAGGTCATTTGTTCCCACACTGAAGAAATCGACTTCTTTTGCGAGTTCACGGCTGACCATAACGGAGGCCGGAGTCTCTATCATAATACCGATTTCTACATCTTCCCGGAAAGGAATTCCGGTTTCTCTCAGCTCAGCCTTTACCTCTTCAATGATTTCCTTAATCCGTTTTACCTCTGACACAGAGATAATCATCGGGAACATAATGGCTATCTGGCCAAATGCAGACGCCCGGTAAAGGGCCCGCAGCTGTGTTTTGAAGATTTCCGGTCTGGTCAGGCAGATACGGATAGCCCTGTAACCCAGGGCCGGATTTTCTTCCTTGTCCAGGTTAAAGTAGTCTACCTGTTTGTCTGCACCGATATCCAGGGTACGGATGATGACTTTCTTTCCTGCCATATTTTCCGCAACTTGTTTGTACACCTGGAACTGCTGTTCCTCAGTCGGGAAGTCCTCGCTTTCCAGGTAAAGGAATTCGCTCCGGAAAAGTCCGATGCCGCCGGCGTCATTCTGCAGTACGGCTCCTACGTCGGAAAGGTTTCCAATATTGGCATAGACATTGATTTTCTGCCCGCTTAAGGTTACATTTTCCTTTCCCTTCAGTTCTTCCAGAAGGGCTTTCTTCTTCCGGTCTTCTTCCCGTTTTTCTGTCATTACCCGGAGGGTCTCCTCATCCGGATCGATATAAATGGTTCCTGTAAATCCGTCAATGATGGCGTCTTTTCCATCATATACGGTTTTGAGTTCTTCACCCAGTCCGATTACCGCCGGAATATTCATGGTTCTTGCCAGAATTGCGGTATGAGAGTTTGCGGAACCGTACATGGTTGCAAATCCCAGAACCTTCTCCTTGTCCAGCTGTACTGTCTCGCTGGGCACCAGGTCATCGGCGGCCACAATGACGGGTTCGTCCGTCTGTACACCGCTTTCGCCGCCTCCGGAGAGAATCTTAATCAGACGGTCGGACACGTCTTTTACGTCCGCTGCCCGTCCCTGCATATATGCGTCGTCCATGGAGGCAAACATCTCGGAGAAATTGTCCCCTGTGGTTCCTACCGCATACTCTGCATTGACTTCCTGGGTTGTAATAATGTTTCTGATAGACTCTACATAATCCAGGTCCATGAGCATCATCTGATGTACTTCGAAAATCATGGCATTTGCTTCGCCCACATCTTTCATGGCCTTGTCATACAGCGCCCCCAGCTCTTCCATGGCGGTATTCTGCGCTGCCTCAAAACGGGCGATTTCTGCATCCACATCATCAACGTGATGACGCTTAATCTGCTTGTCTTCCCGTTTATAGAATGCGAGCTTTCCGATTGCCACTCCACCGAATACACTCTTTCCACTTAACGTTATCATAATATTTTTCTTACCTTATTCCCTTTCCCGGATGAAGGTCTACAGATTCTCTGTCATCACTTTCTCGATTTTTGCCACAACTTCGTCTTCGTCTGCACCGTCTGCCGTAAATACCACTTCATTTCCCTGTTTTACGCCAAGGCTCATTACTGCCATAATGCTCTTTGCATTTACGACACGGTCATCCCCTGTTTTCTGAAGTTTTACGTCAGAAGCTGCTTTTGCAATCTCTTTTACGAGAATTCCTGCCGGTCTTGCATGAATTCCCAGTTCGTCTTTTACTACATACTTAAATTCTTTCATTGCTAATCTCTCCTTTTCTCCTGCTTAACTTTTGCCTGTTTAAACAAGTTTTTTCTGTCTGGTACTATTATACAATTCCGCCTTCCTAAATTCAATGCTTTCCTGGCTTTTTTTTGATTTTACCGTTTTTCTTCCGGAAGCGGTTTTTTCAGCAGTACGATTCCCGCCACTCCCACCAGAGCTCCGGCGGCCAGTGCGCCCAGGAAAAACAGCGGTCTGTCAATGATTCCGATAACGAAGATACCGCCGTGGGGCGCCCGGGAGCCGCATCCAAAAAGCATGGACAGGGCGCCTGCCACTGCCGAACCTGCCACGCAGGGCGGAATAATCCGCAGCGGGTCAGAAGCAGCGAAGGGGATAGCGCCTTCGGTAATAAAGGAAAGACCCATAATGTAATTGGTTACGGTAGTCTGTTTTTCACTCTTTGTAAAGCGGCTGCCAAAAAACGTAGTAGCCAGGGCAATCGCGACAGGCGGTACCATGCCTCCCACCATAACAGCCGCCATAATGTCAAACTGTCCTCCTGCGATAGAAGCAGTTCCGAATACATAGGCTGCTTTATTAAAGGGACCGCCAAAATCGATGGACATCATGCCTCCCAGCACGGCTCCCAGCAGTACTTTGCTGGATTCGCCCATTCCGGCCAGAGAATCATTCAGCCAGGTATTAAACGCACCTACCGGCGGATTTACCACAAATATCATCAGCAGGCCCATAATCAGAATCCCCAGGAAGGGATACAGAAGCACCGGTTTGGTACCTTCCAGGGCTTTTGGCAGTTTTTCCAGCAGTTTTTTTAGGCCGAGCATAATCAGTCCTGCCGCAAAACCGGCAATCAGGGCGCCAAAGAAGCCGGAAGATATCCAGGACTCTTCCGGAAGGGTCACGGAAGTACCGGCCCGGGCCAGAAGTCCGCCTACGATACCGGGCATCAGCGCCGGGCGGTCGCCGATGGCCATTGCAATATAGCCTGCCAGGAAGGGGAACATCATGCCAAAGGCGGCGTTTCCTATCAGGTTGAAAAACCGGGCCAGGGCGGTTCCGGTTCCAAACACATCGGTTCCTGCGTTGGCCCCGTCGCAGAGATAGGACAAGGCAATCAGGATACCTCCGCCGATGACGAAGGGCAGCATGTGGGATACCCCGTTCATCAGGCTTTTGTATACCTTCCTGCCCAGACTTTCCTCTGTTACCGAAACCTCCTGGCCATCTCCGTCTTTGCTGTGATAGACCGTGACGGTCCCGCTTAAGGCCTTTTCTATCAGTTCTCCGGGTTTGCTGATTCCGTCGGAAACTTTCGTGCTGATAAGAGGCTTCCCGTCAAACCGGGCCATGGCCACTTCCTTGTCCGCGGCAATGATGATGCAGTCGCAGGCCGCGATTTCTTCTGCAGTCAGTACATTTTTGTTCCCGCCGGAGCCGTTGGTCTCAACTTTAATGGTGACTCCCATTTCTTTTGCTTTGTTCTCCAGCCCTTCTGCCGCCATGTAAGTATGAGCGATTCCCGTCGGGCAGGCAGTAACGGCCAGAATCTGATATCTCTTCTGATTCTCTGCCGTATCCCGGGTCTGCTCCTCCTGCCCGCTTTCCTCCGGAAATTTTGCTTTTTCCGCCGCATCCACGTATCCCAGAAATTCTTCCACTGTTGCGGCATGAAGCAGATTCTGGCGGAAGTCTTCATCCATCAGGAGCATGGAAAGGCGGCTCAGAACTTCCAGGTGAACGTTATCCTTTGTATTCGGTGCGGCAATCAGGAAAATCAGATGAACCGGTTCTCCGTCCAGAGAGTCGTAATCCACTCCCTCCGGCACTACCATGGCCGCCAGACCGGGCGAGGCCACGGCACTGGTCTTTCCGTGAGGGATGGCAATTCCTTCGCCGATTCCCGTGGTTCCCTCTTCTTCCCGGGCAAAAACTGTTTTCCGATAGGTCTCTGTATCCTTTAAATTTCCACCCTTTTCCATCAGGGACACCATGGTCTCAATCGCTTCGGTTTTTGTTTTTACAGCGCCGTGAAGCTCGATGCTCTGCTTTTTCAGCAAATCTGTAATCTTCATCTTTGTTTCCTCCTATATATGAAAGTTTTCTGCCGGTTCTTCCAGCAGAGCCGCAATGTCATCTCTGTCCGCCAGCCAGGACTGAAAAGCGGTGGCGCTTCCTGCCGCCAGCCCCAGCTGGAAGGCTTTTTCCAGGGAGCCGGTATTCCGATAGCCGGCCACGAATCCTGCCACCATGGAATCCCCCGCTCCCACGGAATTTACCACGGTTCCCCGGGGGGGAAGGCTTTCCATCACTTCTCCCGTTTCCGTCAGGAGAAGCGCGCCGTCCCCTGCCCGGGACACCAGCACGTTTTTTGCGCCCAGCTCCTGAAGCTTCCGGGCATAAGCGGCGATTTCTTCGCTGGTCTCTGTCTTCACCCCGAATAGTTCTCCCAGTTCATGGTTATTTGGCTTTATCAGGAAGGGATGGTATTTCAGAACTTTTCGCAGAAGGTCCTTCGTGGCATCCACCACAAACCGGCATCCCCTTCCCTGCAGCCGTTCCAGAATCTGTTCATAAATATCTTCCGGAAGGGTGGCGGGAATGCTTCCTGCCAGTATCAGTATATCGCCTTCTCCCAGTACATCCAGTTTCCGGTAAAGAGCATCGATGGCCTCCTTTGTTATCACCGGGCCCTGCCCGTTGATTTCTGTTTCTTCTTCTGCCTTGATTTTTACGTTAATCCGGGTAAACCCTTCCTCCAGGGAAATAAAATCGGTCCGGCATCCGAAAGTCTTTAACATCTGTTCCAGGTTCTCCCCGGTAAAGCCGGCCCGAAAGCCCAGCGCCACGCTGGGAAGCCCCATATGGGAAAGCATGACAGATACGTTAATTCCCTTCCCGCCCGGATAGATGTTTTCCCGGACTGCCCGGTTAATCTCACCGGGCATCAGTTTTTCCGCCTGAATTACGTAATCCAGAGACGGATTAAAGGTAACTGTGTAAATCATTCTTCTGGCACCTCCACAATATTTTTCAGATTCCGGCAGGACTCATCCTTCAGCTCTGCGGTCAGTATGACTGCATCCTCCGGCCGGCCGAATGTGACGGCCGCGGTCTGACTGAATTTGGAGGAATCTGCCAGGACATAGGCTCTCCGGCACCGGAGCAGCGCTGTTTCCTTCCCCAGCGCCTCCGCCGGTTCCGGGGTGGTAAACCCCCGCACGCTGTCCACTCCGTTTGTTCCGAAAAATCCTTTTGTAAAATGATATTTTTCCAGGTCCCGGACCATCTGGGCCCCCACCAGGGCCAGGGTACTTTCCTTGACCTCTCCGCCGGGGACCAGTACCCGGCACCCCTTCTGGGCCAGCTTTGCCGCATGGAGAATCCCGTTAGTCACATAGACGGCTTCCCGGCAGGTCAGGTACTCCACCATGGCTTCTGTGGTCGTCCCTGCATCCAGGTAGACGAAATCCCCCGGTTCCACCAGGGAGGCCGCGTATTTTCCGATTCTTGTTTTTTCCTCCTGGTTCAGATTCTGCCGGACCGTTACGGATTCGTCCTTCGCCGCATATTCCATGTCCACTGCCGTGGCTCCCCCATGGACCTTTCTTAAGGCGCCCCGGTCGTGAAGTACGGTTAAGTCCCGGCGCACCGTGGACTCGGAAATATGCAGCCGCTCGGTCAGTTCCTGCACGGTCACGGATTTTTGTTCCTTTACCAGCTCCAGTATTTTTTGAAAACGTTCTTCTGCCAGCATTCCTTCTCTTCCTTTCTCTGAATTCTTTTGACAATATTTCTCTTGAAATTTCCGAACTGTTCTTATTCGGTCATTTTCGTTCATTTTCCTTCTCTGTAATTTTAATATACATTCATTTTCATTCAAAGTCAATCAATTTCATTCAAAAATAATCACCAAAAACCTTCCGCTGTTTTTGTGCAGTATCACAGGCACGGCAGTCGCCCTCCGGGCGTATCGCACAAAAGGGGCTGTCGGTTAATACCGGATTTTAACCCCTGACATGCAAGGAAGAGACAATCCCAGAGAATTCGGACTTTTTAAGAACTGAATTCTCTGCTGGACTGTCTCTTCATTTTTATCCCTCTTATTTT
>DWYV01000002.1 GCA_019118525.1 Candidatus Bariatricus faecipullorum
ACGGGGACGGGTACCGGCCAGCCGGTACCCGTCCCCGTATACAATTTATACAATTTGCAGCATCATCCGGATAATTTCGTCGTTGGTTGTTTTCATTCCTACCCCGCCCAGGTATCCTACATTTTCAATCGTAGCTTCTACTCCCTGACTTACGATTCCATCCCCGGCGTAAAACTGCTGTCCGTTCTGGTACATCAGGAAAGCCCAGGATACCGGCTTCCACAGATTCTGCAATTTTCGCCGCGCAGGACGCTTTCGCGCCGCAATAGGCAAAAAGGGTTCCAATACCGGTTTTCTGAGGGATTGCAGTAAGATTGGAAAGAGCCAGCGCCCTGAGCCGGGTGTCTTCATCCGCCCCGGTCTCTTTTGCGGCAAACAGAATTCCCCCGTTTTTTTGTTCTGACAATTCCGGTGTGGGTGTCCCGAATCCACACCATGGCGGGTATCAGTTCTTCTTTTAATATCTGCACATAGGCCTGGTATCTGCTGTCTGTTTTTCCATAACGCTCCTTTTGAAGCGTCAGTCACATACATTAAAATTCGTGGTACTGTACGCTTCCAGTTTTTCTGTCAGTTCTTCTCCCCAGTCTTTTCGGAAATCCTCCAGCACCCGGCGGGCCGCTTCTTTTCCCTGCTCTCCCATTACCGCTTCCACGATTTCCCGGAAAGCGTAATAGGTGTGGGCGGTGTGATACCCGAAATCCCGGACATTTTCCGGTTTCTGCTCCAGAACTTCTCCGGTCCGGATTCCCGCTTCTTTTATATGGAAAATACATTCTGCGCCTTCATAGCGGGTCTGTACCGTACGAAACTTTACCGCCTCGTTAAAGCCCCGGAGTATGGCTTCGTCCAGACAGCCGCAGTAAATGCGCCCTGCTTCTTCCTGGCCCATGTCTACAAACTGCCGGTTCCACGGGCAGTAAGTCACATGGTATTCATAATCCGGTTCCACGGATATTTCCACCTTTGCGCAGGCTTCTCCTGCATTCAGCATCTCCCGGGAGGGAATCCACTCCCCATACCGGCAGAACGTGGCATAGTCCAGCTTCTGTCCGTCCCGAAGCGCCCGCTGAGCCATCCGGCTCCCTCTCTGCATGGCATAATGCTTCGTGGCAAGCATAAAAATTTCGCGGTAGTTTTCTCTTTTGCTTTTTTTCAGGTATTCATAGTACTTTCCGGCCACATAGGCCTGTGTTTTTTCCGAAAATCCCATTTTCTTCTCTCCTTACATATCTTTTACTTCGGCATGGAAGAAATAGCAGTTTTCTGTCTTTTCCTCATCTCTAATTTAAGTCTGGCGGTGACTTTCCGGGCGTCCAGTTCGGTAACGCTGTTCTCGCCCAGCACATTGGTCTCCACGCCTTCTTTGCTTTTGTTGATATCCAGAATTCCTCCGAGATAATCATTGGTAACCACAAACCGGCCTACTGTTCCGCTGAATTTCAGGCCGGTGGCGGGAATTCCTCTTTTTGCCAGCTGCTCTACGGTATTAGCAAAATCCACATCGCTGTTTCCCCAGCCGTCGGTGGAAAGGATGGCCCCATCGGCACGCATGGCCTCTGCCCAGACGGCGGCCCGCTCTCCTACCAGGAGCTTGTCTTCATTGTCCTGGGGAGTCCCTACCAGGATAATGCCCATCAGATCCAGGTCTTCATCGGAGGATACTACATCCAGCAGAGGGTCCCGGAAATGATGCAGGGAGGTTTCTTTTGTTGACGGTCCTATTCCCACGGTTCTTCACCTCCTACTGCATGGAACGGATGATTCCGTCCCGGTATTCATTGGGTGTTACCAGTATCGGCATGTTCCCCATGTCGATGATGGAATGTCCCCCGGCCGTACCAGAGGGCTCTTTTGCAAAAAGAGAAGTATCGTACATGGCGCCCTGGCCGGCCACCTGCTTGATAATCACAACCCGTTTCTTTCCGGGCCGCACAATATCGTGGTACTCATGACGTTCCGTACACTTGTCGCCCCGGAATTTTTTCATCTGCTCCCGGAATATCTGAATGTATTCGTCGCAGGCTCTGTGGGCAGCAAGCACGCCTTCCCGCTCCTGCCCCATTCCGGCCTTCAGGACCACGTCAAAAGAAAGGATAAAATCCTCTTCTCCCGGTGTGCCTGCTCTTCCAAAGCAGACCTGGTCTTTCAGGTTTCCCTCAGACGAGCCGAACTCATGGGCCTGTTTCCCGTTTACGTCCACTCCGGTTAAAAAGAAATACACTCCCGTCAGCGTATGTGTAATTCCCTCGCCCAGCTTCCCAAGCACTTTCGTGGATACGGGAATAACATCCATAATCGTATTTGTATACCGGTCCCGGCCGTCCGGCGGAATTATCTGCACGTCCAGCTTCTCCAGCAGCGGATAGTTTTTCAGGATATTCTTCAATACCTCTCTGTTTATAGAAAGTTTTCCATC
Source organism: Candidatus Bariatricus faecipullorum (assembly GCA_019118525.1). Taxonomy (GTDB): domain Bacteria; phylum Bacillota; class Clostridia; order Lachnospirales; family Lachnospiraceae; genus Allocoprococcus; species Allocoprococcus faecipullorum. The sequence goes on from DWYV01000002.1 coordinate 2,420, forward strand.
GGCTGTCACCCGGTTTTCTTCCCCTTCCAGCACTTCTGTCACATGAAAAGCCTTAATAACCAGGCGGCGCAAATCCTTTTCCAACGTCCGTTCGCCTCCTTATAATTGTCCGAATTGTTTCTGAACTGTAAACAGGGACGGGTACCGGCCAGCCGGTACCCGTCCCCAATGGACTAAACTTTTGCTACATATTCGTAAGGCAGCGGAACAACTTTTCCGGGCTGGTCCAGCTTAACCAGCTGTTCCAGTGTAGCCTTTACAATAGCAGTCTGCATTTCAACATTGTTCGGTTCTCCGGCATTTGCTCCCATGGGAACCAGCGGAGCTACTGCACGGGGTGTTCCGGTCTGACGTACGACCGGAGGAAGAGCAGCAATTATGATAGTCGGAATTCCTGCTTCTTCAATCGCTCTCTGCACCAGAACTGCAGAGCGGTGGCAGGTACCTCATCCAGCGGTGAGGATTACTGCGTCTACTTTCTCCTCTACAAACATCTGGGCAATCGCCGGCCCAGTCTCGTGTTTGAACTTCTCCTGGTTTCCGCCGCCGCCCATGAATCCTGCATGAACCGGTGCGCAGGCTTTGATAAAGCCTTCTTTTGCCAGTTCGTGGATACGGTCGATGGGGAACATACAGTTAATGTCTTTGTTTACATCACTGTTGTCGTATCCGCCGTGGGAAACCATCAGTTCGCCTGACGGCATGGTATCTGTAATCTTTCTCCAGGTCCAGTCACCGGCCAGGTTGAAACGTTCCTGGTCTTTGTGGTGAACACCTGCAGCTGTTGCCAGAGCAACCGTCATGTCCTTTAACTCTTTCGTCACCGGTGCCCATACCGGCGGAGGAGTAATCGGAACATAAATTTCTGACTGCAGTCCCTTTACAACTGTTAAACTCATGTTATTACCTCCTACTATTCTTCACTGTCTCCGTTCTGAGCCTTTATCTCTTTCTGACGCTTCAGACAGGCATCATGGTTACTGACATATTTTTCATTGGCCTCCGGCCCGAGCTGTTCGATGAAACTCATGTTCCAGCCCACCTCCTGGCCAACCACAAGAGGATAGTCCGTAATCAGCATCCGCATGGGAATCTTCAGATATCCCAGTCTGCCTTTCAGGTCAATGCCGACACAGCCGTCATGGACCTCTACAATAACACCCTCCATGTAGATAATCTTATCGCCATATTTCATGCTGCCACCTGCTTTTAGTCATATTTTTCTTTTCTCTTCTGGCTCATCGGCAGGGACTGTTCATTGGCAACCAGCTCAATCGTCTGATTCATCGTTTTCGAAATCAGTTCCACATTATTTGCCTTTACATTCGGATTCCATTTCTTCTCCGGTGCCTTCACTTCTTCTCCATCCATGGCAGCTTTCAGCATTGCCAGGGCACGCACGGCATCCTCCTTGCAGAGGGTATTGCATGCGAGAACTTCGTTTTCAATACCCGATTCTGATTTGTTGTTGTCAACCATGTGGGTCATGTATTTATTTCCAACAACCAGGGCTCCCTGTACCGCACAGAAGGACATGCCTACTACCGGTACGCCTCTCATACCAATCTGCTCGATATGGCTTGCAAAATCGATGTGGTTGTTTCCGAATCCTTCGGTGGTAACAAATGCGCCGTCCACATCCAGAGCTTCCACGGTCATGCCGACACGTTTGGAAACGTAGAATTTCTCAGCGTTAATCTGAGGACTTCCTACGAACAGTACGCCGCAGAGGTCTACTTCCTCGTCATGCAGCGCTTCCAGCACCAGGGGTTCTCTCCAGTAATGTCTGGACATCTCCTTGGAGGCAGGTCCGATACAGGTCAGGGCATGAATTGCGCCGTCCAGCACTTCCAGCGGTGACATCATAACCGGAACGTTTCCAAGGTCTACGTTCGGTCTTGCCCCCAGCACGCCTACCGGCTCTACCGGCAGAATCAGGTTGTCGTGCATGGCTCCCTGTCCCATAATTTCTTTTACGATAACGACTTTCTTCCTGCCCGGTCTTCTGACCTGGTCAAAAGTCTCGGTGTTTACTACAAGGCTTTCATCCTCTACAGCCTTCAGGGCTTCCCGGATTTCCTGGGTAATCACGTCGGTAGCGGAATGCGCTGCCAGCGGGCCCGGACGCTCCATGTTGGTGCCTTCCTTGATGGTAACTTCTGTCTTGATGAAGATTTCACCTTTTTCCGGTGCTCCCGGACGTCCCCACATAATGTTTTCATCCAGGTAGCCTTCGGAAGAACCGAATTCACCAATCTGCACGCCGTTGTCGTCGGTTCCGGTAACCATGATAACCACACCGTCCAGAACACGGGTTACGCCGGAACCAATCTCTGCGTCTCCCTCTTTTGTTGCGATGGGCTGTACGTCCATGATAGTCTCGGAATAAGTATGGTACTGTTCCGGTGTAATAATATCAATCTTCAGGTTGTGTACCAGTTCCTGGGAATCGATTGCTTCCTGCTCAATTCCCTCCCGGATGTAAAGGGTGGTTCCTTCAATCTTTGTCTCTGGTCCTCTCTTTACTTCCGTAATCTGGTAATGTTTCCTTGTCACGCTTCTTACTACTTTCGGCTCCAGTTCCTTTACCGGTGCCGCCCCTGGAACCTGAACTCCTGCGGGGAGTTCAACCTGCGCTGCAGCACCGCCATTAAAACCCACCGGTAATTCGATATCGATATCTTTTCCTTCACCAATGTGAATTTTCATCACGCCGCCGGATACAGCCGCTGCCGCCGGTGCTTTCATCTGAGGTGCCTCTTCTGCTGCCTCTGCCTCTTCTGCAGGAGCTGCTGCCGGTGCCTCTTCTTCCTCTGCCTTATAACCTTCCAGCACGTCAGCTGTCAGGGGAGTCAGGGAATCACAGGTCTTTGTAAGGGTTGCACCCAGTACCTGCTCGATTTTCAGGGCTCCGTCCAGATTCAGCAGATTAGAATCTACCAGGTCGTCAAAAATTGCCGGGTCTTCCAGGTTGGAAGCCTGGATTGTAATTCCTGCTTCTGCTCTACAGCAGAGGACTGCAGGGTCTTTTGCATGTTCTTTCGCTGTTTCAGCTGAGATTGACATAGTAATTACCTCCTCATTTGGTTTACTTGTTGCTTACTTTATTTATCCTGAACCTCCTGCCACCCCTTCCATGGGGAAAAGGCGTCTTACTTCCCGTCAGGGAGCTGTTCTACCTGCTTGGACACACGCAGGTGTCTGTACAGAGGATGTCCAATCGTACGCATCACGTGGTCCGTCTGGTGAAATACCTTCAGGCCCATCTTCGGTGCGGAGCCCATAACTGTATTAGAACAGTCTGAGCAGTTTCCAATAATAATATACTCACATCCGTCTTTTTTAAACTGGATGTTGTTCTTTGCCTGTCCAGGACAGATTCCCGGTCTCTCACACTTCAGCGCGGCTCCCGGTTTGTTCTCAATCGCCTGCTTGCAGCGCGCCACAGAGGCAACGGTTCCGTTCATCTTTGCGCAGATGTCACGCATCCGGTCTTCGCTTCCGCCGCAGGCACACACCAGAAGTCCGGTTTTGGCGCCGTGCAGGTCCGGAAATTCAATCGTAACGATGATGCCGCCGGTTGTTTTCGTGACAGGCTCGTCCACTTCCACGGCATGTCCCGTAAAGGGTCCGCCCATGATAATTTCTCCGTATTTTCCGTCGATACCGCCGGCCTTTTCAATCATGGTTCCCACGCTGGTTCCCACCGGCACGTCCATGAAGACATGAGGCTCGTTTCCGCCGTTCATCTTTCCGATAACAGTCATGTTCTTGGAGAAGCAGGGCTTTCTTTCTTCAATAGCCTCTGTCACTCTTGCCAGTGTCTCTACATTACAGACAATCGCCTTTGCGGCCGCCGGAAGCTGTGTCGTCTCCAGCTCAATGCCAAGACATTCTCTTACCACGGCACGCTCTTCGCCCATAGGATAGATGTCCGGAAGCAGATGAATCGTGATGTCTTTCTCATCTTTCAGGGCTTCCCGAAGACTGTTTACCGCCTTTTCGTTCTTTTTCTTAATCGCGATGATTCCTTTTGCCGCATTGGAAATCTCCATGCAGTATTTGATTCCCCGGATGACCTTTCCGCAGTCCTCTTCCAGCTGGATGATATTGTGTTTCAGTCCGGGCTCGCATTCCGCCGCATTGGCCAGAATGTATCCTCCTTCCAGGTCTGTCCCCAGTTTTACGCCTGTGGGGAATCCGGCGCCACCCATGCCGACAACGCCTGCCGCTTTTACCATATCCAGCAGACTTCCTTCTGGAATCGGAACAAATTCATCCTTCTGCTCTTCATCCGGTGTGATGATAATGCGGTCCTCCAGAACTTCTTTTACCACCCCGTATGCGCTGGAAAAAATGTTTGCCCCCAGTCCTGCCGGTTCGGCAATCAGGGTACCCTTTTCCACTCTGTCGCCAGCGCTCACAATCGCCCTGCAGGGAGCCCCCACATGCTGGCGAAGCAGAATCTGTAAATCTTCCATGGCACATCTTCCTTTCCTTAACGTGTATTTGGTTTATAATAAAAATTTATATATAAATCCAGAAGTCATCTGCATTTATAGATAAAATCTATTCTCTGGCGAGGGCATGTGGGAATCGAACCCACCCGGGACGCTCCTAACGCCCCACACTGGTTTTGAAGACCAGGAGGCACACCAGTTACCCAACTACCCCCATACAATCATACACAGTAAAACTGCTCTTTCAGCCGTTTTACTGTACCACAGTTTTTCTATTTTTTCAACTTGTATTTCATTTTTCATTCTAGCAAATAAGCATTGACTTTTCAAGGGTTTTCGTACATAATAATGCATATACGCTGTACGATATACTAGAATTTAGTCTATTTGTTAGTTTTTTGACAGAGTTTTCATTGTTTTTCACAAAACCCGGCGTAAAATTTTGTGAAAAACAGCGAACCGGGAGGGCGTTCCCGCACATCTATAGTTTTTTTCTATAAGAGAAAATTAAAGGAGGTACACAACTTATGGAAATCAATCCAAAACTGAACCTGGATGGCTTTGAGGCCGCTTTTCACGCCATCGACACCCACACCGTGGGAGAATTTACCCGTATCATTGTGTCCGGTTTCCCGGAACTTCAGGGCGAGACCATGATTGAGCGGAAAAAATTTCTGGAGGAACACTATGACAAATTCCGGCAGGCGCTGATGTACGAGCCCCGCGGACACCATGATATGTTCGGCGCACTTCTGACAGACCCCATCCATCCGGAAGCAGACTTTGGCGTTATCTTTATGGATACCGGAGAGTATCTGAACATGTGCGGCCACGGAACCATCGGCTCTGTAACGGCCATCATCGAGACCGGCCTGGTTCCCGCAAAAGAACCCTATACGGAAGTTGTTCTGGACGCTCCGGCAGGTATCATCCGCACCCGCGCGGAAGTAAAGAACGGCAAGGTTCTCAACGTTACCCTGACCAATGTTCCGGCTTTCCTTTATAAAGAAAACTTAACTACCGTAGTAGACGGAAAAGAAGTTAAATACGACATTTCCTTCGGCGGCAGCTTTTTCGCGCTGGTAGACATCGAACAGCTTGGCTGGCACGTAGACGCCGACAGCATCCCGAAACTGACTGATTTTGGAATGAAGCTGATTGAAAATGTAAATAAAGAAGTAAAGATTCAGCATCCTTACCTGGACATCACTTCCGTAGACCTGGCAGAACTTTACTGCTCCACGGATACCCCCGGATGCGACAAGAGAAACGTGGTAATCTTCGGAGACCACATGGCTGACCGTTCTCCCTGTGGCACGGGAACCAGCGCAAAACTGGCCACCCTTTACAAACGGGGCGAAATCAAAATCGGCGAGCCTTTCGTATACGAGAGCTTTATCGGTTCCAAATTCAAAGGGGTGATTCTGGAAGAGACAAAAGTCGGCGAGTACGACGCCGTTGTTCCCCAGATTACCGGAAGCGCATATCTGACCGGCGAGGCCACTTATGTCATTGACCCGGACGACCCGCTGAAGTACGGATTCAAAGTAGGACGTTCCTAAGCATCAGAAGGGCTGGTTTCCCCTGAAACCGGCCCTTTTGTTTTTCTTTTGCGCACTTTTTTTCTTGTAATTTTTTTTATTTCGTAATAAAATGAAAATTACGGATATGGACAGACAATGTCTGTCCCTTTTATTTCATAATCTAGAAAGGAAGACTGTTATGCCTAAGAAACGCCGCTCTACCAAAAGCCGGATTGTCAAAGCCGCCTGGAATTTATTCTATAAAAACGGATATGAGAATACAACGGTAGACGACATTATCGCTGCCTCCAAAACCTCAAAGGGGACCTTTTATCATTATTTTAAGGGCAAAGAGGCTCTTCTGAACTCTCTTTCCTATCTGTTTGACGATAAATACGAAGAACTGGCCGGAATTGTAGACCCGTCTCTTTCTGCCCGGGAAAAACTTCTGTTCTTCAACCATGAGCTGTTTCAGATGATAGAGGACAGCATTGACGTCAGCCTGCTGGCGTATCTCTACTCCTCCCAGCTCATCACCAAGGACAAGCGTTCTCTTCTGGAAAGCAAACGGTATTATTTTACCTGGCTTACCGAAACCATTACGGAGGCTATAAAAAGCGGAGAATTCAGGGATACCAGTACTCCTCAGGAGCTTTTAAAAATTTACGCCATGTACGAACGGGCGCTGCTCTATGACTGGGCGCTCTGCCAGGGGCAGTATTCCCTTACCGAATACAGCGACAGGCTTCTCCCCCATGTGCTGGACCAGTTTGTAGAAGGTATCTGACCGGGAGCCGGGCCTATACAGGGCCCGGCTCCCGGTGTAATATTTATTCAGGCTTCCTCTGAACGCAGAATTTTTCCTCTATACCATTATCTCCGAAAATACAGATGTTCCGGTTCCAGATCCACTTCCGGAAAGGGAACAAACTGCAGACCGTCCGCCGTAAAATGGAACGGTTTCTCTCCGGGCTGGAAATCCGCAAGAGGCGGCAGCTTCAGAAATTCCTGACTTTCAGACAGCGCTGCCAGCAGATACGGTCCGCAGGCCAGATTTACCAGTTCCTCTGTCTCACTGTTTTCCACAATCCGCAGATGAACCGGAAGGGTAATGCAGATTTCATCTCCCTGGCGGCAGGCGGCAAATTCCAGATAGCCGTTATTCAGGCTCATCTTTTGTTTCTGTCCGTTTACCTCAGCCGTAAATCCTTCCTGTCCCCAGGACGGCACATGGATTTTCAGGCCCTTTTCCATATCCTTTTTGCAGAGAACCGTTACTTTTCCCTTTTCCATCTCTGTAGTCAGTTCCAGTTCTTCCCCGCCGAACAGAACCGAATCCACCAGCAGGTTTACATAGACATCTTTCTCATCGTAGGCATAGATGTTTTCCATATAGCGGAATCTGCTTTCCATTCCCGTTCCGTGACAGCAGGTGTTTTCCGTCGTGGAATACTCTTTTATACCGCCCGGGCACAGCGGCATGAAGTAAGTGGTTCCGCCGTCGGCCTCGTGGCTGCTGCTCGCCAGAATGTGGTTGCACAGCGTATTTTCATAGTAATCCATCATCCTGCCTTCCGGCATATACTGGAACACCTGGCCGGTAAGCCGGAGCATGTTGTAGCTGGCACAGCTTTCCGCCGCTTTCTCTGTCAGGTAACTGCAGGTGGTTCCTGCCCGGTGGAACATTTCAGTTTCTCCGGTTCCTCCGATACAGTAAACATGGCCTCCCGTTACAATTTCCCAGAAATGATGTCCGATTTCCCAGAACTTTTCTTCCCCGGTTGCCTGGTAAAGGTCCATGGCTCCCAGAATCTGCGGGATGTGCTGGTTGGCATGCATATCCTCCAGCGTATCGCAGTTTTCTTCCATGGGATAGTAAAGCTTTTCATTGTAGAACATCCAGGCCGCTTTCAGGTGCTCCGGTTTCTTTGTAATCTGGTACAGTTTCACCATGGCCCCCGGCATTCCGCCGAACTCTCCGGCGATGTACATGGACCACATTTTTTCTCTCTGCTCCCGGGGCAGACGGGACAGTCTGTCATAAACCCAGTCTCCCAGAGGAGAGAGAATCTCCAGTGCCGTTTCCTCTCCGGCCAGCAGATAACAGTCTTCCAGCCCGGACATGATTTTATCCAGCGTATAGTAGGGCGCCCAGATTTCCGGGTATTTGGTATACTGCTCCAGAAGGTCGAACTGCTCCTCGTCATAGGCGCTTAAAAATCCGGGGCGAATGCCTTCTTTTCCCTGGAAAGCGTCCTGGCACTCTTTCAGGCCAGCCACCATCCGGCTGATTTTCTCCCGGAACCGGGTATCCCCCGTGGCAGCCCAGGCGAGGGCAAGTCCGGAGAGATAATGTCCGGTTGTATGACCTTTCAGCTTGCAGCTGTCCTCATCCCATCCGGTCATGGGCTGGGCGCCGCAGGTATCCAGTCCCGCCGCTTTCCGGAAGTTGTAAAGCATCTGGCCGTCATCCACACTTAACAGCCAGTCCAGCATGTACTGCTGGTATTCCTGATAAAGCGTACCCTCTTTCAGCCGCACCTGGGAAATGGGGAAGTAATTTACCTTTATTTCCGGTCCCTCCGGCATCTTTGAGCTGCTCTCGTACTGAATATGGGCCACGGCCTTTTTCTCACTGCCTTCCACCCGGCCTTCCACAGTCATACTGCCTTCTTCGGTGAGCACGGAGGGTTCTTCCCAGTGAACCGGAACAGTCGTCTGGCGTCCGTCCGCCGTATGGACAATTACCACAGAGGGCAGACGGGGTTCCTCGCCCACTTTTCCCTTCAGGGAAACCGGCCGGATTTCCGTGATAACCAGTTCTTTTGCCTCCTGAAGCACGGTAGCTGTAAACGTCCGCTCCCCGACGCAGCCTTCGTATACCGCTTTTACCGTCAGGATAACTTTCCGGTTTCCCATGCCGTGAAGCGGTCTGTGTACCGTTCCGTCCGGTTCGATAAAACGGCTTTCTCCCGTCTCCCACGTAAATGTGGAGCCGTATTTCCCTTTCAGCGGGAACTTCAGATTCTCGTCCACCGTGTTCAGGTTTCCAATGTAGATTCCATCCAGGTCTTTTTCTACAATCTGCTCTTTATTCATCCTTATTCTCCTTTTTTGTCCCTCTCCCTTTTCCCGTTTGACATCCCTGTTTTTTACATGGTATACTGAATACAAAATACAGTATGCAAAAAGGGAGGATAATTATGAATCGTTTATTTGATGTCAACGGACCTATTTTTACATTTCTGTCCAAGTTATGTGATGTACTGATTCTCAGTATTCTCTGGACTTTATTCTGCCTTCCCGTCGTGACGGCAGGACCGTCCTGCGCGGCGCTTTACCATACCGTTCACAAATCCCTGCTGAACAGCGAGGGTTATGTGGTTTCCACCTTCTGGAAATCTTTTCGAAACAGCTTAAAACAGGGAATTCTGCTGACCCTGCTGTGCCTCTTTACCGGGGCCTTCTGCGTGGTCAGTTATTTTTTCATTACCGCCGAAGGGCAGGGACGGGTGTTTGTCATCCTTTATTTTGCCCTCCTGATTCTGGCCGCTCTGTTTCTGCTGGTTCTTCTGCTGTATGCATTTCCGGTTCTTTCCCGGTTTTATATGAGTTTTTCCGGAATTTTAAAAACTTCGGTAGCACTGGCAGTCACACGTGCAGGCTTCTCCCTGCTTCTGGCCGTCATTCTGCTTCTCTGCGCGGGCACCATGTTTCTGGCGCCCATCACCATGATTTTCCTTCCTGCCTGCTATTCCATGGCCGCCGAGCGGCTGATTGAGCCCGCTTTCCGAAAGGTCCTGGAAGCAAAAGAACAGGCGGAAAACCCGGAAGAGGACGCCCCTTCGGACGAACCGTCAGAAGAAGAATCCTCCCCGGAAGAGTCTTAGTACCGGGCTTCTATCTCTTCTCCGGCAGCCAGCCTCTGTACGGTCTCCAGCATGGTCTCCACCTGGGTGGCCGTCAGCCGGAATCCCCGTTCTCCCTGATTCAGTTCTGCATAAATCTGCCGGGGCGCCTCTTCATAGCAGGCAAGCACATCTTCTGTCCCGTCTGTGTATACGTAACGCACCCGGACTGTCTCCGTCAGGGACGCTGTATCCGGGAAGTTCTCAAACAGCACATCATCTGCGGAAAATCCTATCAGCGTATAGTAGAAGCTGCGGAAGGAACTTCCGTCGGTTTCTTCTCCCCCGCAGGTGATTTTTTCATCGTCTTCTCCCACATTCTGAAGCCGGAACACGTACTGCTCTTCCCCTGCCGTGATTTCCAGTTCCGCCAGGGTTTTGATATCCGGCGCCAGTACCGTATGGCTGACCAGCGTTTCCTCCGTCTCGTCCAGCCAGGACATATCTTCCTCACTGCACTGGTAGATGATATCCGTCTCCCCGCTCACCACGGAAACTACGCCGTTTTCCGGCTGGGAAACGGCAAGCGAAAAGGAGTGTTCCTCTCCCTCCCCGTCTGTATAATCCACCTGAAGGGTTCTCCAGGGGCTGGCCGTCCCCAGGTTCTCTTTCTCCTGGTCCGACGGATGGATAGCCGTCACCGAATCCGCCTCCAGACCGAACAGACCCGGAAATACATCTTCTGCCAGTCCGGAGTCCGCCGGATACTCCCGGGGCGATACCATCTGGTAGGAGTTTACCGTATATCCGGCCAGCTCCTGGCTGTCGCTGTATTCAATCACGATATCCTCCCCGTCCTGCCGGGAAATGGCCACACGGGTTACCAGGAAGTTCTCATCACTGTCCGGCGTCAGCTCCCTGGATAACAGGCTGGCATTTCCGTAGAGAAGTCCCTCTATCTGGCCGCTTTCCACCGTAAACACCCGGTTTTCCCAGGACACATAGCGGGAAGAGGTTTCCTCATCGGGCACCTCGTCCCCCACAAGCAGGGTCAGACTGTCCCCGTCTTCCGCCGTGATTTCCGCCTGCGCCGCCGGCTCTTCCAGGCCAAAATCAGCCAGCCTGCCCTGGCCATCTGTAATCTCCCTGATTGCCGTCAGACTTCCCAGGCTGTCCCGGATATCCTCTATGGTATCCGTATCCAGAGGCAGCCCTTCCATGCCTTCCGCCTCTGCTTCCTCTTCTGTCCAGCGCAGCGTATATCCGCCCTGGTCATTTTCAACCTGAACTGCCTGTACTGTTTCCTCGTTTGCCCAGGCAGCAATCTCTGTTTCTCCGGTGTCCTCCGGGCTTCCCAGCATAAACCATGCCACGCCCAGAAGGGCCAGGCAGAGACAGATTACGCCTGCCATTATCCACTGTCTTTTCATAGCTTCTCTCCTGCTTTCCTCCTGCTAACGGTGTCTTCTCCTAAGCCACATCACAGCCCCTGCCACCAGAACTGCTGCCGGAAGACCGGCCATAAAGATCCAGGCCCAGGCCGTCGTTCGGGAGGCGGTCATGGTATGAGTGGCGGAAGTCAGATCCACTGCTGATATGTTCAGGCTGGAATCTTTTCCGGTAAGCTGGTCAAAGACGCCCAGAATATAATCCCCATTGGCAAATGTGGTTCCGGACACCAGGGTTCCCGTAAAGGCCAGGGCGGAGCCGGAAAGTACGATACTGGATGAGTTTACTTCTGCTCCGTACCAGCTGTGGGTGGACATCACCATTCCTTTTACGCCGCCGGTTATCATATCCTCGGTCACTTCTTCCGCCTCCAGGGTCACCGTCCCGGACGTATCCGAAAAATCCAGAAGCACCGAAGTCTCATAGCTGTCCTCTTCCTCGAAAAGCACGTCCACCGGACGACAGAGGGCCATAATGGTAATGTCGTTTGCCGTCATCCCGGATGCATATTCTTCACTGACATACTGAGCCACAGGATAATAAATCCTGTTATAATAAAGACTGCTGTTCGCCTCAAAGGCATAACCGTCTCCCGCAGTCAGTCCCCATTCTCCCAGAAACGCTTCCAGGTTTGTCAGGGTTCCCGCATTGGGGTCTAGAAAGACAAACAGATTTCTGCCCTGGTTCCCGTCGTTATTCAGCCAGGCGGAAAGCTTCTGAATACTGCTCTCCTCCAGGTCGTTCTGCGGAGCAAAGAGAATCGCCGCCACGGCCTCTTCATCAATCTCCTCCGTCAGGAGAGAGCTTTCCGATACTTCATACTGACTGCCTTCCAGCAGCGTGGTCAGTTCCTCCGGAGCCGTATCCCCGTATCCGTTCAGCACCGTCACACGGGTTTTCTCCCCGGTAGTCACATTCATCATGGCGCCGGTTACCCGCTGCTCCACCCGGGAGGCTGTTATCTGGCTTCCCGTACTGTCGTAGTCATACAGGTCCTGGAAGGAAAGCACCTCCTGCCGGTCCCCGGATTCCACGATAATATCATAGGCACTGAGTTCCAGGTCCGGATACTGGGAGACAAAAGCCGGATTCTCCGTCACATCCACAAATTCCAGGGCCACGTGGTCCGAGTGCCGCTCGTAGTCCAGCAGATTCTGGTAGGCCTGCACGATATAATAACTGCCGGAAGACATATCCTCCTCGCTTACCAGAACCGTAATCTTCACATCCTGGTCCAGCTGCTCCAGCCAGGAAACCGACTCATCCGAGATGGCATACCGTCCGTTTGCCGTCAGGTCCACACTCCATCCGAACCGGTCTGTCAGCCGGTCCGACACCAGCACCAGGGCCACCGCCAGCACGATGCCGAGCACCGTCACCACAGCCGACCAGATTCCATATTTCCATCGTTTTTTTATGTTCCCTATTCTGCCCATCTTCGCTCTCCTTTCCTTACTGACCGCTCCATCTGCGCTTCTCCAGCACCCGGGTGGTCAGGAAAAAGAACAGCGCTGCAAATCCAAAAAAGAACACCAGGTCCGACACCTGGAAGATTCCCATAGTCAGGTTATAGTACCGGTCGTAAAAAGAAAGCTGATAAAGCAGCTCCTGCAGCGGTGCAAAAGGCACCACGTCCGCCAGGGAATTCAGGGAAATCACAAGCAGCATGCAGGCAAATCCTCCGATAGCCGCAATAATCTGGCTCTCGGTCTGGGCGGAAATAAACATGCAGAGGGCGATGCCTGCCATGCCCATCAGGGCCAGGCCCGCCAGATTTCCCCAGAAAATAGCCCAGTTTATTTCCGCAGAAGGAGCCAGCACCAGAGCATGCAGGATGGTTACTGCAATTCCCATAAAGAACACGCTGACTGCCGCAAAATATTTCCCGGCCACAATGCCTCCCAGGGACACGGGCGCGGCAAACAGCATCTGGTCGGTCCTCTGTTTTCTGTCCTCGCTCATCAGACGCATGGTCAGAACCGGAGTCAAAAGCAGCGTTACGGTATAAAGAAAGGTAAACTCATAACTCATCTCGGCCTGCCCGCTGAGAGTCAGTACACTGTATTCGTAACCAGCCAGACAGTAAAAGGCTGCCAGGTACACATACCCTGCCGGCGCGATAAAATACGACGCCATCTCTCTTAAAAATACTGCTTTCACCGCTTTTTCCCTCCTTTCTTCCCGGTCAGTTTCAGGAAAATATCTTCCAGAGACAGATGCACGCCCGCCATCTCTGTCATCAGCCAGGGGCTCTGCTTCATCCGGGCAGCTATCAGCTTCCGGGCGGCAGCCTCGTCCTCTACCTTCAGTTCAAAGGCACAGCTTCCAGGCTCCTGACAGTTCGTCCGGCTGACCTCCAGTACCCCGGGGATTTCCTTCAGGGCCTGGCGCACGTCTTTTTCCGGTCCGGCCACGCAGACCCGAAGCTGCCGGCCGGCCAGCTTTTCTTCCAGGTTCTCCGGTGTATCGTTGGCCAGAATCCGTCCCTGATTCATCACTACCACCCGGTCGCACACAGCCTGAACCTCTGAAAGAATGTGAGAAGAAAAAATCACCGTATGTTTTTTCCGCAGCCGCGTAATCAGGTTCCGGATTTCAATCATCTGGGCCGGGTCCAGTCCCGAAGTGGGCTCGTCCAGAATCAGCACCTTCGGCTCCCCAATCAGAGCCTGGGCAATGCCGATTCTCTGCCGGTATCCTTTGGACAGGTTTTTAATCACCCGGTCGTAGACATCACTGATATAGGCTGCTTTGCATACGGCCTGAATGTGTTCTTTGTAGGGAAGTCTGCATTTTTTCAGACGGTATGCAAACTTTAAATATTCCTTCACCGTCATATCCATATAAAGGGGAGGATTCTCGGGCAGATACCCCAGTTCCTTTTTCGCCTGAAGCGGCTCTTCCAGAATCTCATGCCCATTGATGCGGACCGTTCCTTCCGTAGAAGAAAGATTCCCCGTCATGATATTCATGGTTGTGGATTTTCCCGCCCCATTCGGCCCAAGAAGGCCCAGGATTTCCCCCTCGTTCACTTCAAAACTCACATGGTCCAGAACTGTTTTGGACCCATATTTTTTTACCAGTTCGTTAATTTCAATCATATCCTGCTCCATATGTTTTTTATTTGAACAAGGCGGAGTACTCCGCCCATATGTTCCCGCATCGCGAAACCTCTGCCACGAAAAACTTCTGCCGGTATCTGCGCCGGCAGAAGTTTCCCCCTCTTTTTGTAGTAGTACGTTTCTTATCCTTTCAGACCGCTCATGGCTATACCACGGACAATGTATTTCTGACAGCATACAAACAGAATGACTATCGGTATCAGCGCCAGAATCGAACCGGCCATTATCAAGTCGTATCTGGATGTAAAGGAATTCCGGAATGAGGAAAGTCCCATCTGCACCGTAAACTTCACATCAGAAGCAATGTAGATAACCGGTCCCATGAAGTCGTTATAGGAACTCTGGAACTGGAACACTGCCAGGGTAGAGATAATTGGTTTACAAAGGGGCATAAAAATCTGCCACCAGATACGCACATGGCTGCAGCCGTCCACAATGGCTGCTTCTTCCAGTTCCTTTGGCAGGGTCAAAAAGAACTGCCTTGTCAGGAAAATGGAAAACGGTGTTCCGAACATGGCCGGAACAATCAGCGGCACATAGGTATCATAAAATCCCAGGTCACGGAACATCAGGAACCGGGGAATCAGAGTAACAACAGCCGGAACCATCATAGCCGCAATAAAGCACATGAATAACTTATTCCGGAACGGGAACCGGAGTCTTGCAAAAGCATATCCTGCCAGAGATGAGAAGATAATATTGAAAACCGTACTGGGCACGGCTATCTTCATACTGTTCAGGAACATCTGCCAGAAGCTGATGGCTCCACGGGAAGCCGCCTCGGTAAAGTTCTCAAACTTCCACTCAGTCGGGAAGAAGGTGGGCGGGTAGGCAAACAGCTCCCGCTGGCTCTTAAATGCAGATACTACCATCCAGATGAACGGAAGGACAACCAGCACCGCCACGAAAAGCAGAAGGATATAAATCAAAATACTGTTTCTTTTCTTTCTCGTCACGTTCTTTCGCCCTCCTCTATGTATCGTATTCCCTGTTCAGGAACTTGTTCTGAATCAGTGTAATCGTCATAATGATAATAAACAGGATGACTGCCATGGCACAGGCGTATCCCATCTTGGAATATTCGAACGCGTTGGACCAGAGATAGTAGGATACCGTATAGGTTGAATAACCCGGTCCACCCTTGGTCATAATAAAGATTTCGGTATACATCTGGAACGCGTCAATCACTGCCGTCAGCATTACAAAATAAATCGAAGGCATAATCAGCGGCAGTTTAATGTATCTCAGTTTCTGCCAGGGTGTAATACCGTCCAGCGCAGCGGCCTCATAAAGGCTCTCATCAATTCCCTGCAGGGCAGAGAGGAAAATCAGCATGTTGTAGCCGGCCCATTTCCAGGTAGACATGATAGCGATAGCTATCAGTGAATATTTCTCATCTGTCAGCCAGCCAATCGGGTCTATGCCCACCACACCCAGCAGATAGTTCAAAATACCATAGTCTGTATTATAAATCCACACCCACAGAAGGGCTACCACTACGATTGGGCAGACTACCGGAAGATAGTAAAAGGTCCGGAAGAACCCCGCTCCTTTTATTTTTCTGTCCAGCAGAAGCGCCAGCAGGAAGGAGGTAACTACAGACATCGGTACATAAATAATTACCCATTTAAATGTGTTGCCAAGGGACGTCAGGAAAACCTCGTCCGCAAAAAGTGTTTTGTAATTCTCAACTCCGATATAGGTCGGGTCAGTCAACAG
The DNA here is from genome assembly GCA_019118525.1 of Candidatus Bariatricus faecipullorum. GTDB lineage: Bacteria > Bacillota > Clostridia > Lachnospirales > Lachnospiraceae > Allocoprococcus > Allocoprococcus faecipullorum. Next base: position 18,541 of record DWYV01000002.1, read on the forward strand.
ATTCCAGTCAAAAAAGCTGATAAAGAATGACCGGATAATCGGATAATACATCAGAATGATAAGGCTGATAAGCGGAAGCAGGATAAAAGTAAAGCCTGTCAGCGCTTCCTTCTGTTTCAGCGTCATTCCACTCCGGGAAGTATTGGTTTTTTTCATAGGCTCGTAACTCCATTCTTTCCAAACTGAACTCGCATTTCTTTTCTCTCGTTTTAAGAGAAGGGCATCCCGGGATTCCCGGGATGCCCCGTCTCTCTACTTAAGTAAATGCCCTGCTGCTTAACGGCCTACTCTGTGAATACGGTTGAGTTGGCCTGCTCGTCAATTAACTGTGCCGCTTCTTCAATCGTTGTCTTTCCCTCGAAAGCGTCAGACAGACGTGCGGTGATAATATCGCTGTACTCAGACCATTTTCCAGTCTGGCATGCTTCAATCTGGGATTCGTTGCCCAGGTAAGATGCAGAATTGATAAATGCATCTGTTGACGGCGGAGTATTTACATAGGTTTCGCTTTCCATCAGGTCGGTGTAAACTGGCAGAGACAGAGCAGATTCCATAACCAGTGCCAGTCCTTCGTCGCTCATCTGGAAGGACAGCAGGTTGGCTGCAGCGTCTTTGTTCTCGCTGGTTTCTGCGATACATACCATACTGCAGATGAACGGGCAGGTACGGGTTGTGCCCTGCGGCATCTCTACTGCATCCCATTCAAAGTCACACTCTGTACGGAAGGACGGAATTACCCAGCGTCCGGACGGATACATGGCAACCTGTCCTGTGATGAACAGACGGTCTTCGCTGTCACCTGTTGCGGATACAGAACCCGGGGAAGGTGCAGAACCTGCCTGAACCAGATTATACATTACACTCAGGCCTTCCAGTGCTTCAGGGGAGGACAAGTTGGATTTCCCGTCAGCAAACCAGTCCGCACCATAGTTCCCCATCCAGTTAATCCAGTCAGCACGATAGTTGTTGATGGCTGTTCCGTAAACTGTGGTACGGCTTCCGTCTTCACTTGTCTGTGTCAGTTCAGCCGCAATCTCTTTGTAGTCTTCTACCGTCCAGTCGTTGGTCGGAACATCCACTCCCGCTTCCTCAAACATATCCAGGTTGAGGTACATTACATATGAGGTCCAGTCTTTCGGGAATGCTGCCTGCTGGCCATCGATGTTACCAAACTCAAGGACACCGTCGATGATGTCTTCTGTCAGCTGCGGATATTCTTCGATTACGCTGTCCAGCTCAGAAAGCATACCTGCATCTTTGTACCGTTTTACACCTGCTTCGCCTACCCAGAACAAATCCGGCAGGTCGTCTGCTGCTGCCAGCGTCTGAAGCTTGGTATCGTAGTCAGACGGCACATACATCTGCTCTACGGATACGTTCGGTGCATACTGCTCGTACGTACTGAACACGTTTGCGTACATCTCTCTCTCATAGTCATCGCCAGAGTGCATGTACGTGAGGTTTCCGCTTAATTCAGCTGCTTTTTCGGCACCCTCCCAGTTTGTGTCCTCTGCAGATTTTGTCGGCTGCTGGTCTCCAGAATCTTCTTCGCTGGAGCCGCCGCATCCTGCTACTGATAACGCCATAGCGGCTGTCATCAGGAACGCCAGTGTTTTCTTCAGTGTTTTCTTTTTCATAGCTTTTCTCCTTTCTTTTCTGGTGTTCTATCATTGATGCACGGGGCACAAATGATTGCTGTTTACTGGAAAATCCTTTCCTCCAGTTCTGTCCCTTTTCTCAGAAACAAGGGGATTCTTTCCAGGGGCGCTCCTGCCGTTATCCAGGTTCCGCCCTCATACTCTCTTCCCGTAGCGGCATCTTTCCAGCTTTCTCCTGCCGGAAGATATACCTTACGTTCTCTGATTCCTTTTTCATATACCGGACATACCATAATGTCCGGGCCAAACATATACTGGTCGAAAATCCCATAACAGAGTTCTTCGCCAAAATCGAAAAACAGTGGCCGCATTACCGGCATACCCTCCCGGGACGCCGCCTGGAACTGCCGGCAGATGTATGGTCTCAGTCTCTCCCGGATTTCTACGTAATGCTTCATTATCTCACAGGCCTCTTCCCCGTAACTCCATAATTCATTGGGGCCTCCGGAGTAGCAGAACCCGTCAAGAGTTACCGGCGGCGACTGGGGACGGTCCTTCTTATCCCGGAATCCGTGCAGCCGAAAGACCGGACAGAAAGCCCCGAACTGGAACCAGCGTATCAGGCACTCCCGGTATTCTTCCGAATCCGGGTCCCCGCCATGGAACCCGCCGATGTCTGTGGTCCACCAGGGAATTCCGCTGACCGCCACGTGAAGCCCGGTTTTTATCTGACGGCGGAGGCTGTCAAAGTCCGCACAGATGTCCCCGGACCAGAGCACCACGCCAAATCGCTGGCTCCCCAGAAACGCGCAGCGGATAAGATTTAAAATCTCGTCCTGGCCGGCTTTTTTCTGGCCTTCATAAAACGTTTCTGCATAGTAGAACGGATAAAGGCTGCTGACCTCCATGCCGTTTCCCATCCAGTAACGGAGGTTATCATAATCGTAGGGCCCGATTTCCGGTTCTGCCTCATCCAGCCAGAAATTCCGGATGCCCAGGCTGTAATAGTTTTCTTTTACTTTATTCCAGACAAACTTACGCGCTTCCGGATTGGTGGCATCGTAGTAAGTCTCCGGTCCGCGGCAGTATACCAGCGGTCCCGGTCCTCTCTCCGCCCGTATCAGCATATTCTGGTCCCGCATCTCATAGTAGTTTTCACTTCGCGGGTCCACCGTGGGCCAGATAGATACCAGCAGCCGGATTCCCATTTCTTCCAGCTCTTTTACCATGGCTTCCGGATCCGGCCAGTATGCTTTGTCAAATTTCCAGTCTCCCTGCTGGGGCCAGTGAAAATAATCACAGACAATCATGGAAAGAGGTATCCCTCTCCGTTTGTATTCCCGGGCCACCTCCAGAAGCTCCTCCTGCGTCTCATAGCGGAGCTTAGACTGCCAGAGGCCTGTCGCCCACTCGGGGAATTCCGGCGCAAAACCGGTAAGCTGGCAGTATATTTTTTCGATATCTCCCGGCCGGTCGCCGGCAATGACCAGATAATCAATCTGCCGGGCTGCTTCCGCCACCCACCGGGTTTCCGAAGTTCCAAATTCGGCCCGTCCGATAGCCGGGTTATTCCAGAGAAATCCGTATCCTCTGGATGAGAGCACAAAAGGAATGGTACTCTTTGTATTCTGATGGCATAAATCCAGGGTAGCTCCCTTTAAATCAAATAAATCGTGTGCCTCCTGCCCCAGTCCAAAGAAATGCTCTCCTTCCATGGGGCGGATATGCTGCTCCAGATGAAAGAGTCCGCCCTGGTGTCCCCGGATAACCCGGGCTGCGGTATCCCGTTCGTTTCTCCAGAGTTCAGCAAACAGCAGCTCTCCTTTCTGATTCCAGAAGGAAATCTGCCCGTCCTCCGTAACCCTGGCAAGGATATTTCCATTCACCAGTACGGCATCGTTCTCTTCTTTTCTGATTTCAGCTTTCGCTTCTCCCGGCGGAAGGAGGGTCCAGTCCAAATCCTGTATCTCTCCTGCGGCGGCCCGCACACGAATTACGTGTTTTCCATATGGTTCTATCTGGACATTTTCTCCTTCACGCAAAATTCTGATTCTAGTATCGGCTGTCCTTACCATCCGTTGCTCCTTTTCCCGCTTTTCTCGTCTAAAGGGTCAAAAGTTTTCCGTCATTCGCAGAGCTGTTTACTCTGCGAAAATATAATCTCTGGTTTATAACGTCTATAGACTTTATTCTACATATTCCTACAAGGTTTGTCAAGAAATATGCACAGAAAGATGCGTTTTTTTAATGTTATTCTGTAGATATTAAACAATCTGCCAATGAACAGAAAAGGAGGAATATGCAGATGAAAGAAATCGCAAATATTCAACAGGGAAAAGTGGATACTTTTGAAGAACTCAGTAGAAAGTGGATTCGGATTATCCAGCCGGGAATCAAGGAATCTTCCTATAATAAATATCAGAATCTGCTGAGGAACAACATCCTCCCGGTACTGGGACCCTGCAGATGCCGGGAAATCACCACAGAGTATCTGCAGGATTATTTACAGATACTCTTAAACGGAACAGAAGACCGAAGGCCCCTGGCGCCGAAGACTGTACGGGATACATTCTCCGTTGTCCGGCGTATCCTCCGGTTCGCGAAGAGCCAGGGAGAAGAGCTTGCCTGCGATTTTTTTCTCCTGACTCTGCGGAGCGAAACAACGGCTCCTTCTGTTTTGAGCCGCCAGGAGCACGAAAAGCTGGTGTCCTATCTTCTGCACTCGGAAAACCTGAAAGACGCCGGAATTCTGCTCTCTCTTTTTACAGGTCTGCGAATCGGAGAACTCTGCGCCCTGAAATGGGAGCAGATTCATCTGCAGGAAGGAGAGCTGTCGGTAGTCAGCACACTCCAGCGGCTTCAGGACCTGTCTTTTCAGGGAGAAAACAAAACCCGGATTATTATCAGCAGGCCGAAAAGCAGCTGCTCTGAGAGAACAATTCCGCTTCCGGACTTTCTGATTTCTTATCTCACTCCCTTCCAGGAGCAGGAGTCCGCATTTTTCCTGACCGGAGAGGCCGGGAAATACGTGGAGCCCCGCTCTCTGGCAAACCACTTTAAGAAAACACTGTCCCGGGTTTCAGTAAGGCAGGTAAATTTTCACACTCTGCGCCATACCTTTGCCACCCGGTGCGTGGAAACTGGATTTGACATCAAAAGTCTCAGTGAAATTCTGGGGCATTCTACCGTAAATATTACACTGAACCGGTATGTGCATCCCTCCGTGGAGCTGAAAAGAAGCTGTATGGAAAAGCTGGAAACTCTTTTCGCAGAGTAAACAGCTCTGCGATTTTTTCTTATAACTGCCCCAAAAAATGCAGAAAAAACCGGGACCCGAAGGTCCCGGCTTTTTTTCTGTCAGGCAAGCACCATGCATTCGTGCAAATCCTCTTCCTGGATTCCTGCCTCCTGCATAATCGTTTTCAGCTCCTCCCGGTGTTCCAGACCGGCGCACCAGGCCAGCCCGCATCCGGCGGAGATTTCTCTGGGAACCGGAATCAGACGGCCGTCCGCCCCGTGTTCCTTACAAACTTTTTCCATTGCCATTGCATCTGCGGTTGTATGAAATGTTACAACCAGTTTTAATTCTTTCTTTCTCATTACTCAATCACGATTTCAAATTCAGAGCCTTTCTCTGTCGTAACCGCTTTCTTTCCGTGGTCTTTTGCGTATTTTTCCACGTTGGTCTTCTGGTGTGCTTCACTTACCAGCACCTTCACCGGACCGGTCGCGTTTTTCAGCGCTTCCGCTGTCATCATCAGCGGCTCCGGACAGGAAAGTCCTCTTGCATCTACTTCCTTCATCTTTTTTCCTTCCTTCCTAAGAATAACACATCATTATGAAAGCGTCAAAATGTCTTTTCACGCCTGTGATACGCCGACTGCTACTTCGCCTTTTCCCGTTTGCAGGTAAAGCCGATGACAAAGCATACAATGATGCAGATAATTACTGCTACTTTTCCGTTTGTGGTCACGGCTCCGGCCACTACTTCCCCGGTCTCTGCATTCAGTGCAGTACCGCTGGAAGCCAGTCCCAGATTGTGGCACAGTGCGGCGCCGAAGAACAGACCCAGCACCGTTACTGCGGAGTCGGAAGAACCCTGGCCTGCCAGAATCAGCTGACGAAGCGGGCATCCGCCTGCCAGAACTGCGGCAAATCCTACTGCGTACATGCCAAGAATATTCCACAGATGTTCGGAGTGGGCAATGACTCCCGGTGTGTCAAATCCCAGGGTAAAACGTCCGGTTGCCACATTAAATACAAGCATTACCACAAACAGTCCCAGAATCACCGTAAGCAGGTCAAAGTTTCTCATCAGGATAACGTCCCGGATACTTCCTGCAAAGCACATTCTGGATTTCTGTGCGAGAGCACCAAATACAAGACCGCCGATTAACGCCAGAAGAATCGGAGCATGCAGACTTCCCGGGCCGGACTCGCTGGATTTCAGCAGAGTGGTAAATACTGCAAGCAGAAGGATTCCTGCCATCAGTGCCGGAAGAACCACACCGCTTCCTTTGTTTGTCTCATGAGAACGTCCCAGGCTGAAGCCTTTCTTCAGGGCAAAGGCGCCTGTAGCCACGCCCAGGATAAATCCAATCAGGGCCACCCATGCATTCAGGTCGCCGGCTGACATACGGATAACCATACGCAGCGGGCATCCCAGGAATACCAGGGAACCAATCATAATAATCATCCCCAGTACGAAGCGAATCATCGGTGAGGATCCTGCCGTGGAACGGTATTCCTTTGTGGCCACCGCAATCACAAATGCCCCCAGTACCATACCGATGATTTCTGGTCTGGCATACTGCACGGTATCCGCCTGGTGCATGCCCAGGGCTCCTGCTGTATCACGGATAAAGCAGGCAATACAGATTGCCATGTTGGACGGGTTTCCGAAGTATGCCAGTAACGCCGCCACAATACCGCATAACACGCCCGCCAGTGCAAGCTTTTTCTTTGAATCTGATAAATTCATGTTCTACCTCCTTCAAGTACCTCTCATTTTGGGAACCTGCCCGGCTCTCTCTAATCCTGGGCCAGTTCCCGGACTGCCCGGATGGCAGTCTCTACTTCTTCTTCTGTATTATAGTGGGAAAAGCTGAAACGCACACTTCCCTGTTCCACAGTTCCCAGAGACTCATGCATCAGCGGCGCGCAGTGGCCTCCCGGTCTGGTGGAAATACCATATGTCATAAGCAGCTCATCGCTCACTTCAGAAGAATCATAATCCCCGATATTCAGCGTCACAATGGGCGCCCGGTTCTTTGTCCGGAAATCCCCGTACACAGTGACGCCTGGAATCTCCCGGACGCCTTCGTAGAATTTCCACATCAGCTCCTGTTCCCGCTCCCGGATCCGGTCGATTCCCGTCTCTTCCAGGTAGGAGAGAGCTGCCGAAAGGCCGGAAATACCGTGCCCGTTTAAGGTCCCGGCCTCCAGGGCCGTGGGCATTTCTTCCGGTTGTCTTTTATTATAGGTCTGCACTCCCGTGCCCCCGCTGAGAAGCGGTCTGACCTTTACGCCTTCCCGCACGTACATTCCGCCGGTTCCCTGAGGCCCAAGCAGAGATTTGTGTCCGGTAAAGCACAGTATATCGATATGCATATTCTGTACATCAATCGGAAATACGCCTGCTGTCTGGGAGGCGTCCACCACCAAAAGCAGGTTATGCCGCCTGGCTATTTCTCCCACTCTCTCCACATCCACCAGATTTCCCGTCAGATTGGAGGCATGGGTACAGATAATGGCTCTGGTATCCTGCCGGACGGCCTGCTCCATCTCTTCATAAGAAAAACTGCCCGTCTCATCTGCCGGCAGAATAGTAAGTTCCACTCCTTTTTCCTGCATTTCATAAAGCGGGCGGAGTACCGAATTGTGTTCCATCACGGTCGTGATAACATGGTCTCCCGGATTCAGAATCCCCCGGATGGCAATGTTCAGACTTTCCGTGGAATTCGCCGTAAATACAATCTGTTTTGGATTTTCCGCATGAAAAAAAGCAGCCAGCTTTTCCCGGGCCCCGTAAATGGTTCTTGCCGCTCCAAGGGAGGCTGTGTTCGCTCCTCTTCCGGCATTTCCCAGGGAATTCATGGCTTCAAGCACGGCTTTCCCCACTTCTTCCGGCTTGTGCATGGTCGTGGCTGCGTTATCTAAATAAATCATAATTAACACCCTGCTCTTTTCCAGATATTCTTATATTTAGTATAATCCTCCTTTCCCGCTTCGTCTAATCGTAATAATCGATAGAATCTTCTGTTTATTGGTTTTTTCTATATATCCTTTTCTTCTCTGCTGCCATAACGCGGAAAGCGGCCCCGCTCAGGAGCCGCTTTTTTCGTACATTTCTTTTACCAGTTTCACAAACCGCTCTGCCGCCGGGGAGAGCGGTGTATTTCTGTTATAGACCAGATTCAGATTTCTCCGGGTCTGCATCATATCCATGGGAAATTCCAGCACCGCGCCGGTGCGTATCTCCTCCCGGGCCGCCAGTCTGGAAATAATCGTAATTCCGATTCCGCCCCGGACGGACCGTTTGATGGATTCCGAATTTTCAATGCTGGCCACAATATTCAGACTGTTCACCTGCACGTCTGCTGCCTCCAGCATTTTCTCTGCCTCCCGCCTGGTACCGGAACCTTTCTCCCGCATGATAACGGGCTCGTTCTGTACCCAGCGGATATCCTTCTCCTGCTTCAGAATCTTCTGATAGTGTTCGGTATTCGGCATAATCAGCACCAGTTCATCTTTATAAAACGGAATGTACTGGCACTGTTTCTGTTCCAGCACAGTTCCGGTAAACCCGATGTCCACCAGATTCGCTTCCACCTTCTCCACCACGCGGGCGCTGTCCGTCTCCGACAGCCGGAACTGGTCCTCCGGGTGCCGCCGGTGAAATTCCAGGAGAATGTCCGGCACCACATACTGGGCCGGGATACTGGAGCTGGCAATCTGAATCATCCGGGACCGGTTCTGGGTCTTTTTCTCAAACACTTCCCGAATCCGTTTTTCCGTTTCCAGCATTACACGGGCATATTCATAAAGCACTTCCCCGTCCCCGGACATCCGCACTTCCTTTGTGGTTCTTACAAAAAGCCGGACTCCCAGTTCTTTTTCCAGCGCGGAAATATGGGCGCTTACCGTAGGCTGGGTCAGGTACAGTTCTCTGGCAGCCCTGGAAAAGCTTCCCGTATCCGCCACTCTCATAAATGCTTCCAGCTGTTTCAGATTCATCAGTATTTCACCCTTTCGCTTTCTCCGCCCGTTTTTCTGGTTACATGAATGCTGTCCATGTATTCCAGAATCGGCTTGGCGCTCTTTCTGCTGGTAGAAAACATATCCCGTACCTGGGCAATGGTGATAACCGGCTCTTTCTCAAGATGTGCCTGAATCTTCTCCTTTGCCTGCTCCATGAGCCCTGCAAGGGTAAACATTTCCTCGTTAATTCGTACTGCTTTTCCTTCCTCCATCATCATAAGCAGAACATCCTCTGCCGTCTCCCGGGAAACCGTTCCCGTGTCGATTTCCGAGAACCGCACGAAATCATATCCTGCCTTTTCAAAGGTATCCAGAAACAGCTTCTCTGTCTTCTGGTAGGTTTCGTCCTTTTTCACGGTAAAGTCCGGAAGATAAAGGTATTCACCTTTTCTTCCCCAGATTCCTTCCTCCGTCATACGCTCGGTATAGGCGTCAAAAACCGTGGGCTTTACACTTTTCAGAAAGGTATTGTGAATTTCCGCTTTTTTCATGCCGAAGCGGTACGGATATTTTTTATGATAAACGGCCAGTGCTGTCTCGATTTTCTGACGCACCTCATATTCGCTGTCCCTGTGCCAGAGATACCAGTCCCGTTTCAGCGGAAACACCAGTACTTTTCCTTCCGCTTCCAGCGTCTTCAGGTCTTCTTCCAGCTCTTCCCGGGAATGCGCCATTATCTTTGCCAGCTCCGAGAACGCCAGCATACTGCTGCCGCTTTCCCGGATATGCAGCTCCATCACGTCCCCCAGAGTACCGGATTCTTTCTGTTCCAGCGCCTGGATGACCTGCTGGTCAAACCGTTTCTCTCTTCCCGGATTGGGTTCCAGAATCACGCCTCCTCCGATGGTCTCCATAGGGGAATAAAACCGCACGATAAACCGGTCGCCCCGTTTTACCGCCAGTTCTTCTTCCAGCTTAAGCTGTACCAGTCCGCTTTCGCCGGGCCCGATTTCGTCCCGGTCCAGAAGTCTCGTCCGGCAGAGCCCTTCACTGGTTCCGGTAAACAGATGCAGTCTGTCATTGTGTTTCAGAATCCGCATGGATGAGGGCAGAATCTCCATCTTCACATCCAGCAGATCCGTATTTTTCATACTGTTTCTGGGCGCAAGCACACATCCTCTGTGAATCTCGCTTTTTTTCACATTGGACAGGTTAATGGCCACCCGCTGGCCGGCATAGCAGACGTCCTGATTTTCCCCATGCACCTGAATACTCCGTATCTTGCACTCTTTTCCCAGTGGGTACATTTCCAGCACGTCTTCTCTGGTAATCGTGCCGGAAATCAGGGTTCCGGTAATAATGGTTCCAAAACCGGACAAGGTAAATACCCGGTCCACCGGAAGCCGGGGAATGGTATGGATATCCTTTTCCTCCACCTCATCCTTCGTCATATGCTCAATGACGGACACCAGGTCGTCCAGTCCCTGCCCCGTGGCGGCGGAAACCCGGACAATGGGGGCATATTCCAGGAAGGTACCTTCCATTTCCTCGCGGATTTCTTCCTCTACCAGCTCCAGCCAGTCTTCTTCCACCAGGTCGCATTTGTTCAGTACTACGATGCTCTTCTGAATGCCCAGAAGCTGCAGAATATCCATGTGCTCTCTCGTCTGCGGCATCACGCCCTCATCTGCGGCCACCACCAGCATAACAAGGTCCATGCCCACAACTCCGGCAGTCATGTTGTTGATAAACTTTTCGTGCCCTGGCACGTCGATAATTCCAACCCGGTCCCCGTCGGGCAGGTCAAACCAGGTAAACCCCAGGTCAATGGTTATTCCCCGGCGCTGTTCTTCCTCCCAGCGGTCGGTATTCCGCCCGGTCAGAGCCTTAATCAGCGTCGTCTTTCCATGGTCGATATGCCCCGCTGTTCCGATGATAATGTGCTTCATGATGTCTTTCCCTCCAGATTCTCCAGCATATCCGCCAGCGTCTCAAACCACCGGGATTCTATCGTCCTGACGTCCAGATAAATGGTGTCGTTTGCAGTCCGGGGAATCACCGGCACCGGAAGATGCCGCATCCGTTCTTCCATCTCCGGCACGGTCATGCTCTCCGGCTTCAGCGTCACTGCCATACTGGGAATCCGCTCCAGGGGCAGAGAACCGCCCCCAATCTGGGACTCGCATTCTTCCAGTCCCGTCTGCAGGGAAAGCTTCCTCTCATCCAGAATCTGTTTCAGCTTTCCGGCCCGTTCGGACACAGAGGCAAAAGGCTCCGTAATCATCCGCAGTACGGGAATCCGCTCCAGGGCCTTCTCTTCGTGAAGGTATTCCATCAGTACCAGTTCCAGGGCCGCCGCTGTGAACTTGTCAATCCGCAGGGCCCGCGTAAGCTGGTTTTTCTTCATTCTGTCAATATACTCTTTCTTTCCGATGATGATGCCTGCCTGGGGGCCTCCCAGCAGCTTGTCACCGGAAAAGCAGACCACATCCGCTCCCTGGCGGATGGAATCCTGCACCGTGGGCTCGTAAGTCAGCCCGTATTTTCCCAAATCAATCAGCACGCCGCTTCCCAGGTCCTCAATCACGGGAATTCCGTGCTTATGGGCCAGAGGCGCCAGTTCCTGGATGGGCACACTTTCCGTAAAACCGACAATCCGGTAGTTGCTGGTGTGTACCTTCAGCAGGGCCTTCGTCTCCTCCGTTACCGCGTCTTCATAGTCTGTATAGTGGGTTTTGTTTGTGGTTCCCACCTCTACCAGGGAAGCGCCGCTCTGCTCCATCACGTCCGGTATCCGGAACTTGCCGCCGATTTCCACCAGTTCGCCCCGGGACACCACGACTTCCCCTCCCTTCGCCAGGGAGCTGAGTATCAGCATCACGGCGGCGGCATTGTTGTTGACGGCCATGGCGGCCTCCGCGCCGGTCAGGCGGCAGAGCAGTTTTTCAAAATGGGAGTACCGCTCGCCCCGTTTTCCTTCTTCCAGACTGTATTCCAGATTGGAATACCCGCTGACCAGGTCGGTCAGCCGTTCCATATGTTCCCGGCAGATGGGCGCTCTTCCCAGATTGGTGTGAAGCACCGTGCCGGTCCCGTTAATCACGGTCCGCATATTCGGTGTATGCAGACGGACCACCCGTTCCCGGATGGCCCGGGGAAGCTGCTCTGTCTTTTCCAGAGCAGCTTCCTCATCCCGGCACTTTCCGATGAATGCGCGGAGAGCCTCCGTTTCCTCACGAACGGCCTCCATCACGCTTTCCCGTCCGTACCGGGTAATCAGTTCTTTTATCTCTTCCTTCTCCAGCAGGATATCCACTTTTGGAATTCTGCGGTATAACTGGTTTTTATCCATGTCTTTCCTTTCTCTAGTGCAGACGAATCAGTTTTCCACTGTCCTCCGTTACCGTTCCGATAATGGAAACTTCTGTATCCATCTGCTTTTTCCCGAAGGCTTCCAGCATGGGCAGCACATCTTCTGCCGCCACACTGACCAGCAGTCCGCCGGAAGTCTGGGGGTCGTAGAGCAGGTCGATATATTCTTCGGCTACACCGCCTGTATCTACCTGGTGAAGGGAATATCCCCGGTTTTTGTAGGAACCGGCCGGTACCAGTCCCATCCGGGCATAACTTTTTGCGTCCTCCATATAGGCAATATCCTGTACATTCAGCTCAAATGTTACCCGGCTGGCCTGGGCCATTTCCACACAGTGTCCCAGGAGTCCGAAACCGGTGATATCCGTACAGGCATGTACGTCGAACTGCTCCACTACTTCTTTTGCTTTTTTGTTCAGGGACGACATAACCCGCACAGCTTCCTCTATGGCTCCGGATGACGCCATTTCCGCCTTAATGGCCGTGTTTACAATACCGCTTCCTATCTGCTTGGTCAGCACGAGCACATCTCCCGGATGACATCCGTAATTTTTGAAAATCTTATCCGGGTGCACAAAGCCGGACACACACAGTCCGTATTTGGGCTCATCATCCTGCACGGAATGGCCGCCTACCAGCACGGCTCCGGCCTCCTTTACCTTTTCAGCTCCCCCCGCCAGAATCTCTCCCAGAATGGCAGGGTCCAGGCAGTTGGGAAATCCTACAATATTCAGGGCCACTTTCGGCTCCCCTCCCATGGCGTACACGTCGCTTAGGGAGTTGGCCGCCGCAACCAGTCCGAAGGTATAGGGGTCGTCCACTATAGGGGTAAAAAAGTCCACCGTCTGAATCATGGCAATCTCATCTGTAATTTTGTAAATCGCTGCGTCATCGGAGGTTTCAATCCCCACCAGCAGGTTATCGTCGTGAAATTTTGGCAGCTTGCCCAGCACCTGGGCAAGGGTCTCAGGACCTATCTTTGCCGCTCAGCCCGATGTCTTTGCGAGCTGTGTCAGCCTGACTTTTTTCTCACTCATGCCTTTCCTCCTACGGCCGGATAACTTTTCCGGCTCCTGCAATCGTCTCTACGATGGAGTACATGTTGGTCACACTGCCTACCGCCAGTTTTTCTTTCAGACCGTAATAGTCCAGGCAGGTGCCGCAGGTCATGATTTCCACGCCCTGAGCCTCCAGGGATTTCAGGTCTTCCAGAGAATCGGAGCCTTCCGTGGTAAGGGTGGCGCCGCCATTGTAGAACAGCATGGTCTTCGGCAGGGTGTCAAGCTGGGTTACCGCAAAGATAAAGGATTTCATCAGTACTTTTCCAAGTTCATCGTTTCCGGAACCCATCCGGTCAGAGGAAACGACCACTACCAGATTGTCTCTTCTGTCCGGCGTGCAGGAAACTTCTGCCTCTTCCGCCGCACTCTCCGGTGCCCCCTGCATTTTGATGATGATTTTATACTCTTTTTCTCCCAGCTTCTCAGAAGAAACCTCTCCGCCGGAAGACTGGGCCATCTTGGTCACGTTCTGCACAGCTGTTTCATTATCCACCAGTACTTCGATGGTCTCAGGGCCGGTCAGCTCCTGCATTGCTTTTTTAGTCTTAATTACGGGAATCGGGCAGTTGTCGCCCATTGCATTTACGGTAATCATCAGATACCTCTCCTTTCGTATTTATAGAAATATTCTATCACTGAATCTGGTGAAGGTAAAGCCCCGGTTTCCCTTCCCATGGAAATAGTTTTCCGGTATAGTATAAGTAACACCGGGGCTCATTTTTCCCCGGCCAAAAGACAGAACAGAAAGGACCAGACAGATGTATACAGCAGAAGAACTTGCCGCTTATCTTTCCTTTGACCCGGTTCCTGTTTCCTGGAAGCACTGCCTGAAAGCAGCTTTAGAACAGTACCGGGAGGACTGGCTTACGCGGCTGAATTTTGAAGAAATCATAACCTTTTATGACCTGGAGGACTCCTTTTCCAACCGGCTTTCTCAGGAGCTTCCCCTGCTTCAGAAAGACCGGAAGCTGAATTTTGCCTGCTGGCTCTGGCATTTTATTCTTTTTCACGCCGGGCCGGAGCAGTGCGGGGATATCTGGACCTGGGATTCCAGAGAAGACGCCTTCTCCCGGCACGGGAGCCCCATGATGGCAGCCGTCACCCTTCTGAGCGGGTATCCCCTTCACAGACAGAATATGGAACGGTACCATTTTGACAAAGAGCAGGTCAAAACCCAGCAGAACGGTATCCGCTACTACTGTACCTGGGACGGGAAAAAACATGGAACGGACGGCATCCGTTTCCGGCAGATGATATTTGCCAGCGGGCTTGTCACCGGCCTCATGACCTGGCACGGACGGCTTCAGTACGAGCTGATACCGGAGGGATTTGCCCCGCTTTCTCCCTTCCTCACCGGAAATCCTCCCGTAGTATTCGTGCATATTCCTGAGGACGGGCCTCTGGATGAAACGGCAGTCTCCCAGTCTCTGAAGACTGCCCTGGAAAAAATCCCGGAGTACTACCGGTTTCCTGTGGGCCGGCAGCCGGTCTTCTTTACCCAGAGCTGGCTCTTAAGTCCCCAGCTTTTGGAAATCCTTCCGGAAAGCAGCCGGATTCTTAAGTTCCAGAAACATTTCCGGATTGTGGATACTCAGTCCTGTCCTGGTGATTTTCTGTATTTTATTTTTGGCAGAACCCGGGCGCCGGAGCATCTGGAAGACCTTCCGGAACAAAGTTCCCTTCAGCGGGAAATAAAAAAGAGATTTCTTGCCGGGGCGCCCCTGGAGCGGGGCCTTGGAATTTTGCAGGTTGTGTAATCCGCCCGGATTCGGTATACTAAGGTAAGAAAAAACGAGAAAGGAATATATCCATGTGGACAGCAGACAACTGGAATGATTATGAAGTACTGGACTGCTCCCGGGGCGAGAAACTGGAGCGCTGGGGACAGTATCTCCTGGTTCGTCCGGACCCCCAGGTCATCTGGGACACTCCCCGCACGGCCAGGGGCTGGAAAAACCGCAACGCTCACTACCACCGCAGTAAAAAAGGGGGCGGAAGCTGGGAATTCTTTGATTTGCCCGAGCAGTGGCAGATTCACTATAAAGACCTGACTTTCAATCTGAAGCCTTTCAGCTTTAAGCATACCGGACTTTTCCCGGAGCAGGCCACAAACTGGGACTGGTTCTCCGAAAAAATCAGGCAGGCAGGACGCCCGGTAAAGGTTCTGAACCTTTTCGCCTACACTGGTGGGGCCACACTGGCCGCCGCTGCCGCCGGCGCCCAGGTAACCCATGTGGACGCTTCGAAGGGTATGGTGACCTGGGCGAAAGAAAATGCCGTTTCCTCCGGGCTGAAGGATGCCCCCATCCGCTGGCTGGTAGACGACTGTATGAAATTTGTGGAGCGGGAAATCCGCCGGGGAAACCACTATGACGCCATCATTATGGATCCGCCTTCCTACGGAAGAGGCCCCAAAGGGGAAATCTGGAAAATCGAGGACGCCATACACCCGCTGATAAAGCGCTGTACACAGATTCTCACAGAAGAGCCCCTGTTCTTCCTGGTCAATTCCTACACTACCGGACTGGCTCCCGCCGTGCTGACCTATATGATTGCCACGGAAATGAAACCATTCGGCGGACATACGGATTCCCAGGAAATCGGACTGCCCGTAACCGAAAGCGGACTCATTCTTCCCTGCGGTGCAAGCGGAAGATGGTCTGTTTAGTTTCATCGGGGACGGGTACGGGCCGGCCCGTACCCGTCCCCGACGACAATTCTGAGACAATTCAGAAAACGGGGATACGCCCGCACCTCTGTGCCGGCGTATCCCCGTTTTTTAACGGCAGCGGTTATCAGCCGCTTATCTGAATCGCTGTCATGGTAATATTGTCCGTCTCTCCACAGGCCCTCGCCCGTCCGCCAATCTTTCCGACCATTTCATCTATATGGCCCCGGTAAACCTGAATGGCGTTCTGCATTTCTTCTTTCTGCAGCTTCCGGCAGGCGCCGTCACTGCACACCAGAAAGACGTCTTTCTTCTTTATCTTTCCGCTGGTCCGGAAAATGCGGAAGCTCTCCCGGTATCCCAGACAGTCTGTCATTGCGTTTTTGTAATAAGCACATTCGCCGCGGTTCCGCCCAATCCGGCAAACCTGGTCTCTGGTAAGCTGTAACAGGCGGTCCCATTTTCTTCCGCCAAGCCGGTAAATCCGGCTGTCCCCTACATGGAAGATTTCATAATTGTCATTCCAGACAAAAAGAATGCTGGCTGTGGTGCCCGTCCGGACGCCGTTGTCCTCTCCCCAGCTTATCAGCTCCCGGTTCGTCTCTTCCAGAAGGCTTTCCAGTTTCCCCAGCTTTTCTTTGTACGTAAGACTGCCGTCCAGAGCGGAAGTATTCCACCAGTTGAGAAGGTTTCCCATGACCTTTCCGCTGGCTACTTCTCCATTTCCCAGACTGCTGACCCCGTCGGCCACCGCCAGGACGGCCGCTCCCTTTCCTCCGTTTTCCACCGAACGGAAGAGATAGGAATCCTCATTGTTTTCTTTTCCCTTTCCTTTTTCCGTATACCCTGCTATTTTCCACGTATACCCTTTCATAACCTCTCTCTGCTCCTTTTACAAATAGTACTTTCAAAAGAAACAAGAGTATTCTATACCCGTTGCCCTGCTTATGCAACCATAATATTGTTAAATCCGGGAAAAGATTTTTACGCCCTCTTTTCGTCGGAATATCCTTCCAGAATGCCTTTCAGATATTTCCGGTACTCTTCCTTTACCGCTTTCGGTCCGGTGATGCGGATGCCGGTTCCGATTCCGGTAAGCCAGCCGAAAAACTGGGGGCTTACCGCCACCAGAATGTGTACCCGGAAATGTCCCTCTTCCGCGGGAATCAGCATGATATCCGTCCCGAACCGGTCCAGAATCACCCCGGCGATTTCATTCCGGCAAAGGAGGGTCACCTCTGCGTCATGGCCTCCGTACATTCCGAAAGTCTTTTTTGCAAATTCGGCCAGGTCAAAATCCTGAAATTTTTCCCGTCCGGTCCGCTCCTTCTCTGTGACACGGGCGTGACGCATTTTGTCCACCCGGTAGTGCCGGATTCCGTCCGCCGCTTCGTCATAGGCAATCAGGTAATAATTTTCATCGTCCCAGGTCAGCGCCCAGGGACTGACCACATACTCGGCCCCGTTTTTTCTGGGAACCAGCTCCTTTCGAATGGTCCATTCTCCGTACTGGTACGCTATCTGCCGGTTTTCCAGAATGGCCGTGTGAATCTGGTCCACATTGTAGAAGATGGTTTCATTTCCCGTTTTGGGCCGGTTATAGATAAATACATTCCGCTGGAGCATCCGGGCGTCGTACTCGTTCGTCAGATGTTCCAGCTTTTTTATCAGTTCTTCCGTCTTTCTGCGGCTGATAAATTTGGAGGCCTGGACGGCGTCCACCAGAAGCTTCAGTTCCGGAAGTTCAAATTCCCGCTCCCCGATATAGTAACCGCCGCCGGTACCCTTCGCCTGGAGCACATCCAGATGAAACTCCCGCAGGGTCTCAATATCGCTGTACACGGTCTTCCGGTCCGCGGACAAATCATAGTTGCCCAGGAGCCGGGCGATATCCGCCGCAGTCAGCGGATGGGTCTCACTGGATTTTTCCAGGAGTATTTTCATCGTATACAGAATCCGTAATTTTACTGCCGAAACTGCCATCTCATCCTCCGTCTTCCGAAAACTGCCGCCGGAAACCTAGGCCTTGTCCCAGATTTCGCTGTGAAGCTGCTGAAGGGACTTCACTTCCCCGTTTCCATGTTCTTTCACATAGCGGATTCCTTTTGCCGTGGCCCGGGCCGCCGCGATGGTTGTCATGTACGGTATCTTGGCCTTAATGGCTGCTTTCCGCAGATAGCTGTCATCATGGACGCTGTCCTTTCCTACCGGAGAGTTGACAATTAAATCCAGCTGTCCGTTGGCAATCATGTCCAGGATATTGGGCCGCCCTTCGTAGAGCTTGTTCACACGCTCCGCCGGGATCCCGGCCTCACGAATCATTTCATAAGTATTGCCCGTCGCCACGATAGAGAATCCGTCGTCCGCAAAACTCCGGGCAATCTCCACTACCTCCGCCTTGTCCTTCCGGTTTACGGAAATCAGTACCGTGCCTTCCAGGGGCAGGCGGGACTGGGTTGCCTCCTGCGCTTTGTAGAAAGCTTCCCCGTAAGAGGGAGAAAGTCCCAGGACCTCGCCGGTAGAACGCATCTCCGGTCCCAGCAGGGGGTCTACCTCCGGGAACATATTGAAGGGGAAGACGGCTTCCTTTACTCCATAATAGGGAATCTCCTGCTCCTTCAGTTCCGGAACCGGTGATTTCCGCCCGGTAATCTCTGAGGTGATAATATCCGTTGCCAGGGGCACCATGCGAATGTTGCACACCTTGGAAACCAGGGGAACGGTACGGGAAGCCCTGGGGTTGGCTTCCAGCACATACACCTTTCCGTTCTCAATGGCGTACTGCATGTTCATCAGCCCCTTAACATGCATTTCCTCGGCAATCTTCCGGGTGTATTCCTTAATGGTCTTTACATTTTCCTCCGAAATATGCACAGACGGAATGATGCAGGCGGAGTCGCCGGAGTGTACGCCGGCCAGCTCAATATGCTCCATTACCGCGGGCACAAAGGCATGGGTGCCGTCGCTGATAGCATCTGCCTCGCACTCCAGGGCATGATTCAAAAACCGGTCAATCAGAATCGGTCTGTCCGGAGTCACGCCTACGGCCGCTTTCATATAATCTTCCATGCTCTCGTCGTCATACACCACTTCCATGCCGCGGCCTCCCAGTACATAAGAGGGCCGGACCATCACCGGATAACCGATGGAATGGGCGATGGAAAGTGCTTCCTCCACCGTAGTTGCCATACCGGATTCCGGCATGGGGATTTCCAGCTTTTCCATCATGGCCCGGAACTGGTCCCGGTCCTCGGCCAGGTCAATGACAGCCGGGGAGGTACCCAGAATTTTTACGCCGTTTTTCTCCAGCTGGGAAGCCAGGTTCAGCGGCGTCTGTCCACCAAACTGGGCGATAACGCCCAGCGGTTTTTCTTTCTTATAAATACTCAGCACGTCTTCCAGGGTCAGCGGCTCAAAATAGAGCTTGTCGGAAGTATCGTAGTCGGTAGAAACCGTCTCCGGGTTACAGTTTACAATAATGGTCTCAAATCCCAGCTTCTTCAGGGCCAGTGCGGCGTGAACACAGCAGTAGTCAAACTCAATTCCCTGGCCAATCCGGTTGGGGCCTCCGCCCAGAATCATAATCTTCGGCCGGTCCGTATTTACCGGGTTTTTATCCGGCGCGTTGTAGGTGGAATAATAGTAGGCGCTGTCGGGCGTGCCGCTTACATGGACGCCCTCCCATGCTTCCTCCACGCCAAGGGCCGTTCTCCGGTTCCGCACATCGTCTTCGGACACTTCCAGAAGCTGGCTTAAATACTTGTCGGAGAAACCGTCCTTCTTTGCCTGAACCAGAAGTTCATCCTCCGGCAGTCCGCCTTTGTACTTCAGGAGCGCCTCTTCTTCCTCCACCAGTTCCTTCATCTGTTCGATAAACCAGGCTTTCACTCTGGTAATCCGGTGCAGTTCCTCCACCGCAGCGCCTTTGCGCAGGGCTTCATACATCAGGAAATGCCGTTCGCTGGAAGGCGTTACCAGCATCTGCAGCAGTTCTTCTTTTGATTTTTCGTGGAAATCTTTTGCCCATCCCAGGCCGTACCGTCCGGTTTCCAGACTGCGGATGGCTTTCTGGAATGCCTCCTTATAAGTCTTTCCGATGCTCATGACCTCACCTACAGCCCGCATCTGGGTTCCCAGCTTATCTTCCACGCCCTTGAATTTTTCGAAAGCCCACCGGGCAAATTTGATAACCACATAATCTCCGTCCGGCACGTATTTGTCCAGGGTGCCGTATTTCCCGCAGGGGATGTCTTTCAGGGTCAGTCCTGCCGCCAGCATGGCGGAAACCAGGGCAATGGGGAATCCCGTCGCCTTGGAAGCCAGCGCGGAGGAACGGGAAGTTCTGGGATTGATTTCAATCACCACAATCCGGTCGCTGACCGGGTCGTGGGCAAACTGCACGTTGGTTCCCCCGATAACCTGCACGGACTCGACAATCCGGTAAGCCTGCTCCTGCAGCCGTTTCTGGCATTCCTCGGAAATAGTCAGCATGGGCGCGGAACAGAAAGAGTCTCCCGTGTGCACACCCATGGGGTCGATATTTTCAATAAAGCAGACGGTAATCATGTTATTTTCGGAATCCCGGACAATCTCCAGTTCCAGCTCTTCCCAGCCCAGCACGGACTCTTCCACCAGCACCTGCCCCACCAGGCTGGCCTGCAGTCCTCTGGCACAGACTGTCTTCAGCTCTTCTTTGTTATAAACCAGTCCGCCGCCTGCTCCGCCCATGGTATAGGCAGGCCGCAGAACTACCGGATAGCCCAGTTCGTCCGCAATGGCCAGCGCCTCTTCCACGCTGTAGGCAACCTGGCTTCTTGCCATCTCAATCCCCAGCGCATTCATGGATTTCTTAAACTCAATCCGGTCCTCGCCCCGTTCAATGGCGTCCACCTGGACTCCGATAACCTGCACATGATACTTGTCCAGAATCCCCGCTTTGGAAAGTTCTGCGCAGAGATTCAGCCCGGACTGTCCTCCCAGGTTGGGAAGCAGGGCATCGGGCCGTTCCTTTGCAATAATCTGCTCCAGCCGCTCCACATTCAGCGGCTCAATATAAGTGACGTCCGCAATCTCCGGGTCCGTCATAATGGTAGCCGGATTGGAATTCACCAGCACAATCTCATACCCCAGCTTTTTCAGCGCCTTGCAGGCCTGGGTGCCGGAATAGTCAAATTCGCAGGCCTGACCGATGATAATCGGTCCCGACCCGATAATAAGTACTTTGTGGATATCTGTTCTCTTCGGCATGATACGTCCTCCCTGACATGATGATAGAAATTTCTTCTCTCTATTATAGCCGAGAACACCAAAAAGGGAAAGCAGTTTTGTCAAAATAGTGCTTTCCCTTCCAGATACCCCTGATACAGTTTCCGGGCAGGCACCCGGTAAAGTTTCACCGCTTCCGGTTCCCTGCTTAAGAGATGATGAAACATCTCCATCCTGACTTCTCCCAGATACTCTGTCTCTTCTCCTTCTCCCGGAAACACAAATATATTTTCCACCTTTTCAAATCCGCCCTTCCGGATAAAATCCTGATAGGCCATCTGATACAGATACTGCTTTGCGACATCCTCCACACCGGGCGCATTTTCCACTTTTCCGTCCCTCAGGTACGGCAGATAGTATTTGGCGTCAATAATGGAAAAACAGCGGCTTCCGTCTTTTTCGGATATCCGGACAATGTCCGGCCTCAGGGTATGAGAAGATTCCGCCCGGATTCCCGTCCCGGCCTCCTGCCACTTTGGTTTCTCAATCAGCTCCAGCAGGGTTCTTCTGTCCCTGCGGAATTCTTCCGGTTTTCCGGTCAGAGGAAGATTCTGAATCCTGGTTTCCAGACAGTTTCCAAATGCCTGGGCGCATACCTTCTCCCATACCGCATGAAAACTGCAGGTTCCGTAAAAGGAAAATCCTGTTTCCCCTTCCTGGCCGTCCTCCATTTCCAGATACTGATACAGCATGTGCAGTACCCGGCGTTTTCTGTCGTAAAACTGCACATTCTGCTCCTGCTCCAGGCGGTACAGAATAAAGTCCGTATCGCCAAATTCTTCCCTGTCCCCGGGGCAGATTCCCGGATCTGTCAAATCAAACAGCTCCGCCAGTTCCAGTTCCCTCAGGGTTTCCATTCATTCGCCAGCCACCTGCCTGTGAAGGGCCCGGAAATAGTCCTGCTCATCCTCATTTACCGCCAGTGTCCGCAGTTCCGGATAGAGGGGCTTTCCCTTTCCGGTGAGCACCGGCGTTCCCGCCAGCGTCTCCTCCCAGAGCACTTCCCCGCTTCCGCCGTTTTCCACAGACGTCCGGTAATTGGTATAGGGCCCGTATTCCAGATAATCATCCAGAATCAGAAGCATCAGGGCCAGACGGTTCGTCCCTCCGTTTTCTTCCGTCTCCCCGGAACCAAGCTTCTGCTCCCTGGACTCGTATTTCCGCAGAACCTGAAGAATCTCTTTCAGTTCTTCCAGGGGCGCCTCCCCGGAGAGATACTTGGGACAGCATTTCAGCACCCGGCTTCCGTCCGTCATGATGCCCACGCAGGAGAATACCCAGACCCCGCCGTCCTCTTCCGTTTCCCGGAATTCCCGGGTCAGCTCCTGCAGTTCCGGCTGTTCCCGGTCTGCGGAATCATTTTTTACCATGCCCAGTCTTTTGAGCTTTTTCAGGAAAAGGTCCAGTTCTTCTTCCTTCATGTCCAGAAGCTGTTCCAGTTCTTCCTTCCGGTATTTTTTCTGTTCCCTGATATAGACGGATCTCATGCTTCTTCCAGCACCTCCCGCCGGATTTCTTCTCCGAAAATCTGGATTCCGATACGGTCAAACGCTTCACAGATACCGGAATACCCTGCGGCTCCCTCACAGCCGCAGAACAGTTCTCTCCGGCGCTGCCTTGCCGCATCCTCGAACAGATACATAAACACCTTGCTTTTCAGCGTATGCAGGAACCGGCCGTTGTCCACGGCCAGGTTTTCTTCCCCGGTCCGGAGCACCTCCCCGGAAAGGAAAAAAGGCCCCAGCAGTTTATCTTCGTTGACCCTCAGTTTTTCAGCCAGTTTCCGGTTCAGTGCCTCCCGGAGCCGGTTCCAGTTCACTTTCACGGTTTCCCCTTCCCCGTCCGGGGCCAGGAAGCAGACGTCCGCCATCTTTTCCGCGTTTTCGTCAATCCCGATATAGTCGTAGTCCCACCGCCGCTTAAATGCCGTATCCAGCGGAAAGACTCCCTGGTCCGCACTGTTCATGGTAGCCCAGATATACATATTGGAAGGAATCCGGATTTCCCGGCAGCACTCCAGCACCTGCTCCTGCTCTTCTTCCTCCATCCGGTCAAATTCCGGGACAAATTCCTTTGCCAGATACAGGCACAAATCCTCGCTGGCCGCCACCGGATACTCGCTCCTTCCTTCTTCCCGGTCCAGAAGCTGGAAAACGTCCCCGAATACCGCAGCCGGATTTGCCCGGTTAATTTCCTCCACAATCAGAAGAAAATTCCGGTCCGGGTGTCTCAGGGCCTTTACCAGTGTCCGGGTAAAAGGCCCCGGCACAAAGGCATAGACGATTTCCTCTTTCTCCATTTTCGGCTTGTAAGTTCCTACAAAACCGGCGTAAGTATAACCGGCATATACCGTTATCCGCTCGCAGCTGCCCTTCTCCGGGAAAAATTCCTGCTGCCTTTCCCGGAGACGGAAGCTTTTCCCCGTTCCCGGGGCGCCGAACACCAGGTAATTGTGTGGCACCGGAAGGGCCGGTGCGGTCACCGGGATTTCAGAAAGGGCCGTTAGAAAAGTCTGCCTCCGGGTTCCTTCCTGCTCCAGCAGGGACTGTATCCACTGTATATAAGGTGTCCGGGTATCCCGTCCCCTTTTATCTTCATACAGCCAGTTATGCGTAATAACATAATTTCCGTCTTCTTCCACTATCTCTTCCCGGTAATACCGGAGATACTGGTTTTCATCCTGGCAAATATCTGCCAGAGCCTCTGTACTGCCCGGTTCCGGAACCTTTCTGAGAATAGGGAAATTATTCTTCAGTACATTCTGGCACCATTCCTGATCCAGCAGATGCGCCCGTACTTCCCGGGTAAAGCAGCCGGCTTCCTTTAAAATTCGGACTGTCTCAAAAGCAAATTCCTTATTGCCCATGTCGTATAAATAAGACAGAGGTTTTTCACTGTCCGGCATCTGCCGCTCCAGAAGTTTCCGGTAAAGCTCCTGATATTCCCTTTTTCCGATGGGTATCAGAATTCCGCCTTCAGCCAGCCGTCTCTCCATATCTTCTCCGGGGGACACACCGTTCTGTACTTCCAGCAGTTTTTCCAGCGTCACTTCCCGGCCTGCTGCCTCCATCACCTGGAACACATACTGGATTCCATCGCGGCATCCCAGGACCCTATCTCCCGGCACCGCTCCGAAAAGCCCGGCCTCGTCTCCCTGCTGTTCACAGGAAAACCGCACCTGCTGTCCGCAGTCCAGAACGGTAAACGTCTGAACCAGGGAATCCACTGCCATCACAAAATACTTACTCATCATCCACCTCCGTTCTGAACACGTACTTTTTCCAGATACAGACCCGGGAAATCCGGGCCTTTCCTTCCTGCACCTTTATCTCCACAATTTCTTTGCTCTTGTAGTCTCCCGCAATGCTCTGCCCGTCTACTGTCACATCGTATATCCGGGTCGCCTCAGGGGAATCCTGCCGCTTCCGGACCTCTCTCTGAAACAGCACCTCTACCGTACCATCCCCGGTCCGTGTGTCCGGGCCCAGAAGATCTGTCCGTCCCGGAGTCAGAATCTCGAACCCGTCCTTTACTTTCAGCAGGAAAAGGGAATCCCGGTTCCGGCGGCAGCTGATGAAAAAGCGGCGGTCGCCGTCCGGCGTCTTCTGCATTTCCAGCATCACCGTATCTCCGGCCTCCAGCCTGCGGGCACTGTAAAAATCCGACAGTCCCACAACCCGCTTTTCCCGCCCCACAGTATAGCGCAGGACAACCGGTGTGCCGGATTCTTTGTCCATAAATATGCAGTTTTTATCCGTCCGGGGAAACATCTCCTCTATGTCCAGTTCCCTCGGTATCTGGATATACTTCTCATGGGTTCTCCCTTTTCCCAGCTCCGTATTGTTTACCCGTTTTATAATCTGGATAGCTTCCACTGCGTTCCCTTTCCGCTTTCCGCTCTTTTTTCAAACTGTTACTGCGTGTATTTCTTTATCACTTTCGCAATCCCGGCCGCCATCAGAGGGGGCACCGCATTTCCTATCTGCATGTAGGTTTTCAGGTACGGCCCCAGAAACAGATAGTCGTCCGGAAAAGACTGCACCCGCGCCGCCTCCCTGGGCGTCAGACTCCGCACCTGGTAAGGATGAATGTGGGAATGACAGTCCATCTTCAGGTGGGCCGTTATCGTCCGGCAGGGTCTGTCCGGAATAAGTTTAAAATATTTATCCTTAAAGCAGTGATTCCGGTGGGCATAAGGCATAATGTCCGCAATTTTTTCATCGGTAGCATCGTCCCCCGGATTCAGCCTGCGGTAAATTTCGTAGTTCACATCGCTGACATACCGGGCCTTGTGATTGAAGAGGAAGGGAATCTCCCGGTCTCCGTTAATCAGCCGGAGATAGGGATTCCGGTACACTCCCTGCCGGTTTACATCTATCTTCTTTCCCGTAGTTTCGCTGTCCACCTCGTTCTGATTTTTGATGCGGGGCGCATCCAGCGGACGGATTTCCTCCAGCGCGTCTTCCAGACAGTAAACCGGGTTGCCCTGGCAGTTCTCCCTGATTTCCTCAAACAGGGACTCCGGAGTAATTCCCCATTTCTCCTGCACGTCACTGCGGACGGCAATGTAGATAAGCCGCTCCCTGCTCTGTGCCACAGAGAAATCCTGGGAATTCAGAAGCTGGCATGCGGCCCGGTAGGTATATTCCCGGTCTCCCCGGACAATGCGGAGTGCTTCGTAGTCCTCCACCACCTGATGTGCCACCTTCATCATTCCCTTTACATTTTCCATCACCACAAACTTCGGCGCCAGTTTTTCCACTGCTTTTATAAAATACTTGTAGAGCCGGTTCCGGGGGTCGTCAATCACCCGCTGCCTGTTCGCCTCGCTGAATCCCTGGCAGGGCGGACCTCCCGCCACCACATCCGGCGCTTCCTGTATATAATCCTCCAGATGTTCCACCAGTTTGCGGATATCTCCCCGGACGGTTTTCTCCGGAGGAATTTCCGGGTGGTTATACCGGTAGGTTTCCATACAGACTTCTTCCGTATCGTTTGCCAGTTTTATGGAAAACCCGGCCTGCACAAATCCCAGGCTGAGTCCCCCTGCCCCACAGAAAAAATCCACAAGGGACGGCTTTTTTTCCGTCTCCTCCCGCTTCTGCCATTCCCGTCTCCCTTTGCCGGAGAGCCGGTCCACAAGTCCTTCCGTCTCTTCCCGGTGGGTGCACACAAAGGCCACTGCTTCCCGGAAGGCCGGCCATTCTTTCCCCAGCACCTCTTCCAGCACCGGCAGGTCCTGTCCGCTTTCTATGACTCCTGTATCCTGCAGTTCTTTCAGAAATTCCCCGGGCTGCACGTTCTCAGACTCCGGGGTTATCCCCTGCTTTTCGCAGAATACCTGCACCAGCCGGGTATAAACCCCCGCCAGCTCCAGGAATTCTTTTTTCTCCGTTTTTTCTTTCAGACTGCTCACAGGCTGAAACATCATAACGCCGTATCTCCTTCATCTGTCATTTCCAGTTTTTTCCGCACGCAGACGGCAACAGCCTCCGCCAGAAGCGGCGGCACTGCATTTCCCACCTGCTTAAACTGCTCTGTCCGGGAGCCCTCGAACACAAAGTCGTCGGGGAAGGACTGAATTCTGGCCGCCTCCCGCACAGTAAAAGTCCGGGACTGCTTCCAGTCCGGATGGATAAACTGGTTCCCATCCTTATATAAATGGGCAATGATGGTTTTCGAAGGCAGGTCCCACCACTGCACCACATAGCTGTTTCCAAAAACCCGCTGTTTTTCATGGCGCAAATCGGGCCGGTTTTCCAGAAGTTCCTGGAAGGTCCAGTGATTTTTCGCCATCTGGGCATACCGCTCCTGGTCCTTTTCATTGTGCCGCCGGGCCACATGGTCCCGAAGCACCTTCTGATTATCCCGGCAGATTTTCTGCAGAAAGCCGTTGTTCCTGGCCGGGCGAAACGGGACTTCCGGTTTCCCTTCTCCCGGTCTTAAAGGCGGCAGTTCGCCAATCGCCTGACGGACAGTTACAAAGGGCAGAAGCCCTTCCCTTTCTGCTTCCGGCATCTCCGGGTCTGTATGGGTCTTTTTCACGTCCCGGTACATCTCCTCCGGTTCCAGACCGATATCTTTTCGCACCCCGATAAGAATCACTCTCTTTCGAATCTGGGGTACTCCGTAATTGGCCGAATTCAGCACACATTCCTCCGGTTTCAGCCGGACTTTGTAGAACTCTCCCAGTGCTTCCACAATCGTATTCACGATATGCTTTCCCTGCAGTTTCGCCGTCAGAAGTCCGGTCACATTTTCAAACACAAAAAACCGGGGCTTATAGTAGTTCAGTATCCGCACATAACTCTCAAACAGATAGTTCCGGGGGTCGTTTTTCATCCCGTGCTCGTCCTTCGCCCGTCCCAGGCTGGAAAAGCTCTGGCAGGGCGGACCGCCGATAATCACGTCCACCTCTTCTCCCCGAACCTTTTCGTCCAGGCGTTCCAGCACATCCGGCCGGGTAATATCCATCTCCAGCACCCGGCTGTCAGCCTCTTCGTACCCATAATAACGCATCCGGGTTTTCAGCGTCTCACAGGCCCAGTGGTCTATCTCCACATGAGCCAGCGCCCGGAATCCCTGCCGGTAAAACCCCTCGCTTAAGCCCCCGCAGCCCGCGAAAAGGTCAATAAAGCTGTACCGTTTCCGGGACAAACTGTACCTGCGCCCTTCCTCCAGAATTCGGGTGTCAAATCCATACTTTTTATAAGCTCTTTCCAGAATCTCATAATAAGATTCGCCAGGCGCATTCAGAGGATGCCTGGTCTCCATCAGGTAGGCCAGCCCCATGACTTCTCCTTCCTCCATCTGCACCGGAAGCTCCGTTTTATAGTAAAGCTCCGGATAACATTCGTACTCATCCAGGGCTTTTTCATCCCGTTCACTGATTTCCCACAGCAGGACCGGCAGTTCGCCCCCACTTTCCCGTTCTGCCGGCTCTATGGTAGCATAGGCGCGGTTCGGCTCTCCCCGGAAGCGCATACAGTATCCCTGCACCACACCTGCTCCCACCAGCCGGATATCCGGGCACCGGTCCCTCATCATCTTTTCATCCATATTGCTGCCATAGGCTATATACCGTTTCTTCATTCCTGCAGGCTCCTTTCCAGTCTGCCTCTAGTTTACTATATTTTCCCGGCCCTGTCCACAAATCACTTCTGGCACAGCTCCCGAAAAAAACTGCACTCTTCCTCATTGCAGAGGGCAGCGTCCGCCGTCCTGATATTGCAGTGAAACACATGGCCCAGCTTCTTTTTTGGATTTCTGTAATAACGGTAAAGGAAGGGAACTTCCTTTTCCATCAGAACCCGGACCAGAAGAGGCGCCTGCTCTTTCAGAAAATCCCCTTCCGCTGTCATGACAAAAACCGGCGGATACTGTTCCGTAATATAAGGAAGGGGATTCAGCATGGCCCGCTTCGTCTCCCGGTTTTCCGTCCCCAGCAGGTCCTCCAGCAGTGCCGGGGTATCGCTTCCCGCTATCCGCTCTTCCCGGCTGATATCGTACACCCCGCAGTTCAGGGCCACCGCCCGGGGCACAAAGCCCTCCGGCGGGATTACACCGCACATCTTCCGGTAATCCGGGCTGGTACAAAGGGCTGCAAACAGACTCAGAATGTGCGCCCCCGCCGAATCTCCCAAGCCAAAGACATGGTTCGTATCAAACCCGTAGTCCGGCCCGGTCCCGAATCAGATCCCCGGCGCGAAATGTTGTCCGTATTCTGTCACTTGTCAGAGACATTTTCCTTCCTCCTTTGAAAAAAAGATTGCTATTTTTTTATCATTATACCAGACTTTTTTATTGATTTAATTGGTTAATCGGGTATAATGTTGATATGGGAGCAAATTTTTCCCTTTTCAGGAAATGTCCAGGAACCGGATTCTTCGGCTCCTGTCTATTTATTCCCATATAAAAATAAGAGAAAAGAGGTTGAATGTAAGATGGCAGAAATCAATTTAAGCAAGTATGGCATTACTGGAACGACAGAAATTGTGTACAACCCTTCTTATGAAATGCTGTTCGAAGAAGAGACAAAGCCGGAACTGGAAGGTTTTGAAAAGGGCCAGGTCAGCGAACTTGGAGCAGTCAACGTTATGACAGGTGTTTACACCGGACGTTCTCCCAAGGACAAATTCATCGTAATGGATGAAAATTCCAAAGACACTGTATGGTGGACTTCTGACGAATACAAAAATGACAATCATCCGGCCAGCGAAGAGACCTGGAAAGCAGTAAAGGATATCGCGCTCGGCGAACTTTCCAACAAGAGACTGTTCGTGGTAGACGCATTCTGCGGCGCTAACAAAGACACCCGCATGGCTATCCGTTTTATTATGGAAGTAGCATGGCAGGCACACTTTGTAACCAACATGTTTATCCAGCCCACAGAGGAAGAGCTGAAAGATTTCGAACCGGATTTCGTTGTATACAACGCTTCCAAGGCAAAAGTGGAAAACTACAAGGAACTGGGCCTGAACTCAGAGACCGCTGTTGTATTTAACATTACAAGCCGTGAGCAGGTTATCCTGAACACCTGGTACGGCGGTGAGATGAAGAAAGGTATGTTCTCCATGATGAACTACTATCTGCCGCTGAAGGGCATCGCTTCCATGCACTGCTCTGCAAACACAGATATGAACGGAGAGAACACCGCTATCTTCTTCGGTCTTTCCGGGACCGGAAAAACCACTCTTTCCACAGACCCGAAACGTCTTCTGATTGGTGATGACGAGCATGGCTGGGATGACAACGGTATCTTCAATTTCGAAGGCGGATGCTACGCCAAGGTTATCAACCTGGACAAAGAATCCGAGCCGGACATCTACAATGCTATCAAACGCAACGCCCTGCTGGAAAACGTTACTCTGGACGAAAACGGAAAAATCGATTTCAACGATAAGAGCGTAACGGAAAACACCCGTGTATCTTATCCGATTGACCATATTCAGAATATTGTACGCCCGGTATCTTCCGCACCGGCTGCAAAGGAGGTTATCTTCCTCTCCGCTGACGCATTCGGCGTACTTCCTCCGGTATCTATCCTGACTCCGGAGCAGACACAGTACTACTTCCTGTCCGGCTTCACCGCAAAACTGGCCGGCACAGAGCGTGGTATCACCGAGCCTACACCGACCTTCTCCGCATGCTTCGGCCAGGCATTCCTGGAACTGCATCCCACAAAATATGCAGAAGAACTTGTAAAGAGAATGGAACAGAGCGGTGCAAAAGCATACCTGGTAAACACCGGCTGGAACGGAAGCGGCAAACGTATCTCCATCAAGGATACCCGTGGTATCATCGACGCAATCTTAAATGGAGATATCCTGAAAGCACCGACCAAGAAGATTCCGTACTTCAACATTGAAGTGCCCACAGAACTTCCGGGTGTAGATACAAACATTCTGGATCCCAGAGACACGTATGCTGACGCTTCTGAATGGGAAGCAAAGGCAAAAGACCTGGCTCAGAGATTCATTAAGAACTTTGCGAAATACGAAGGAAATGAAGCCGGAAAGGCACTGGTTGCCGCCGGACCTCAGGCAGACTAATTCCTGGGAAATTTCATTGAATTTTATTGGGGACGGGTACCGGCCAGCCGGTACCCGTCCCCATTCATTTAACCCCCCGCCTGCGGACCAGACCGCGGGCAGGGGTTCTGTTACTCTAAATCTCTCTCGTGTAATGAGCCAGCCACTCTTTTTCCTCGTCGTTCAGATACGGAGAAACTTTCTCATATACTTTCTTATGGTAATCATTCAGAAGCTTTTTGTCTTCTTCCGTCATAATATCCGGATTGATTCCGTCCAGGTCCATGGGGATGTAGGTAATGGGTTCAAAATACATGAACTGGCCATACTCATTCTTTTCCCCATTGCAGGTCAGAAGCTCATTCTCCAGACGGATACCGTGGGAGCCTTCAATGTAGATACCCGGCTCGTCCGTGATAATCATGCCTGCTTCAAAAGGCTGAATCTCACCGGCCCGGAAGGTCCAGCGGAATCCGGTGGGGCCCTCGTGGATGTTCAGCAGATAACCCACGCCGTGTCCGGTTCCATGGTTAAAGTTTAAGTTTCTGTCCCAGAAAGGCTTTCTGGCCAGCAGATCCAGGGTCATGCCGGTTGTTCCGTAGAGGAATTTCGCATCGGCAAGCCGCAGGTTACTGATGGCAACCAGGGTGAAATGGTCCTTCATAATCTGAGGAATTTCCCCAAATACATAGGTTCTGGTTACGTCCGTGGAGCCTTCCCAGAATCCTGCTCCGGTATCGGTCATCAGCATGCCGCCTTCCTTCAGTTCCACATCGGTTTCCGGAGTGGAGCTGTAATGAACGATAGCGCCGTGTTCTCCAAAGGAAGAAATCGGGTCAAAGCTGGGACGGATGAAATTTCCCTGCTCTTTCCGGAACTCATCCAGCTTATCGGAAGCGCTGATTTCCGTGATTTTCATTTTTCCCACATTTTCCTTCAGCCACTTCATAAATTTAACGTGAGCCACGCTGTCCTTAATCTGGGCTTTCCGGATGTTTTCGATTTCCACCTCGTTTTTGATGGCTTTAAACAGAATTTCCGGATTTCTCTCTTCTACCTTTTTCACACCTTCCGGAATGTTGTTGTAAAGAGCATAGTTCAGTTTGCCCGGGTCAATCAGCAGCACTTCGTCTGCTGCCGTCTTCTTAATATCCTCGTAAATATCATTATAAGGATGCAGTACCACGCCTGTGTCTGCCAGATGTCCCTTAATCTCATCGCTCAGCTTTGCTTCATTGATATAAAGATCCATCTTATCCATGGTAATCACTGCGTAGGACAGTACCAGCGGGAAAAATTCGATATCATTTCCGCGGATGTTCAAAGTCCAGCAGATATCGTCCAGTGTTGTCAGCACATGGGCAGTCGCCCCGCACTTTTTCATTTCTTCCCGGATTCTGGAAAGCTTGCTCTCTGCCGTCTCTCCCGCGTATTCCACACCCAGTTCAAATACAGGCTCCTCGGAAAGGGCCGGCCGGTCTTCCCATATCCGGTCAATCAGGTCAAATTCGTAAACCACTTTTCCGTTCTTTCCGTCTGCAATCTCTGCATACGCCTGGCCTTCGCCCATAGATACGGTCCGTCCGTCAAATCCCAGCACGCCGCCTTCCGGCAGGTTTTCCTCCAGCCATGCATTCAGCGTGGGCACGCCCGGTTCCCCCATCTTCATCAGTTCCACCGTACTTCCTTCCAGCTGTTTTGCGGCCTGGATAAAGTATCTTCCGTCTGTCCAGAGACGGGCCTCCGTCTTTGTGATGACCGCCGTTCCTGCGGAACCGGTGAAGCCGGTAATGTACATCCGCTCTTTAAAATGCTCGCCCACGTACTCGCTCTGATGATAATCTGCAGTGGGAACTACATAAACGTCAATGCCTTCTGCTGCCATCTGCTCCCGCAGTTTTTCAAGTCTTTCTGGTATGTTCATCTCATTAACCTCCTACTATACCAATCTTTTTTCATTATAACACGGCCTTCCGGTTTTGCAATCTTTTCCTGGCATCTGTTTATTCCTCGCACCACCATATCAGGTTTACCAGATGCCCTGCTGCCAGCTTCAGTTCCCGTAATTCCAGGGAACCGTTTTCCAGCTCTTCCCGCAGATTTTCATGGTCCTGCGGACATCCCGGCATAATACTGTCGTTTCCGGCGCGGATACAGCCCGCCGCCGTACAGTCCGGACCGTTCTGCGTAGTCGTCCAGTCCGTCATGATTAGTCCCCTGTATCCCCACTCATTTCGAAGTACTTTTGTACACAAGTCATAACTGTTGGCGGCATGCACGCCGTTTACCAGATTATAGCTGGTCATTAGCGCCATGGGAGCCGCCTCGGTCACCGCGATTTCGAAGCCTTTGAGATAAATTTCCCGAAGCGCCCGCTCGGATACAATACTGTCCGACTGCATCCGTTCGTTTTCCCGGTTGTTGCAGGCAAAATGCTTCACCGTTGTGCCGCAGACTTTGAGGGACTGTACTCCCTCCGTGACAGCCGCCGCCAGTTTTCCGGAAAGAAACGGGTCTTCCGAATAGTACTCAAAATTTCTGCCGCAGAGCGGATTCCGGTGAATGTTCATTCCCGGCGCCAGCCACAGGGTAACGCCAAACTCCCACATCTCATCCGCAATCATTTTCCCGCACTGCCTGAGAAGCGGCAGGTCCCAGCTCTGGGCCAGCACTGTGCCAACCGGCAGGGCCGTACAGTACTGGTAATAGGTTTCTCCCTTCTTCTCTTCCGTGCTCCGGCTTAAAAATCCATTTTCCAGAGCCTCCTCAAAGGGTACAGAGAGCGGTTTCCCATCCACCGCCTGATAGGTCCGGTTCAGCCGCAGGCCCGCAGGGCCGTCCGCCAGAACAATGCTGGAAAGTCCCTCTTCCCGGGCACAGCTGCTGGTCTCCGCCGCAGAACCGGGCACCCGGTTTCCGGCCGCTCCCAGCGCGCTTCCCTGCCCCTTTTCCACGTCACCAGTCACCAGCTGTATCAGCTGTTCTGTTTTCAGGCTTTCGGTAAAATCCGCCACTTCCGGCGGAAAATCCTGATAATTCCGCTCATAGGAAACCGTCCGGGCAGTCACCTCTTTCCCGGAAAGCCGAATCTGGGGACAGGCGTCCTTTTTCTCCATCCAGGAACTGCGTCTCTTCTGAATCTGTTCAGCAGAAGGCTTTATCTCTTCCAGTTCCTCCTGCAGAGGACAAATCTGCTCCGTTTTTACCAGCACGCTGTCCTGCTCCAGATAAAGGGAGCCGAAAAATTCGGCTGTCTCCAGACTGTTCCCTGCGAAAAAGCCGTACCAGCCCTGTTCCAGCATCCAGGCGCTCTCTTCCTCACAGTAGGAGGCCAGTTCTCTTAATTCTATTTTCACCGCCAGTTCCTGACTCTCGCCCGGCGCCAGAACTTTGGATTTGCCAAATCCGGCCAGACGGCGGTACTCTTTCTGCTGTTTTTCCTGGGGACAAGATACATAAATCTGAACGACCTCCCGGCCTGCCAGGCTGTCCCCTGTATTCGTCACCCGGATTCCCGCTTCCAGGGCGCCGTCCTCTCTCAGTTCCAGTCCGAAGGGCTGCAGGGAAAAACGGGTATAGGAAAGGCCATAGCCAAAGCTGTAGCGCACCGGCACCTGAAACGTGTCAAAATACCGGTATCCCACATAGATTCCTTCCCGGTACCGTTCTTTCTGCTCTTTCCCAAATTCCTCCGCGCAGGGACAGTCCTCATAGGACAGCGGCCAGCTGTCCGTCAGCTTTGCCCCTGGCACCATTCGCCCGCTGACAATGTCCGCCAGGGCATTTCCCCCTTCCATGCCCGGCTGATTCAGATAAAGAATGCCTTCCAGAGAAGGATACCGGTCTGTAAAGGAAAGATCCACCATGCCTCCGGTGTTCAGCACCAGAATCACATGCGGGTACAGCGTGCAGATTCTCTCCACCACTTCGGCCTCCCGGTCAGTCAGATAATAATCCCCGGGAACAGCCTCCCGGTCTTTGCCCTCTCCGGCCTGGCGGGACAGCACGTACATCGCCGTATCCGCCTCTGTCTTTTCCGGAAGCGCCCCTTCCGACGGACGAAACGGAATACTGGTATAAGCCTCAAAAAATCCGGTGTCCGCTTCGCCTTTCTCTTCCAGCTCCCGGGTTTTCTCCCAGACAGCATCCTTCCAGGCAAGGCGTGCATTCTCATACGCCCGGTCACAGTCTGCCAGCCACTTCTCCGTGGTGATGGGAAATCCTGCCTTTTTCATTCCCTGCCAGATACTCACTGTATTCCGGCAGTTCACGTCGCCGGAACCAGTACCGCCTTTTATGGTCCGCACGGCTCCGGCCCCATAAAGCGCCAGAGGCGTCCCCTTTTTCAGCGGCAGAATCTGATTCTCGTTTTTCAGCAGGACCATTCCCGCCGCGGCCGCAAGCCGGGCTGTCTCCCTGCCCCGCACCTCATAATCCCGTTCTCTGGAAAAAGGAACGCCGGATAACTTTCCTCGCATAGCTTCCCCTCCTGTTCCTCTGTTTTCTTTTCTCGTTTCCCGTTTTTAGGGTTCCTCATCAAAAATACGACCTATTTTTTTCCCCATCCGGGTAATCAGGGGCACCACCAGTGCATTCCCCATACAGAAATACCGGGCCCTTTCCGTCATTCCCGTATCCGTCCAGCCATCGTCAAATCCCTGAATCCGCTCTGCCTCCACCGGCGTCAGCCGCCGCAGCCGTCCGCTGCGGGGGTCCCGGACCACATGGCTGCTCCGGTTCACCGTCGCCTCTGATGTCAGCATGGTTCTTGCCGGTTTGTCCAGACTGTCCGGGAAGGCAATGGCCCCCTCGCTGAAGGTGTACTGATAACCGGTCCGGCTTGTCCGTTCAATCCGTTTCGCGCCCTTCAGGTACGTCCATTTCTCCATGCTTTCTTCTGTCAGAAAATAGGATTCCGGCACATCCTTTTCCAGCATATCGCCCAGCGGAACAGACGGCTCCGTTACCGGCTCTGTCTTTCCCGTGACAATTTCCCCGTTTTCCATATATCCCGTATTTTCAAACAAAAACTGAAATTCCTCCATACTCTTGTCCAGATTTTCCCAGTTTATCCTGGTTCTCCGAAGCTTCCCGGCTGTCAGAGCCGGAAACACGGTGGCAAAAAAACCTTCCTTTTCCAGAATCTCCTCCTGGGAAAATGCCGCCATTTTCCGCCCGTATACGGTACTGTCCCTCCAGGCAAAAATAAAAACTCTCCGCCTTCGCTGTCCGGCGCCGTAATCTGCCGCATTGATAACCCGCCATTCTGCCCGGTAGCCAAGTCCGGCAAGGCAGGCCAGCATAATACCAAAGTCCCGTCCTCTCTGCGCGGACGGAGACTTCAGCAGGCGGTCCACGTTTTCCATCAGGACGAACGAAGGCCGTTTTTCCTCCAGTACTTCCTGGATTTCCCACCAGAGTGTTCCCTTCTGCCCCTTCAGTCCCTTTGCCCCGGAACGCGGTCTGGCAACAGAATAATCCTGGCAGGGAAATCCCGCCATCAGGAGATTATGGTCCGGAATCTGCTTTTTATCCACTTTTCGAATATCAATTCCAGTATTTTCATCAATATCGCCAAAATGATGCACATAACAGTCATGGGCCCACTGAACTTTCCTTCCCGGTTCCCACTGGGAAAACCAGACCGTCTTCCATTCCTTTGACGCCCGTTCCATTCCCAGCCGGAAACCACCCACTCCCGCAAACAGCTCACACTGTGTTTTCTCCATTCTCTACGACTCCTTTTTCCTGCTTTTCCTATTATACTGGATTTCCTGGAAAAAGGAAACCACCTTATCGGGTGTGCGCCTTTATCCAGTCACAGATGAAAACCGGCTCCGTCCACGCCGGCTTCTATACATAAAATTCCCGCCCGTCATCCAGACACAGGCAGGCAAGCCGTCCGCCCTCTTTCCTGCTTTCATTTCCCGTATCAATATCTGTATACTTCTTCCCATGAAAAATCCGGGCCTTCCCCCACTCCTGCAGCGCGGGAGCAGGATAATGTCCCACGATGATTTTCCGGTCGAACTGCAGAGAGGCAGGTATATAATGAATATCATCCGAAAACAGATACCTTTCCTGATTTACCCGGACTGCCTCCCGCACCGATTCCTCGATATCAACCAGTCCGGTTTCCGGGTGCCGGATTTCACAGTCTGCCCAGTAACCGGAATGAGTGAGAAAATATTCCTCTTTGCAGACAGTGATTTTCTGATATACCGGAAGGCCCTTGAAATAGCGCAGAAGTTCGCTCTTTTCCGGTTCCGTCAGGGCGTCCACTTCTTCTCTTGTACGGCTTCCTCCGCAGGAGTCCCAGACCTCCCCGGGCAGGGTTTTGTCCAGGTACCGCTCACAGAGATATTCATGATTCCCTTTTAGCAGGAGCATATTCCCCGTCTCCCGGATTTCAGACAGCAGGCGCAGATTTTCCTGCCCCTTGTCCACCACATCGCCCAGCACATAAAGCAGGTCCGCACCGGTAAAACGGATTTTTTCCAGCATCTTCCGGAAATGAAAAAAATCTCCATGAATATCACTTATCAAATATATCACAGGGCCCTCCTCCTTCCGTCCCGGTTTTCTACATCTGCTTTCTTACAATCCGGTAGTCATCCCCGTTCCGGTAATAAGGACATTCATACCGGGAATCCGATACCAGACGGACATACTCGTCTTCATCCATACTGATATCGCATACATAACCTTCATAATCCTCATCGTACACATAATAGGTACAGCTGTCGCAGCTCTGCGCACTCTTTTTCTTCATAATTCTTCCCTCCAGATGATACTTTCTATGATACCCGATTCCACTGGCGCCTTCAATAGACCGGAGGGGAATTTTATGGTATGATGAAAAAAGCAGTGTTCTTCTGCAGTCCAGAACCGGGCGCAGAAGGCCGCTTTTTTTGAATGTATGTGGAGTCCGCCAGTACGGACGCCACAGAAAGAAAGGAAGATTCACATGGCAGACCATATCCTGATTCGGGGCGCCAGAGTCCATAATCTGAAGGACATCGACGTCCGTGTGCCCCTCCATAAAATCGTCGGCATTGCCGGTGTTTCCGGCTCCGGCAAATCCTCCCTGGCCCTGGGTGTTCTGTATGCAGAAGGTTCCCGGAGATATCTGGACTCTCTGTCCACCTACACCAGAAGGCGAATGACCCAGGCCGCAAAGGCGGATGTAGACGACGTCCTGTATGTACCGGCAGCCCTGGCTCTTCACCAGCGCCCGGCTGTTCCGGGAATCCGCAGTACCTTTGGTACCGGAACAGAACTTCTGAACAGTCTCCGCTTAATGTTTTCCCGGCTTGCCAGCCACCGCTGTCCCAACGGCCACTATCTGGAACCTACCCTGGCCGTAGCGGCAGGGCAGGAACTCATCTGTCCCCACTGCGGCGCACATTTCTACGCACCTTCCGCGGAAGAACTGGCCTTCAACAGCCAGGGCGCCTGCCCGTCCTGCGACGGCACCGGTACCGTGCGTACCGTGGACCGTTCCACCCTGGTTCCGGACGAATCCCTGACCATTCAAGAAGGAGCCGTTGCCCCCTGGAATTCCCTAATGTGGTCCATTATGACAGACGTCTGCCGGGAAATGGGCGTCCGCACCGACATTCCCTTTTGCCAGCTGACAGAACGGGAGAAGGATATCGTCTACAACGGTCCTGCCGAAAAGAAACATATCCTCTACCACTCGAAAAAAACAAATCAGGCGAGTGAACTGGATTTTACTTATTTTAACGCGGTTTATACTGTGGAAAACGCTCTTGCAAAAGTAAAAGATGAAAAAGGAATGAAGCGGGTAGAAAAATTTTTAAAGCCGGATGTCTGCCCGGACTGCCACGGCACCCGTCTTTCCGAAGCTGCCCGGGCTCCCAGACTGCGCGGCCTGTCCCTGGATGAAGTATGCCGGATGACACTTTCTGACCTGAACAGGTGGGTCGCTGAAGTCCCTGCCTCTCTTCCGGAGCCCATGCGCCCCATGGCAAAAAGTATCTGCGAGTCCTTCCATACCGTGGCAAAGCGTCTGCTGGACCTGGGTCTTGGCTATCTCACCCTGGACCGGGCCGCCTCTACCCTTTCTACGGGAGAGCGGCAGAGGATGCAGCTTGCCCGGGCCGTCCGCAACCGGACCACCGGTGTACTCTATGTGCTGGACGAGCCTTCTATCGGACTGCACCCCTCCAACATCGTCGGGCTCACCGGCGTCATGCACGATTTGACTGCCGACGGAAATTCTGTCATTCTGGTAGACCATGACACCCAGATTCTCTCCGAGGCAGACTGGATTATCGAGATGGGCCCCGGCGCCGGAGCCGACGGCGGCCAGGTCGTTGCGGAGGGCACCGTCAGCGATATGGCCCACAATCCCGCCTCCCTGATTGGCCCTTTCCTGGCCGGTACTGCCAAAGTGCAGGAGCGCCCCCGAACCCCGTCGAAAGAACTGTTTTCCCCTGGGCGAATTCATCTTTCCACCGGACCTGTCCACACAGTAAAGCCACTGGAGGCAGATATCCCCAAAGGGCGGCTTACTGCTGTTACGGGAGTATCCGGTTCCGGCAAGACAACGCTCATTCTGGAAAGCCTGATTCCCGGTCTGGAGGCCTCCATCCAGGGAACGAAGCTGCCCGAACATGTATATTCCGTAAAAGCAGACGGCATTCATCAGGTAAAGCTTATCGACGCCACTCCCATTGGCATCAACGTCCGCTCCACCGTGGCCACCTATGCAGGTGTCCATGACGAGCTGCGGAAAACCTTTGCCCGTACTCCGGCCGCCAGAGAAGCCGGCCTGAAAGCCGGAGATTTTTCCTATAATACAGGAAAGCTGCGCTGTCCGGTCTGCGATGGAACCGGTATCATCAGCCTGGACGTTCAGTTTCTGCCGGACGTAAAAATCACCTGCCCTGAATGCCGTGGTTCCCGGTACGCCAAAGGTGCCTCTAAAATAAAATATATCAGAAAAAATGCCCCGGAAGACACGGGCTGGTCCCTGCCGGAACTGATGGCCATGAACGTCAGCACTGCTCTGGACGCCTGCAAAAATCTGAAATCCGTTCACCAGCGCCTGCAGATTCTGGAAGATTTAGGTCTGGGATATCTGACACTGGGCGAAGAAACGCCCAGCCTCTCCGGCGGGGAGGCACAGCGTCTGAAGCTGGCCAGTGAGATGGGAAAAGCCCAGTCCGACTCCATTTTCGTCTTCGATGAGCCCACCATCGGCCTGCACCCCCTGGACGTCCGTACCCTTATCGGCGTCTTTCAGACACTGATTGAAAACGGCGCCACTGTCATTGTCATCGAACATGACCTGGACCTCATCCGAAACGCTGATTACGTCATTGACATGGGACCTGGCGGCGGGGAAGCCGGAGGCAGAATCGTGGCTGCGGGAACACCGGAAGAAATCAAAAACTGCCCCGAAAGTCTCACAGGACAGTTTCTGTAAAAAAGGTTTCCGGAGCGGGGGCAACCTCCCCGCTCCGGAAACCGGTAAAATTTTTATGCTATTTCTCTTCTTTCCACTCCGGCGGTATCTGCGCCAGCTTATTCTTTTTGTCCGGCACATAAATCTCCGTGCCAATCTCCCTGGTTTTCAGTTCTCCCCGAAAAAAAGCCCTGATTCGCTCTTTCCCGGCATCTGTATACTGTTTTTCCTTTTCTGACCCGAAGGCCCGTCTGTCATTTTTCAACGCCCCGATAAGAGATGAACCCACCCCGGCATAGGGGTCGTATACAATATCGCCTTTGTTGGTAAATGCCAGAACACACCGTTCCACCAGTTCCACCGGATACTGGCAGGGGTGAATGGTTTTCTCCGGATGATTGGCCTTGACATTCGGAATATCCCAGATGGACACATCCCACTCTTTCTGCATAAACTCCCAGACGTCCTCCGGATTTTTCCCTTTGGGATTACCGGAAAGCTGTCCTTTCTTTGGCCCTTTATAATATCTCTTTCCCGGATATTTGGAAGGAATTCTGACGTCATCCAGGTTGAAAGTATACTCATCTGATTTTGTAAACCACAGCAGTGTCTCATATCTGCCGGAAAATCTGCTGGCAGCGTGCAGGCCATGGCCAAATCTCCAGATAATCCGGTTCCTCAGCTTGTACCCCATGTCCTTAAAAATGCCATAGTAAAAAATGTCCAGCGGATACACTTCTCCATGATTTACATAATTTCCCACCTGCCAGCAGATGCTTCCGTCTTCCCGCAGAACTCTGGTGACTTCCTCAATCATTTTCCCCTGTTTT
The DNA here is from genome assembly GCA_019118525.1 of Candidatus Bariatricus faecipullorum. GTDB lineage: Bacteria > Bacillota > Clostridia > Lachnospirales > Lachnospiraceae > Allocoprococcus > Allocoprococcus faecipullorum. The sequence continues at coordinate 59,498 of DWYV01000002.1, forward strand.
TCCAGATAGTTTGTAATAGATTCCCGTGTTTCATATTCTTTTCCCAGATTATAGGGCGGAGAGGTAATGATTAGTTTTACGGAGCCATCCGGCAGTGTTTTTGTAAAATCCACAGAGTCGCCGTTGTGAAACACAATGTCGGCCTTCTCGCTGTAGTTCTGATAGATTCTTTTGTTCATCTTGTCCTCCTTGTCAGTATTTGCCGGCGGTGCAGAAAGAAATTCCTTTCTTTTACCGCTCCAACGGCCTCATCTGGATATCTGCAGACAGCACACCGTCTCCACATGGCTCGAGGAAATGATTTTAATACACATTTCCTCCGCCTGTTCGCAAAATGCCGCTCCAGTACCATATCGACTAATTTTTAGCTGATAGGGTTCGTGGGAACATGTCAGCTAAAGTCGAATGTAAAAATACCTACATCGTTTCAAAATTATCCGTTATCAATCTTGTTGAGAAGCCCCTGCTGAAATGTAATGCTGTCGATTGGTACGAATCGTTTTTCCTCTATAAGGCTTCTGCCCAGGATATCGGCAAGTGCCACCGATTGCCAAGACTCAAGTAAGCTCGGATTATTCTCAAGAATGGCATTGATATTTGCAACCACGTCCGGTGCACTGAGTTTTATAATCACCGTACGTCCATCCGTAATGTTTCCCGCAGAATCGACAATATGGGCATTTGAAATTTTGTTAAACTTTCTCAATGCAAGTACATAGAGCACAAATGCCTCCAATAGCTCTTTCTGTGCCTCTTCACTGGTCATGTTAGCCATATACTGTTCATATGCCAAGTCAAATTCATCCGGCATTACAATCATTGTGGATTTTTTCTCTAACACGGTAGTTGCTTCTTTTTCCTGTGCTTCTTGCATAATCTGATCAATTTTGAGCCGTGAAGATGATTTCCCTTTGCGGTATGCACGCCTCTCGACCTTTGATTTAACTGTACGCTCAGCGTCCTTTTTTTCTTTTCGACCTATCCACCAGTTCCGGATAGCTATCTCACCCTTGTCAAGCAGAATCGGAGCGCAATCTCTAACAAGGTCAGAAATTAATACTTTCCAGAACGGAACCTCCTGTTCGATATACACCGTTTTTGTTTCAACTAAAGACGGATCATGTTCGACTTCCTGAACATCATACACCATACCAGAAAAAGTTCCATCATTTCGGTGACGGCCACCTTTTCCTATTCTGTCACCACTGATATCGTTTCCATCTTTATCTTTTCTCGGGATTTTGCAGATACCATAATCAAAATCTTTCTCGTCTGACATTTTAACACTCCTTCACCTCAATATGCTCGGAATCATAAGCACCTATTGGATATTCATGTATACTTCCCTCCACGGAAAATCTCTGTCCACAAGAAGTACATTCATAATCCTCACAAATAAATACATGCTCAATTTCCGAGCCCATCTGTCTCTCATAGCAGCATTCATTCGTGATATAGTCTTCAAAGTCAATATCATTACCGGAACCACAATTCGGACAATTTACAATTCTGCGCAAACTAATATGCCCATCATAGTCCTGCCCGTATTCATTCAACCTTACTTGTTGGTAAAGAACCTCAATTCCTTTCCTGAAGATTTGAGACTTTGGAAGGCCGGTTTTTTTGCTGCAATAATCAAGCATCTTGTCCTCTTCATCGTTCATCAGAACTCGGTACTGATTGGTACGTTTATCTTCAACTGTAGGTCTTCCTCTTCCAGCCACAGTCTCACCTCCTATTTTATCGATATCTATTTAATGATAGTTCCAGTATATACACTCTTTTGTAATTTGTCAATAAAAAGATATCTTTTTAATCAAAAGGAAAGACGCCCTGGTTTCCCAGAGTGCCGTTAAAATATATTTACATTGCCTTATGCGTTTCGCTCCGAAGGCTGTCAAGAAGCACCTGCAGGACTTCCTTGCGACCGAAAACCAGCTTGTTTATCACTGTCATAAACGCACGCTCGATATCGTCCTCCCGGATAGCCTTCATCGGGCAATGCTCCTTATGATCAATATGTTCCCGGCAAACCCAGGACGGGTACCGCAGGTTGCCCGTGTAATTCACCTTTCGCTTGAAGGGTGAGCCACAACACCCACAGAAAATCTTTCCGGTAAATGGATACTTATTCTGATATTTCTGATCGGCCTTCTTTATATTTTTTTCTTTTGCATGCTGAGCGATCAATTGCCCGACCGCCTCGAAGTCCTCACGACTGATGATTGCCTCATGATGATCTTCCATGTAAAACTGATCCCTCTCAGTGGTGTCGGACGCACACTCAATGGTAACAGCCCTCTGGTCATTGGCGTTTGAGGAAGAGCACCAGGAGCGGTTCTTCTCCTCCACATACAGGCCCACACGCCCGTCCTTGTCAATACCGTAATTGCTGGATGCCTTCGTGGAGGACTTAGCAAACCAGTCTCCAAGCCCCTCCGCCGTACACTGGCCTACCACGCAGTGAGGTGTGATGCGGTCAATGCTGTGCGTCCTCTGCCCGGAATGATTCGGGCTGAGTTTTGTGTATGCCACCATAGAACTATTCGTATATGCCATTACTCGTCACCTTCCTTTCCATCGGTATCCGAAGTCCTGTCATGGATCTGTGCCAGGGCAGCCTTCAATGTTTCCGGGATAGGCAGTCCCAGATGCGCTGCATTCTCCAGAATACTCACACCCTCATTGGAGAGATAGAAGAAGATCACCGCTGTCCGGATGACGCTTCCCGTGCCGATGACCTGCACATCAATGATGTTGGCAATGCCAACCAGCAGGAAGATGAGCACTTTTCTGCAGATCCCCTTAAATCCCACCTGACTGGAGAGCTTCTGATCCGCCACAGCACACATAATGCCGGTCAGATAATCTACTACTGCAAACAGCACCAGAGCGATGAGCAGGCCGTCACAGCCCCCAAGGAAGTATCCAAGCCATCCGCCCATCGCTGTAATGACCAGCTGGATCATGTTCCAGAATTCTTTCATAACGAAATCCCTCGCTTTCCTGAAATAAAAAGGACGCTCCATATGAGCGCCCACTGTAGGTTTCTATATTAAGTGTCTTAGTACACAATCCTGCCGCCAGAGGTTTGTGCAGTTTATGACACAGATTTTAGTTGCTATTCCTGCCAGACAGAGTGATAGATACAATCACAAAATCAAACAGGAGGTAATCACATGAAGCAGAAAAACATCAAAGTCGCATACAAGAGCCGAAGCACTGGCGGCTCCTACACCCAGGTACCGAAGATCCAGTTGGAAGGCAGATGGCTGGAGGAGCTTGGCTTTTCCATCGGCAGCACCATTGTGGTGGAATACGAGGATAGTTCCCTGCGTATCCGTCCCATGACGGCAGAGGAACAGGAAGGTCAGCAGAGAGCTGAGCTGGAAAAGGAACTGGCATCCAAGTCCGCCGCCATCCGCAGACTCCAGAAAGACCTTCATGAAGACTCTAAGAGACTGCCCCATGTGGCTGAGTCCAATCCCGGATACAGTTCCCCATCTAAGAAATCTTCCCGCTAATCCCCGCTTACGCTTCCGTCAGCGTGTAGGTGATCTTCATGGTCTTATCCACGGTTTTCACCACCGCTGACGAGAGGTTGTTGATTGTTGCCAGATACGGAGTCAGCAGGTAAGCATGTCGATATTCATTCCCATAGGATGCCGACCAGCAGATACCAAACTCCTTATATTGAAAGAGCGGCGTGGCGATATTCGTAAACCGCACCTCTCCGAAGGTCTGTGTCACGTTGTCACCTACATCCACCAGAAAATCCCATCCTCCGTCCAGGTAACCGGAAGACTCACATCTACAGAGACATCCGTAGTATCTTCCGATGTGGAAGTATCCTCGGACGTATCAGTACTTCCATCTGAAGAAGCGTCTGCGGTGCCATCCGTGCCCCCGGCAACAGACGTCGGAAACGGCACCACAATCGTGCCGCTGGCGTTTGCCGTTCTTTCCACCGTATCAGCCGCCGCATCCACCACCACCTGCCCAAAGAACTGTGCGTGGTTTTCCTCTTTGGACGCAAACTCAATGCTGATAATCCTCACATTTGTCTCTCCCAGAGTATAAGCTGATGCATTGGTAAAGGTGTGGATGCCAATCTTTCCCGCCTCGATCTGATTTAGGAGGCCGGAGATATTCTTATCGTTTTTGGACTTCGCCTGAGACAGCCTCGGATTCTTTCCCACACATTTCAGGCTCTGTCTGCCGCCAATCTTCACCGTAAAAGAAGTCACACATGTAATCTGCTGGTTGTCCGCCTGCCCACCAGAAAATATCAGCACGTCCCCCAGATCCAGCGCCGGATTTCCAATCGTATCCGAATCAAAGGGAACGTAATTCACCACAGACAGGGCTACGAGGATGTTGCGGCAAAGTTCCTCCCTGGTTTCCTCCAGACCGAACTGAAGCAGGGGATTTATTCCCAGATTCATGGTCAGCCCATCGTCCTCTTCCAGGGCATAATATTCAGCTGTCTGCGTGCGCAGATTCGTGGAGCTAACCGCCGTATATCTGGTAACGAAATCAGAGAAGCTGCTGGAGAACCGGTGCTTTTGCAAAATCTCCATCACCGGCATGTTCCCATACTGGCGAAACTCCAGCTTGCCATCCCGGTTGATGCAGAAGAAGCCGCCCAGCACCTGGGCTGTGAAATACAGCACATCTCGGTAGGTTTCAATGTCATTCTCCGGATAGATGGATAAAAGCTCCGAGCCATTAGGAAGCGCCTCGATTTCTGCCTGGCTCTGGGCCAGCTCCACTCCACAGGCCGTGCTGCACAGTGCCATCATGCCATAAGCCGTGCCAATGGTTTCAAATCCATTGAAGTCCTGGTCAAAGCGGAGCATGTAATCATAGGCCTTCAGTTCCAGCACATGGACCGTCCGGTTGGCTTCACTCACCTCAAAGATTCCCATTGGCACTCCCTCATAACTGCCGTCTGCCAGCCGCAAATGATAGGACAGCTCCACCTTTGCATCCTCCAGCGTGTACCGGTCGATATCCAGAAACAGGCTGATTCCCATCTCTGCCGCATATACCGCACCAAGCTCAATCTCCGAATTGCCGCAGCACTGGGCTGTGATATAGCCGCTTCCCTTTACAATATCCTCCTGCGTGAAGGCATACTCCACACCGGTCACAGTGGTAATCTTTCCCGTCCAGTAGTACTTCCGGGTGTTCCCCTGCACCGCCTGCAGGAATGCTTCGCTTACCGGGTACATCGAACACCCCTCCTTCCGTTTTCAGGCATCAAAAAAGCACCAATCATTTCTGACTGATGCTTGGTTGAATCGTTTTTCATTTTTTGCGTGTATCACATCGACAAGCTGGAAGTTGTTACAGTGCCATCACATAAATCTGGCAAGGGTTCCATTCATCCCATAACGTAGGGAACACTTCAAGCTCCTTAAAGCCCAGAGAAATGTAGAACTGATTTGTTTGATCATATTCTTTGTATTTTCCCATTTTAACAGTTTTTACCTGAATAAACGAATAGCCGTTTTCCTTCAAACCATCCTTTGCATACTTAAATAGTGCTTTTCCTACTCCTTTGCGATGGTATTCTTTCAGAACGCCCATAACCGCAAGCTCAACTGTATCTTTTCCCGTTTGCTTGAGATACAAAAATCCAACGGCTTTTTCATTTTCTTCAGCACAAAAGAAAGTTTTTCCCACACTGTTGCGGATATATTCTTCTCGTGCCTCCGGGATTCCAAACCATTCAGGTAGTTCTTCCAATATAGTTCTGGTTATATACTTTTTATCCTCATCATTTTCTATTTGAACAATTTTCATAACAAAAGTTCTCCTCAGCAAATTCCGATTTGCTCCACTATAGCACATCGCCTGAAAAAATGAAATACGTTTTCAAAATTCCCTCAGCGTAAAACTCACCGTCCATAGTCCCTTCCTGGAAGTGTCCTTCACCAAGGCTGCCTTAAAGCCCTCCACATACATCTCCGCTGTCTTTGCTGCCAGTGTCTCCGTATCAAAGTATCCAACAGAAATCTTTTCCTTCTGCTTAAACTCTGTCAGGATCTGCAGCCATTTGGCGGAGACGGAGAAGCTCACCGGAATGCTCACCACACCAAGGCGCACCACATCTCTCTGCACCGTTCCGGCCTCTGTTTCCCCGCCGGAATCCGCCTCCACATCATTCATCTTTGCCATAGATTGCCTCCATTTCGTGATTGTCATTGATTACCCATTGATACTCTGCGTCACTTATACAGTTCAAATCATCGGCTCCACCTCCCTTCAGCGATTTCAGGCAAGAAAAAAGCTGCCAATGCTTTTACGCATCAGCAGCTAATCGCTTTCTGTTCGGTGTTCTATTTTCAATTCTGATTCTTCTCTTGTACACGGTAAATCACTAGTACCGTGCTAGTTTTATCTATCTATGAGATAATACCTCCAGAAAACTACAAGTTTTTTAGAGGAGTGTCCCTATGGATAAAATCACACATCAGGTCCGTGCAGAGCACTGGGCCAAAATCATGAATGAATGCATAAACAGCGGAATGTCTAAAACTGCCTGGTGCAGAGCAAATGGGATTTCAGTGAAGCAGTTCTTCTACTGGCAGAGGATCCTGCGCAGGGAAGCTTTCGAAAATTCCCAGAATTCATTATTACCGGCAACTGCCGGACCGCATCAGGAAATGGCGCCGATGGTGCCAGCGACTCAAAGGGCAGTCTCTTTTACTGAGATTAAGCTTCCATCTTCTTCTCAGAACACAGCTCCGGTTTTTCATCCGGATCTCGTGATCCGGAAAGGCAGTCTCATTCTGGAGATTTCGAATTCTGCATCGGATGAGCTTCTCTCCCGGATTGGAGGGCTCCTGGGTGCTGAATAATGCAACCGGATTCCGAAAGATTTATATTGCTGCAGGATACACAGATTTACGCCGCGGGATTGATGGTCTGGCATCTATTATTAAATTCAACTTCCAGCTGGATCCATATGAAAAGGACATTCTTTTTCTCTTCTGCGGCAGGCGCAGTGACCGCATCAAGGGGCTTGTATGGGAAGGCGATGGATTCCTTCTCCTTTACAAAAGGCTGGAGCTTGGCGGTTTTAGCTGGCCTCGTACAAAAGAAGAGGCACTGGAGATCACGCCGGAACAATATCAGGCGTTGATGAAGGGGCTGGAGATCATCTCCAGACATCCGATCCAGGAAGTGTATCCTCAGGATCTCCTGTAAAGCATTGTGCAAAACGGAGAAAATCAAAAATCTTTTCGCATTCGCCGTCCAGGACAGATTGGAAGTTATCCACAGCAGAGCCTTATTGCATTCATTCAATCATGGAGTACTTACCGGCAGCAAGCTGCCGTGTGGATAAGTACTCTGAAAAACTGAAAAAACTAGTAGTTTTTTCGGCTTTTCAGAGTGTTTATCCTATGGTGAGAATGACGAACGATCTTTTTGTGTGGTTCGCTTTTTCCTTTGTTTTGCGGTACAATAGTTCCAGCAAAACAAAGGAGCACCGGACATGTCAAAGTCAAAGATCTACTCACCAGAAGAACTGAACAGCTTCAGCAAAGAGACACTCGTAGCAGTGATCCTGTCCATGCAGGATCAGCTGAGCCAGCTGAACGCAAACATGGAGCGTCTGATCGAGCAGATCGCTGACGCCAGCAATAAACGCTATGGGCGTTCTTCTGAAAAACTGGATGTCATAGCAGGCCAGTTAGAACTGGAACTCATCTTTAACGAAGCCGAAGCCCTGACGGAAACACTCTATGTCGTTGAGCCGGCTGAAGAGGATGTAATCCAGGTCGGCCGCCGGAAAAGGAAAGGGAAACGTGAGGAAGATTTAAAGGATCTTCCAATTGAAGTGATCCCTCATACTCTTTCGGATGAAAAACTGCAGGAACTCTTCGGTCCGGATGGCTGGAAGAGGCTTCCGGATGAAGTTTATAAAAGAGTCCGTGTTCAGCCGGCTGTGTACACAGTCGAAGAGCATCATGTAGCTGTCTATGCCGGCAAGGACAATCAGACGATCGTTAAGGCAGACCGTCCGAGAGATCTGCTGCGGAACAGCATCCTGACTCCTTCTCTGGCGGCAAGTATCATGAATGCCAAGTATGTAAACGGGCTTCCTCTGTACCGGATCAGTCAGGAATTCCTGCGGAACGACATCCACATTTCCAAGCAGGTGATGGCGAACTGGATGATCCAGTGTGCGGACCGGTATCTGGGAATCCTT
>DWYV01000060.1 GCA_019118525.1 Candidatus Bariatricus faecipullorum
AGATGTGTATAAGAGACAGGTACCCGTCCCCCACTGACTATTAAGTAAACTTCCGTACCAGACAGCTGATGACCCCTGCAATACAGAGCACCAGAAGTATCTGGCTTAAACTGCCGTAAACGGTAAGAGCGCCGGAAAGTCCGGTGAGAAAAGCGGGTGAAGACGGTATCAGTTCCGCGAATACACCGGCGGCCCAGGAACCTGCGCCAATCAGCAGGAAAGAAAACATTCCCCGCCCTGTATCTGCGCGGTAGACCCGGCGGTTTTCCGATACGTAGGGGCCGGTGAGAGCCCAGAAAAAGGTCAGCACCTCAAAAGCGAGAAGCAGAAGCGCGACTCCTGCGTAGGCCGCCAGGGTGTAGTTCTGCTCGGCGACTGCGGCGGCCGGATTTCCGTAGAATGAGAGATTCTCCCAGAAACTGGTGGCCAGCAGAAAGGTGATGGCAGCAGTCAGGACCAGAGTGGCAATACGTCCGACGGTCTGAAGTGTTTTCTGGAGAGCGGTTCCTCCGGTTTTCAGTACTTTTCCTGCGGAAGAAGCAACAGACCGTGCCGCCCCGCCACGGCTTTTCTGAACCTTCTGCTTTTCGGTCTGCTTTAGCTGGTTTTTCCGCTGTTCGTTTCTGCGGGTTCCGTCTGTATCTTCCGCCTCCTGCCCCGAACGGCTCCGGGATGCGGTCCCGTTTCTGTCCGTGTGAAAATCTGCGGTATTATCGGTATATGTGGATTCATCCCGGTCCGGAAGCTCGTTTTCATAAATGACTTCAAAGGCGTCATCGAACCAGCCGTCCCGGTAACGTTTTTTGTTTACGGTTGTCTGCATGGCAATTACCTCCTTAAAAAACTGGGAAATGCCGACGGCATTTCCGCTTCCTGTTTACGTCTCCCCTTAAGTCCTACACATTTTATACCGCTATTTTTTGGAATGCAAGGGAAGTCATAGAAGATTCACAAAAACATAAGGTTTTCTTCAGAAAAGTCATCTGGAGCCGGAAGGGGAATTCTGCTAGAATAAACAGAAGGAAGAGTTTTGTCCGGAAATGTCGGGCGTTTTCGGGGCGTGAGTGACATAAAATGCCAAAAACAGAATTTTTCATGTGCTATCATCGATATGAAAATATGTAAAATGAGGTGAGAGTATATGGAAAACCAGTTTCCGAAAAACGTACGGCAGATAGGAAATGTCAGCGATATACCAAAAGTATATGTGGAAGATTATGTAGATACATTTTTAAATCAGCTTTGTGAAAGAGCAGAAGATAAACCGGCGGGAGCTCTTCTGGTGGGAACCCGGGAGGATATGGACGGGACAGACTGTGTGTATGTATCCGGGGCAGTACGAATAGAGGAAATCGGGCAGGAAGGGGCGGATGTCTTTGTTTCCGGGGAGATGTGGAAACAGGCGGAGAAAGATGCAGGTGCATTTTTCCCGGAGAAGGAAGTTCTGGGCTGGTTTCTTACCGTGCCCGGGCAGACGATGAGGCTGAACAATAATCTGGAAAGAATTCATGAACAGCATTTTACAGCGGCGGAAACCCTTCTGGTGCTTCGGGACGCAGAGGAAAAGGACGAGCTTTTCTTTGCGTACAAGTTTAAAGAACTTATGCTTCTGGGTGGCCATTATATCTATTATGAGCGCAATCCGGAAATGCAGAACTATATGATAGCGAACCGGAAAAAGAATGGCGTGACTCCCGGGGAAATTGTGGAAGATAAAGCTGCGAAGAATTTTCGTCATATCGTAAGAGAACGGTTTGAAGTTCAGGAGCAGAAGAAAAACGCCCGTTTTATGTACGCTATGAGTATCTCCCTGGTTCTGATTGTGCTGATTGCCGGCGTGACGATGATAAATAATTATGATAAAATGCAGGCTGTGCAGAGTTCTCTGGACTCGCTTCAGCAGACTGTGGCAGGAGAAGGCGGAGAGGAAGAAGAGACGGTGGCCACAAGCGGAACCGTGACGTCCGATACCGGGAGCGCCGGTGAGAAAACCAGTCCGGACGACGAAGCCCTGAATGCGGACAGTCAGGGCACGGACAGCCAGAGCACAGACGGTGAGACCCCGGACAGTGAGAGTACAGAGGGCAGTCAGGATACCTCTGGAGAGGACGCCGTCAGTACAATGCAGGAAATGTCTGAAGACATTTATATTGTCGAGAAGGGAGATACACTGGCAAAAATCAGCCAGAAGGTTTACGGAGATACCAGCCATGTAGACGCAATATGCCGGATGAACGGCCTATCCGACGGAAACCTCATCTTCATCGGCCAGAAATTATTACTTCCCTAGAGAGATATCTATGGTATAATGTCGTCAGACATTATACCGGCGCCGCCCCGAGCCGCCCGGGCGGAGCATGTGATATTGTGATATAATGTAAGAGAAAACCCAAAGAGAAGGACAGTATATGGGAATTATTGTAGAGATAAAAAATCCGGTGGAGGATTTAGGGAAAAAGCTGAAATCATACAAACGAAAATTCTGGATGAAAACGGCACTGGTGATTCTGACGCTCCTTGCGGCCACAGCCAGCACCTTTCTCCTTCTGGAAATGCAGACCTATTCTGATGTAAGAGTGCTGCAGAGTTACAGCATGGAAGAATCGGGGAGCGGAGCCTACTGTCAGTATATGGACGGAATCCTGCGTTACAGCCGGGACGGAGTGGCGTTTCTGGACTATCAGGGAAATGAACAGTGGAATCAGTCCTGCCAGATTCAGACGCCCTTTGCCACGATAAATGGAGAAACGGTGGTTATCGCCGACAGAGGTGGAAATGACATCCTGGTATTTGGAGCGGACGGGCTCCGGGGAGAAATCCATACAAACTATCCGGTAGAAGCCATCGCCGCTGCAGAAAACGGAATTGTATGCGCGCTGCTCCGCAATGGAAGTACACCGGAACTGATTTGTTACGATGCGGCAGGGAATGTACTGGTAGAACAGAAGGCATCCCTGAGCGGGACGGGCTATCCGCTGGCCATGGCGCTGTCTCCGGACGGTATGCTGCTTCAGGTTTCCTACCTTTGTATTGAAGACGGAGTAGAAGCCTCCAGAGTATGCTTTTATAATTTCTCTGAGGAGCTGGCGGAGGAATCTTCGCAGAAGGTTACGGAAGACGTGTATAAAAACACGGTGATTTCTTTTCTGACTTTCGTAGACGGGGAGAAGTCCCTGGCTGTGGGAGACGGAGCCCTGTACATATACGAGGGGGCAGGCGCGCCGGAGCTTACCCGGACCGTGGAGCTGGACAAGGAGATAAAAAGCATATGTCATGAAGACGGAAGGCTGGGACTTGTCCTGAAAAACAGCGGCGAGACCGGGTATGAACTGCGTATATACAATGAAAACGGAAATCAGACCATGTCGAAAGAGTTTTCCGGGGAATATGGCACAGTAAAAATGTCCCAGGGAGACGTAATTATGTATGAGGGCCAGAGCTGTATGATTTACTCGAACCTTGGAGTGAGAAAGTTTGACGGTGAGCTGAATGAAAGTATTCAGGAAATAATACCTCTGACCGGCATCAATAAATACCTGGTGATGAATGCGAATGGAATCGAAGAGGTACGACTGGTAAAATAGGAGAAGATATGAACTGGTTATGGATTGGAGCCGTGCTGATTCTGGCGATAGGCGCGGTGGCAGGATTTGCAAAAGGAGCATTAAAAATAGCGGTATCCCTGGCGGCCACTCTTTTTACCTTTGTGGTGGTGTTTATTGCAACACCTTATGTCAGCCAGGCGCTGGCGTCTCTGACGCCTCTGGATGAGATGATAGGCGAGCAGTGTCTGGATACCATGAGCCGTATGGCCTTTGGGGATTCCGGGCAGGGAACTCAGCTTACGGAAGAGCAGGTACGTTCCTTTCTGGCCGGGGCAGGGGTCAGCGAAGAAACCCTGAATGCCGCAGGGATTACGGTAGAGGACATTGTAAACGGAACAGTAACAGGAGAAGACCTGGAACAGTATGGAATTTCCTCGGGAATACTGGACGGACAGGGGCATCTGGAAGAGGGAACCGCCCAGACAATCCTTGGGGCGGATGTACCGAAACAGACCCAGATTAGCGCAATAGAAAATTCGGACCTTCCGGATTTCTTTAAGGATTTGCTGCTGAGCAATAATAATGAAGAAGTCTATAACCGGCTGGGAGTCAGCACTTTCGGAGAATATATCAGTACCTATGTGTCCACGCTGATTCTGAATATCATTTCTTTTCTGATAACCTTTCTGGTTGTAACCATCGTGGTCCGGGCGGTAGTGTTCGCCCTGGACTTTGTAAACCGGCTTCCGGTACTGGGAATCCTGAACCGCCTGGCCGGAGTGGGCGTCGGCTTGGTAATTGCCGCTATTGTGCTGGACTTTGTCCTTCTCGGCGTGACACTGCTGTATCCGACTTCGGTGGGGGAAAATATGATGGGAATGGTCCAGGAAAGCCGTCTTCTGACTTTCCTGTATGACCATAATTTTGTTATGAATCTGGCCACGATGTTTCGGGGGTAGATTCGGGGCAGGAAAAAAGGGCTGTACATGCAGTACAGTCTTTTTTATTTAATAGGAAACTGTTCTTGGGGGAGTTATTTCCGGGCAGACAAAAAGTGGAAATTCGGTCCTGGATGAGGGGGTCAGGAATAAAGCCGAGAAAAAATGAAAAAAATTATAAAAAAGCGTTGACACTGAAAAACGAATGTGATATTCTAAATAAGCTGTCGCTGAGGACAGCAGACAAGAGAACCTTGATAACTGAACAATAGACAACAGCCCTGAAAGTTCTTTAAGA
>DWYV01000061.1 GCA_019118525.1 Candidatus Bariatricus faecipullorum
AAGAGACAGGGTACGGGCTGGCCCGTACCCGTCCCCGACTACATGATTCCCCTTTTTTTGATTTTCCTCTTGCCATTTCCGGACAGATGAGGTAAGATTAAAATCACTCTAATTCAACTTTCAACTCTTTATATTTCAAAGATTTAGTGTCTGCGCGCGGGGGCGGTGCAGAGTACTTCGTGGTATTTTCGCCTTAAGAAAATCCATTTACTGTATGTGAAAAATGAAGGAGGAAAAATTTGATAAACAAAACAGAATATGCGGTATACCGTTTCCTGGACAAGAACGGCTACTGCCATATGGTCAGCGACTGTGTGCGGGGAGCCTCCCTGGCGCAGCTTGCGGCCGGAAAGGCCGTGCTGAAAAAGCAGCAGTTCTGGAACTGGGTGTCTGCGCTGTTTTTGCAGGCGGAGCAGTTTTATAAGTGGGAAGAGGGAGAAAGCTACGGCTGGTTTATGCCTTATGCAGTTATCGTGGCAGAAAACGGGGAGCTTCTGCTTCTGGACGTTCAGGAAGAGGGAAACGGGGAAATCCGCAGCATTATGGAAAAGAAGGCTGTCCGTTCCCTGTTTGTGCAGAAAGAGCGGGTTCTTACCCAGCATATGACGGCAGAGGATGATGCGTACGGCCTGGGAAAGACCCTGCAGTTCATGGCGGCAAAATTCCCGGTCAGTCCGGATTTTACACGGAAGGAAATCCGGGTGCTGGAACGGATGATTGAAAAATGCACCGGGGGACAGGAACTGACAGCGGGACTTCTCAAAGAACTGAGAAAAGAAGTCCGTCGATGCCAGGAAAGACCTGCGCCGGGAAAACGAAGAAAGGCCGCGCTGGCAGCAGTTGCAGCCGCCGTTTCCCTGACAGCGGCAGTGACGGTTTTTGCGGCCTCCGGGACGGAAGAAAAGGCTCCGGAAAAGAAGCCTCCTGCTTCTGTGGAACAGGGATTAGGCGCTGTGAAAACGACGGAACCGGAAGCAGGTTCTTCCGGGGAGAACCGGGAGATGGAGCTGGCGCTTCTTTACCTGTATGCCCTGGAAAAGGAAGAGCCCGGCCTGGATTACCTGGAAGAGGCGGCTGGGCTGGAGGGAGCCGAAGGAGAGCTGGCGGACTGCTATGGAAGCATCTACCGGTACCTTCAGCGGACACAGATAAGTTTTGACGAAGAGGAACTGACAGAATTTCTGGAAAAGGGCGAAGAGACGCTGGAAGAAATTCCAGTGAAAGAGGAACTGGCCTATCTGTACCGGCTCCCCTTTTTAAGAGGCTGGGCGCTGCTGGATACGGAGACAGCAGGAGAGCATATGGAAGCCCTGGGGGAAGAACTGACGGCAGAGGACCGGTGGGGACTGACAGAAGACCAGGAAAAAGAACTGCGGGAATATCTGGCAAAGGCCCGGGAACTTCTGGGTAACCGGGAGGGGGCCGCCAGAGAGTATGAGGCGCTGAAAGAAGGGGAAGAGAATCCGGAAGAACTGGAACAGATTTATCTGAAGCTGATGGAGCTTTATGCCCAGGAGGACAGGGAGTCGCTGTGGGAGACCTGCCGGGAGGCAGTAAAAGAACTTCCGGAATCCGGGACGCTCTGGCTTTCTTACATCCGGCTCCAGTGTGAGGATGAAGCGGTGGAGCGGGAACGCTGCGTGGAAACGGTGAAGGAGGCTCTGGCAGCAGTACCGGACCTGAAGGAGGATCCGGATTTTCAGAAACTCTGTCAGACCAGCGGGATTACTGTGGAAGGAGAGACAGTATGGGCAGAGGGAAAAAACTGATTCTGACAGTCCTGATTCTGCTGATGGCGTCCCTGGCCCAGGAGGTGTATGCGGGGACAGCTCAGGAGCCTGAAGCAGAGGAGACAATTCTGGACGAAACGGATACGAAGAAGCCGGAAACCGGCGAAGAAGAGGAGGAGAAGCCTGCTCTTCCAGCTCTCCTGGGGTATGAGTTTCTGTCTCCGGAAGCAGACGGGGAGAACGGCTATTATACCCGGTTTCCGGGAGGAAGCCTGGTGCAAAGAGACATCTGCCTGATTACCTCCTGGAAACTGCAGAAGCCGGACGGGACAGAGGAGACCGGTGAGCTTGCCGCAGAGAATCTGCAGAAAACCTGGGAGCCGGAGGCCATGGACGGTACCTGGAAGCTGGAGCTTACGGTACGGATGCGGGAAGGACTGGAGGAAACATACCAGGGAACTTATACGGAAGAAGAGCTGGCGCCCTGGAACAGGGAATTTTCCTGGCAGGTGGACGGTACGCCGCCAAAGCTGGAGATTCTGACTCCGGAACGGACAGAAGGGTGGTTTGGAGAGCCGGTTCTGGTGACGGCCCGGGCGGAAGATAAGGGAAGCGGCATGGAAGCGTTTGCCGGAGGTGCGGGAAAGAAAACCTGGTCCAGTGGAAACGGAATGGAGCTCTCGTTTGTGGTATCGGAAGAATCATCCGGGAACCGTGCTGTGACGGTATGGGCAGAGGCCAGGGACCTGGCGGGAAACCGGACACGGAAAGAGTTTTCTCTCCTGACAGACTGGACGCCGCCCCGGATACGGGCAGATGGGCCAGAAGCCTTTTCCGTACTGGCAGAGGCGGCCGCCTTTTCCCTGCACCTGGAGGAGACGAATACGCTGGGGGAAGTAGAGACGGCGCTGTGGAAAAGGACGCCGGAAGGGCAGGAAGAAAACGTGCCTCTGCCGGACTGGCAGGCAGGTGAGACCGGACCGGTGCTGGCATTTTCCCTGGAAACGGACGGAATATACCGGATACAGGTAAGAGCGAAAGACAGGGCAGGAAACCAGGCCTTCTGGGAGCGGCAGGTTACCGTGGACTGCACGGCTCCCGTCCTTTCTTATCCGCAGAATCTGGCAGGGCAGTATCTCCGGGAGTTTCAGTGGGATTACCGGGAGGATACGGTAGCAGAGGATATGACGGCCTGCGCCCTGCTGGTATACCTGGATGGAAGAATCTATCCTTCCGGACAGCGGGTACAGAGGGAAGGGGCACATCTGCTGGAGGTCCGGGCCCGGGACATGGCGGGAAACCAGACAGAACAGTCCGTTGCTTTTCAGATTGACCGTACCCCTCCGGTGATTCAGGTGCAGAATGCGCAGACCGGGGAAATCCTGCGCGATGGGGACCGGCTTACGGGGCGTCCGCGAATCACGGTCCGTACGGGAGACGGAAAAGACCTTTTGTATCTTGTGCAGATAAACGGGGAGGAGAAACTGCTCTCCCGCGGGCAGACCGTATGGACCGGCGAATTTTCAGAGGCCGGAGTCTATGAGATACTGGCCGAAGCAGCAGACCGGGCCGGAAACCGGCGTACCTGCCGTCTGGGATTTCAGCTGGGAGAAGCCGGGGAAGAGGAAGACGGGGAAGAGCAGGATTCCCGGACAGAGAACGACGGGCAGGCTTCGCAGAAAGGGACAGGGAGAAGTGTCAAAGAGACAGAAAGCCCCGCCCTGGCAGAAAGCCGTATCCGAAAGCAGGTTTTCTGGACCGCCAGGCGGACGCTTACACTGCTTGCGGGACTTATCTGTGCAGGCGGGGCTGCTGCTGCCGTCTGTTTCGGCTGGAAACGGAACCGGCAGAAGGAAGACGGTTAAAGCATCATTCCCATCACATAAAGGTCGTAGTATTTCCCATCCAGAAGGGTAGAATTCAGCCGGCAGCCTTCTACCTGGAAGCCGAATTTCAGATAGAGGGAGACTGCGTTTACGTTGTCTGTACGGGTATCCAGGCTGAGGCGGGTTGTCACACCGTTGCCCCGGGCCCATTCTATCAGACGGCGAATCAGTTCGGAGCCGATTCCCTGGCTCTGGTACTTCTTTGCCACGACGATGCCCAGTTCGCCGTCATGGCGGCCTTTGATTTTATGGGTGGAACTGATGGTGGCGATACCGGCTATTTCCTCTCCGGCCATGGCAAGGAGCATGATATTGTTTGGATTGCCCTCCAGGCTGAGAATCGACTCTTTCTGAGCCGGAACGTCCAGGGGGTATTCATCTTTTTCAAAGCTGAGATAGCTGGTTTCTCCACCGACATAGTTATAGAACGACACAATTTTTTCTGCGTCTTCCACGCAGGGGGTACGATAAGTAATTTCAGACATGACAATTCCTCCTTAAAAAATCACAGTGCCGCAGTCCGGTGCGGTACTGTAATCAGTTTAATATGAAAGGTGGGGAGATACAATCTTTTCTCCTGAAAAGGGAGGATGCCGGGTAACCGCTTCTGCGGTTCCCGGCATTTATTATGAAAAAGTTTATTCTATAGCAACTAAGTGCTGCGCCGTCTTTGTATATCAAAGTCTGTGTTTTCCCTTGATGATTTTAGTATATCCTTCACCTGTGAAGAAATCATGTTTAACAAATGAAAGATTTTTTAAAGATAAATGAACAAACTATGAACATCCTCCGGTTAGTGACGGAAGGCAAAATCCGGCAGTCCGTCTTTCATGGGTACGTCTACTTCTCCCTGAATCAGAGGGCGTGCGTAAGTGAGAAATTCGGGACTTACGTCGGAACCGTCGCAGGTAATCCATTCGGCAGGAACTGCTTTTTCTTTATTGCAGATTCCGGTTACGTCCGCCGTGCCGTATTCCAGTGTGTAGGGAACGTCGGAGGTCCGGCGGAAGGTAGTCATTTTTCCGGTCTCTCCGGCCAGGGCAGCCCAGACGGCCTGGCTTCCGGCATTGACTGCTTCTCTCAGATCCGTGGCGGAGAGGCAGGAGGAAGAACAGCGCTGGCAGACATTCAGTTCTACGGAGCGCACCTTGATTCCCAGTTTTTCTTTTACCAGATTTTCCAGATACTTTCCGGAGCCGGTGAGCATTTTGTGGCCGAAGCTGTCTACGCCCACATCGCTGGCAAGTTCACAGATAAAGGTTCCGTTTCCGTCGTTGATTCCTTCGGAAATGCACACAACCAGGTTGCGGGTGGTTTCCAGTTTCCGGCGCAGGCTGTCCAGGAATTTTTCTGTGTCAAAGGCTGTTTCCGGCAGGTAGATAAGCACCGGATTGTCTCCTTCAAATTTGCGGGCCAGCGCGGAAGCGGCCGTGAGCCATCCGGCGTGGCGCCCCATGATTTCAACGATGGTGACAGAAGGTTTGTTGTCATATACAGAAGCGTCGATGGCAATCTCCCGTACGGTGGACGCCACATATTTGGCGGCGCTTCCAAAGCCTGGGGTATGGTCGGTCTCCACCAGGTCGTTGTCAATGGTTTTGGGCACGCCGATGATACGGATATCGCTGCCGTGGTCCGCCGCATAGCGGGAAAGCTTGCTTACCGTATCCATGGAATCGTTTCCGCCGATGTAGAAGAAATAGCCAATCTGGTTTTCTTCAAATTTCTGAAACAGTTCCGGGTAAACCGGGTCTGTCAGATCTTCCGGCAGTTTATAACGGCAGGAGCCCAGATAGGAACCCGGTGTGGTGCGGATTTTTTCCAGTTCTCCGTTTTCCGCCAGGGGAGCCATGTCCATCTGGCGTCCGTTTAAGAATCCTTCGATACCGTTTATCATTCCGATTACGTTTCCCGTCTCCGGGCTTTCCAGACCTGCCCGGACCACACCGTAGAGACTGCCGTTGATTACGGCAGTGGGTCCGCCGGACTGGCCGACTAATACATTTCGTTTCATATACATTCCTCCTGTAACATGGCTGGTTCCGGCGGTTTCTGAACCGCCCGGGACCGGCACTGCATTCACTATAACTATAACGGAAACCGGGACATCCCACAAGCAGAAAACACACAGAAAGCGAATTATTTCTTGGAAAACAGTAAAAAACAGGCTATAATGACAGTGAAAAAAGCGAAAGGAACAAGTGACGATGAAGTACATTTCATTTGCAATTCCCTGCTATAATTCGGAAGCTTATATGGCGAATGCCATTGAGTCCGTCCTGAAAGGCGGAGAAGATGTGGAGATTATTGTTGTAAACGACGGCTCCCGGGACAAAACCTCCGAAATCGGACACCAGTATGCCGAGAAGTACCCGGATATTATCAAGGTGGTGGACAAGGAGAACGGAGGACACGGTGATGCGGTGAACAGCGGTCTTGCCAGTGCCACGGGCAAATATTTCAAGGTGGTGGACAGCGACGACTGGGTGGATGAGGATTCCCTTCACAGAATTCTGGATACGCTGCGCCGGTTTGAGCAGGAAAATGAGCAGGTGGACATGTTTGTCGCCAACTATGTATATGAAAAAGAGGGCGCGGCTCACAAAAAAGTTATCCGCTACACGAATGTGCTCCCCACGGAGCAGGTTTTCGGCTGGAATGACGTGGGGCATTTCCGGATGGACCAGTATATCCTGATGCATTCTGTCATTTACCGGACCGATTTCCTGAAGCTCTGCCAGCTGAAACTGCCCAAACACACCTTCTATGTGGATAATATCTATGTATACTATCCTCTGCCTTATGTGCGGAAGATGTATTATATGGACCTGGATTTTTACCGGTACTATATCGGGCGGGAGGACCAGTCCGTAAACGAGAAAGTCATGATAAGCCGGGTAGACCAGCAGATATTTGTGACCAAGAGTATGATAGACATGTATGATATGCGGAAGATTCCGAACAAAAAGCTGCGGTCCTATATGACCAATTATCTGGCGATTATGATGACGGTGTCTTCCATCCTTCTGATTCGGTCAAAGACGGAGGAAAACCTGGAAAAGAAGCAGGAACTCTGGAAGTATCTGAAGATGAACAATTATAAGACATACTGGAAAATCCGTTACGGCATTCTCGGGCAGACCATGAACCTGCCGGGAAAACCGGGAAGAAAGATATCTTCCCTGGCTTATACGGTGGCCAGACGGCTGATTGGATTCCAGTAGTTATAGATATAACCTATAAACAGCATAGAGAACATCGATTGGAATTAAAATCCGCTGTGTATTATAATAAGTAGCGTCAACACAGCGGAGGTATGAAGGTGTTTATTGATTTACACATGCATGAAAAAAATTTTTCAAAGGACAGTTTCCTGTCACTGGAGGAGATCGTCACTCTGGCCAAAAAGAGAGGGCTGGATGCAGTCTGCATTACGGACCACGACAGTATGGGACTTAAGGATGCAGCGGCGGAATACTCTGCAAAGACAGGGTTTCCTGTCTTTACGGGCATTGAGTATTATTCCCTGCAGGGGGATATTCTGGCCTTTGGAATTGACAGCTATCCACGGGAGAGGGTAGACGCCCAGACCTTCATTGATGATGTTCACAGCCAGGGCGGCGTGGTAATCAGCGCCCATCCTTTCCGGCATAACAGAAGGGGGCTGGAACAGAATCTGGATATTCTGAGAGATGTAGATGCAATAGAGATTCTGAACGGAAGCACACTGCCTGACGCCACGATGATGGCCGTCCGGTATGCAAAGAAATACGGTTTTGCCATTACGGGTGGCAGCGACTGCCATTATCCGGACAAGGTCGGGATCTGTGCGACCTGGTTTCCTGACGGGATAAAGACGACAAAGGACCTTGTACGGGCTGTCCGGAACAGGGAGTGCCGTCCGGCCTTTCATCAGGATTTTTCATACTTCCTCTGGGATATTGACCATTTACTTTTGTAGACAAGGGAGGAACAGTTATGAAAAGAAGATTTCTGGCGGTTCTGCTTGCGGCCACGATGGCATTTGCCCTGACAGCCTGCGGCGGAACGGAAGAAGAAAGCGGAAGCACGGATGAGGCGCAGACAGAAGAAAGTACAGACGCGGAATTAGAGGATACTCTGGTTGTGTATTCTACTCATCCGGAAGACATGCTGGAAGCGATTGCAGAAGATTTTACAGAAGAGACCGGTGTGGAGGTAGAATTTATTAACCTCAAGGGAGAGCTTGCAGACCGTGTAAGAAGTGAGAAGGACAATCCCCAGGCCGACGTTATGTTTGGCGGTGATACAGCTACCTATATGCTCCTTCAGGGAGAGGACTGCTTTGAGGCAACCGAACCTTCCTGGGCGGGCGAAGTGGACGATGCTTACAAAGATGCCGACGGATACTGGTACGGAACCTACAGAACACCCATGGTTCTCTTTTATAACAGCGATATTATGACGGCAGAGGAAGCCCCGAAGGACTGGTCAGACCTGGCGGACAGCGCCTATGCAGACCAGATTGTAACCCGGGATTCTCTTTCTTCATCCATGCGTTCCACTATCTGCGCTCTGGTTGCCCATTACAGTGCCACCGAGAGTGAAGACGCGGCATGGAATTATGTGGAAGGCCTGAGTGCAAATACCAGGAACTTCTATAACAGTGGAAGCATGATGTTCCAGGCAGTGGGAAGAGGCGAAGCCGCCGTTTCCATGGCTGTTATCAACGACGTACTGACCAACAGAGACGACAACGATATGCCTCTGGAGATGGTGATTCCGGAAAGCGGCGCCGTAGTCATTACCGACTGCATCGCAGCCATCAAGGATGCGCCCCATCCCAATGCGGCAGCAGCCTTTATTGAATTTGTAGGCAGCGAGACCGGACAGCTGATGACCGCAAACGATTTCAACCGTATGCCGGTTCTGGATTCTGTTCTTGCAGACTGCCCGGAATGGATGCAGACCGAATTTTCTGCTCTGGATGTAGACTGGAATGTTATCAGTGAAAATCAGTCTGACTGGCTGGAAAGATGGGAAACGGACTACGTGGACGCAGACAGAACCATCTCTGAATAAGACAAAATACAGAATGGATAATACAGAAGTAGTGGAGGGTATCCTCCACTACTTCGTGCATAAGGAAGACGATAGAATAGTATGAATGATGTGATAATACAACAGATTTCCCACAGTTACGGAACAACAGAGGTGCTGAAGGGAATAGACCTGACGATAAAAGAGGGAGAATTTTTTACACTGCTTGGTCCATCCGGGTGCGGGAAGACGACCCTGCTGAGGATTCTGGCGGGGTTTATCCACCCCTCGAAGGGCCGGGTTTTTATCGGGGATACGGATATTACGGACTGGAAACCGGAGAAGCGGAATATGGGAATCGTGTTCCAGAACTATGCGCTGTTTCCGAATATGACCGTCCGGGACAATATCGCTTACGGCCTGAAAATCCGCAGAAGACCGAAAAAAGAAATTCAGGAGCAGTGTGCCTCTTACATGGAACTGACCGGTCTTCAGGAACTGGCGGACCGTAAGATACAGGAGCTTTCCGGCGGACAGCAGCAGCGGGTCGCCATTGCCCGGGCTCTTGTGATTCAGCCGCGGATGCTGCTTCTGGACGAGCCCATGTCCAATCTGGATGTGGCGCTCCGGGCAAAGATGCGGGAGGAAATCCGCGCCATTCAGCGAAAGACCGGGATTACCACGCTGTTCATTACCCATGACCAGCAGGAAGCGCTGTCTGTCTCTGACCGGATTGCCGTGATAAAGGACGGTCAGGTACTGCAGGCAGGCACCCCGAAAGATATCTACAACCATCCGGAAAATGGCTTTGTGGCAAATTTTGTGGGTACATCCAACCTGGTGGATGGGCCGGACGGCAAAACGGTGCTGGTGCGGCCGGAGCAGATGCGGCTTGACCGGAAACCGGGCGAAGGAAAACCGGTGAAGGTGACGGACGTAAAATTCCTGGGCGTGTACTATGAGTACAAAGCAGAGGCAGACGGGAAGGAATACCGGATTATCGAGAGCAATCCGGGAGACCGGGAAGAGGAGTGGAAGCCCGGAGATACCGGATACCTGAGTGTCAGATACAGAGGGGAGGCCGCAGATGAAAGCAAAGCGAAGTAAACACATGGGCCCCGTGCGGATTCTCTGGTACTGTGTGCTGGTGTTTCTGATACTGGGGTATATTGTGGTTCCCTTTTTCTATACCTTCCGTCAGGCGCTGGTGACAGACACCGGCTACGGACTGGACGTTTTCCTGGAGTACTTTTCCAACGAAAACCAGCTGCAGGTCGTTTCCAACACCGTACTGCTGGGATGCCTTTCTGTGGTGACCTGCGGAATCATCGGAATCATGCTGGCGCTTTACATGACCTTTCTGGCGGGAAGGTGGAAAAAAGTAACCCATATCCTGCTTTTAAGCCCCATGATGATTCCGGGAGTGATAACGGTTATCTCCTTTATTCAGATTTACGGTGAGAGCGGAATTCTGACGAAAGCACTGCAGTATATGCTGAGGCTGGAGGAAGCGCCGTTTCAGTTTCAGGGGCTGGGCGGGATTCTGTTTGTCATTACCTATACCCAGTATGTTTATTTTTACCTGAATGTGTACGTGGCCCTGAAATATGTGGATAATTCCAGTATTGAGGCGGCAAGGAGCATGGGAGCGTCCTGGCCACAGGTGTTCCGGGACGTTATCTGGCCGGTGATTCGTCCGGCTGTTCTGTCTTCTGTGGTGGTTACCTTTGCCTCCGGAGTCAGTTCCTTTTCGGCTCCAAACCTGATGGGCGGGGGATTTAAGGTACTGAGCACCCAGATTGTCCGCTCCAAGGCAAATAATCAGATGGCGCTGGCCTCGGTGCAGGTGGCGGTGCTCTTTGTCATCAGTGTAACGGTAATGCTTCTGATTCAGTACTACAGCAGGCGGTATCAGGTGGATACCGCGGACAGAGGAACGGAGGTAAAGCCGCTGGAAGGAAACCGCGGCGCGCTCTCTGCTGTCAGCAGAGTGGTTGTGCTTTTTCAGATTCTTCTGATTCTGCTTCCGATTGTGGTGATTATCTATCTTTCCTTTAATTCCACCAGTGCCATCATGCAGGAAATTTTTCCCCATGATTTTACACTGGAAAATTATCTGGCCATATTTGAGCGGCCCAGAGTGCTGAAGCCCCTTCTGAACAGCCTTGAGATGTCGCTGATGGCAGTGGCGGCAGGACTGGTGATTACGGTGCCGACGTCCTGGCTTATTGTAAAATGGAAAGGGAAGTTTCACGGCCTTTTGCGCCTGCTTCTCATGCTGCCCTGGACCATGCCGGACAGCGTGGTGGCCATTAACCTGATAAATGCCTTCAGCAGGGGGAGCATTTTCTCCTTTGGCGAAGCGCTGATAGGCGGGTTTTATATCGTGCCCATTGCCTATACCGTCACGGCGGTTCCCCTGCTTCTGAATTCTAATGAAGTGGCGGTTCAGGGGCTGAATGACAATCTGGAGGAGGCCTCAAAAAGTCTGGGCGCAAATATGTTCCAGACCTTTAAAAACGTGATTGTCCCCAACATTGCGTCGGGGATTCTGGCGGGCGGAGTTCTGGTTTTTATCCGGACTGTCGGAGAATATACCATGTCGGCTCTGCTGTACGGTGTATACAACCGGCCTATCTCCATTTCTATCGTGACGAATATGCAGGAATACCATATTGGCATATCCCTGGCCTACGGGGTGATTGTCATTGGAATCTGTTATATTGCTCTGGGAATTATTTTTAAACTGGATAAGAAGCGGTTTATGTAAAAAAGACTGTCCGGACTGCGGGCAGTCATTTTTTTTCGTAAAAAGAGATATATTTAAGGAAAGCGGTATTCGGAGGGACGGCCGGTGACGAATCAGAATGTGGAGAACCTGCTGAATCTGGCGCTGGACGCAACAGAAGAAGAACGGGAAAAATCCCTGGAGCTGGGGACAGGGTATCAGATTATTGAGAATGAATGGGATGTGATTGTGAAATATTCTGGCTCCCTGGCGGCAGTCAGGGAATTTGCGGTAAGTGTGACAGAACTGCGGAATGAATATGCCATTCTGCGGCTGAAGGAGGCGGATGTGGAACGGCTCTCTGAAATCCCGGAGGTGGAATACATCGAGAAGCCGAAGCGGCTGTTTTTTCAGACGGAGGCCGGAAGAAGGGCCTCCTGCACGGACCAGGTGCAGGATATTCGTTTTTTCCCGGAAGGAATTCTGGAGGGAAGGGGCGTCCTGGTAGCCGTGCTGGATTCGGGGATTGACTATGCCAGCCCGGATTTTCGGAATCCGGACGGTACCACCCGGATATACCGGCTCTGGGACCAGACCATTCCCGGCAGTCCGCCGGACGGGTATGCGTCCGGTACCGTGTACACAAAGGAGCAGATAGACGAGGCGCTGGCCAGTACGGAGCCGGGAGAACGGGAACGGCTGGTGCCGAGCCGGGACACTTCCGGGCACGGGACAGCAGTGGCTCAGATTGCCGCCGGAAATGGACGGGGGAGCGGACCGGAAGGCCGGGGCATGGCTCCGGAAAGTGAACTGCTGATTGTAAAACTGGGGGTCCCGGAAGCAGAGGGGTTTCCCCGGACCACAGAGCTGATGACGGCGCTGAATTATGCGGTGGAGGAGGCGCTGAAGAGGCGCATGCCCCTGGCCGTCAACATCAGTATCGGGAACAATTACGGCTCTCATGACGGGACCTCCCTTCTGGAGCGGTTTATTGACGATATCTCCAATTTATGGAAAAGCGTTATCTGTATCGGAAGCGGCAACGAAGGGGCGGCCGCCGGACATACTTCCGGAAGGCTCGCCCAGGGGGAACGCCGGCAGATTCCGTTCGCCGTTCAGGAGAACCAGACGGCCCTCAGTGTACAGATATGGAAAAACTATGCCGACGACATTCAGATTGCCGTGACTGCGCCCTCGGGCGCGCGGGTGGGGCCGGTCTCCCAGGTGCTGGGGCCCCAGAGGTTTCGTATCGGGCAGACCGAGATTCTTCTGTATTACGGAAAACCCGGGCCGTACAGTACGGTCCAGGAAATCTATCTGGATTTTCTTCCGGTGGGAGAATTTGTAGGAAGCGGCGTCTGGAATATCGAACTGACGGCTCTGCGGACGGTGCAGGGAACTTATGACATGTGGCTTCCCTCTTCTGCAGTGCTGAATGCGGGAACAGGATTTCTTTATCCGGAGCCGGACACTACGCTTACCATTCCTTCTACGGCGTCCCGGGTCATTACAGTAGGCGCCTACAATGCGGCCACCCTTACTTATGCGGATTTTTCCGGAAGGGGATACACCCGTCAGGGGGGAACGGTCAAACCGGATATCGTAGCGCCGGGGGTGGATGTGACGGTGACAGCTCCGGGCGGGAGCCGGACCGTGGTAAGCGGCACCTCTTTTGCTACGCCTTTTGCCACCGGCGGGGCTGCCCTTCTCATGGAATGGGGAATTGTCAGAGGGAATGATCCTTTCCTTTACGGGGAAAAGGTGAAAGCCTATTTTCAGGGAGGGGCAGGCAGGCTTCCCGGTTTTTCGGTCTATCCCAACCGGCAGACCGGATACGGGACGCTCTGTGTCAGAGACAGTATCCCGGTGTAAAAGGAAGAATACGGGAATGCTTTACAAAACAAAAGCGCCGGGGTACAATGGGGTTAGGCAGATTCACAAGAGAGGAGACGAATGAATGGTTGAAAAAGGGATTGTATATGGAAGATTTCAGATTCTGCATTTCAAACATCTGGAGTATTTTCTGGCGGCCAAAATGCGCTGCCGGAAGCTGTATATAGGAATTATGGTTCCGGATTCTTCTTATCTGGAGGAAGAGGAGCCTATGAGTGAACTGGAGCGGGACCCCTGGAAAGAACCGAAGACCGTGGATTACCGGGTGCGGAAGGGAGCAAATCCGCTGACCTACATTGAGCGGTACGAGATGGTGAGGGACGCCATTTTAAGTTTCGGCGTGCCCCGGGAAGAGTTTGAGATAGTGCCCTTCCCGCTGGAAAAACCGGAACTTCTGCGGGAGTATGTGCCCGGAGACGCCACCTGTTTTCTGAGTATCTGTGATGACTGGACCCGGAAGAATCAGGAAAAACTGGAAGAACTGGGATTTCAGACGGAAGTGCTCTGGAACCGGAACCCGGAGGAGAAGGGAACCACCGGAACCCAGGTAAGACAGCGTATCCTGGCGGGGGAAAAGTGGAGCGACCTGGTGCCCAGAACGGTCTATGAATACATTCTGGACCACGGGATTGACAATCGGATTAAGTATACGAAATAGAATTTCTGGCGGCAGAAAAGCCAGGCTCTGAAAAAGGGCCTGGCTTTTTTTCGCTGTCCGCAAAGTTAGCGGATAATGGTTCCGTTTCTTCCTTTCAGACTTTCCTTTAAGCTTTCCAGGGAAGTAATCAGGGCGCTCCGTCCTTCCCGTTTCTCAATGAAGGCAACAGAAGCCTGGAACTTGGGCAGCATATTGTAAATGCCGAAATGTCCCTCTTCCATGTACTGTTTTGCCTGCTCTACGGTAATCTCGCCCAGTTTTTCTTCGGCTTCCGTATCCAGATTGATACGGACCTTGTCCACACTGGTGAGAATAATCAGTTCATCCGCGTCAATCTGCTCTGCCAGCTTTCCGGCGGCAAGGTCTTTTTCAATCACGGCGCTGGCGCCTTTCAGGTGATTGTTCTGCTGGAGAACGGGAATGCCGCCTCCGCCGCAGGCGATTACAACTTGTCCGGCGTCCACCAGGGCCCGGATGGCGTCAATCTCCACAATGTCCACCGGATTGGGGGAAGCCACGACACGGCGGAATCCCTGACCGGGTACCTCTACCACGTAGTTTCCTTTCTTTCTCTCGGCAGCAGCGTCTTCTGCGTTCATAATACGGCCCAGTACCTTGGTGGGGGTGTAGAACGCTTCGTCATAGGGGTCTACCGTCACCTGGGTAATGAGGGTGCTGACGGTGCGGAAAATTCCCCGGTTCAGCAGTTCTTCCCGGATGGCGTTCTGCAGGTCATATCCGATATATCCCTGGGACATGGCGGAGCAGACCGACATAGGCGCTGCTGTGTATTCCTCGTGGAGCTTTCCGAATTCATTCATCGCTGTGTGAATCATTCCAAGCTGGGGAGCGTTGCTGTGTGTGATAATTACCTGATACCCTTCTTCTATTAAATCGGCAATGGAAACAGCGGTTTTCTTTACCGCTACCATCTGCTCCGGAAGGGTCGTCCCCAGGGCCCGGTGTCCAAGAGCGACAACTACTTTTTTCTTCATAATCCATACCTCGGTTTCTGCATAATACTCAGGACCCGCCAAAGCGGGTCCCGGGCGGGAGTCCTTCCCATCTGATATACAGAAATTATAGTATTTTTCCGGACAAATTGCAATGTATAATTTATGGTTCGGCCAGGCAGGACGCCAGGGATTTTATGTATTCCAGAGCCAGCTTCTGAACCCGGGGCGGCAGGCAGGAGACTGTGACTGCGATTTCCTGGGCTGTCCCGCCGGTCGTGTCAGTAAGAAGCAGGTCGTAGAGAATTGCCTGAAGGCCCACATCCAGGGCGCTGGCTATCTTGCAAAGGCATTCCAGACTGGGCGTGGAGTTCCCGGTCTCCACCCGGCTGATATAGCTGGGAGAAAGGCTGACGGATTCGGCAAGCTGTTCCTGGGTAAGTCCCTGCGTTTTGCGGATGTTCCTGATACGCATTCCGATTTTCTGGTTTACGGGTGTTTCCATGCTGAATCCTCCTTTGCCTTCTGAATACCATGATTTTATCAGTTCCAGAAAACAAAATGAATTCACTGAGATGCAGGAAACTTTACTCACATGCAGGAAAACTTTACTGAAATGTCACCTGGATGCTGCAGATTTCGCTTGTGGTTCCCAGACGCATATTGGGGCCGAAGACTCCCACACCGGAGGTGACAATGCTGTGCATGCCGTCTTTTTCCAGATAACCGCAGGGATTTTCCCAGAGGAAGGGCATCACCAGGTTGCCGGGGAAGGTCTGGCCGTTATGTGTGTGACCGCTTAAGTCCACGTCAGCTCCTGCCCGGGCCAGTTCTGCCAGTTCCTCCGGCTCGTGGTCCAGAACCAGAACGGGCTTTGTCAGGTCCAGATTTTCCAGCAGTTCTTCCGGGGTCTGCCGGACGGTAATCCCGCGACCGGGCTTTTTGGAATCCGCCCGTCCGCAGAGGTAAAAGGCGTCGTCAATGAGGACGGTTTCGTCCCGCAGAAGGGTAATTCCTGCCTCTTCCAGAAGCTGGTCCATTCTGGGGTCGCTGGCCTTTTCGCCCTCCTGGGGAAAGGTGAAGCCAGCCAGGATTTTTTCAGAGACGTCGTGGTTGCCGTAGCAGGCGTAGACGCCGTACCGGCTCTGGATGCTGCCCAGAATAGCGGCCAGCTCTTCGGGATTATCCAGCGCCTCATATTCGTTGTCGAAAATATCTCCGGCCAGGACCACCAGATCCGGCTGCAGGACATTGATTTCTTCCACCATCGTCCGCATTCGTCCGCAGCCCGTGTTATAGCCGATGTGCAGGTCGGCGGCCAGGACGACCTGAAGAGAATCCAGTCCTTTCACAGGTTTGTCCACGGTGATTTCGTACCGGGTTGTCCGCAGAAGGAGGGCGCTTACGATGCCTGCGCCGCTCAGAATCAGGGTCAGCCCCAGACAGAGGGCGCCGGCAGCCCGGAGGCCGGGAAGGGAAATCCGGGAGCCGGGATGCTTTCTGCGTTTGTAAAAGAGCCGGACAAGCAGTCCGGCAAGCTCGGCCGCTGCCAGAACCAGAACGGCATAGAGAAAGACGCCCAGCCAGTAGTTGGCAAAAAGCTGCATAATCCGCCGGAAGCCGCCGGAGGGCAGCAGGAATGCAGTCAGCGGAGAGACGCAAAGAAAGAGATACAGAAGGCCTGTGACAAGGCGGATGCCTTTTTTCCGGAAAAAGGGACTAAGCAGGCCGAGCCACTGCAGCAGGCGCCAGAACACCCAGACGCAGGCCAGAAGGTAAAGGGGGGAAAGATATATGGCAATCATGGGAACCTCCTACAGTCTGACCATGGTGAAGGAGTGGCCGGAAGCCTTTACAAAACGCAGAATATCCTTCGTCCGGATTTTCAGGCTGGATGTATTGACGCAGGGATGACAGCCCAGATACTCCTGCTTCAGCAGATCTTCGTCAATGAGCAGATCCACGTTTTCATCCCTGTCGTTCATCAGCCCCAGCACGCTGACGGAGCCTGGAGTGATATCCAGAAATTCTTCCATATATTCCGGCTCGGCAAAGGACAGACGGGCTACGCCTAGCTGATGGGAAAGGTCCCGTGTGATAAAGGGCTTGTCACCGGGCATCATCAGCAGGAAAAAGGTGGTTTTCTTCCGGTTGCAGAGAAACAGATTTTTGCAGACGGGAACCTGCAGTTCTTCCTCCACACCCTGACAGTCTTCAATGGTATTGGCAGCATCGTGGTCGATTCCCTCGTAGGGAATGCCCAGCTTATCCAGATAGTCGTAAACCCGCGCCTCTTTGGGCAGACGGTTCTGACAGTCCGGTTTTGCGGTAAAATGTATGGTACTGATATGCATAATTTACGCCTCCCTGAAAATTTGATATACTGATAACGTATCTTTTGTTTCCTGTACGTTTTATCCTATCATACCATGTATTTCTTACGTTGCAAGAAAGTTTCTTTTAAGAAAACAGAAGAATTTTATGAAGAAAATGCATATGCTGATTACAAGAACAGGGTAGGGAGAGAAACGGGATGAAAAAAGACTGTGTCCGGTTTCGGGAACTGCGGGAGCGGGAGGTTATCAATCTCTGTGACTGTAAAAGACTGGGCTGTGTGACGGATCTGATTCTGAATACCTGCACGGGCTGTGTGGAGGCGCTGGTCCTGCCGGGACCCGGCAGAATCTGCGGATTTCTGGGGTATGATTCCGAGTATATTATACCCTTTGCCTGCATTCGGAAAATCGGACCCGATATCATTCTGGTGGAAATATCAGAGGAAGCATGTCTGAAGAAGTGCTAAGAAACGAGAAGGAGGAAAAGAAAATGCCGTCTTTTTTAAAGAATATTACCCCGTTTCTGGGAACCGGGGAGAGAAATGAAAAAGGGGAGACGCTGGAAGAATTTCTGGCGGCCTATGACCCGGGCCGCTACCGTGCCCCGTCTGTTACCACGGACGCTCTGATTTTTTCTTATGAAGGGACGCCGGTTCCGGAGAGCTGCTGGAAGGTGCTTCTGATTCGGAGGCGGAACCATCCCTGCATCGGGTGCTGGGCCCTGCCCGGAGGATTTATCGGTATGGAAGAAAATCTGGAAGTCTCGGCAGGACGGGAACTCATGGAGGAGACCGGCGTAGAGGGGCTCCCTCTGGAGCCCTTTGCCGTTTATGGAAATGTGAACCGGGACCCCAGAAACCGGGTGATTACCACCGCTTTTCTGTCCATCGTGGAGGCCTCCCGGGTGGAGGTGAAGGCCGGAGATGATGCGGCGGACGCACTCTGGTTTTCCATCCGGTGCCGGAAAGAGGAAGAAAGAGAAGAGGGGAAGGAAAAACGGACCCGCTACTGTCTGGAGCTGGAGGCGCCGAAGCGGAATCTTTCCATGACCGCCCAGGTGGAGAAACGGGAGCGCACCGGACTGGTGCGGGAA
The DNA here is from genome assembly GCA_019118525.1 of Candidatus Bariatricus faecipullorum. Taxonomy (GTDB): domain Bacteria; phylum Bacillota; class Clostridia; order Lachnospirales; family Lachnospiraceae; genus Allocoprococcus; species Allocoprococcus faecipullorum. The sequence goes on from DWYV01000061.1 coordinate 18,297, forward strand.
GGCGGATTTTCCGTACTGGAGGACGGCAAAATCGCCTGCGATCATGCGGCTATCATTGTCCAGGGCTGGGAATTGCTGAAATCCCGCATGATTTCGTTTGACAATTAAATTGCGGACAATTATACTATACGTGTCAATGAAAAAATGAACCGATTCTGATAAGAAAATGAGGAGGAAAAAAGATGAAATGTCCCTACTGTGGTAACTTTGACACCCGTGTCATTGACTCGCGTCCGGCGGAGGACGGCACGTCCATCCGGAGAAGGCGTTCCTGCGATGCCTGTGGAAAGCGGTTTACGACCTATGAGAAGGTGGAGACGATTCCTCTGATTATTATAAAGAAGGACAACAACCGGGAGCAGTATGACCGGAAGAAAATCGAGGGCGGCGTACTGCGGGCCTGCTACAAAAGACCGGTGCCTGCCGATGCGATTGAGGCCACTATCGACAGCATTGAGAAGGATATTTTCAGCCGGGAGGAAAAGGAGATTCCCAGCAGTGTGATTGGGGAGATTGTCATGGAGCGGCTCAAAGAGCTGGATGCAGTCGCCTATGTGCGTTTTGCCTCTGTGTACCGGGAGTTCAAGGACGTGAATACGTTCATGGCCGAGCTGAAAAAGATTCTGGAATAGACCGGAAAAGAAAGGGATGGAAGTTCCATGGAGAAAAAAAAGACAGTAGTTCTGGGAGTGACGGGAGGCATTGCGGCATACAAGACGGCCAGCCTGGCCAGTATGCTGGTAAAAAACGGGTATGACGTGCAGGTGCTGATGACACAGAACGCCACGAATTTTATTAACCCCATTGTATTTGAGACGCTGACGAAGCACAAATGCCTTATCGATACCTTTGACCGGAATTTTGAGTTCAGTGTGGAGCATGTGGCTCTGGCCAAGCTGGCGGACGTGGTGATGATTGCGCCTGCCACGGCGAATGTTATCGGAAAGCTGGCCCATGGAATTGCGGACGACATGCTGACCACCACGGTGATGGCATGCCGGACATGCCCGAAGATTATCGCTCCGGCCATGAACACGGAGATGTATTTCAACCCCGTGGTACAGGACAACCTGAAGATTCTGGAAGGCTACGGCTACGAGGTTATCCGCCCGGCGGAAGGGTACCTGGCCTGCGGCGACGTGGGTGCGGGAAAGATGCCGGAGCCGGAGACTCTGTTTGCATACATTTTTAAGGCGATAGCCTGTGAAAAAGACATGGTGGGAAAAAAGGTGCTGGTGACGGCAGGACCCACCAGGGAAGCCATTGACCCGGTGCGGTTTATCACAAACCATTCCTCCGGGAAGATGGGATATGCCATTGCACGGGTCTGTGCGGCAAGGGGAGCGGAGGTCACGCTGGTCAGCGGACCTACCAGTCTTCCGGAGCCGGTTGCGGTGAAGACCGTGCATGTGACCACGGCCCGGGAGATGTTCCAGGCTGTGGCAGAACTTGCGCCGGAGGCGGATATTATCTGCAAAGCGGCGGCAGTGGCGGATTACCGTCCGAAACATGTGAGCCAGGAGAAAGTAAAAAAATCCGATGGAAACCTGGCGCTGGAAATGGAAAAGACCCAGGATATTCTGAAATATCTGGGCGAACACAGAAGACCCGGACAGTTTCTCTGCGGATTTTCCATGGAAACGGAAAACCTGACGGGTAATTCCAGAGCGAAGCTGGAGAAAAAGAACCTGGACATGATTGTAGCCAACAGTCTGAAGACCGAAGGCGCAGGATTCCAGGGGGACACCAACCAGGTCACTCTGATTACCAGGAATGAGGAGATACCGCTCCCACTTTTGAGCAAAGAGGAGACGGCGAACCTTATCCTGAATAAAGTGCTGGAAATGTCCGCACAGTAAATGTAACCTTACAGACCAAATGTATTGTATCCCGCATGCGGGAATAGTAACAGGAGGAAGAAAAATGAACAGACAGGCAACTCTCAACCAGGGCAAATCCACGTCCAGAACGAAGGGACTGGTGCTGCTCGCAATCTTTTCGGCTATTATCGTCGTACTGGCGTATACCCCCTTCATCGGGTATATTCCGCTGGGATTTACCAGGGCAACTATTATTCATATACCGGTGATTATCGGCTCGCTGATGCTCGGCCCGAAAAAGGGCGCGTTTCTGGGCGGGGTCTTCGGACTGACCAGCTTTATTAACAATACCATCAATCCGACCCTGACCTCTTTTGTGTTTACGCCTTTTTACAGTCTGGGAGACTACAGCGGCGGCATCGGAAGTCTGATTATCTGTTTTGTGCCACGGATTCTTATCGGCGTGGTTCCCTACTATGTGTACAGATTTGTCCATAAACTTCGGGGACGGGAAGGGGTTTCCGCACCGGGACTGATTCTGGCAGGACTTTCCGGCGCACTGGTGAATACTCTTCTGGTTATGAACCTGATTTTCGTCTTTTTCCGGGACGCCTATGCGGCGGCGAACGGCGTGGCGGCAAATGCCGTATATGGATTTATCCTGGGAATTATCGGGGTGAACGGAATTCCCGAGGCCATAGTGGCGGCGGTTATCACACTGATACTGGGCAAGACCCTGATGCGAAAAGGCGTAAGAGAGCGGCTGGGAGTATAGAGACGAGGAGCGTGGACAGACTATGATTCTTGCGATTGACATCGGCAATACAAACATCGTCATCGGGTGCGTGGACGATGAAAAGACTTATTTTATAGAAAGACTTTCCACCATTAAGACGAAAATGGAGCTGGAGTATGCCATCGATATCCGGATGGTGCTGGATATCCACGGCGTCCGTCCGGAAGATCTGGACGGCGCCATCGTGGGTTCCGTAGTGCCCCAGATTACCGGGATTGTCAAACGGGCGGCAGAGAAAATTATCGGAAAAGAGACGAAGGTCATCGGGCCCGGTCTGAAAACCGGCCTGAATATCCTGATGGACAACCCGGCCCAGCTGGGAAGCGACCTGGTGGCAGACGCAGTGGCCGGGATTGCGGAATACGAACCGCCCCTGATTATCTTTGACCTGGGGACCGCCACCACAGTCAGCGTAGTGGACGCAAACAAAAACTATATCGGAGGAATGATTCTTCCCGGAATCGTGGTCTCCCTGAATGCACTCACCGCCAACACTTCCCAGCTTCAGGGCATCAGCCTGGACGCGCCGAAGAGACTGGTAGGGAAAAACACCATCGAATGCATGAAAAGCGGAATCATCCACGGCAACGCAGCCTCCCTGGACGGCCTCATCGACCGGATAGAGGAGGACCTGGGACAGAAGGCCACCGCCATCGCCACAGGCGGACTTGCCAAGGTCATCGTGCCCCATTGCCGCAGAACCATTATTTTAGATGACGATTTACTTTTAAAAGGACTGCGTATCATCTATAATAAGAATTAAATGGGGACAGACTGCCTCCATTGGGGACGGGTACAGGCCGGCCCGTACCCGTCCCCGACGGGGGAAGACTGTCCCCGGAGGAGAAAAGGGGGTGCTGACATGGCACGAAAAGTGATAACGATTAACAGGCAGTACGGAAGCAATGGAAGAGCCATAGGAAGAAAGCTGGCGGAACATCTGGAGATTCCGTTTTTTGACAAAGATCTTCTGCGCCTGGTGAAGGAAAACTGCGGCGATTTGTCCTATAAGGAGCTGCTGAAGCTGGACGAGCGGGCGACGGGAAGATGGAAATATCCGGTGGAAGACGCCTGGCAGATGCAGGGAAAGTACCGTTATGAGACGATGAATGATATCCTGTTTGAGGCGGAGTCGAAGCTCATACGGTATCTTGCGCAAGAGGTGCCCTGCGTTATTATCGGACGCTGTTCCAATTATTTGCTCCGAAATGTGCCGGAGCATGTCAGCGTCTATATCTTTGCTCCCTTTGAGGACCGGGTAAAAAGGGTGATGGAGCGCTCTCATATCGGGGAGAAAGAGGCGGCAAAGCTGATAAATAAAATCGACAAGGAGCGCCGGTACTATTATAATTACCACACCGACGCATCCTGGTCAGATATGAGTCAGTATGACCTTTGCATCGACAGCAGCCGGTTTACCATGAATGAAATTATCACCATGCTGACGGGGCTCTATCTGAAATGGGAGAGCGTACCGGCCCCGGGGACCGGCGAAAATGAATAAGACGGAAAGGCAGAATCTATGAAATTTATATCTTGGAACGTAAACGGAATCCGGGCCTGCGTGCAGAAAGGATTTCTGGACTTTTTTCAGGAAGCGGATGCAGATATCTTCTGCATTCAGGAGACGAAAATGCAGGAGGGTCAGCTGAAGCTGGACCTGCCGGGGTATCACCAGTACTGGAACTATGCAAAAAGAAAGGGCTATTCCGGCACGGCGGTGTTCACAAAAGAGGAGCCCTTTTCGGTGTCTTATGGCATCGGCATAGAAGAGCATGATCAGGAAGGCCGGGTTATTACCCTGGAATTTGCGGAATACTTTTTTGTGACAGTGTATACGCCAAACTCCCAGAACGAGCTGGCCAGACTTCCCTACCGGATGCAGTGGGAGACCGATTTCCTGGCTTATCTGAAAAAACTGGAAGAAACAAAGCCGGTCATCTTCTGCGGCGACCTGAATGTGGCCCACAAAGAGATTGACCTGAAAAATCCGAAGACAAACCGGAAGAATGCCGGATTTACCGACGAGGAACGGGAGAAGTTCTCCCGGCTTCTGGAATCCGGATTTATCGATACCTTCCGGTATTTTTATCCGGACCAGGAAGGCATCTATTCCTGGTGGTCCTACCGGTTCAGCGCCCGGGCAAAGAATGCAGGGTGGCGTATTGACTACTTCTGCGTGTCCGAAAGCCTGAAAGACCGTCTGGTGGACGCAAAAATTCTTACCACCGTGACCGGTTCCGACCACTGTCCGGTGGAACTGGACATCCGGTAGCACCTTTTTCCTTTTTTCTCATAGGATAATGTTGAAAGGAGGAAAACGGTATGAGCATGAACGGAATTGATATTTCCAACTGGCAGAACGGGATTCAGGTAAATCAGGTTCCCTGCGACTTTGTTATCTGCAAAGCCACCCAGGGCACCACTTATGTAAACCCGGACTGCGACCGTGCTTACCAGCAGGCGAAAAACGCCGGGAAAAAGGTGGGAGTCTACCACTATTTCGGCGGAGGAAATCCGGATACGGAGGCAGAGTTCTTTGTAAATAATAGTAAGGGATATATCGGAGAGGCCCTGCTCGCCCTGGACTGGGAAGAAAACCAGAACGGAAGATTCAGCCAGGGCGCCGCGGCGGCAAAACCCTTTCTGGATAAGGTTTACCAGCTGACCGGCGTCCGCCCCCTGATTTATATGAACAAAAATACCTGCCGGTCCTACGACTGGAGTTCTGTAGTGGCGGGAAACTACGGTCTCTGGGTCGCCCAGTACGCAAACAATAACCAGACCGGGTACCAGAGCGACCCCTGGACGGACAGCAAAGGCACGGGTGCCTTCCCGGTTATCGCCATGCATCAGTATTCGTCCAACGGAAGGCTGTCCGGATACAGCGGTCCGCTGGATCTGGATATTTTCTACGGTTCCGCTTCCGCCTGGGACGCCTATGCGAAGGGCAGTCCTTCCGGAGGCACTGCCGGAACTGTTGTATACACGGTAAAATCCGGTGACACCTTAAGCGGGATTGCCGCGCGGTACGGTACCACCTACCAGAAACTGGCTCAGCTTAACGGAATCTCCAATCCGAATCTGATATACCCGGGCCAGAAGATAAAAATCAGCTAAACCAGGAAAACCAGCCGGGTCCGGAACTGTCCGGGCCCGGCTGTATGCATATTCCGGGCCCTTCCGGCATATAAATACTACCAGGGGTAAAACTACAGGGGGAGGACGGGCCGGATGAAAAAATGGAAACTGGCAGGCGTGGCGGGAATCAGTATGCTGACGGTGCTTCTGTGCGTGTCGTCGGGCGGAAAAGCGGAGGCAGAGGAGTACCCGGAAGGAGCGAAACTGGTACGGTTTAACCTGCACAAATCGCTGAATCAGGAAGTAGGGGTGCCGGCGGGCGTACCGGGATATTTTACTTATTATTATGAAGGGGTGGAGTACCACTACGGGTTCCGTTTCAATCAGAACGGGACAGGTCTGGAAACCATGACCTTTGGAACCGCCTATGTATGGGCGCCCTATTCCCTTATCCATTATGACGCGGCAGGCGGAAAGTTCACGCCCGATTCCGTGGAAAAAGAGCGGGTGGAAGCATCCACGGCCTATCTGGGAAACGTAACGCTGAAAAATACCAGGGGAGACGGAAAAAGTCTGGGAAATGAAGGAGAACTGACACAGCAGACCAGCCGCTATGCCACAGACTACACGATTTACGGAAACAGTCTGGAACTTTCGGAAGGGGTAATGCCCCGGCCGGAACGGGAGGGGTATACGTTTATGGGATGGTATGTCCAGACGGCCCATGGGGAAATTCAGCCGGAACAGACAGCCGCCTATGCCCAGCGTGGGGAATTCGGAAGTATCAGCAGCTGTCTCAACACACCGTTCACCGAACACACAAAAGTGCAGGAAAATCTGGAGAGAGAAGACACCTCCCTGCCGGAGATTACCCTGTATGCAAAATGGGAAAAAGAGGCGGATTAAAGAAATCCGCCGTCTATCCCGATAATCTGTCCTGTCAGATAGGAAGGCGCATTCGCCAGAAACCAGACGGATTCGGCCACCTCCTCCGGGGTGCCGAACCTGCCGGCGGGCACCTCCTCTGCCAGGACTTTTTTATCCTCTTCGGTCAGAACATCGTTCATCCGGGTGTCAATGACCCCGCAGGCGAGGGCGTTGACCTGAATACCGCTGGGGGCCAGCTCCTTGGCCAGCGCCCTGGTTAGTCCGTGAACGCCCGCCTTGGAAGCAGAATAGGCGGCCTCGCAGGAAGCGCCTGCGGTTCCCCACATGGAAGTGATGCTGATAATACGCCCCCGTTTCTCATGCACCATATGGGGAATGGCCGCGCGGCAGCAGTAAAAAACGGAAGACAGATTGGTCTGTATGACCCGGGTCCAGTCTTCGTCCGTCATGTCTGTGAGAAGCCCCATCCAGGAGATTCCCGCATTATTGATAAGCACATCCAGCCCTCCGCAGCAGGACTGAATCCGGGAAAAAATGGTTTCCACCTCTTCCGGACAGCCCACGTCTCCGGGCACCAGAGTGCAGGAAGCATTCCCTGCCGCTTCGATTTCTCTTTTCACTCCCTGCAGTTCCTCCAGGGAACTGCGGCAGTTTAAAAACACATGGTATCCTTCCGCGGCGAACCGGAGGGCGCAGGCTCTTCCGATTCCCCGGGAGGCACCGGTAACAAGCACAGTTTTCTGTTTCATGTTTAGATTCCTTTCCCTGAATATTGGACTCTCCTGATTATAGCATAAAAAATCTCATTTCGAAAGGAAGGGGAAAGGTTTCGCCGCTGGACTTGCCCCGGGGAATGGTCTATAATGTAAAGTGACAGATGACCAGGGAGAGAAAACCCTTTCAGACCGGAGGAGGAATACTATGGTAGACAGAGCCATTGAGTTCGCGACAAAGGCGCACAGCGGTCAGTTCCGCAAAGGAACCACCAGGCCTTATATCGTGCATCCGATTGAGGTAGGAGACATCGTTGCTTCCATGACTGAGGACGAGGAAGTCATTAGCGCAGCCATTCTTCATGATACCATTGAAGACTGCGAGGGAGTGACGGCAGAGGTACTGGAGGAGCAGTTTAACCGGCGGGTTGCCTCCATCGTAGCCCAGGAGAGCGAAGACAAGTCCCGGACCTGGATGGAGAGGAAATCCAGTACCATTGAGCATATCCGCTATGCGCCGCGGGAGGTACAGATGATTGGACTTGCGGACAAGCTGTCCAATATGCGCGACATTGACCGGGATTATCCGGAATGCGGCGAAGAGCTCTGGAACCGGTTCCGTATGAAAGATAAAAACATGATTGGCTGGTATTATAAAGGAATCCGGGATGCGCTGAAAGACATTTTTGACGGGGTTCCGGCCTATGAGGAATACTGCCGGTTAATTGAGAAAAATTTTCCGGAAAACCCGTAATAAACGGGCCGGGAGCGGTCTGTTTTGTCTTTTTTCGGGTACAATACCTGTTAAAAATTTAATTATCGGTTTTTCGGTTGAAATCCCCAAAAAAAGTGATAAAGTATATTGTTGAAAGAAAGCGGGCGTATAAAATAGAAGAAATCAGGAGGAAGAAAATATGATGAAGATGAAGGGCTTTGGAATGATGATTGACAAGCTCAAAAAGGACCCCAAGACGATTGTGTTCACGGAAGGAAGCGACCCCAGAATCCTGGAAGCAGCTTCCCGTCTGCTGGCATCCAATTTCCTTACCCCTATTCTGGTAGGAAAAGAAGAAGAGGTTCTGAATGCAGCAGAAGAATACGGTTACAACATCCGGGGCGGACAGATTATTGACCCGGAAAATTACGAGCGGTTCGATGAAATGGTAGAGCTGTTCTGTGAGCTGAGAAAGAGCAAAGGGATGACTCCTGAGCAGGCAAGAGAAATCTTAAGCCATGGCAATTATTTTGGAACCATGCTGGTTAAGATGGGCGTTGCAGATGCTCTTCTGGGGGGCGCTACCTATTCCACAGCGGACACCATTCGTCCGGCACTTCAGATTATCAAGACCAGACCGGGACACAGCATGGTATCATCCTGCTTCATCCTGGTACGTCCTTCTGCAACAGGCGAAAATGAGGTTCTGGCAATGGGTGACTGTGCGCTGAACCTTTATCCGAATGAAGATGAACTGGTGGAAATTGCATTTGCCACTGCAGAGTGCGGTATGCACTTCGGTATTGAGCCGAAGATTGCATTTTTAAGCTACTCCACTCTGGGCTCCGGAAAAGGAGAAGATGTGGACAAGATGAGAAATGCGGCAAACAAGGCGAAGGCCCTGCGTCCGGACCTTCCGATTGAAGGCGAGCTGCAGTTTGACGCCGCCGTATCTCCCCGTGTGGCAAGAACAAAATGCCCGGGAAATCCGGTAGCAGGTCAGGCAAACGTGTTCATTTTCCCGGACATCAATGCGGGAAACATCGGATACAAAATTGCACAGCGTATGGGTAACTTTGAAGCTTACGGTCCCATCCTTCTGGGGCTGAACGCACCCATCAACGACCTCTCCAGAGGATGCAATGCAGATGAAGTATACTCCATGTCTATCATTACTGCGGCGCTGGTTGGAGAAGAAGACGCATTATAAAAAGTACAGAAAATCATCAGGTACGAATACAGAGGATGCCGGGCTTACAGAAAGCCCAGCATCCTTTCTGCATTTCGGAAACAGACGTCCTCTATCTCCCCGGTGGTAAAGCCTGCCTGCTCCATGGCGGCTGCCAGCCGGGGCATTTTTTCGCAGCCGTCCAGTTCCAGAAAACCACCCATGCCGTCGAAATCCGTTCCGAGGGCGGCGCACTGCCGGCCGCCGGTATGGATAACGTGGCGGATGTGGCGGACTATGGCTTCTATGGTGCTTTCCCCGTTTTCCTGAAGAAAGGCTCCGTAGAAATTTACGCCCACCACGCCCTGGCGTTCCCCGGTTTTCCGTATCATATCATCGGTCAGGTTTCGGGAATGCCCGCAGAGTGCGCGGCAGCAGGAGTGACTGGCCAGGAAGGGCCTGCGGCTGTGCCGGTATACATCGTAAAACCCCTCGTCAGACAGATGGGATACGTCAGCCAGAATCCCCAGCCGCTCCATTTCCTCCAGAACATGGAAACCAAAAGGCTTCAGCCCGGTATCAGGGCGGCCGGAGAACTTATGGGAAAATCCAATGCAGTTTTCGTAATTCCAGGTCAGCGTGAGAAGACGGACGCCCTGCCGGTACAGTGTTTCCAGCCGTTCCAGGCGGTTTTCCAGAATTCCGCCTTCCTCCACAGTGAGAAAGCAGGAGAGCGCACCGGCATCCTTGTTTTCCTGGTATTCCTGCCGGTTCCTGGCCAGAGCGGCCCGGCTGTCATAGGACAGAGCGCCCTTTAAAATCCCGCACATGGCCAGCGCGTCGGCAAAATGGGATTCGGCCCGGGGCGGATTTCCCATATTGACGAAGCAGGCAAAAAACTGGGCCAGGTATCCGGCGTCAAGAAGACGGGTCAGGTCCAGATGCCCCCTGCTGTCCCAGAGCGTATTTGTCTCAGAGGCTGTATCCGCAGAGGCCTCCGGAATTTCCTGGTCGTAAAGAAGTGCCAGGGTGTCACAGTGAAAATCAATAAAATGCATGTGGAGAATCCTTTCTGTAATGTTAGTATGAAGTTTACCCGTATCTCCGGGTAAACTGTTATATAATAATACGTTGACAAGGTAAAGTATATTTTACTATAATGGAAAAAACAAGGACGTTTTCAGGGGATGAGAATGTCCTTTTGTTGTCATAAGGGGCGGCGGGAGAGGGATTCCGTCCGTCCTGCAGGAGATTTCAGGAGGTACTGTGATGAGAAATTATACAAGAGAAGATATTTTCCGGCTTGTAGAGGAAGAGGACGTGGGATTTATCCGCCTGCAGTTTACGGATATTTTCGGAACACTGAAAAATGTGGCGGTGACAACCAGTCAGCTTGAAAAAGCGCTGAACAACGACTGTATGTTTGACGGTTCTTCCATTGAAGGATTCGCAAGGATTGAGGAATCGGATATGTATCTGTATCCGGACCTGAATACGTTTGAGATATTCCCCTGGCGGCCACAGCAGGGAAAGGTGGCCCGGTTTATCTGTGATATTCACCGGACAGACCGGAGCGCCTACGAAAGCGATCCCCGCTTTGTGCTGAAGCGGGCCATGAAAGAAGCGGAGGATATGGGCTACCAGTTCCAGGTGGGACCGGAGTGTGAATTTTTCCTTTTTACCACAGACGAAGAGGGGGTTCCCACGACGCAGACCCACGAACGGGGCGGCTATTTTGATGTGGGACCGCTGGACATGGGCGAGAACGCCAGAAGAGACATGGTGCTGACCCTGGAGGAAATGGGATTTGAGGTGGAAGCTTCCCACCATGAAGTAGCCCCTTCCCAGCATGAAATCGTGTTTAAAAAAGACCATGCCCTGGCTACGGCAGACAATATCATGACCTTTAAACTGGTGGCAAAGACCATTGCCAGACGCCACGGCCTTCACGCGACCTTTATGCCCAAACCCAAATACGGAATCAACGGCTCCGGCATGCATCTGAATATGTCTCTGATGAAGGACGGCGCCAATATTTTCCATGACCCGGAAGATGAAAACGGACTGAGCCAGGAGGCGTACTATTTTATCGGAGGACTGCTGAAACATATAGACGCCATCACCTTTATCACAAATCCGATTGTAAATTCCTATAAAAGACTGGTGCCGGGATACGAAGCGCCGGTATATATCGCCTGGTCGGCAAAAAACCGGACTCCCTTAATCCGGATTCCCTCTGCCAAGAGTGCAGATACCCGAATCGAACTGCGCAGCCCGGATGCTTCTTCCAATCCGTATCTGGCCCTGGCCGTGTGCCTGGCAGCGGGTATGGAAGGAATCCGGGAAAAAATAGTGCCGCCTGCAGGAATCTCCGATAATATATTCGAGATGTCCAGAAAAGAAAGAGAAGAACTGGGAATCCGCACGCTCCCGGGAAGCCTGCTGGAGGCGGAGAGAGCTTTTGAGAAAGATACGTTTATTCAGGAGGTTCTGGGAGAGGACCTGACCTGGAAATTTATCCGGGCGAAAAAGGCCGAATATCAGGTATACCGGCGGCAGGTGACAGACTGGGAGATTGGCGAGTATTTACAGAAATACTAAAGTCGTGGAAAGACCGGGGGAATGATACAGATGAGCAGCATCATTGTTGTATTCCCGAAAAGGGAAAATGCCGCAAACATCCGCAACATCCTTGTGCGGAACGGTTTTGAAGTGACGGGAGTCTGTACCACGGGCGCCCAGGCGATGCAGTACGCAGACGCCATGAACGATGGAATCGTAGTCTGTGGTTATAAAATGCAGGATATGCTATATACTGAACTGAGAGAATATCTGCCCTCTTCTTTTGAAATGCTTCTGATAGCCTCTGCGGATAAATGGCAGGAAGGCCAGATACCGGGTGTGGTGGGACTGTCCATGCCGCTCAAGGTATTTGACCTGGTCAACACCATGGAAATGATGATGTATGACGTGCGGAAGCGGCGGAAAAAGCGCCGCCAGGAAAAAAAGCAGAGAAATCCCGAGGAGCAGAAAATCATAGATGAGGCAAAGCAGCTTCTGATGGAACGAAACCATATGTCCGAGGAGGAGGCCCACCGCTATCTTCAGAAAAACAGTATGGACAGCGGAAACAGTATGGTGGAAACCGCCCAGATGGTACTGAGCATCATGGGAGAATAAGGGCTGCCGTGCAGGTGACAGACTGGAAAGGCGGAAGCAGCGGTTGAGATTTACCAAAATGCAGGGTCTGGGAAATGACTATGTATATGTAAACTGCTTCAGAGAAACGGTAACTGAGCCGGAAAAACTTGCAAAAAAACTCAGTGACAGACATTTCGGCGTGGGAGGAGACGGGCTGATTCTTATTCTGCCCTCCCACTGCGCTGATTTCAGAATGGAAATATACAATGCAGACGGTTCCAGGGCCCAGATGTGCGGAAACGGCCTGCGGTGCGCAGGAAAACTGGCATACGAAAGCGGTCTGTGCCGGGGCACCGGCCTGACCGTGGAGACCCTGGCCGGCCTGCGCAGGATAACGCTTTTAAAAGAAAACGGAGTAGTGACGGAGGTCTGCGCCGATATGGGAGTACCCCGGTACAATGCCCATGCGATTCCCATTCTCAGCGAAAAGGACCTGGTTCTGGACGAACCTATCCAGGTGCGGGGAAAGGATTACCGGATAACCGGAATTTCCATGGGAAATCCCCACGCCGTGGTGTATGTGGAGGACGTCTGGAATTATCCCGTAAAAGAAGAGGGACCGGGATTTGAGTTTCACCCCCGGTTTCCGGAACGGATAAACACCGAATTCTGTGAGATAAAAGACCGGACGCATATCCATATGCGGGTATGGGAAAGGGGAGCCGGGGAGACCCTGGCCTGCGGGACGGGCGCCTGCGCGGCTGTGGCAGCTTCCGTTCTGAACCATTTGACAGAAGAGGAAGTAACCGTTACACTATTAGGAGGAAACCTGAATATCCGCTGGGACAGAAAGCTGAACCATATCTTTATGACCGGCCCTGCCGTGCGGGTATTTGACGGCGAAACAGAAGAACAGGAGAACCAGTAAGATGTATAAGATTAACGAAAACTTTTTAAAACTGCCGGGAAGTTATCTGTTTTCTACGATTGCAAAAAAAGTAGCTTCCTATTCCAAGGAACATCCGGATAAAGAAATCATCCGTCTGGGAATCGGTGATGTAACCCAGCCTCTGGCTCCGGCGATTATTGACGCCCTGCACAAGGCTGTGGATGAGATGGCTCATGCAGAGACCTTTCATGGATACGCTCCCGATCTGGGCTATGAATTTTTAAGAAGCGCGATTGCGAAAAATGACTATCAGGCCCTGGGATGCGATATCCAGGCCGATGAAATCTTCGTATCCGATGGCGCAAAATGCGATTCCGGAAATATTCAGGAGATTTTTGACGGCAGCTGCCGGATTGCCGTATGTGACCCGGTATACCCGGTATATGTGGACAGCAATGTCATGGCAGGGCGGACCGGAGAGTATGACCCGAAGACCGAAACCTGGAGCGACGTCATCTACATGCCCTGCACAAAAGAAAACAATTTTACTCCGGAACTTCCGAAAGAGATACCGGATATGATTTATCTGTGCTTCCCCAACAATCCCACCGGTTCTGCCATTACCACGGAAGAACTGCAGAAATGGGTGGATTATGCGAACAAAGTGGGAGCCGTGATTATCTATGACGCGGCATATGAGGCTTACATTACAGAGGACAATGTACCTCATTCGATTTACCAGTGCGAAGGTGCCAGAACCTGCGCCATCGAGCTGCGCAGCTTCTCCAAAAACGCCGGCTTTACCGGCGTGCGTCTGGGTGCAACCGTTGTGCCGAAGGATTTAAAATGCGGCGATGTAATGCTGCATTCTCTCTGGGCAAGAAGACACGGCACCAAATATAACGGCGCACCTTATATTGTCCAGAAAGCCGGCGAGGCAGTATATTCCGAGGCCGGAAAGGCCCAGATAAAAGAGCAGATTGCTTATTACCAGAAGAACGCCTCCACAATTTTAAACGGACTGAAGGAGGCCGGGTATGAGGTGTCCGGCGGAGTAAACTCTCCGTATATCTGGCTGAAAACACCGGACGGCATGTCTTCCTGGCAGTTCTTTGATTTCCTTCTGGAGAACGCCAATGTGGTAGGTACTCCCGGATCCGGATTCGGTCCAAGCGGGGAAGGATATTTCCGGCTGACCGCATTCGGAACGTATGAAAATACACTGGCCGCAATTAAACGGATAAAAGAACTTTAGGGAAAAATGGCAGGGAGCGCATCTGCAGAAGGCGCTCCCTGGATTTCCCGGAAAAGTCTGAAAAAGATAAGGAAAGAAAAGAAAAAACTTTCTTTAAGGAAAAGTAAAAAAGGACTTGCATTTTGAAAAAACTCTGGTATAATAAGATTGTTCGCTGTTAAGAGCGGTCGATAACACCAGAATGATGCGGATTGGTGTAATGGCAGCACAGCAGACTCTGACTCTGTTAGTAGAGGTTCGAGTCCTCTATCCGTAGTTTCCTAATTAAATAGGGTGAGCCGGATATCTCAGATATCCGGTTGTTTTATCGGAGTGTGGCTCAGCTTGGTAGAGCGCTACGTTCGGGACGTAGAGGCCGCAGGTTCAAATCCTGTCACTCCGATTTTTTACTGGGATACCACAAAGCCTTGAATTTACTGGCTTTGTGGTTTTTTAAATTTCTGCATTTTAGGAGTGGCTATTTATTCTCTGAAAGCGCTCCTTTATCTGGATAGTCCTTATTATTTTAATACGTGTTTTACGCTTTCAAAGAAAGTAATTGTTTAAAATATAAGATGCAGGTATAATAATTATATAAGAAATTTCGAACATACAAACTTGTGGCTTTTATTTTTTGAAAGGAGAGCAGAGGATATGTGCACACAAGACAATCTTGAAAAAATATTGAAGAAAATTGTCATCATATACCGAAATATCTATAATCAGAATCTGTGTGATATCTATTTGTATGGTTCGTATGCCCGGGGTGACTATAATGAGGAGTCGGATATTGATATTGTAGCAATCGTAAAAGGCGATAGACAGGAGCTGCAAAATCAGTTAAAGGAAATCTGGGAGGCTGTTTCGGATTTAGAACTGGATTATGAAGTTGTCATCTCTCCAACTGTAATTCCCTATAGTGAATTTGAAACCTATAAAGATATCCTTCCCTATTATAGAAATATTGCAAAGGAAGGAGTGAAGCTGAGTGCCTGATTATCAAAAGGAACTCGTTGAATATCGTTTACAGACAGCCCAGGAAAAGCTTCACTCTGCTAAGGTTCTGCTTGATGCTGGAGAATATAAAGATTCAATCGGAAGGTCGTACTATGCAATGTTTTCAGCTATCAGAGCTATACTAGCCCTGGATAAAGTGGACTTCTCCAAACACGCAGGAGTAATAGCCTATTTCCAGAAAGAATATGTAAAGACTGGGAAATTTGATAAAGAATATTCCAAGTATATAAGTAGTGCCTTCCAGATTAGGAACAACTGTGACTATGCTGATTTTTTTCTGGTGTCCAGAAACGATGCTGTGGAACAGTATGAGAAAGCAGAGAAATTTGTAGATGCAGTGAAGAAATACTTGTTTAAGTAGTAGCTTCGAATTTATAAATACTAATGAACAAAATTGAAAGGAAAGTTATGTTACCTGTCCATCTTCAAGTAAGCAAAAAACCCAAAAATAAGGAGAAAGTCCCGGTACTGTGTATAACAGCTGCTCCACTAATGATTTAGTGTAGCAGCTTTTTTGCTCGATAAGCGAGGTATCGCGGCAATCGGATAGGGGGGAAGGAATCTTCCCCTGCCCGGTTTCATAACCAGAAAAAGAAGGAAGGTCCACTCCCCCCTTGTCCTTTATTGACGAAACTGCCGGAAAGCAGTAAGATAAAAAACGGAAATGAGAACAGTGGGAGGAATCGCTATGAAAAAGAGCAAGTATGAAATAGATATGTGCAACGGTTCGATTATGGACAAACTGATATCTTTCGCACTGCCGCTGATGCTGTCCAGTATTCTGCAGCTGATGTTTAATGCAGTGGATATCATCGTGGTGGGAAGATACACGGGCAGCCAGGCCCTGGCGGCTGTAGGCTCGACAACGTCACTGATTAGTATTTTTACAAATCTGTTTATCGGCATTTCCCTGGGCGCCAATGTACTGGCGGCCCGTTATTATGCGACAGGCCGGGACAAAGAGATGTCGGAAACAGTACATACCGCAATATCCCTGGCGCTGATTAGCGGAATTGTGATGGCCTTTGTGGGAGTGGCGATTGCCAGGCCGGCCCTGGAACTGATGGACACCCCGTCAGATGTCATTGACTTATCTGTTGTATACATGAGAATTTATTTTGCGGGAATGCCCTTTTTTATGCTTTACAATTATGGAGCAGCCATTCTGCGTGCGGTAGGGGATACGAAAAGGCCCCTGATTTTCCTGGCGGTGGCGGGAATGGCAAACGTAGTGCTGGACCTTCTTCTGGTAATTGTAATTCCTCTGGGCGTGGCCGGGGTGGCGATTGGAACAGTAACTTCACAGATGATTTCCTGTATTCTGGTACTGCGCTGTCTTTATAAATCAGAAGGAAGCTATCAGTTCCGCTTCTCGAAACTGACCATCAAAGCAGAACATGTGAAATGGATTTTTCAGGTGGGGATACCGGCAGGAATCCAGAGTACGGTAATCAACTTTTCTAATGCCATGCTGCAGTCTTCGGTAAATTCTTTTGGTTCCACAGCCATGGCAGGATATACGGCGGCAAATAACATTCTTGGATTTCTGTATGTGTCGGTGAATGCGGTTACCCAGGCCTGTATGAGTTTCACCAGCCAGAATTACAGCGTAGGAAAAACAAAACGTATGGACCGGGTGCTTCTGGACTGTATCATTCTGACCGTCGCAGCCTCGGCGGTGCTGGGAGTGGGTGCCTATGTATTTGGAAACAGTCTTCTGGGAATTTATACGGCGGATGAGGAAGTCATACAGTGCGGGCTGGAAATCCTTTCTATTACGACGGTGCCCTATTTTCTGTGCGGTATTATGGACCTGCTTCCCGGAGCCCTGCGGGGAATGGGTCATTCAGCGGTCCCCATGGTACTGTCAGTTATCGGAACGGTGGGAACCAGAATCGTGTGGATTTATGGATTTTTCCCGCAGAACAGAAGCCTTTACTTTCTGTTCATTTCCTATCCGGCGTCCTGGATTTTCACGATTGTGATGCAGGCGGTATGTTTCTACTTTGTAAGAAAACAGTGCATCCGGTCTGTGGAGGAGAGAACGCTATGAAAAAACAGTGTCTGAATCCGTTTTTGCCTGCAAATGAATATGTCCCGGACCCGGAACCCCATGTCTTTGGAGACAGAGTGTACGTGTATGGTTCCCATGACCGGTTCGGGGCTCCCATGTTCTGCGTGAATGATTATGTCTGCTGGTCTGCGCCTGCGGATAATCTGGCGGACTGGCGATACGAGGGCGTTATATACCGGAAAAAGCAGGACCCGAAAAACAGAGCCGGGCTCCTGCTTTTATTTGCGCCGGACGGACATATCTGGGGAACGAAAAAGGGAGATTCTTTTGCCTTCGACCCGGCAGTACTGACAGATGACGACGGAAGAATCTGGCTGTATTCGGGATTTGCGACAGAGCTTCCGGCAATCGTAACCGGAGGGAAAAAACTGACTTACGCCGGCGGAGAAGTGGCGGAACTGTCAGCGGATATGAAAACATTAAAATCCGAACCGAAGCTGCTCTTTCCCAAAAAAGGGAAGGGGAGCTTTCAAAATCATGAATTTTTTGAGGCCAGTTCCATAAGAAAAATAAACGGACGCTATTATTTTGTATATTCTTCCAGACACAATCATGAACTGTGTTATGCCATTTCCGATGCCCCGGACGGAGACTTCCGCTTCGGCGGCACACTGGTTTCCAATGGCGATATATTTCCGGAGACGGTGCAGGGAGAAAAAGGGGCCCGGAACTATATCGGAAATAATCATGGGGGAATGTGCTGCATTCAGGGACAGTGGTATATTTTTTACCACAGGCATACGAACCGTTCGTCTTATTCCAGGCAGGCCTGCGCCCGGCCGCTTGCGATTGAGGCGGACGGCACCATAGGGCAGGCAGAACTGACGTCCTGCGGGTTAAACGGCGGGCCTCTTTTGGGGCGGGGCTGGTACGAAGCCAGAATCTGCTGTCATTTATGGAGCCGGGAAGGGACGGGCCGGTACGACTGCGGTTTCCGAAAATCCGCTTCCGGAAGCATCCGTTTCTTACACAGAGCAGGAGCAAACCGGGAAAGAAGGTCTGGCAGTATATTAAAAATATGCGGGACGGGAGCACTGCCGGATATAAGTACTTCCGGACAGAGAACCTGAAGGCCGTAGAGGTGGAAGTCAGAACCCGGACTGCCGGGAAGATGGAGATATCGGATACTCCTGAATTTGAGAGGACAGCAGGCGTGATAGAGATAAAGCCCTCCGGGAAATTTGAAAGCTACAGAGGAAAAGTGAGTCTGGAAGACGGCGTCCGGGCGCTGTATTTCCGGTACCGGGGAAGCGGAGCATGCGATTTCCGGGCCTTTCGGCTGATTCCCGGACCGTAGATTTCTGAAAAAAAGAAATCTTTCGGTTTTCGAGAGGTTTTTGAGACATTTGTGCCGTATACTCTCAGACAGAAGGAGAGGAGGCACAGTATGAGTATTCTGACAACAAGAGAATTAAAGAAATATTATGGAAGCGGAGCGTCCCTGGTAAAAGCACTGGACGGCGTGAACCTGGACATTGAGGACGGTGAGTTTGTGGCAGTGGTGGGGACCAGCGGGAGCGGAAAATCCACGCTGCTTCATATGCTGGGCGGCCTGGACCGCCCTGACAGCGGAAGCGTCATGGTGGAAGGAAAGGAAATTTCCGGCATGGATGACGACCGGCTGACCATCTTTCGGAGAAGGCAGATAGGATTTGTGTTCCAGAATTATAACCTGGTTCCGATGCTGAATGTCTATGAAAATCTGGTCCTTCCCCTGGAGCTGGACGGCAGAAAACCGGATGAGCTGTATCTGGAAAAAATTATCGCCATGCTGGGGCTGAAGGAAAAACTGAAAAGTATGCCGAATCAGCTTTCCGGCGGGCAGCAGCAGAGAGTGGCCATCGGCCGGGCCATGGCGGGGAAACCGTCCATTATTCTGGCCGATGAGCCGACGGGAAATCTGGATTCCCGCACCAGCCAGGATGTGCTGGGACTTCTGAAAATGACCAGCACCCGTTTCCGGCAGACCGTGGTCATGATTACCCATAATGAAGAAATCGCCCAGCTTGCGGACCGGAGAATCCGGATTGAAGACGGGAAGATTACAGAAAGCAGGTGGTCCTGATGCGGAAACTTTCTGAGAATACCAGCCGGGGCGTGATTTCCCATCTGGCCAGGCGGAGCGTCAGCAGCAGCCGGAGGCGGAATGTGTTCACGGTTATAACGATTGCACTTTCTGTCAGTTTTCTGATGGTGCTGGGGCTCTTCGTTCTGGGGGTGCAGACAGAGAGGATACGCCAGGTATCGGATATGCAGCATGTACTCTATATGTCCTTAAGCCGGGAGCAGGCAGAGCAGATTGCAGAAGAAGCAGACGTAAGCTATGAGATGCTCCTGAAAAACGGCTCCGGCATTGAGGTGGGCAGCAGTATTCTCCAGCCCTGCTATTATGAATATGAGCTGCTGAAAGGGCAGGATGAGGATATGGAAATTACCCGGATAAAAGAAGGCGCTTATCCGCAGCAGTACGGGGAAGTGGCAGTTACCGAGGAAGGGTGCCGGAAGATGGGTTATCCCGTGGAAATCGGGGCCACGATTCAGATAACCGGTATCACGGGAGAGACCGAAGATTTTGTGATTACCGGATTTCTGGACGGAGAGTGGGGAAATGCCCGGGTATATCCGGCTGCCTTTTCCCGGGACTACGCAGAGCAGGGCCCCATGCTGGCGAATGTGCCCTACAGTGCGGCAGTACAGCTTTCCGGCGCCCGCAGTATGAGCGCGGAGGAATTCCGGGACCGGGTAGTGGAAATCGGGGAGTCCCATGGAATTGCAAGAAGAGACATCAACCCGAACAATGCATTTGAGGATACGCTTTCCGGAAATCCCGGAAGTCTCCAGAATGTACTGATTATGGCGGGCGTGGGTGCAGGCGTTCTTTTTGTCAGTGTGCTGGTGATTTACAGTGTTTTTTACCTGTCCGTCATTGGAAGAGTCAGGCAGTTCGGACAGCTTCGAACGCTGGGTATGACCAGGCGCCAGACGGAGAAAATGGTAGCCCGGGAAGGACTGATTCTGTGCGGAATCGGAATCCCTCTTGGGCTTGCGGCAGGCCTGGTTATCGGGTACGCCGTCCGCCCGGGAGGATGGAGCTGGAGAAACAGCCTTCTTCTGGCCGGAGCGGTTATCCTACTGAATCTGATTTCTGTCCGGATTTCTATCCGCAGACCGGCGAAGATGGCGTCTCAGGTGTCCCCGGTGGAAGCGGCCGGATACAGTGGCGGAAGTGCGGAAGCCGCAAATGGGAAAAGACGGAAAAAGAGCCGGAGGGGCGAAAGAAGCACAGGGGGAACCCGGAAGCTGAAACGGAATCTCAGCCCCGGCGGCCTGGCCCATATCAGTGCGGGCAGGAACCGGAGAAAGCAGGCCCTGACCATCCTTTCCCTGGGAATCGGAGGAATCCTTTTTATGCTGGCGGCCACATACACTGTGTCGGTAAATGAAGAAGAATATTCCCGGACGGGCGAGTTTGTCTACGGCGAGTTTGACATCTACCTTTCCAGCAATGCGGCGGAGGCCGCAGAACACGGCTACGTCAGCCTGCAGATGGAAAATCCTCTGAACGAAGAGTTCCGTCAGGAACTTCTGGCGGTGGACGGAGTAAAAGAGGTTCATGCCTTTCAGAGAAGGGAGATAAAATGGGAGGCAAGGAATGAGGCAGTCGATGATTTCGCGTGCATGTTTGAGGAAGAGATGTTTCAGGAAATCCAGGAGAACTATGCGGATAAAGACTCGCCGCTCCAGGATATGACTTATGAGGACCTGGTTAAAAACCGCCAGATAATCGTAGTGGAAGGCGGCATGAAGGAAGTGTTCGGCTGGGAACTGGAACCGGGAGAAACGGTGCAGATAACCTGGGATACCGGCACAAAGCTGCAGACCGGGGAATATACCGTGGCAGGACTCATAGACAGCGGGTATTACGATGAAAATCCTCTGGCGCTCTGGGTGAACATGCCCCGGGAACTGGTGCAGGAAATGAGCGGGGACCTGAATCTGAATGACTCCTTTGTGGTAGAGACGGAAGCGGAAAAAACGGACCAGGCAGGAGAAGAGATACGGGCCCTGGTAGAGGAGCGGCCCAGTCTTTCCATGGATACCCTGGCAGAGGCCATGAGCCGGAACGAGCGGATGTTTGCGGTCGTTTACGGCGGAATTCTGGGGATTTCCCTGTTTATTATGGGATTCAGCTTTCTGAATCTGACCAATACCCTGATTACAAATATTGTGACGCGGAAGCAGGAATTTGCCATGCTGGAATCGGTGGACATGGAAAAAAAGCAGCTGTTTCGCATGGTAACACTGGAGGGGCTGCTTCTTTCGGTGGGGAATGCGGTGATTACCCTGGCGGGAGGGAGTCTGGCCGGCTATGCCGGAGTTCTGGTGATGCGGCACTTTGACGCGGACTATATGCATTATCATTTTCCCGGCTGGTTCTTTTTGGGGTATGTCGTGGTTCTGGTCATCCTTCCCCTGGTGGTGGGGAGAGTAGTTCTCCACAGTTTTTCCCGGCAGGGTCTGACGGAGCGGCTTCGGATTGTGGACTAAGGTGAGGGTGTTTAACAAATTAAAACATTGACGTGTGCAAAAAAAATTGATAAAATATATTTCGGAGTCAGTGTAAAACCGGAAGGAGAGCGTGCTCTGCTTCCGGTTAATTTATAAATACAGGAGGTAGCCAAGATGATTAAAGGATTTAAAAACGCTGTGGAACTTGATTTTTCCGTGGAAGAAAACCGTTTGAAAATGGAAGAAGCATTTCGGCAGGTTGAAGCAGAAAAAGGAAAAGTATATCCCCTGATTATCGGTGGAGAGAAAATTGAAACAGAGAAGAAAATTACGTCTTTGTCTCCGGCAACAAAAGAAGTGCTGGGGTATGCCAGCTCCTGCAGCCGCGAACTGGCGGACAAAGCGATTCAGACTGCTGACGAAGCATTTCTGACATGGAGCCGGACGCCGGCAGAGGAGAGAATCCGCTGCCTGAAGAGACTGGCAAGACTGGTAGAACAGAACCGGTTTATTCTGGATGCATGGAATGTAGAGGAAAGTGGAAAAAACTGGGGAGAGGCAGACGGAGAACTCTGCGAGGCCCTGGACTTCTTTAATTCTTATGCAATGCATATGGCAAATCTGGACAAAGGACTGGAACTCATTCCGACAGATGAATATACAAAATGTATTTACATACCGATTGGCGTAGGCGCGATTATCCCGCCGTGGAATTTCCCGCTTTCCATCTGCGGAGGCATGATAACTTCTGCTCTGGTAACCGGAAATACGGTCATCTGCAAGCCGTCTTCTGACACACCGATTGTTGCGTACAAATTCGTAGAGCTCTGCTTAAAGGCAGGTTTCCCGGAAGGAACCGTAAACTATATTCCGGGCGCAGGCTCTGAAATCGGAGACTACATTGTAGAGCATCCGCGCACCAGATTTATCAACTTTACCGGTTCCAAAGCTGTCGGATGCCGTATCAATGAAAATGCGGCGAAAGTGGCAGAAGGACAGAAATGGCTGAAACGTGTGGTTGCAGAGATGGGCGGAAAGAACGCAATTATCGTGGATTCTTCCGCAGACATTAAGAAAGCGGCAGAAGGAATCGCAAGCTCTGCGTTTACCTTCCAGGGACAGAAATGCTCCGCCTGCTCACGTGCGCTGGTTATGGCGGACGTTTACGATGAACTGGTAGACGAAGTAGTGAAATGCGCAAAGAACCTGAAGGAAAATCAGGGAAGCGGCGCAAGCAATGCTCCCATGGGCCCGGTTATCAACAAAGGCGCTTACGACAGCATTACCGGATACATTGAAGTGGCAAGAAAAGAAGGAACTATCGTATACGGCGGAACCTACAGCGACGAGACCGGATACTACATCGACCCCACAGTTGTGCGCGATGTGGACAAGGACGCCAGAATTGCCAACGAAGAAATCTTTGGACCGGTACTTGCCATTGTGAAGGTAAACTCTTTTGACGAGGCTCTGGAAATCGCAAACCAGACCGAGTACGGACTGACCGGTTCTGTTTACAGCGAGACACGGGAGAATATCCAGAAAGCAAAAGTAGAATTCCAGGTTGGAAACCTTTACTTCAACAGGAAATCCACAGCGGCAGTTGTACTGCAGCATCCCTTTGGCGGATTTAATATGTCCGGTACCGACGCAAAGACAGGAACCAGTGACTACCTCACCAATTTCCTGAACCTGAAGTCCATCACTGAGGATCTGAACTAGGACAGCAGATACAGAAATAAAAAAAAGGAAGGCTTTCATTGCGAAACCTTCCTTTTTTTATTTTATTTATGCGGTTATTCTTCCTTGAAGCCTTCTCCGACCACTTCGTTAGATTCCATAATGACCAGGAATGCTTTTTTGTCGATACTTTTTACCAGCTTGCGGATACCGTACATCTGCTTGTTGTTGCAGGCGCACATGACCACATCCTTTTCCAGCCGGGAGTAGCTTCCCTCGCCTTTCAGGATAGTGGAACCTCTTCCCAGCGCCTCGTCTATCTGCCGGCAGATTTCGGGGCCGTGCTCTGTGACAATCAGCGCCAGTTTTCCCTGGTCCACGCCGTACATCACTTTATCAACCACGGCAGACAGCAGAAAATTGATAAGCAGACCGTAAATCAGACTGTCGATATCCCGGGATACAAGAACGGTACCGAGCAGAACCACGGCGGTCTCCATGGTGAAGGAGATTTTTCCCAGAGTCAGGTGGGGATTCAGAGCCTTGATGGAAAGCATAATAAAATCCGAACCT
Source organism: Candidatus Bariatricus faecipullorum (assembly GCA_019118525.1). GTDB lineage: Bacteria > Bacillota > Clostridia > Lachnospirales > Lachnospiraceae > Allocoprococcus > Allocoprococcus faecipullorum. The sequence continues at coordinate 42,595 of DWYV01000061.1, forward strand.
CCGGTAGAGGAGTCGCGCATATAAATCATGGCATAGCCCAGTCCGGAAAGTACCCCGCAGCAGATGGCCGCCAGCATCCGGTCCCCGTTATATACCGGAAAAAGCGGAGCTACCACATCCATAATCACAGACGTGATGATGATGGTACGAATGGAGCGGATAAAAAAGTCTCTGCCCAGAATGCGGAAGCAGGCGATGGCAACCGGGATGTTCAGGAGCATGGCAGTGGTTCCGATAGGGGCGCCGAAAAGCTGATAGAAAATCAGGGCGATACCATTGAAACCTACCATGGGAAACTGGGCATTTGCCGCAAAGTTATAAACGCCTATTGCTATCAGAATTCCGCCCACGATGTCAGTCAGTATGTCTTTGGATAATTCCAGTGCCTTGTTTTTGTTCATATGTTTTCCTCCCAATTCAGAATGTACCAGTAAAAAGCAAGAAAAAAAACATCTGCCAATTATATAGAATATAATCCCGCAAATGCTCTTCTTTTACCAGTATAACAGGAAATGGAGAAAATTGTCAACACCCCGGAGCCAGAAATCTGGGGATAGCCTTCCGGGAAAAAACATGATAGAATAAAAGGCAGGAGAGACAGCGCCTGAGAGGCGAAGGCAAAAGCAGAAAGGAAAAAGATAATGAAAATCGTATTTCTGGATGTGAAGACTATAGGGGAAGATATTGATTTATCCGGATATGATGCGCTGGGTGAAGTAGTAAAATATGATTTTTCCGCGCCGGAGGAGGTCCCGGAACGGGTGAAGGACGCGGATGTACTGATTCTGAACAAGGTACAGGTAAATGAACAGACTATCGGCACGGCCGGGAACCTGAAACTGGTCTGTGTGACGGCGACCGGAACGAACAATCTGGACAAGGAGTACCTGGAGCGCAGGGGAATTGCCTGGCGCAATGTGGCGGGATACTCTACGGAGACGGTGGCCCAGCATACGTTTGCCATGCTGTTTTATCTGCTGGAAAAACTGCGCTATTACGATGATTATGTGAAGGAAGGCCGGTATGTCAACGACCGCATCTTCACCCATTTTGAAGAACGGTTTACGGAAGTGCACGGGAAAACCTGGGGCATTATCGGTCTGGGGACCATCGGACGGCGGGTGGCGGACCTGGCGTCAGCCTTTGGAGCCAGGGTCATTTACTATTCTGCCTCGGGCAGACCGGCCCAGGAGGGCTATCAGCAGGTGGATTTTGACACCCTGCTTTCCACCTCGGACATTATCAGCGTCCATGCGCCCCTGAATGAGTATACAGAGGGTCTGATAGACAGAGAAGACCTGGAAAAAATGAAAGAGACCTGTATCTTCCTGAACCTGGGAAGAGGACCCATTGTCGTGGAAAAGGACCTGGCGGAGGCCCTGAAAAAGGGAACCATTGCCGCCGCAGGTCTGGACGTGCTGAAAGAGGAGCCCATGAGCGCGGACAATCCGCTCCGGGAGATAACCGACAGCAGAAAGCTGCTGATAACGCCTCACGTGGCCTGGGCCAGTGTAGAGGCCCGTACCCGGCTTATGGGAATTATCCTGGGCCAGATTCGGGAATTCTTTCAGGTGTAATATAAATAGAAAAAAGGGAGACAAAGAAGTCCCCGTTTTGTTCCGGAAAGGAAAACCGGAGCAAAGCGGGGAATTTCTGTTTTCAGACCCGCAGGGAGTCCAGGAACGGATAGAGTACTTTCTGGCTGTAGGACACCAGTGGGAAACTGCATTTTTTCAGAAGCCAGGAATAGGTAAAACCTATCTGATACAGTGTTATCATGTCACACAGTTCCCTGCAGGAGGAACTGCTCTGTATTTCCTTTTTCACCATTCCTTCTTTTAAAATCAGATTCATAATCTGGAAATATTTTCGTCCCGGATTGATGATGTGCCGGACATCCGGCGTGGCTACCTGATGGGAGTAAAGCGCCTCGAAAAGCGGACGGTGAGGAGAGGAATCCAGCCGTTCCATCACAAACGTATGGTAGCTTTTCAGCTTCTCCACCGTGTGTATGTCCGACGGCATTTTCCGGAACCATTCCACATAGGCGTCGTCATAGGTATAGGCCATACTGAACAGCAGCTCTTCCTTGCTGTGATAATAGTGGTAGAAAGCACTGCGGGAAGCAGATGCCTCCTTCAGAATCTGCGACACACTGGTCTCGTTGTAGCCCTGCTTCAGAAACAGCTCCAGGGCGGTGTCCAGAATCCGTTCCTTAATTGGTATTTTTTTGTCATGACACATAAGTAAAACCCCTCAATAGAAAAGCCTCCCTGAGAAAGGAGACAAAATACATATTAGATATTATCATACTATAGCATGAAAAACAAGGAAAATTCAGAAATCAGAAAAAGAAAAACTTGACGTACAGCATATAGTTTTATAAAATGTTTATAAAAAAAGAACGCAGTATGCGGAAGGGAGAGAGAAAATATGGAGAAACTCCGCTGGAGAAAAGATATGAGCCTGCGGGAAAAACAGTGGGCCGTGGAGGCGGCCAGGCTTCTTGGATTTTACAGCGAATCGGCGCAGTTCCCGGTGATATCGGATACAGAAGGACAGACAATTCCTGCTTCCCCGGAAGAGCTGGAAGCAGTGAAGCGGACCGTCCCGGAAGGTCCCGGAGAACTGGTGCGGCTGGACAGAAAAGGGGAGGTAAAACCTCTTCCGGAGGATTACTGTTCAGCTACAAAACACCCCATGCCGGCAGAGAATCCGGAATTTCGGAAGGAGACCGGACTGGAGCTTCTGTTTTCTCCCGGATTTTTCCTTCAGGATACGGACGGGGACTTTCTGGCGGATGCCATGGATGTGAAACTGATTCTGCCGCCGGATGCGGAAGATGATTTGTGGAAAGCTGCCTGCGAACTGGCCTTCCGGTTTGGAATGGATACCACCGGATGGGAAGGCAGGCTGGTGGCAGAGGAAGACTGGCAGGGCAGCGCCCTTGTTATCCGGTATGGGGATACACCGCGGCTCTGGCTGGAGAGCCGGTCGCCGGCACGGGTGGTGCTGGAAGGAAAAGGGGAAGAACTGCTTCAGTTTGTTGCTCTTTTGTGCAATACGTTTCCCCTGCTTCCGGAGAACAGGACGTGGCAGGACGCCATGATGGAGATGACGGACAGCTTCGCCATGAAAAATCTGGACGGCGAGCTGGCCGCCCTGGCAGAAAACCCGGAGGCGGAAGAGGCATTTCTCTCCCCCGAATATATGGAAAAAGAAAGCGCATACAAAGAAGCGTTTCCGGACTGCAGTCTGACCGCTTACAAATCCGGGAAGACGATTTACGAGAAAGAATACCAGTATCCCTGGGAAAAGGACGTGCTGGAAAACCTGCTGGAAGAAAAACTGTATCCCGCACTTCAGCCCGGCGACCAGGTGGAAGTATACGGAGCCGTCAGCGAGGATAAAAACATCCGCAGACAGATAGAAGAGGCGATTGCAAAGAAGACAGAGGAACGGCAGGCGGTGCCGGGAACTGTCCGGATACTCTGTGCATACAAGCAGGGATTTTCCTGGCTGGAAGAGGCGGTTCTTCCGGAACTGGCTGAGAAAAAAGCCGCAAAAGTCCACATCGCATTTGCTCCCTTCCTGCCGGAAGGAGAGACAGAATGGCTGGATGAAAACGGAGCCACCCCTTCCTATCACAACCTGGGAGCAGATAACCCGGACAAGTGGTATGACCTGCCTATCCGGTATCTTCAGGAACTTTACCCGATTGAGGACGTCCTGACAAAGGGACTGGGAATTTCCCGGGACCAGGTGGAGTTTTCCGTTTACGAAGGCGGGGAAAAGCTGACCTACCACTGCACGGCGGAGGACGCAGAGGGCAATCCGGTTTACGAAGGCTCCTGCCTGGCGGCCTGCTCGGAGCGGCCCTTCCTGGATGAATATCCCAGAATGGGAAAAGTACATCCGTCCACGGGATATGTAAAAGTTCTGGTAAACGGGAAAACGGTACTGGAAGAAAAGATAAAAACCGACCTGGAGCAGATATGGGATACGTATCAGAAAGAGGTTCTTCCGGACTGCCGCCGGTATGTGGAAGAAAAATTTGGTGATAATATTACAGACGACGCACAGCCCTTCTTCAATGAGCTGCGGCTGGAAGTGAGTGTCAGCGAGCCCGAGATACGGCTGGAAAGCCGGGAAGATTTAATTTCTCCTCTGGATGCGCTTCATGAGGATATGTATTTTGTGGGGGCGGACTATTTTAAAAACCTGGGAATCGAAAAAAGCGGCGCCCTGCTGGACGCACCGGGACTGATTCTTCCGGTGATTCATCAGAGAGAGGGGGCTCCCAGTTTCCGGGTCGTACTTTCCGGCCAGGTTCGCCATACCGCTTCCGTGGAAAAGGGCGGCCAGGTTCTGGCTGCGCCGGGAAGCCGGGAAGAGGCGGAGACCTTCCTTTCCGGACTGTCCCTTCGGGACGGAAAACTGGAGGCGGAAATCACAACCCGGGCGGAAACCGGCAGGGTAAAAGCCTACGCCGGACTGGCGGAGAAAGGCCTGCTGGAGAGACCAGACGGATTCGGCAATACAGCGGCCCTGGTTTGGAAGACAAAAGAGGGAGAAATCCGTGCCCTGCTTCCGGAGACCGAGGAAATCCCCAAAGACCTGTCCATTTTCCAGGTAGACATTACCGGTGAGACCCTGATAGGCTACGACGAATATATTCACATCATGGAGCAGTTAAAGAGAGTGCCGGGAATTTCAGTGTCCTGCGTGGCCAGGTCCTGGCTGGGCAGAAAAATTTACGCTATTGAACTGCTTCCTTCCGGGGAGGGTTACGTGTCCCGGACCAGACGGCTGAGTACGTATCCATCGGAGATTATCAACACCCGGCACCATGCAAATGAAGTGTCCGGTACCACGGCCATGTTCCTGCTTCTGAAGAAGCTTCTGTCGGAAAAGAAATACGAAGGACTGGCCGACAGGATGAACCTGGTTATGGTTCCCATGGAGAACCCGGACGGCGCCGCTATTCATTATGAACTGCAGAAAGAGCATCCGTTCTGGAAGTTCCATGTGGCCAGATTCAGCGCGGTAGGCAAGGAATTCAGCAGGGAGTATTTTAAGAAAGATACGATTCACAGAGAGGCTATGGCGGTAACCCGTCTGTTTTACCGGTATCTGCCGGACATCTTTGTAGACAATCACGGAGTACCCAGTCATGAGTGGGAGCAGCAGTTCTCCGGCTATACTTCCCCGTCCTACAAAGGCTTCTGGCTGCCCCGTTCCCTTCTGTACGGCTATTTCTGGTACGTGACAGAGGAAGAATACCGGAGCAACTATGTGCTGAATAAAGAGATGGAAGACCGGATAGCGGATAAAATTGCAGAAGACGCAGAGATGACCTGGTGGAACAGAACCTGGGCGGCTCAATTTGAGAAATACGCCCACGGCTGGATGCCGAAGCTCTTCCCTGCGGATTATTATAAAGACATGATAAATTACTGGATTCCGTTCCAGAGGACGGAAGGTCACCATTATTCTGCGGTGAGCTTCCCCTGGATTACTTCGGTATCCTACACCAGCGAGGTAGCGGACGAGACGGCCCAGGGCAGTTACCTGAAGCTCTGTGCGGACGCCCATGTGGCTCATGATGAGGCTGCGATTGAGATGCTTTCCGGGGCAGACCTGGTTCTGGACTGGAAGGAGGACATCTCGGGGGACCAGATTTCCGTGCACTGTATCCGGCAGAGACCTGTCATTGCCGGATAGAGGCATGAAAATAAATAACATACTTATCTGAAGGAGGGTAACAATTATGGAACCTATGGAACTTTTAAAACTGTTAGGAATTGTGATTGTAATTGTCGGCTTTGCCCTGAAGCTTGACTCCATTCTGATTATTTTCCTTTCTGCCATCGTAACAGCGGCAGTGGGAGGACTTGGCGTTACCGGGCTTCTGGACCAGCTTGGTACCAATTTTGTCAGCAACCGGAGCATGGCAATCTTTATTCTGATTCTGCTGGTTTCCGGTACACTGGAAAGAAACGGTTTGAGGAGCGCAGCGGCGGCTCTGATTTCAAAATTCAAGGGAGTGACTTCCGGCGTGGTTGTTTGTATCTATGGAGTTGTTCGTTCTTTCTTTGCCGCATTTAACGTAGGCTTCGGCGGTGTGGCCGGAATCGTTCGTCCGGTAGTAATGCCCATGGCAGAAGGAGCAGTAGAGGCGGCCGGTCATAAACCGGATGAAAGACATATTGAAGAAGTGAAAGGGATGGCGTCCGGTATGGAGAATGTGGCCTGGTTCTTCTTCCAGGTTCTGTTCGTAGGAGGGTCCGGCGGACTGCTGGTACAGGGAACACTTGATTCCCTTGGCTATGAAGTGTCACTTCTGGACCTTGCCGCAGTAGAAATTCCCGTAGCTCTTGTAGCGCTGGTAGTGGCATGCTGTTACTATCTCATGCGCGACAAAATGCTGAGAAAGAAATACTACGGAGATAAAAAATAGGGTGAGAGGAAAGAACAGAACAGGAGGAAAAGCTTATGGCATTTTTTATGGATGCAGAAATTGCACTTGGAACTAAGCTTCTGGAAATTGTATATATGGTAATCGGACTGATTACTATCTACGCCGGCATTAAAAATCTTCTGGACAAGGAGAATCCTTCCCGTGTGGGAACCGCCATTTTCTGGTGTGCCTTCGGCGTGGTATGTGCGTTTGGCAACTGGCTGCCGGTCAGAGTAACCGGTGCCCTGGTTATCGTAATGATTCTGCCTGCGGTATTTCGTCAGGTTAAACCGGGACATATGGATGTGCCCAGCGCAGAGTACATGGAAGGACAGTTTAAGAAAATCGGATTTAAGATTTTTATCCCGGCACTGTCCATGGGAATTATGGCGCTGATATTTGCTTTCTTTACCGATATCAGTTCTCTGGTTGGTATCGGACTTGGCGTAATTCTCTCCATGATTATCCTGATGGTTTACTCAAAGGACAATAAACCCATGGTATTTTTAAATGACTCTGAGAGATTTCTTTCCACCATGGGCCCCTTATGTATGCTGCCGCAGCTTCTGGCCTGCCTGGGCGGAATCTTTACTGCCGCGGGAGTCGGTGATGTTATCTCCGCTCTGGTAAGCAATATCGTACCGGAGGGAAACGTAAATGTTGGTATCATTGTATATTGTATAGGAATGGCGCTCTTTACCATGATTATGGGGAATGCGTTTGCCGCTATCACTGTTATGACTGTAGGTATCGGCGGCCCCTGCGTACTGGCCTATGGCGCGGACCCGGTTGTGGTTGGAATGATTGCCCTGACAGCCGGATACTGCGGTACTCTGATGACCCCGATGGCCGCAAACTTTAACATTGTGCCGGTAGCGCTTCTGGAGATGAAGAGTAAATTTGGTGTAATCAGAAATCAGGTTGTGATTGCTCTTGTTATGCTGGTATTCCAGATCTGCTACATGATTATTCTGAAATAAACAAGAAATAAGAGGAGGAAACAGACGTGAAAGTACTGGTAACTGGTTTTGATCCTTTTGGAGGGGAAAGTGTAAATCCGGCCTATGAGGCAGTAAAACTTCTGCCGGAGGAAATCGCAGGTGCGCAGATTATTCGAATGGAAATCCCCACTGTGTTTTCCAAAAGCGGCCCGGCCGTGGAGGAAGGCATTGAAAAATATCAGCCGGATATCGTAATTAACGTAGGACAGGCAGGCGGCCGCTCCTGCGTAACTGTGGAAAAAGTGGGTATCAACCTGGCTCAGGCCAGAATCCCGGACAACGCTGGGGAGCAGCCCATGGACGAGCCCCTTCAGGCAGACGGGGATACCGCTTACTTTGCCACGATTCCGGTCAATGCCATGGTAGAAAATGTCCGGGCTCACGGCCTTCCTTGTCACATCTCTTTTACGGCAGGAACTTATGTATGCAACTGCGTGATGTACAACGTGCTGTATCTGACACAGAAAAAGTACCCGAATATCCGGGCCGGATTCATCCATGTACCTTATGCCTGCTCTCAGGTGGTGGATAAGCCGAACGGCACCCCCTGCATGTCCCTTGAGGATATCGCAAAAAGCCTGGAGTGTGCCATAGAGGCGGCAGTAAAAAATCCGGAAGATATCAAACCGGAAGCGGGTGGAACGACCCATTAGACATCACTGGGGACGGGTACCGGCCAGCCGGTACCCGTCCCCAGTGCTATAAAACAAGTCAGCTCATTTTAATATCAGGACTGTTCTTCAAAGATTACAGAAGTAATCAGACTGTCGTCATCGTACTGGAAGGTGACCAGAACTTCTTCGGTTTCTCCGCCGTTCTGGAGATTTACCAGTACTTGTTCGGTGTTTTCGCTTTTCTCCTGAAGAGTCATTTCTCCCACAGAAACTTCTGTATCGGATACATAGGCGTTTCCCAGCCAGAGTGTTCCGGGGCCCTCTGTAAGAAATTCATCCAGTTTGCCTTCTGCAAAGCAGTCCCCCACTTCTTTTTCCCAGTTTCCTTCCATTTCGTCCCATGCTTCTGCGGATTTGTCGGAATCTTCCGGGCTGAATTCCGCTTCCAGGCCAATGTTAGTTATACAGTCGGGATTAAACAGCTCCTCATTGGGGGCAGTCATCATGGCCTCAATCACCCGTTTTGCAGGTTCACTGATTTCATTGCTGGTGTCGGACAGGGCGCAGGCGGTCAAAGTGCTCAGAAGGACAACGGTCAGCCCCGCCAGACATGTTTTTTTCAGATAGTTTCTTTTCACTACAGTTTCCCCCTTTCTTACTGCCAGTATAAGTGAAGAAAGAGAGAAATGCAATCGATTTGCTGTATTTGCAAAAAAAACACAGAAAAAGCTTTTTTTATAAAAATTATACAGTTTTTAAAAGGAAATTTACAGAATACTATTCAGGACTTAACGTGCGCCTTTTATTCTAATAACAGCTTATTGCCGACAGAGTTAAGGAGGAGAGACATCATGGTATTAAGAAAAGTAAAGGGAATTCTGAAAAAAGGGGCTTACGCAGGTCTTGCCGCAGTGATTCTGGCGACTTCTGTACAGCCGGCGGCAGTGTTTGCCCAGGACAGCGCAGAACCGGAGGAAACAGTCGAAACAGTCGTGGAGACAGAGCAAACCGTATCCGGGAATGAGACTGATGTAGAAACAGAGGAAAGCACACCGGAAGATACGGGCGAGGAAACGGCGGAAGAAGCCGGAGGGACAGAGGAAGAGACAGAAACAGAAGCGGAAATTCTGCCCGGGAAAACGGAAGGTGTAAAAGAGACAGAAGCGGTCTCTGCTTTTTCAGAAAGAGCAGCAGAAGAGAGAACGGTTACGGTTACGACTCTGTTTTATAACAGCGACGGAAGCCTGAGCACAGAATTCGGAGGTACCAGTACTTACACGAGAAAAGACGGGACAAGCTGGAATGTCAGCACAGCCATATTCAAAAAAGGCTGGATACTGGGACCGGTTACCGTAGAAGGAATGGAAGACACGAACCCGGCGGACTACAAAGTGGAAGGCGTGATTGACGGAAGTGATGTGAATATTACTTTCGTATGGTATGAGGACCAGACGGGTCCGGACGGAACCAGTGACAAGATTCCGGACCAGTGCCAGGTTGAAGTGACTTTTGCGGTGGAAAACGGGACCTGGAATGACGGGACATCAGAGCCGGTGACCCGGTTCCTGACACTGACAGATGCAGAAGGGAACCCGTCCGTGGACGGAAGCGCTGTGGCCGGGGTGCCGGAAGCAGGGGGAAAACCGGATTCCGGATATATTGCAGGAAGCTGGTCTCCTTCCCTGAAAGCAAATTATACCAAAGAGGACGATGGGGCTGTGTACGTCTATTCTTACAGAGTCCCGCAGGACAGGAAGATTACAGTTACCACGTTATTCTATAACAGCGACGGAAGCCTGAGCACAGAAAAAGGAGGCACCAGTACTTACACGAGAAAAGACGGGACAGGCTGGAATGTCAGTACTGCCATTTACAACAGAGGCTGGATACTGGGACCGGTTACCGTAGAAGGAATGGAAGACACGAACCCGGCGGACTATAAGGTGGAAGGCGTGATTGACGGAAGTGATGTAAACATTACTTTCGTATGGTATGAGGACCAGACGGGGCCGGACGGAACCAGTGACAAGATTCCGGACCAGTGCCAGATTGAAGTGACTTTTGCGGTGGAAAACGGGACCTGGAATGACGGTACATCAGAACCGGTGACCCGGTTCCTGACCCTGACAGATGCAGAAGGGAATCCGTCCGTGGACGGAAGCGCTGTGGCCGCAGTGCCGGAAGCAGGTCAGTTTCCGGCAGAAGGGTATACGGAAGGGAGCTGGAATCCTGCCCTGAAAGCTGCCTATACAAAGGCGGACGAAGGACTTACCTATGTCTACTCTTATGCAGAAATACAGCCGGAAAACCCGGATACGGAAAAACCGAATCAGGATAAGCCGGACACAGATGCAGAAAAGACTTCTGCTTCTGGAAAGACCAGTGAAACCAGGCAGAACCAGAACACAGATACAGTCAGAACCGGAGACAGTGCCAATGCGGTGCTCTGGGGGACCATGGCTGCAGTGGCAGGCGCGGTACTGGCAGGTGCGGCAGCCGGAAAATATAGAAAAATAAAGAAATAAGGAATAAAAAAGCAGGAGCCCAAAGCTCCTGCTTTTCCTGCTCTTACTGAGCATACAGTTTTACCAGTTCTACAATCACATCGGTAGCCTTGTCCATACCTTCCACGGTAGTATGCTCGAAAGGACCATGGTAGGCGTGTCCGCCGGTACCCAGATTCGGGCAGGGCAGGCCCTTAAAGCTGAGCTGACAGCCGTCCGTACCGCCCCGGATAGGAAGAACCTGGGGCTCAACGCCGGCGTTTTCGCAGGCAGTCTTTGCATTTTCAATCAGATGCATGCAGGTGGCGATAATCTCAGCCATATTCTGATACTGGTCGGTAATCGTCAGTTTTACCGTTCCCTCGCCCCATTTTTCATTCAGGTCTTTTTCAATCAGGCGCAGGGTACTTTTCCGTGCTTCAAACATGGTTTTGCTGTGGTCACGGACAATGTAGTGAAGTTCTGCTTTTGTCACGTCCCCGGACATACCGGTCAGATGGTAAAAGCCTTCGTATTCCTCGGTGCCTCTGGGTGTCTCGCAGCCGGGCAGCATATCATTGATTTCCATGGCAACCAGGCAGGCATTTATCATGACGTCTTTGCTTGCGCCGGGGTGTACGCCGAAGCCGGTGATTTCAAAATCAGCCTTGCAGGCGTTGAAGTTCTCGTACTGAATTTCACCTTCTCCATCCCCGTCCAGCGTGTAGCCGAAGTCTGCCCCGAATTCTTCTACATTAAAATAAGTAGTTCCGGTTCCGATTTCCTCGTCCGGTGTAAAGGCAATGCAGATTTTCCCATGAGGAATGTTCTCTGCCTTAATCCGTTCTACCATGGTCAGAATCTCGGCGATTCCGGCCTTGTCGTCTACCCCGAGTACAGTGGTGCCATCGGAGGTAATCAGAGTCCGTCCCTTTAACTGGGGCAGGTGCGGAAAGTCTTTTACAGTCAGGGAGCGTCCGCTGGTTCCCAGTACCAGGTCCCCGCCGTCGTAGTTCTCGTGCAGAACCGGCGTGATATCATGGTCGCAGTAATCGGATACCGTATCCATATGGGCGATAAAACCGATTTTCGGCTTGTCCTCGCAGCCCGGTGTGGCCGGAACGGTTCCGTATACATAGCAGTAGTCGTCTACCCTGGCATCTTCAATTCCCAGTTCCAGCATTTCCTGAACCAGAAGCCTGGCCAGTTCAAACTGTTGCTCTGTGGAAGGGAAAGTACTGCTGTTCTCATCGCTTGGCGTCCGCACAACGACATAGTTCAATAAACGTTCATAAGCTTTCATTATTTCAGTTCCCCTTTCTGATAATCATCTTCATTATAATTCCAGTTTTGCAAAGCGTCAATCCGGTAAATAAAGTCTCTTCTTTCCTGTATCTGAAAAAGCAAAGTATTTTAGTTAATTACTTGAATAATTAACCAAAATAGTATATGATAATGCCAGAACAAAAGAAAAGGGACGGTGAAAAGAATAGAAATATAGACCGGAGAAAGGAGGAATTCCATGAATCTGAACATGGAGAGCGAGAAACCTATCTTTCTGCAGATAGCGGAAGGGATTGAGGATGGGATTCTTACCGGAGCTTTTCCGGAAGAAACTCAGATTCCGTCAATTACTGAATTTTCTGTTACTTACAAGATTAATCCGGCAACAGCCCTGAAGGGAATTAACCTTCTGGTGGAGGAAGAGATTATTTTTAAGAAAAGAGGTGTAGGTATGTTTGTGGCAAAAGGTGCCGTGGCGAAGCTGAAGAAAAAAAGGCAGGAGCAGTTTTATGATAATTATGTAGACAGGATGATAGAGGAGGCGAAGCGCCTGGGCATTACCGGAGATGAGCTGATTGGCATGATAGAAAGGGGATTTGGGAAATGAGCAGAATCGAGATAAAAGATGTGACAAAGAATTTTAAATCTGTCCGGGCAGTGAATCATGTGAACATCACGCTGGAGGAAGGAAAGATATATGGGCTTCTGGGCAGAAACGGAGCCGGGAAATCTACGCTGCTGAATCTGATTAACAGCCGGCTTGCTGTGGATGAAGGAAGCATTACCATGGATGGAGAGCCCCTTTGGGAGAACCCAAAAGTAAACGGAAAACTTTATCTGGTAAATGAAAAGAATCTTTTCCCGGAGGGCAGAAAGGTGTCCGAGATATTCCGGTGGACGAAAGAATTCTTTCCGGAATTCGATATGGAATACGCCATGCATCTGGCAGAACTGTTTCAGCTGGATACCAGGAAGAAGACCAAAGGACTTTCCACCGGATACCAGTCCATATTTAAAAATATCGTAGCGCTTTCCACCCATGCGCCTTTTGTGTTTCTGGATGAGCCGGTGCTGGGACTGGACGCGTATCACCGGGATCTGTTTTACCGGCTTCTGCTGGAACGCTACGCCGGGGAGCCGTTTACCCTGGTCATTTCCACGCACCTGATTGAGGAAGTGGCAGGTATTGTGGAAGAAGTGATTATTCTGAAAAAAGGGGAAGTCCTGAAAATTGCGGATACGGAGGAACTGCTGAACATGGGCTACACCGTATCCGGTCCGGCTTCCCTGGTAGACTCCTATACCAGGGACAAAGACCTGGCAGGGGCGGATATGCTGGGCGGACTGAAGACGGCCTATGTGCTGGGACGGCCTGAGCAGGAACTGCCGGAAGGTCTGGAATTTACAAAAATGGATTTACAGAAGCTTTTTATCCGGCTGACGGATGAGGCCTGAGGGAGGAAACGAGATGATGAGAAAAGTAATAAAATATCAGCTTTGGGACCTGGTAAAAGTGTGTCTGCTTTATATGCTGATTCTGGCGGCCCTGATGCTGCTGGGTATGGTGGGCAACGACGGTTTTGCGGCAGAAGACGGAACAAGTATCGTAGCTTCCTGCGGTATGACCGGAGCTGTGTTTGCGATGATAATGGGGATGTGTATGTTTAAAGAACATTTCTGGATGTGTCTGCAGAACGGGATTTCCCGCCGCCAGTATTATCTGGCAAGTGCAGGAACCATGGCCGTGCTCAGTGTACTGCTGGCGGCCGGCGAGCTTTTCATTCTGCGGCTTCTGACGGCTATAGGGCCTGATGGTATCCGGATAGACAATATGGGCAGCAGCCTTTACAGCGGATGGTTTGCCGGAAGGGGGCTCCTGGCGGCTCTGGCGGTGAACCTGGTGTTTACCACCTGCATGAATCTGGCAGGCTTTGCCGTGGGATATTTTCTCGCGGAGCTGTTCTACCGGTCTGGAAAAATATGCCGCATTCTTATCGCAGCAGGACTGCCGGTAGTTCTCTTTGTGGGACTTCCCTACTGGAGCATGCAGTATCCCCGGATGGCCCAGGCGCTTCTGGAGAAGGTGACCTGGGTCATGGGGCTGAACCAGAATATCCCCAACCCGGCTATGGGGACTGCGGTAATGGCCGCCACGGCCCTGGTGTTTTTACTGGCCGGCTATCCGGTTATCCGCAGGGCGGAAGTGTAAACGCTTTCTGGTCACAGAGCGGCAGCGTAATTTCCGCCAGAAAAAAGAATTCGTCTTCGATGACATAGAGCTCCCCGCCAAGGAGCTCTATGATTTTTTCTGTACTTTTGAGCCCAATCCGGTTACTTTCCGTCAGGGAAATGTCCGGTCTGACAGCATTTCGCAGACAGAGCTTTACCTGCTGCCGGTGAACACCGAGACTGGCGGTTACCGGCGTATGTTTATCCCCGTATTTTAAAATATTGGAAAACAGGTTGCTGAATACCCGTTTCAGAGAGACTTCATCAGCCAGAAGCTGCCCCTGGGGACAGTGAATATCCAGTTCTGTCGTAAATCCGGCCAGGCGGACGTAGTCCGCATTTTCCCGAAGGCACTGTTCCAGAAAAGGAAGAGGAACCGGGTGCAGGGATATAGGTTCGGCAGCATCATAGACCAGGGCGTATTCAAACATCCGGTCTGTCAGTTCCCGGATATCCCGGGTTTTCTCCAGACAGCGGTTCAGGTATTCTTCCTGCCTGGCCGGGTCCTCCCGGTGCAGGCGCAGTACTTCCAGATAGCCGTTTAAAATTGTCAGAGGCGTGCGCAAATCATGGGACATGGCAGTCACCAGGTCCTGGCTGGCTTTCCGGTTTTCCGCTTCCCGCCGGATATGGGAGTCCAGGGCCTGCCGCAGGCCGTCCAGCTGGAAAGCCAGTGTCCCTATCTCATCTCCTCCGCAGTCGGGAACGGACCGGGAAAGGTCTCCCGTGGCCATGTGGCAGATTTCCGTTTCTACCTTCCGAATCCGCCGGAGAACTCTGCTCACAAACAGGAGGACGCCTCCCAGATACAGAAGAATGCAGAAAATCAGAGACGCCGCCAGATAAGGATAGATAAAGCGCGTCCGGTGAAAGGAACTGTAGAGGACGTCAAACTCTCCGTTCTGAAAGGTGACAGCCAGCTCATTTGCCTCTTCTCCCAGCAGGTATCCATGGGAGGTGGAGAACAGAAAGCCTGTCACCCGGGAACGCAGGTAATCCGGCTGCCAGTAGCAGCGGAACAGCCCGTCACTGATTCCGTAAATCCCAAGGCTCGTGTAATCGTCGCACAAGGCAAAAACCGGTTCCATTTTTTTTAAAGCTTCCCGGTACCGGGGTGCGCTTTCATCCCAGTCCGGGGGGCTGTCCGGTACCGTGCAGGTCCGGGCGGTCTCTTTTAAATCTTCAAGAAAGGCTTTCTCATCCCAGGCGTCGACGCCGGCTTTTTCCAGCAGGGTACAGAAATTTTCCTGATTTTTCCACAGTACCCAGAACAGAAAACAGCAGAATATCCCCAGAGTCACAAGCAGAAGCAGAAGCCGGGTCCGTATTTTCCAGTGTCGTATCCAGTTAATCACAGCGGTACCCCTTTCCCCACACTGTCTGAATATAGCGTGGATTTTTCGGGTCCGGTTCGATTTTTTTCCGGAGATTCCGGATGTGAACCATGACTGTATTGTTTGCGCCATAATAATAGGGCTCGTCCCAGACTGCCTCATAGAGACGCTGGGCAGAGAAAATCTGCCGGCGGTTCCGGACCAGAACCAGGAGTACTTCAAACTCGGTATCGGTCAGCTCAATTTCAGCGCCGTCTTTTGTGACAGTCCGCCTTCCCTCATCAATCCGGTATTCATGGAAGGGAAAGACGGAAAAGACCTCAGGAGCAGAAGGGGCCGTTTCTTCTTTTCCCTTGTATACCTGATAGCGGCGAATCAGCGCCCTGGCCCGGCTGACCAGTTCGTTATAGGAAAAGGGTTTTGCCAGATAGTCGTCACCGCCGCTGGAAAATCCCAGGGTTTTATCGCTTTCCCGGGTCCGGGCACTTAAAAACAAAATGGGGGCATTGCTGGATTTCCGGATTTCCAGGCAGGTCTGGTAGCCGCTTGGCCCGGGCATCATAATATCCAGGATAATCAGGTCGTAGCTTTTTTCTTTTACCAGATTCAGTGCCTCGCTGCCGTTTGCGGCTTCATCTACAAGAAACCCTTCTCCGGACAAAAGAATCTTTATAATTTCCCGAATCTCCGGATTATCATCCACCGCCAGAATACATGGCTGTTCCATACCGTATCCCTCCTCAGCACAGATTTCCAAATCTAAAGCCATTATAGCAGAAAGTATCTGTTCTTTTCTTTTTCTTAAGATTTCTTCAAAAATTTTTAGAAGGGCTTTTACCGTTTCTTAAGATTCGGGGTGTAGGATACCAGGTATGCAGGAAGGAGAAAGACAGCATGAAACGTTTACGGCAGTTTACCTGGAAGACCTGGAGAGGTCCTTTTTTTCTGACGATTCTGTTCTTTTTGATTCTTACGGCGGTGGTTCCCGCGGGGGTGGTCTACGGTTCCCATATGGACTGGTTCAGCCAGCATGTGGCCCTGGCGGAGAGTATCCGGAACGCCTGTCTGGAAGGGCATACCCTGTTCCCTGATTTTCTGAATCTGGGGAGCGGAAGTAACGGGTACCAGTGTGCCTATTATGGATTTGGAAGACCGGATATTCTGCTGGGATGTCTTTTTCCCCGGATTCCCATGGAATATCTCCTGTCCGGCTGTATGGTGGCCGGGTATTTTCTGGCTGTCCAGCTTTTTTTCTGGTGGCTGAAAGGAGAGATGGACGGGGAAGAAGTGCCCGCTTTTTTTGGAAGCGTTCTGTTTCTGACGGCAGGATGTTTTTTCCAGACCCACCGGCAGGTCATGTTTATCAACTATATGCCTGCTCTTGTGGGAGCTCTGCTGCTGGTTCAGAAAAAGAAGGAGAAATTTCTGCCGCCGGTCCTGGTTCTGATATATCTGTACAGCTTTTATTTCGCCCCGGCCTGTTTTCTCGTACTGGCCTGGTACTGGTATAAAAAAGAGAGAAAAACGTTCTGGAAACCTTTTTTGCGGACGGCCTTTCTGTCCACGGGAATGGCCATGGTTCTGCTTCTCCCCACGGGGCTGGTCCTGCTGGAACACAGAAGAAGTTCTTCCGGAAGTATCCGGGAGGCGGTAACGGCCTTCTGGCCGGACTTTTCTTCCCTGCTTTTCAGTCCCTACGGAATTGGTCTGACCGGGGCCGTCCTGTATCTGCTGCTGGCGGGACTTACTTTTCGCAGGTACCGGCGGGAGTGTCTGGCGTTTCTGGCGCTGTGCTTCTGGGGCGCCCCGGCCTGGCTTTTAAACGGCACGCTCTATGTCCGGGCGAAGAGTCTGATTCCCTTTCTGCCCCTGGTAGTACTGACGGCGGTTCAGGTGCTGACTGCCATATGGAAGGAGCGAAGGTGGAAGCTGTGGCCCCTGGCCTTTCTGGCGGCGGTGCTGGTTCTTCACAGAGAGGAACAGCGGGCGCCCCTGCTTCTGGCGGAAGCTGTGATTCTGGCGCTGACGGTGACGGCGGGCCTGCTTCTTTCCAGACGGCAGAAGGCTTTGCCCTGGCCGGCTTTTGGCCTTCTCCTGATTCTGCCCTGCCTTCTGTATGTGCAGACGGCACAGCGGGAGCAGTGGGTGACTGTCAGGGAGGCAGAAGAAATGCGCGCCCAGGAAACGCTGGCAAAAGGAGCAGAAAAGGATACCCTCTGGCGGTTTGAAAATCTGATAAATCCACTGGAGGCAGGGAACCGGACCGCAGGGGGAAACCGGACCTCCCTTTATACTTCGATAAAAAACGATGCATATATTGAGACTTACTATCATCTGCTGCTTACCCCGGTACAGATAAATAACCGTCTGGCAGTCCTTCCGGCGGACAATCCCTTTCTCCTGCGGTTTCTGGGCATCCGTACGGTGGAGACAGAGAAAGGACGTGTATCTCCGGGATACCAGGTGGTAAAAGAAGAAGGGGGAAGGGTGCTGGCAGAGAACCATTCGGTAATGCCGCTTGCCTATTTCAGTTCTTCCCTGCTGGGAGAAAGCCGCTTCCGGACTCTTTCGGATCTGGAAAAAGCGGCGGCCCTGATGCAGAAGACCATTGTCCCGGATTCCGGGGAAGGTCGGAAAGACCAGTCCGGACTGCTTTCCCGGTGGGAGAGAGTGGATGTTCCCTGGAAGGGAGATACACTTCCGGATACGATTTCCTTTCCGGAGACAGTGAAAGGGAAGATTCTGGTACTGGAATTTGACGTCACCTCCCGGGACGGCGGAAAGGTAGTAATTGACATCGGCGGACAGCGGAACAAGCTGTCTTCCCGGCAGGCGCCCTACCCCAATGAAAACAGCCATTTCCGGTATGTGTTCTGCTGTCCCCCGGAGGGAATCCGGGAACTTCCGGTCAACGTGGTTTCCGGGGACTATACCATCTCCGGCGTGCGGATTTCCACTCTGGACGCCCATGTGCTGGATGTGAAATTCTGGACAGAGGTCACACCGGAAAAGACCGAAAAAAACGAAATCCTTTCCTGCCGGGTGAACGCCAGGAAAGACGGGTACTTTGTCACATCCATTCCGGTACAGAAAGGGATGGAAATCCTGGTGGATGGAAAGACGGTACCGGTGGAGACCGTGAATACGATATTTGCGGGAGCCCGTCTGGAAAAAGGAACGCATAAAATTCAGGTACGCTTTACCCCTCCCGGAAAGCGCGCGGGCATGGCAGTGTCCCTGGTCTGTCTGGCACTGTGGACGCTCTGGATAACGGATATCCCGGGACGGGCAGAAAGAACAGGTTTTTTAAGGAGGAAGAGAAATGGATAAAATCAGTATTATTGTACCCTGCTTTAATGAAGAGGAGGCGCTTCCTCTTTTTTACAGAAGAACGGCGGAAGTGGCAGGCAGAATCGAAGGGACAGAGACAGAATTTATCTTTGTAGATGACGGCAGCAGCGACCATACTCTGGAGATACTGGAAACGCTGGCCCGCCAGGACAAGAGGGTAAAATACCTCTCTTTCTCCCGGAATTTCGGGAAAGAAGCGGCCATGTATGCCGGGCTCTCCCATGCGTCCGGGGATTACTGTGCGATACTGGACGCAGACCTGCAGGATCCGCCGGAGCTTCTGGGGCCTATGTACCATACAGTTACCCAGGAGGGCTATGACTGCTGCGGGGCCAGGCGGACGGACCGGAAGGGGGAAGGAGGTCTGCGCAGTACCCTTTCTTCCGGATTTTATAAAATGATGGGAAAAATCTGTAAGCTGAATCTCAGCGACGGGGAGCGGGATTTCCGGATGATGAGCCGGAAAATGGCAGATGCGGTTCTGGAAGTAAAGGAGTATAACCGCTATCTGAAGGGAATTTTTTCTTTTGTGGGATTTGACACGAAGTGGATTGAATTCCCCAATGCAGAGCGGGCGGCCGGTACGTCCAAATGGAACATCCGCAGCCTTTTTTCCTATGCCATGGAAGGGGTTTTTTCTTTTTCCAGTGCGCCGGCGTCCCTGGCCACAGCCGGAAGCGTACTTTCTTTTTGCGCAGCGGCCGCTGTGGCGGCAGGCAGTATTTTGTACCGGATAACCGCGGGAAGCTGGGGCAGCAGTCTGCTCCCGGTGATTCTCCTGATTCTGGTACTGAACGGAATACAGATGATGGTACTGGGGATTCTGGGGCAGTATCTGTCCCGGGACTATCTGGAGTCCAAGAACCGTCCTCTTTATATCATCCGCAGTCAGGCGGGATTTGAGTAGGAGAAAACGGCCAGCTTTTCCAGCTGGGAGACAAGGGGAAGCCGCTTATGGAAAAATCCGGTAATTTTCCCGACCAGAAGAGCGGAAATCAGCGTGCCGATTCCCAGTCCCCGGAGCCGGGAGAAAAAAAGAAGGGACAGAATCGCCGCAGTGGCAATCAGAGTAACGTCAAAACATACCTTGACTGTGCTGAACTTTTTCCTGGATACGGAAGCAATGGCGTTTACAATGCCTTCGCCGGGCACGTACAGTACCTGGGGAGCCACTTCGATACTGATACCGAGAGCCAGTATGACACAGCCGGTCAGCAGGGAAAGGAAGCATGTAACCGGACTGTCCGGATTCAGCCAGGACAGAAATGCCATACTCCAGTCGATGCAGGCGCTGAACAGTACATTCACCGCTATCTGCAGAAACTGTACCGGTTTAAACTTTGATTTTAAAAGGATAATCTGCCCCAGAATGAAGAGCATGTTTACCAGGAAGGAAACCTGGCCGAATGAAAAAGGAATCTGAAAACTGAGCACATAGGGCACGCTGGAAATCGGCGAGGTTCCAAGAGAAGCTTTGGTGATAAAGGCGATGCCAAATGAGTTGACGATGATTCCGGCAATAAACCAGAACCAGCGGTACAAAGATGTTTTCACAAATTTTCCTCCAGTCTTTTTAAATTCTCCATGATTTTTTCAAAAGTCCGGATGAACGTCTCTTGTTCTTCCGGGCTGATATTTTTCCAGGCAGAATCATCGATATCTGTGCATACCCGGGTTACCCAGGCGGCCCGGTCCCTCCCTTCGGCTGTCAGACAGACCCGCCAGCACCGGCGGTCTTTCCCCTCCGGTCTCTTTGTGATTAGCCCCGATTTCTCCATCCGGGAGAGAAGACTGGTGACAGTGGACTTGTCCAGCAGACAGCCCTGGGAGATTTCCCGCTGGGTACACCCGTCGTGAATCAGCAGAAACTCCAGAATCTTGGGCTGGCCCGGCATAAGCTCTCCGGAACATACTTCCCGGGTAATAGCCCGGCTGGAATAAAGATAGCCGCTCCGCAGAAAATGATGTAAATCATGTGGATTCATTTTAAAATTCTCCCGAAAAAAAGTTTTAATTCAAACTATTTAAGTATAAAAGAAGGAAACAGAAATGTCAAGAGAAGGCAATCCGGGAAGAGCGGGGGTAAAAAGTATCCGGAATCCGGAAGATGTGGTAGAATAAAGAAAAATCTGCGAAACAGGAGGGAAAATTCAGATGAAGGAAAACAGACCGAAGATAGCAGAGTCCGCCAGTATTGTAAAAGAGTCTGTAATAACCGGAGACGTGACAGTGGGGGAAGAAAGCTGCGTTCTCTTTTACGCAGTGCTTCGTGGCGATGATAATAAAATCATAATCGGAAAAGGCACGAATATCCAGGATAACTGTACCGTCCATACCTCCGTGGATTTTCCCACGATAGTGGGAGATTATGTAACGGTAGGGCACAATGCCATTCTCCACGGCTGCCGGATTGGGGACAACAGTCTGATAGGCATGGGAGCCGTGGTGATGGACGGGACGGAAATCGGCAAAAACTGTCTGATAGCCGCCGGAAGTCTGGTTCTTAAAAATCAGAAAATACCGGATAACAGTCTGGTGATGGGAAATCCGGCGAAAGTAAAACGGGGTCTCCTGCCAAAAGAGGTAGAAGGACTGACAGAAAGTGCCAGAGCCTATATCCGGACGGGGAAAGAACTGCGGGAGCAGGGACTGTGCCGTTAGAGACCGGACATCACCGAAGCACAGAAAGGAAGTCGGGGTGAAATATATGCAGGCCTGGGAAGAAAGATATTATGACCGGGAGGAAGCCCGCCAGAAAGGCCGGGAAGAAGGACGAGCAGAGGGCCGGGAAGAGGGGCGGCTCTCTAAACTGCGGGAGCTGGTAGAGAAAAAACTGGCAAAGGGCATGACTCTGGAAGAAATCGCCGATATGCTGGAAGAAGACCTGGAAACCGTGCGGTGTATTGCCGGAGAGCTTCAGGAAGAAGAGAAATAAAAGGGCGCCCGTTTAGAACGGGCGCCACATTTTAGAAGTCCTTTTTTTCTACAATCCGGATACTGAGCGCCAGGGAGAGCAGAAACAGTATGGCGGTGAACGCCAGAATGCAGAGCGCGAAAGTCAGGGCGCCATACATGGAAAAAGAAGTCAGAATCGCGTCCAGGTCTATGCCGCAGCTTTTCAGAACTCTTATCAGCAGCATTCCGGCCAGAAAGAGTCCCACAAAGAAGAGGATAAGAGCCAGGCGGCCTTTTTCACCGCCGAATTTCAGCTGGAAAGGAATCAGCACCGCTTCCATGCAGAGTGCCATGGCCAGATACAGAGGATAAGTCGTAAACAGTTCCTGGAGAGAAAAAGTATCCGGGAACCGGATGTAAACAACTGCTGAAGAAACAGCACATACCGCCAGCCAGGTGACGCCGCCCAGCAGAAGTCCGAAAACGTATTTTTCGGCAGTGTAGGTTTTCCGGGAAAACGGAAGGGAAAACAGAAAGGCATTCCCATGGTTGTACTCATCATAGCTGATAGTACTGACAGTAAAGAAGCACATAATAAATGTTATGAAGGAAACGTCAAAGCTGATATTTGCCTGCTCTCCAAATCCGAAAAATGCCACACCCTGAATCAGAATAATGAGAAAAAATATTTTCTGTTTCTTCAGAAGAGAAAAATCTTTGATTAACAGTCCTTTCATTTCAGCACATCCCCCTTTACCATCAGCATAATTGTGTCATCAATGCTGCCGTTTTCTACAATGATTTTTGGATAATTTTCTACATAAAACTGTTTCTCATCTGTAAGACAGCGGTAGCCGTAAGGCTCCTTTACCGTCCGCAGAATATACTGCCGGTCCAGAGAGGCGAACTGGTCATCGCTTACCTTCAGTACGCCGTATTTCCCCAGAAGAATATCCGTGTCTTCATGGAGAATGGTGCGTCCTCCGGAAATCAGGTAAATATCATCACAGAGCCCTTCTAAATCGCTGGAAATATGAGAACTGATGAGGATACTCCGGTCCTCTCCTTCCATATATTCCCGCAGCATATCTGTCAGGTCCTGCCTTGCCAGAACGTCCAGCCCGGCAGTGGGCTCATCCAGAAGCAGAATACGGGCCTGGTAAGACATGGCGGTTAAAACTTTGAGGCGGACTTTCATTCCTGTGGAAAAGGACTGGATTTTCTTATCCGGCGGGATACGGAAACGGTCGCAGTTTTTGAGAAACGCTTCCTTCTGAAACCGGGGATAGAGGCTCTGCAGGATGGGAACGATGTCCCTTACTGTCAGATATTCACTGAATCCGGATTCGGATAGGACGACCCCGATTTCCTGCTTCATGGCAGGGCCGGGTGCGGAGACTTTCCGACCGAACCATTCTATGGAACCGGCGTCAGTGTGAATCAGCCCCAGGGCCGCTTTAAAGGTAGTGCTTTTTCCTGCTCCGTTTGGTCCCACCAGTCCGGTGACGAACCCGGGATTTACCTCCAGGGAGCAGTCCAGTGTAAAATCCTGATAGTGCTTGGTAATATGGTTCAGTTTTAACATCTCATTTCCTCCTAAAACACATCGTCCAGAATCAGTTCTGCCATTTCTGTCAGTTCCTCTCGGGACAGCCCGTACTGCTTTCCTTTTCGGAAGGCGGTATCCAGTGTTTCCTCAATTTCTTTCTGATATTCCTCCAGCAGACGGGAAGAATCCGGATGGGCCACATAAGTGCCTTTCCCGTGAACCGTTACTGTCAGTCCTTCTTCCTCCAGAAAGTCATAGGCTTTCTTTACAGTCAGGGCACTGATGCGCAAATCTTTGGAGAGACTGCGCACAGAGGGCAGAGCATCGTTTTCCTTCAGGGTTCCGTTTAGAATAAGCGCTTTAATCTGTTCCACTATCTGTTCATAGATTGGTACCATCGATGAACTTTGAATCATGATTTTCATGCGGTAACCTCCTTTGGATACAAACAGTATATAACAGTATAAAACTGTTGTCAACTGTTATATACTGTTTGTTTGCAAAAAAATAAAGCAGGTGTATACTGGACTTCATGGAGTGAGGAAGGAGGAATTCATTTGAAAAAGCGGATTATTCAGGCGGCGGCAGTCCTGGTGTTTGCGGCAGCTCTGATTCTGCCGGTGAAAACAGCCATGGAAGAACAGGCGCCGGTGCTGGAGCCGGGACAGATATATCTGTACGGGGAGGCCCATTCCGAGGAAGTCATCCTGGAGGAAGAGTTCCGGCTGTGGAACCAGTATTATCATGTAAACGGTATGCGTGATTTATTTATCGAAGCTCCGTATTATCAGGCTGAATTTATGAATATCTGGATGCGGCAGGAGGACGATGAGATTCTGAAGATGCTGTATCAGAATACGGAAGGGACTGCCGGAAATTCTGAATATACCTGGGAGTTCTGGAAGAAAATCAAAAAGGAATGTCCGGAAACCGTGTTTCACGGAACAGATGTGGGACATCAGTACTGGTCCACCGGACCTGCCTATCTTCAGTATCTGGAAGACCAGGGCCAGAACGATTCAGAAGAGTACCGGCGCGCTGTGGAAAACATGGAGCAGGGAGAGAGATATTACAGTAAGGAATCCGGAGATTCTGTTTACCGGGAAAACAAGATGGCAGAAAATTTTCGGGAAGAGTACGAGCGGCTGGATGGGAAAAGCATCATGGGGATTTATGGCGGAGCCCATGTGGGTATCGGT
Source organism: Candidatus Bariatricus faecipullorum (assembly GCA_019118525.1). GTDB lineage: Bacteria > Bacillota > Clostridia > Lachnospirales > Lachnospiraceae > Allocoprococcus > Allocoprococcus faecipullorum. The sequence goes on from DWYV01000061.1 coordinate 66,994, forward strand.
GATTCCGATTATGATACCGGTACTGTCCCCAACATGGCCAGCCAGCTGTATCAGATTTATGGAGGGAAACTGCATCCCCTGGATTTGTCGAAAGAGTGGGAACTGTGGTTCCCTGACAGGAAGAAGTAAAAGAACAGCAGAGGAGAGCCTCAGGTCCTCTGCTGTTTTGAGATAAGCCCCGTCAGCGGGCTGCTAACCGGTCAGACGCCGTTCGAAATTTCCGGTCACGGAACAGCCCTCGGTGAAAATCATGAAAGCCTGGGAGTCAATGCTGTGTACAATCTGCCGGAGCTGATGAATTTCATATTTATTTATCATTACCATCAGAACCTGGGTGGATTCATTGGTATAGGCTCCCGCTCCTTCCCAGCTTGTGACGCCCCGTCCCATCTGCTCCATAACGGCCTGGGGAATGCCGGATTTTTTTGTGAAAATCATAACACTGACATTGATGTTCTGAATATGCATTCTGTCGCAGGCCAGCGAATAGATGACCCCGTATATCAGAGAGTAAATGGTAATCTCGATATTAAAAAGGAAGAGGCAGACGCCATAAACAAATATATTGATAATGATGGCCACTTTACCTACGCTGAATCCGGGGAACCGCTGAGCCAGATACACACCCAGGATATCCTGGCCCCCGCCCGAGCTGCTTCCCCGCAGAACCAGTCCGGAACCGGCGCCGGCAACCAGTCCGCCGATAATGCAGGCAGTCAGGTAATCTTCAATGAGAGGCGTCCGGGGAATGGGAATCAGGGTCATGGCGGCGGTCTGTACCACAATCGTAATAACTGTCCGGATAAAAAATCCCCGGCCCATTTTCGTCCATGCCAGAATAATCAGGGGAATATTCAGAAGCAGATACACAAAACCGGAAATATCTACCTGACCAAGGGACAGATGGAATACATCTACGATAAAGGTACGAATCAGCTGGGCAACCCCCATAAATCCGCTGTTATAAAGAGAGAGCGGAATGATAAATATATTCAGTCCAAATGCAAAGATAACAGCCCCCAGGATACTGTAGATAATCCCGGTTACATGATGCCGCTGCTTTGGAGAGAGTGATGAGAAAAACATAAAGCTGCTCCTTTCCAAAAAACGATTTATGGTAAGTATAGGAATTTCCCGGTAGAAAATCAACCAGTTTCGTCCAAAATGAAAGAAAAAATTCCGGGAGGAAACAGACCGTGTTATACTGAATGCAGGAAACAGAAGGATATACCGGTGCGAACGCATACGGATAACAGGAAATGGAGGAGTACCATGAAAATAGAAGGACTACAGAAACTGACCCTGCTGGACTATCCGGAGAAAGTTGCCTGTACGGTATTTACTGGCGGCTGTAATCTGCGGTGCCCGTTCTGCCACAATGCATCACTTGTGCTGGAGGACAGAGGGAATCTGGTGCCGATTGCAAGTCAGAAACAGGGAACTTACACCGAAGAAGAAATTCTGGAATTTCTAAAGAAAAGAAAAGGAGTTCTGGACGGTATCTGTATTACGGGAGGAGAACCGCTGATACAGAAGGGACTTGCCGAATTTATCAAGAAAATAAAAGAGCTGGGATACCTGGTAAAACTGGATACTAACGGGACCTTTCCGGAGAGGCTGGAGGAACTGGTGAACGCCGGGCTTGTGAATTATGTGGCCATGGACATCAAAAACAGCCGGGAGCTTTATCCGGTCACCGTTGGAATGCCGGAATTTGATACCGGGCCGGTAGAGGAAAGTGTGCGGTTCCTGATGGAGGGAAAGGTGCCTTATGAATTCCGGACTACGGTAGTCAGAGAGTTTCACACAGAAGAGTCCCTGCGGGATACCGGGATATGGATTGCCGGCTCGGCAAAATACCGCCTTCAGCAGTTCGTGGATTCCGGAGATATTATCCACCCCGGGCTTCATGCCTGGGAGCCGGAAACCCTGCACAAGTGGGCAGATATGCTGAAAACATACGTGTCTGACACGGAAGTGCGCGGGACGGAATAGTCAGAAAAATCAACATATGTGGGGGCTGGGCGAATGTATACACTATATCTTGTTATTTCGTATTGACATGTCCTTGCACGGAATGCTATCATAAAAGAACAGCGACATAAGATGAAAGGGGACGGAAAATTAAAATGTATCAGGTGACAAAGAGGGACGGGCAGATTACCGAATTCGATATAAAGAAGATTAGTGCCGCAATTCAGAAGGCGTTTGAGGCCCAGGAAAAAGAGTATCATCCCAGCATCATAGATATGCTGGCACTGAATGTAACGGCGGATTTTGAGCCGAAAATTAAGAACGGACTGATTGCTGTAGAAGACATTCAGGACAGTGTGGAGGAAGTACTCATTAAGGCAGGCTATGCCGATGTGGCAAAAGGCTACATCCTGTACAGAAAGCAGCGGGAAAAAATCCGTAATATGAAATCCACGCTTCTGGATTACAAGGCAATCGTGGACAATTATGTAAAAGTTAATGACTGGCGTGTGAAAGAAAATTCTACAGTTACCTACTCTGTGGGCGGACTGATTCTGAGCAATTCCGGCGCCATTACGGCAAACTACTGGCTGTCTGAGGTATATGACGAGGAAATTGCCAATGCGCATAAAAATGCGGACATTCATATTCATGATTTGTCCATGCTCACAGGCTACTGTGCAGGCTGGTCCTTAAGACAGCTGATAATGGAAGGCCTGGGAGGGATTCCGGGAAAAATCACTTCTGCTCCGGCAAAGCATCTGAGCGTGCTCTGCAACCAGATGGTGAACTTTCTGGGGATTATGCAGAACGAGTGGGCCGGCGCCCAGGCGTTTTCTTCCTTCGACACCTACCTTGCTCCGTTTGTCAAAACAGACAATCTGAGCTATCCGGAAGTGAAAAAATGTATCGAATCCTTTATTTACGGAGTAAATACTCCTTCCAGATGGGGTACCCAGGCTCCGTTCTCCAACATTACACTGGACTGGACCGTGCCAAACGACATGGCAGACAAACCAGCTATCGTAGGCGGGAAAGAAATGGATTTCACCTACAGTGAATGTAAGAAAGAGATGGATATGATTAACAAAGCTTTCATCGAGATTATGATTGAGGGCGATGCCAATGGGCGGGGATTCCAGTACCCGATTCCTACTTACTCTATCACCAGCGATTTTGACTGGTCCGATACAGAGAACAACCGTCTGCTTTTTGAGATGACAGCAAAATACGGGACTCCGTATTTTTCAAACTATATCAACAGTGACATGGAGCCCAGCGATGTCAGAAGCATGTGCTGCCGTCTCCGCCTGGATTTAAGAGAACTCCGGAAGAAATCCGGCGGATTCTTCGGAAGCGGTGAAAGCACCGGCTCCATTGGCGTGGTAACCATCAATATGCCGAGAATCGCCTATCTGTCTGAGAACGAAGAAGAATTCTTCCACCGTCTGGACCGTCTGATGGATATTTCCGCCCGGTCCCTGGACACCAAGCGTAAGGTTATTACCAGACTTCTGGACGAAGGACTGTATCCTTATACCAAGCGGTACCTTGGCGGATTTGGAAATCATTTTTCCACCATCGGTCTTGTAGGAATGAATGAAGCAGGCCTGAATGCAAAGTGGATTAGGAAAGACCTGACCCATAAAGAGACACAGGAATTTTCAGTGCGTGTACTGAATCATATGCGGGAAAGACTGTCTGATTACCAGGAAGAGTACGAAGACCTGTTTAACCTGGAGGCTACACCGGCGGAATCTACTGCTTACCGTCTGGCCAAACATGACGTGGAACAGTTCCCGGATATCATTACGGCGGCAGAAAAAGGAGGAACACCGTATTATACAAACAGTTCTCATCTGCCGGTTGGCTTTACAGATGATATCTTTGAGGCACTGGATATTCAGGACGAACTGCAGACTCTGTACACCTCTGGTACAGTATTCCATGCATTTCTGGGAGAGAAACTGCCCTCCTGGAAGGCTGCGGCCAATCTTGTGCGGAAGATTGCAGAGAATTACAAACTGCCGTATTATACGATGTCTCCGACCTATTCTATCTGTAAAGAGCACGGATATCTTTCCGGTGAACAGTATGTATGCCCGAAGTGCGGCGCAAGGACAGAAGTATACAGCCGGATTACCGGATACTACCGTCCGGTACAGAACTGGAACGATGGAAAGGCAGAAGAGTTCAAAGAGCGGAAAGTTTATAAAGTGGACAGTGAAAAAACACAGATATCCGCATAAGAGTGCGGAGGATGGAATGAGAGAAATACCCGTTGCCGGTTTTGCCGGCGGCGGGTATTTGCATATGCAGTAAAAGTGCAGACAAAAACCCGCTGGAATATTATAATAGGAGATGAGAATAAGACACTGGACGCAGAGTCTTCTGCGTTTACAGGGAAGAAAGGCAGGCACTGAGTATGGAGAAAAAAAGATATTTTCACCCTCTGGGCATTAAAAACTATGAAGTGAAAGACAGCTTCTGGTCGCCGAAAATGGAAATGGTAAGGACGAAGATGATACCTTATCAGTGGAAGGCGCTGAACGACCAGGTGACAGACGCAGCACCCAGCCACTGTATTCAGAATTTCAAAATCGCAGCCGGAATGGAAGAGGGAAAATTTGAGGGCTGTGTTTTTCAGGACAGCGATGTGGCAAAATGGCTGGAAGCAGTTGCATATACCCTTGCCTGGAAAAAAGATGAAAAACTGGAAGCACTTGCCGACAGCGTGATTGAAATTATCCGAAAGGCACAGCAGCCGGACGGATACCTGGATACCTACTATATAATAAACGGGCTGGACAAAAGATGGACCAATCTTGCGGACAACCATGAACTGTACTGCGCCGGACACATGATTGAAGCAGGGGTCGCCTACTACCAGGAGACGGGAAAAACCGTTCTGCTGGAAGTGGTAAAAAAACTGGCAGACTGCGTGGACCGGACTTTTGGCAGGGAAGAAGGAAAACTCCATGGATATCCCGGGCATGAAGTGATAGAAATGGCTCTGGTACGTCTCTACCATGTCACCGGGGAAGAACGGTACCTGCGGCTGGCAGAATATTTTATCAGTCAGCGGGGGCAGGAACCCTTGTATTTCCGGGAGGAAAAAGAAAAATACCACAATCCTTTTTACTGGGAGAGGAGTCTGTTTCAGTACCAGTACTATCAGGCCGGGAAGCCGGTGAGGGAGCAGAAACATGCAGAAGGACATGCAGTGAGAGCAGCGTATCTGTATTCCGGTATGACAGACGTAGCCAGGGAGACCGGGGACGAGAGCCTGATGGAAGCAGTAAAAACGCTCTGGGAAGATGTGACAAAACGGCAGATGTATATTACCGGAGCTATCGGTTCCTCCGAGTACGGCGAAGCATTCACGTTTCCCTATGATTTGCCAAACGATGAGGTCTACGGGGAGACCTGCGCGGCAATCGGGCTGGTGTTCTGGGCAGGACGCATGCTGGAAACGGAACTGGACGGAAACTACGGAGACGTGATGGAAAGAACTCTTTACAACGGATGTATCAGCGGAATGTCCACAGACGGAACCCGGTTCTTTTACGCCAACCCGCTGGAGGTAAATCCGGAAGCATGCCGAAAGGACCAGAGAAAGAAGCACATTGATGTAGAGAGGCAGAAATGGTTCAGCTGTGCCTGCTGTCCGCCGAATCTGGCCAGACTGACTGCCTCCCTTGGAAATTATGTCTGTGGAATCAGGGAGGATACGCTTGCGTTTCATCTCTACATAGGCGGAGTCGCCGCTGTGCCGGAAAAAGAAATGTCGGTTGCCGTGGAAAGCGGACTGCCCTGGAAGGGAGAGGCAACACTGACGATGCAGGGAAATCCGGGACAGATGACGGTTGCCCTGCGAATACCGGGCTGGTGCAGAAACTGGACCGTGCTGGTAAACGGAGAAACCGCCGAAGGCGTTTTGGAGAAAGGGTATCTGTATCTGGAACGGAACTGGAAGGCGGGAGATAAAATCAGTCTGAATCTGGAAATGCAGGCAGAACGCAATTATGCAAATCCCAGCGTGAAGGCGGATATTGGAAAAGTGGCCATCACCAGGGGGCCGCTGGTGTACTGCCTGGAGGAAGTGGACAATGGTGCAGGACTTACCAGGATGTTTCTGCCGGAAAAGAGTAGTTTTACTCTGGCAGAAAGCGGTCTGGAAGAGGGGGCGGTAACCCTTCTGACAGACGGGTGCCAGCTTGCGACAGAGGGATGGGAGCATTCGCTCTACCGTTTTGAAAAACCGGATACATTTGAGAAAAAGCAGCTGACGTTTCTTCCTTATTATCTCTGGAATAACCGGGGAGTGGGAGAGATGACTGTCTGGGTCAATGAAATACAGCAGGCGCCGTGATAAGCGGCGCCCGCTGTGATTATGGATGTTCTTTCAGAGCTGTGTCTTTTCCTATTCTAAAATGGTCACCTTCCAGGATGGCATAGGCCTTTTCATAGTTGCCCTCCCTCATATAGCCAATCATTTTTTTCAGGTTTTCGTTGGTGGACTCGATACGCATTCCGTTTTTGACTGAGTAAAGGCCGATTCGTATCAGTTCAGAAAGATTTGATTCGTAGAAACGGGTAATGCGCGGGTTTTCAAAAATGCTGACAATTTCCAGATGCATCTGGGAGTCGGCCAGTTCCCATTCGTATACATTGCCGGCGGCAGCCCGCATATGTACAAACTTTTCTTCAATCCGGTAAGAATATTCTTCCGTGCGTCCGCTGTCAAAAATCAGTTTAAAAGCGGCACCCTCCAGAAGTTCCCGGAGCTGATAGATATCCCGGATATCTTTGTCTGTGATTTCCTTTACCCTCATGGATTTATAGTAATCCGATACCAGCAGTCCCTCGTTCTGCAGCATCTTAATTGCTGTCCGTACCGGATTACGGCTCATACCCAGGTCTCTGGTCAGCATGGCTTCTGTAAGCTGCATGCCCGGCGGGTAGGTGAGATTCAGAATAGAGGTCTTTATCTGGCTGTACGCCTGGTCGGCAAGAGAGATTGTTTTGTCCGCCATGTACATTCCTCCAAACGGTTATAACTGGTTTCATTGTATACAATTTATGGTAGAATTTCAAGTTTTTTTCTTTTCTTCTGATTGCCTGTTGACATTTATACCGGGAAGTGTTACATTGTATGCAAATGAAGGAATTGTATACAAAAAATGAAAATGTATACAATATAGGGTTTCTAAAAAAC